>JAIOXZ010000002.1 GCA_021741355.1 Caulobacter sp.
CTGCGCAAGGCATCCGAACGCACCCGAGACAATCTCTGGGACAGGATCGGCCAAGTCCTCGACGCCTTCACACCCCAGGAATGCGCCAACTACTTCCAACATGCCGGCTATGCACCAACTTAACCGTCGAACGCTCTAGACGCGGATGTCCAGCAACGACCCGGGGCGCAGGATCTTCGTCGGTTGTTCGCCAGGCTGGTCCGTCGGCATGCGTTGGACAGGCTGCGGTTGGGCCTGACTCCGCGCCACGGCCGTCTGCGGTTGCGGCTGTGCCGCGCCTGTCGCCTTGCCGAGCGCCTGATCGAAGAAGGCGCGTTGCGCCGCGGTCTTCGCCCCGCCCGCACTCCCGCCCTGGCCGGGCGGCGGGACGTTGGCCCAGATATTGGGTCGGACGGGATTCACGGGCGTCTCACGAGCGTATGGTTAACGAGACGCGAAGATGGCCCGTCGTGGTTAACGTCCGGTTGCCGCGCGGATCTTCCGCTCGTCGTCCGGCGTCAGTTCGCCGGTGAACTTGGCGGTGATCACGCCCGAGGCGTCGATCAGGAAGCTTTCCGGAACGCCGGTCACGCCGAACTCCAGACCCGCGCGGCCGTCGCGGTCGAGCAGCTTGGCCGCGAACGGGTCGCCGACCCGCGCGAGGAAGGCCAGGTTGTTCTCCGGCGCGTCCTTGTAGCCGATGCCGATGACGCGCACGCCCTGGGCCTTCAGCCGCATCAGGGCCGGGGCCTCCAGCTCGCAGGGCGCGCACCAGGAGGCGTAGAAATTGACCAGCGCGGGCCCCTGGATCGTGGCGCGCAGGGAAACCTTCTGGCCCGTCCCGAGATCGGGCAGGGAGAGGTCGGGAGCCGGCCGGCCGACCATGGCCGAGGGCTGGATCTGCGGATTGCGCTTCAGCGAGTAGCCGGCGAACAGCACGCCCAGCAGGACCAGGGCGAGGAGCGGAATGAAGGCCAGGCCGCGCTTCACGGGCGATCCTTCGTCCGGGCCTCGACCTCGCGTTTCCAGCGACGCGCGCGGGCGAGGCTGTCGGCGATCATCCAGCCGAACGCCAGGACCGTGAGCAGGAACGAGGGCCAGACGTAGGCGGCGTATTTTCCGGCGTCGAAGTCGAGCATGGTCAGTCTCCCGCCGCCTGGAGGGCCAGTACCGCGGCGCGGCGGCGCCAGACTTCCGCCCGTATGCGCACCAGCCACAGCGATCCGAAGGCCGAGGTGTAGCCGAGCGCCATCAGCGCCATGGGGATGAGATAGACGGCCGGCAGGCGATTCTCGCGCTCGGCGGCGAACACCGTCGCGCCCTGGTGCAGGCTGTTCCACCACTCGACCGAGTAGTGGATCACCGGCAGGTTCACCAGGCCGACGAGGGCGAGGATCGCCGCGGCCCGGCCGGCCCGGGTCTCGTCATCGATCGCCGCGCGCAGGGCCATGTAGCCGAGCCAGAACAGGAACAGCACCAGCACCGAGGTCAGGCGCGCGTCCCAGACCCACCAGGTTCCCCACATCGGCTTGCCCCACAGGGCGCCGGTGACCAGGGCCAGGGCGGTGAAGGCGGCCCCCAGCGGGGCGCAGGCCTTGGCCGCCGCGTCCGCCAGGGCATGCCGGAAGATGAGCGACAGGAAGCTGGCCACGCCCAGGCAGACGTAGCTGAACATCGCCAGATAGGCGGCCGGCACATGGATGAACATGATCCGGACGGTATCGCCCTGCTGGTAGTCCTCCGGTGCGGCGAAGGTGAACCAGAGCCCGACGGCGATCAGGGCGACGGCCAGAGCCCCGAATATCGGCGCGGCCCTCCGGGAGAAGGCCATGAACCTGTCGGGGTTGGCGAGAAAGGCGAACATGCCCGCCGGTTAACGCCTGGGCGACCGACGGGCAAGTCAGGGAAATTACTGATCCGGCGCGTCGGGCCCTTCGCCGAGCTCGATCTCGAACTCGAACTCATCCTCATCGCCGTCGAGGAACGCCATCGGGCCGGGGGCGCCGTCGGCGTCCATCGCCATGGGACGACCAGGTCCGCCGTCAGGCCCGCCGCGGCGAATGACCCGGACCCGGCGCTCGCCCGGTCCGCCAGGGCCGTGCCGCATGCCCGGCCGGCCCATGTGCAGGGCGTCGAACGCCTTCTGCTGCGAGGGCGACAGCTGGGCGTAGAAGGCGCGGATGGCGTCATTGCGCTTGCGCATCCCGGCCTGGTGCTCGGCCATCATCTTCTCGGAGCGGGCCAGCCGCTCGGGCGTGGTCTTCGGCCGCTCCGGCGCGGCGGGCGCCGCGGCTCCGGCGGCCGGGGCGGGGCGCTCGGGCGGCTTCATGGCGGCGGCGAAGGCCTTCAGGGCGCCTTCCTGGTCGGCCCGAAGCTGCAGCACATCGCGCAGATGCTGCATGTGCTTTTCAGGATCCATCGGGCCGTGCCTGCCGCCCATGCCCGGACCACCGGGGTGGCGCATGCCGGGACCGCCCGGGCCACCCATGATCATGACACGCCGTTCCATTCGTGGAGCGTCCCCGCCGGGGGCGGGCGCGGTCTGGGCAGACGCCGTGGCGAGGCCGGTCAGGGCGATCGCCCCGGCCAGCAGGGCGACGCGTGAAAAGGTCTTGGTCATTGGATGGCTCCCGATCCGGATTTCCTGTGTCGCCACCATGCCGGGTCTCTGTGGCGCGCGTTTGTCTGAAGACCACCGGTTTGTTTCAGTCCGGACGCAGATCAGTCGAGCGCGTTGCGACAGGCCGCGGCCATCGCCAGCGGGCTCAGCGCGACCGCGGCCAGGGCCCAGCCGCAGAGCAACAGCAGTCCCGAGACCTGCCCCGCCCCCATCGCCGCCTGGCTGAGCGCGCCGCCGCCGAAGATCACCGGCGGGGCGAACAGCGGCAGGACGATCACCGCGATCAGCAGGCCGCCGCGCCGGCTGCCCAGGGCGAGCGCCGCGCCCAGGCCGCCGACGAAGGCGAACGCCAGCCCGCCGATGAGCGCGCAGAGGAAGACCACCGGCGCCAGTCCGACCGGCGCGCCGAGCATCAGCGCGGCCACCGGCGCGGCGAAAGCCAGCGGCAGACCCGTCGACAGCCACTGGGCCAGGGCCTTGATGGCGCAGATCGCCTCCAGCGGCGGTCCGCCGAGCGCCAGGAGGTCGAGGGCCCCGTCCTCATGGTCGCGCTCGAACACCCGTTCCAGCGACAGCAGGGAGGCGAGTGCGAGACACAGCCAGGCGATGCCCGGCGCGATGACGGCGAGCTTCTCCGGCTCGGGACCGATCGCCAGCGGCAGGAGGGTCGTCACCCCGGCGTAGAAGGCCAGGGCGGGCAGCGGTCCGCCGCCCCGGCCCCAGGCCAGGGCCAGCTCGCGGCGCAACAGGACGGCCAGCGGGTTCATCCGCCGATCTCCACGGTGCGGCCCGGCACCGGCAGGGGATCGTGCACGGCCGCCAGCAGCATGCCGCCGCCCTCCAGGTGTTCAGCGATCAGGGCGCCGACGCGCGCGCGCCAGACGCTGTCCAGCGGCGACAACGGCTCGTCCAGCAGCCACAGGGTCCGGGGCGCCGCCACCAGCCGCGCCAGGGCGACTCGCCGCCGCTGGCCGGCGGAAAGCTTGCGCACCTCGAGGTTCAGCAGACGCCCGAGGTCGAGCGCCTCGGCCGCCCGGGCGAGACCCGCGGCGTCGGCGCCGCACCAGCCGGCGGCGAAGGCCAGTTCCTCGCGCGCCGTGCGGCCGCCCTTGAGCCCGTCCAGATGCCCGATCAGGTGCAGGTCGCGCGACCGGGCCTCGTCGGCGTCCGGCGCGCCGTCGAACCGGACCGTCCCCGCCGCCGGCCGCAGCAGGCCGGCGATCGCTCGCAGCAGGCTGGTCTTGCCCGCGCCGTTGCGGCCGGTCAGGGCCACCGCTTCGCCGGCCGAAACTGTGAAGTCGAGATGTTCGAACAACAGCCGTTCGCCCCGGCGGATCGCGAGATCCTCGATCTGCAGCGTTGAAATCATGCGCCCACCTGAGAACGGCTCGCAAAGCCCCTGACGCCAACATGGACGTTTGGCGCGACGCGGAGTATGCAGCCCGGCATCGGCCCCCCGCGTGCGCGCGGGGAGGTACGCCGCGCCGGGGGGGACGCTGTGAGTCCTTTCCGAGCGCGCGATCCCGGAAGTGGTTTTCGGGCGGCCGAGAACAGGAAAGGACTCCCCCACATGGCGTCTATCGACAGCCTGCAAACCCGCCGGACCCTCGTGGTCGGCGGCGCATCCTACGTCTACTACAGCCTGAGCGCTGCGGAAGACGCCGGTCTGAAAGGCGTGAGCCGCCTGCCCGTGTCAATGAAGGTTCTGCTCGAGAACCAGCTTCGCAATGAAAACGGCGCCGACACCACCGAAGCCGACCTCAAGGCGATCGCCGCCTGGATCGAAAACAAGGGCGGCGTCGAGCACGAGATCAGCTTCCGCCCGGCCCGCGTGCTGATGCAGGACTTCACCGGCGTGCCGGCCGTCGTCGACCTGGCCGCCATGCGCGACGCGATGAACCTGCTGGGCGCCGACCCGACCAAGATCAACCCGCTGATCCCAGTCGACCTGGTCATCGACCACTCGGTGATGGTCGACTACTTCGGCACGGCCAAAAGCTATGGCGATAACGTCGACAAGGAATACGAGCGCAACATCGAGCGGTACCGCTTCCTGCGCTGGGGCTCGTCCGCCTTCAACAACTTCCGCGTGGTGCCCCCGGGCACCGGCATCTGCCACCAGGTGAACCTGGAATACCTCGCCCAGACCGTCTGGACCGCGCCGGACGCCGGCCACCCTGAGGCGGACGTCGCCTATCCCGACACCGTCGTCGGCACCGATTCGCACACCACCATGGTCAACGGCCTGTCGGTGCTGGGCTGGGGCGTTGGCGGCATCGAGGCCGAGGCCGCGATGCTCGGCCAGGCCATCCCGATGCTGATCCCGGAAGTGATCGGCTTCCGCCTGACCGGCGCCCTGCCTGAAGGCGCGACCGCCACCGACCTGGTGCTGACCGTCACCCAGATGCTGCGCAAGAAGGGCGTCGTCGGCAAGTTCGTCGAGTTCTTCGGCAACGGCCTCGCCAACCTGACCATCGAGGACCAGGCGACCATCGCCAACATGGCTCCCGAATACGGCGCCACCTGCGGCTTCTTCCCGATCAGCCAGTCGACCATCGACTATCTGCGCGCGACCAACCGCGACGCCCAACGGGTCAACCTGGTCGAGGCCTACGCCAAGGCCCAGGGCCTGTGGTTCGATCCTGAAGCCGAAGAGCCCGTGTTCACGGACGTGCTGGAGCTGGAGCTGGGCGATGTCCTGCCCTCGCTGGCCGGTCCCAAGCGTCCGCAGGACCGCGTGCTGCTGAGCGACTCCGCCGCCGCCTTCGAAACCGCGCTGGCGGAGGAGTTCGGCAAGAAGGAGCAGGCCGACCGCCGCGTGCCGGTCGCCGGTTCGACCTTCGATGTCGGCCACGGCGACGTGGTCATCGCGGCCATCACCAGCTGCACCAACACCTCCAACCCCAGCGTCCTGATCGCCGCCGGCCTGCTGGCCAAGAACGCGGTCGCCAAGGGCCTGACGGTGAAGCCGTGGGTCAAGACCTCGCTGGCCCCCGGCTCGCAGGTGGTCACCGACTACCTGGCCAAGGCCGGACTGACCAAGCACCTCGACGCCCTGGGCTTCAACCTGGTCGGCTACGGCTGCACCACCTGCATCGGCAACTCCGGCCCGCTGCCCGAGGCGATCAGCGCCGCGGTCAACGAAGGCGACCTGGTCGCCTGCTCGGTGCTGTCGGGCAACCGCAACTTCGAGGGCCGGGTGAACCCGGACGTGCGCGCCAACTACCTGGCCTCGCCGCCGCTGGTGGTCGCCTACGCTCTGGCCGGCTCGATGCGCATCGACCTGATCAACGAGCCGATCGGCCAGGACAAGAAGGGCAAGGATGTCTTCCTGAAGGACATCTGGCCGACCTCGAAGGACATCGCCGACCTGCAGCGCAAGTCGGTGACCAGCGAGATGTTCGCCAAGCGCTACGGCGACGTGTTCAAGGGCGACAAGCACTGGCAGGCGATCAAGGTCGAAGGCGGCCAGACCTACGCCTGGGACATCGGCTCGACCTACGTGAAGAACCCGCCCTACTTCGAGGGCATGTCCATGACTCCGACGGCGGTGAAGGACATCATCGAGGCGCGCGTCCTAGGCGTGTTCGGCGACTCCATCACTACCGACCACATCAGCCCGGCCGGCTCGATCAAGAAGGCCTCGCCGGCAGGTGAATACCTGCTGTCGCACCAGGTCCGCTTCGAGGACTTCAACGGCTACGGCAGCCGTCGCGGCAACCACGAAGTGATGATGCGCGGCACGTTCGCCAACATCCGCATCCGCAACAAGATCACGCCGGAGATCGAGGGCGGGGTGACCAAGCACTTCCCGTCGGGCCAGGTGATGCCGATCTACGACGCCGCCATGCGCTACGAAGCCGAGGGCCGTCCTGCCGTCGTGTTCGCGGGCAAGGAATACGGCACCGGTTCTTCGCGCGACTGGGCGGCCAAGGGCGCCAAGCTGCTCGGCGTTCGCGCGGTCATCGCCGAGACGTTCGAGCGCATCCACCGCTCGAACCTGGTGCAGATGGGCGTCCTGCCGCTGCAGTTCCTGTCCGACGGCTGGCAGCGTCTGGGCCTGACGGGCGAGGAGATCGTCTCGATCCGCGGCCTGCAGGACCTGTCGCCGCGCAAGCAGCTGATCGTCGAGCTGTACCGTCCGTCGGACGGCCGCATCGCACGCTTCCCCGTGCGCTGCCGCATCGATGGCCCGACCGAGCTGGAATACTTCCAGAACGGCGGCGTGCTGAACTACGTGCTGCGCAACCTCGCCGGCGGCGAGGGCTAGGAGAACGGGGACATGTACCGCAGGTACGTGTCCCCTAAACTCTGTGGCCGCTCGATTTGGGGGACACGTACCTGCGGTACATGTCCCCACTTCACGGCCTCGTGAAACGCGCGGGAGGGGCTTCTCCGATTAAGTGCGCCGAGATGCGGAAAGCCCTGTTCGCCTTCATCCTGTTGCTGCTGTTTCCAACGGCCTCGCCGGCGCTTGCCCGGCCGCCGGTGGTCGTGGAGCTGTTTACGGCCCAGGGCTGCTCGTCCTGCGGCGCAGCCAACGCCACCGTCGCCGACCTGGCGAATCGGCCGGACGTTCTGGCCCTGACCTTCGCCGTCGACTACTGGGACTACCTCGGCTGGCCCGACACCTTCGCCAAGCCGGAGTTCACGGAGCGCCAGCGCGCCTATGCCCGCAAGCTGGCCCTGCGCGAGGTCTATACGCCGCAGGTCGTCGTCGATGGCCGGGTGCAGGCGTCGGCCGTGAAGGGCGAGGCCGTCGAGACGCTGGTCGCCACGGCGCTGAAGACCGCCATCGACCCGCCGGACATGCTGTTCATGGGGACGCGCCGTGTCGCCGTCGGATCAGGCACTGCCCCGCGCGGCGGCGCCGACGTCTGGCTGATCCGCTATGATCCGCGCGAACTGGAAGTCACGCCCCGGCGCGGCGACAACAAGGGCGAGACCCTGGTCCAGCGCAACGTCGTCCGCGAGGTCGTCCGCATCGGCGGCTGGCGCGGCAGGCCGACGGCCTATCGCCTGCCGGCGACCGACATCGAGGGTCTGTCCACCGCCGTGATCGTCCAGGCGCCGAAGGGCGGCAAGATCCTGGCGGTTCTGGCGAAGTAGATTTCCCTGCGTGGTTCGAGACGCTCGGCTGACGCCTCGCTCCTCACCATGACGAATAGTATTGCAGCCCATCGCTGCGCGTCATCCTGAGGCGCGATCCCTCAGGATCGCGTCTCGAAGGACGCACTCACACCCGCAGCATCAGCCCGCCGTCCACACCCAGCGCCTGGCCCGTGACGAACCCGCCGTCATCGGACGCGAGGAACAACGCCGCGCGGGCGATGTCGATCGGCTGGCCGAGGCGCTTGAGGGCGGCCTTCTTCGCCCAAAGGGCGGCGATGTCGTCATGGACGAAGCTGGCGGCGGTCATGCCGGTGGCGATGGCGCCGGGCAGGATGGCGTTGCTGGTCACGGCGTGGCGGCCCAGTTCGAGGGCGAAGGTGCGCATCATCCCGACCACGCCCGCCTTGGACGCCGAATAGGCCACCAGGCCGTTGTCCGTGTGGCGGGCCATGATCGAGGCGGTGAAGATCAGCCGGCCGACACCGGACTTGACCAGATGCGGCACCGCCTCGCGGCTGATGCGGAAGCCGGCGCGCAGGTTGATCGCGATCTGCCGGTCGAAGGCCTCGTCGCTGGTGTCGCCGACGGGCGTGGAGCCGGACACCCCGGCGTTGTTGTAGACGATATCCAGTCCGCCGAAGGCCGCGACGGCCCGGGCGATGATGGCGGCGGGGCCGGCGTCCTCGCTGATATCCTGGGCGAGGGCCTCGATGGCGGGGTGCTGGAAGGTCAGATCGGCGCCCGGTCGGTCAACCGCCAGCACCCTGGCGCCTTCGACGGCGAACAGTTCGGCGCTGGCCCGGCCGATGCCGCTGGCTGCGCCCGTGACGATGGCCCTGCGGCCTTCAAGTCTGCCCATGTCCGTTCCCTCCGGCCGGCCGTCTTCGCGGCGGCGTGCGGACAAAATGAAACCCCCGCTGCCGGAGGGGAAGGCAACGGGGGTTCAATCGAGAGAGGGGATCTCTTTGAAAGGTGTCGGCCGATCCGAAGCCCGCGATCCAGGGGGGGCTGGGGGGGCTGTTCAGGATCCGGAACCAGCGACGCTTCTGACCGGCCGACCATCAGAATTTGGAGGGCGTTACCGGCGGGCGCGCGTCCGAAATAAGGTCTTTTGGGGGCCGTTGGTGACCGCTGTTCCACAATCCGGCCAAGCGTGGCTTTTCCGCGACGCCTCTCGCCAAACCGGCCGGTTTGGGTCTAGCCTTGCCGATCAATGGCGTTCGAACCGACATACTCCGAACCGGCCACCGCCGTGGTGTTCTTCGAGCGGCGGGAACTTGAGCGCCTGCTGCGGCTCTACGGCCGGATGGTCGCCGCGGGGGAGTGGCGCGACTACGCCATCGCCGGCCTGTCGGAGAGCTGCGTGTTCAGCGTTTTCCGCCGCGCTTCCGAACAGCCGCTGTACCGGATCGAGAAGCGCCCGGCTCTGGCCCGCAAGCAGGGGGCCTGGGCCGTGCTCGGCCAGGGAGGCCATATCCTGAAACGCGGCCACGACCTGGAGCAGGTGCTCAAGGTGTTCGACAAGGGCCGCTTCACGATCGTGGAATAAGAAAAGGCCCCGCCGGTTTCCCGGGCGGGGCCTGATCGTTTCAGCCTGTGGGCTAGCCGCTATTCGCGACGGCCGCCGAGGAAGGCGAGCAGGAACTGGAACAGGTTGATGAAGTCCAGATAGAGGCTCAGCGCGCCATAGTTGGTGGCCACGGCCTTGCCGGCTTCATCGCCGCCGAGGGCGTAGTAGGTCATCTTCAGCCGCTGGGTGTCGTAGGCGGTCAGGCCGGCGAAGATCAGCACGCCGACAGCGTTGATGATCCAGTAGAGCATCGGCTGCTTGAGGAAGATGTTGACGACCGAGGCGATGATCAGGCCCCAGACGCCCATGATCAGGAAGCTGCCGAAGCCGGTCAGGTCCTTCTTGGTCGTGTAGCCGACGAGGCTCAGTGCGCCGAACGCCGTGGCCGTGATCAGGAAGGTCGAGGCGATCGAGCCGCCCGTGTAGCGCAGCACCCAGACCGCGCCGGAAGCGCCGATCAGGCTGACAATGCCCCAGTACAGGGCGGCCGAGCCGGCCGGGCTCGGGTGCGCATCGCGAAGCCGGAGATCAGGACCAGCGCCAGCGGGGCGAAGGCCAGGATCATGCCGGGCAACGTGTAGCCGCGGAAGGCGCCGGTTTCCGACACCACGAACAGCATGTCGCGGATCGCCGGAACCGAGGCCACGGCGTAGGCGATGCCCGCCGACACCAGCAGGCCCAAGGCCATCTTGTTGTAAACGCCGAGCATGAAGGCGCGAAGACCCGCGTCAATCGACATGTCGACGGTCTGCGGAATCGAGCGCGCAGTACCGCGTCCGAAGTCGCTCATGGAAAAAGCCCTATGGTTGTCGCGCCCAGGACGGACGCACGCTGAATATCGGCACTGCGACCGCCTGACGCAAGCGGTTCGCAAATGACTATTTCTTACGGGCTACTCCGCGCGCAGCACCGGGGCCGGCCGCTTCGACAGGGCCTGGATCGCGGCCAGCAGGCCGCCGAGCGTCGCCAGACCCACCGCCGCGCCCAGCAGGGTCCCGACCCCGGCCCAGTCGACGCTCCACTCGGCCTCGAACACCTTGACCACCACCGGCCAGGCGGCGGCGTAGCCGAGCGCGACCCCGGCCAGGCCGGCGATCAGGCCGACCGCGCCATACTCGACGCCGTAGGCCAGCAGGATCTGCGCGCGCGACCCGCCCAGCACCTTGAGCGTCGCAGCTTCCCGGGCGCGGGCGCGGGCGCCGGCCGCAATCGCTCCGGCCAGCACCAGCAGGCCGGCCAGCGCCGCGACGGAAGCCGCGCCCTGGATGGCCAGCACCAGCCTGTCGAGCATCTCGGTGGCCGCCTCCAGTTGCTCGCGGACACTGATCACATTGACCATCGGAAAGTCCTTGCCGAGCGCGCGGGTCACCGCGGCTTCCTGGGCCTTGTCCGCCTTGGCTATGGCGACCTGCGGCAGGATCGCGCCTTCGAGCGCGGCGGGGTTGATGATGATCGGGAAGGCCGGGCCGAAGCCGCCCCAGTCGACCTTGCGCAGCACCGCGATCCGGACGTCGATCTCGCGCCCGAGGACGTTGAGCGTGACCTGGTCGCCGACCTTCAGGTTCGCGCCGGCGGCGGCGTCCGCCTCCATGGCGATGACCGGTTCGCCGGCGTAGTCCGGGGTCCACCAGCGGCCCGCGACGATCCCCGCCTCCGTCGGCTGCGGGCCGATGACGGAAATCTGGATGTCATTGTCATAGGCCCAGCGTTCGCTGTCCTTGACCTGTTTGAGGTCGACGATCTCGCCCTTCACCCGGACGATACGGCCGGTGGTGAAGGGCGCGCGAAGCCAGTTCCGGTCGGTCAGGGTCGTGTCAAAGGCCCTGCCCACGGCGGCGTCGAACTCGGACGCGCGGGCGCCGGGGACCTCGGTGAAGACCATGGCCGGCGCGGTCTTCGGCGCCACCTCGCTGACCTGGGCAAGCAGGCTGGACTGGATCAGCACCACCGCCGCCAGCAGGGCGACTCCGAGGCCGATGGCCGGAGCGGCCGTGCGCGCCGCCGAGCGGGGGCCGGCCAGGTTGGCTATGCCGATCCGCACCGCGCCGCGCGCGAACCCCCGAAGCCGTCCGGCCAGCAGGGCCGCGCCGCGCCCGAGCGCCCAGAGCAGTCCGAAGGCGACAGCGACTCCGGCGATCATGATCGCAGCCGCCACGGGCGTCGGCGCGGTGACCACGGCCAACGCCGCCAGGCCCATGCCCGCCAGCACCGCGACGATCACCTCCGGTCCAAATCCCAGCCGGCCCGTCAGGTCGCGGCGGAACAGCGAGGATGGCGGCGTCGCGCGCGCCCTCGCCAGCGGCGCGAGGCTAAAGGCTGCCGCCGCCAGCAGGCCGAACACCGCCGCCTTGGCCAGCGGCGCCGGATAGACTGCGAACAGCGCGGGAACCGGGAGCTTGTCCGCCGCCAGCTGGCCGAGCACCAGCGGGGCGATCGCACCGGCGACCAGGCCGATGGCGACCCCGAGCGCCGACAGGACGCCGATCTGGATCAGGTAGAGGTTGCGGATCAGCGTGCCTTCCGCCCCCAGCGCCTTGAGCACCGCGATCGAAGGCTTGCGCTGTTCGAGGTAGGCCGAGACGGCGCCGGCGACACCGAGCCCACCGGCGACCAGCGAGGCCAGGCCGATGAAGCCGAGGAAGTATTCCAGCTGGTCGATGAGCCGCTTGAACCCGCCGCCCGCCTCGTTGCGGCCCCGGGCCTCGAACCCGTCCGCCTTGAGGCGCTTCACCAGCCGGTCGACGCCGGCGTTGGTGGCGAGCTCCGGCTTGAGCGCGATGCGCACCGCCTCGTTGGTATTGGGCATGCCCGGCTGCAGGAAACCGCCGGCCTTGACCGCTTCGATACTGGTCAGGACGCGGGGGCCGAGGGCGAAGCCGCGGCCCAGCCGGTCCGGCTCTGACACCAGCACCGCCCGGGCGATGAACTTCGCCTCGCCGACGAGGAAGGTGTCGCCGAGCTTGAGGTTCAGCCGGTCGAGCAGGGCCTGCTCCACCGCGGCCCCGGCTGCGTCACCCTCCGGATAGAAGGCCGCCGCGAGGGAGTCGGCGCCCTCCAGCCCGACCTTGCCGGCCAGGGGGTAGGTGTCGGACACGCCGCGTAGTTCAACCAGACGCCGCTCACCGGACGGCGCTTCCGCCATGGCCGAAGCGGCGGCGGACCAGGCCGTCTTGCCCATGGTGGCGAAGCGCTCGCGCTCGGCCGGGGTGAACAGTCGGCGGTCGACGCTGAGGCGCAGGTCGCCGCCGAGAATCTCGCGCGCCTGGACGGCCAGACCGGCCCGGAAGGCCTCGGCCGTCGATCCGGCCGCCGCGATGGCCGCGACGCCCAGCGCCAGGCAGGCGAGGAAGATGCGGAACCCGGCCACGCCGGAGCGCAGCTCGCGCAGGGCGAAACGCAGCGAAAGCGGCATCAGGCGTCGCCGACGATCTGGCCGGCGGCCATGGTCACCTGGCGACCGACGCGGGCGGCGAGGGCGGTGTCGTGGGTCACCAGCACCAGCGCCGCGCCCGTCTCGTTGACCAGATCGAACATCAGCTCGGCGACCCCGGCGGCGTTGGCGGCGTCAAGGTTGCCGGTCGGCTCGTCGGCGAACAGCAGGGCCGGCTCGATGGCCAGGGCGCGGGCCAGTGCCACCCGCTGCTGCTCGCCGCCCGACAGCTGGGTCGGATAGTGGCGCAGCCGCTCGGTCAGGCCGACGCGGCCGAGCCAGTCGCGCGCGATTCGGGCGGCGTGGCGCGTGCCGGCCAACTCCAGCGGCGCGGCGACGTTCTCTTCCGCGGTCATGTTGGGCAGCAGATGGAAGGCCTGGAACACCAGCGAGACCTTGCCGCGCCGCAGTTTCGCCCGGCCGTCCTCGCCAAGCGTCGCAAGGTCTTCGCCGAACAGCTTGACCACGCCGGAGGTGGGCCGTTCGAGTCCCGCCGCCACCGCGATCAGCGAGGACTTGCCCGATCCGGACGGACCGACGACGGCCACTCTTTCGCCCGGCGCCACCTTCAGGGTGACGCCGCGCAGGATCTCGACCGGACCGGCGACCGACGGCAGGGTCAGGGTGACCGCGTCGAGGGCGAGCGGCGCGGGCAGTGGAAAGGCGTCAAACATTTTTCGTATGGCTTCGCGGGAGGGATTTGGTCGGGACCGTGTCCACCCTACATAGGACGTAGAGATGACGAGCACACCATACGCCTCTGTAACCCGCCGCGCGCTCGGCGCCCTTGTGCTCGGGGCGGCGGCGACGCCGGTCTTCGCCGCCGGGAAGCCGCGCATCGTGACAATGCTCGGCGACTCGATCACCGCCGGCTACGGCCTGCCTGCCCGCGACGCCCTGCCCGCCCGTCTCGAGGCCGGTTTGGCGAAGCTGGCGCCGGGGACGCGCGTGCGCAGCGCCGGTGTGAGCGGCGACACCAGCGCAGGCGGCGCGGGCCGCGTCGACTTCAGCGTCCAGTCGGACACGGCCGTCTGCGTCGTCGCCCTCGGCGGCAATGACCTGCTGCAGGGGCTCGACCCGAAACAGACGAAAGCCAACCTGGACCGCATCATCCGCCGCCTGCGGGCGCGCAACATCACCGTCGTCCTGGCGGGCCTGACCGCGCCGACAGCGATCGGCCGCAGCTACGCCCGCGACTTCGGCGCCGTGTTTCCCAGCCTGGCGAAACAGTACGGCCTGGCCCTCTATCCGAACCTGCTCGAGGGCGTTGCCGGCAATCCGCGTCTGAACCAGCGGGACGGCATCCATCCGAACGCCGCCGGCGTGGCGATCATCGCCGCCCGTCTGGCGCCGGTGGTCGCGCGGGCGCTGACCTCGCGCCGATGATCCGCCTGTTCGCCGCCATCGCCGTTCCCGAGGAGATCGGGGAGCCTCTGTTGCGACGACAGCACGGGCTGCCCGGCGCGCGATGGCGGCCGCTGGAGGCGTTTCACATCACGCTGCGGTTCTATGGCGACGTGCAGGAGCGGGCCGCCGAGGACCTTGACCTGGAGCTGGAGCGGATCACCAGCGCGCCGTTCGGGTTGACGCTGGAGAGCGTCGGCGCGTTCGGCGAGGGACCGGACATCCATGCGGTCTGGGCCGGGGTGGCCGAGAGCGAGCGGCTGCGCGTGCTGGCCGGCCGGTGCGAGACGGCGGCGCGGCGGGCGAAGCTGAGCGCCGACAGCCGCGCCTACCGCCCTCACCTGACGATGGCCTATCTGCGCCGGCCCGATCCCGCCGACGTCGCCGCCTGGATCCAGGCCAACGCCCTGCTGCGGTCGCCGGCCTTCGCCGTCGACCGCTTCGGCCTCTATTCCAGCCACCAGACGGCCGAAGGCTCGCGCTACGTGCTGGAGCGCGAGTACCGGCTCTGACCGTTGATCAGGAGCCGGCCATGACCCCGAGGGTGATGGTGAAGAGCTTCTGCGCCGGGGTGGTGTGGCAGCTGGCCAGGGGTGCATCGGCGCTGCAGACGCCGGCAGCGGGCTCCCAGCTGACACTGACGGCGACCAGCTGCCCGTCCTTCTTGTAACCGGCGGCCGTCGCGCCGGGGCCGTCGGCGTCGGCGTTGGGATCCCGCGTCCAACCGCCGCCGAGCATCATCGCGTCCAGCTTGCCGGCGATCGCCTGGACCGTGCCGGGAAACACCGTGCCGTCGCCGGAGAAGCCGATCTGGCAGCCCTGGACATTGGCCATGCCCGGATAGCCGACGCTGGCCGGTCCGACCGTGGCGCTGGTTCCCAGCACGGCTGTCGAGGAGGTGTAGAGCGAGGAGCAGGTCGCGGAGACCGCCGCGCTCTGCGCCATGGCGGCGGTCGGCGCGACGGAAGGCAAGGCGAAGGCAAGCGCCGCGACAGCGGCGAGGGCGACGGACGTACGCATGGCGGTCTCCTGTCGGGCGCAGCCGGGGTCGGCGCGCCTGGGTCGCGGCGAACCTAGACCCCGCAAGAAATTCACGGAACGCCGGTTTCCACAAATCGGGTCACTCGAAGACAGCCGCTCAGAGCCGTCCTGTGAACTCCAGCGCCACCGGGCCGGTCATGATCACGTGGCCGTCCGACCCGCGCCACTCGACGTGCAGTTCGCCGCCGTCCATCTCGACGGTCGCTGAGCGACCGGTCAGGCCACGTCTCGCGCAGGCGACGAGGGCGGCGCAGGCGCCCGTGCCGCAGGCGAGCGTCATGCCCGCTCCCCGCTCCCAGACCCGCAGGCGAATCCGGTCGGGAGCTTTCACGAACGCAAAGCCGACGTTGACGCCCTCCGGGAACATCGGGTGGTGCTCGATCAGGCTGCCGGAGCCCTTGACCAGGGCGTCGGACGGCTCCTCGTCGACGAAGAAGACGACGTGCGGGTTGCCCATGTTGACCGCGCCGGGCGTGTGCAGATGCGGCGCGTCGATCGGCCCGACCTGCAGTTCGATGCCCCGGGTGTCCATTTCCTCGGCCAAGGGGATGCGGTCCCAGCGCAGTTCAGGCGGGCCCATGTCGACCGAGACACGCTTGTCGCCCTCAGCGCGAGTCGCCGACAGAAGGCCGGCCTCGGTCTCGATGACCACGTCGTCGCGACCGGCCGCCTCCATAAGGAGCCAGGCCACGCAGCGGGTGGCGTTGCCGCAGGCGCCGACCTCGCCGCCGTCGGCGTTCCAGATGCGCATGAAGGCGTCCGCCCGGCTGGTCGGCTCGATGGCGATCAGCTGGTCGCAGCCGACGCCGTTCGTCCGGTCGGCGATGGCGCGCGCCTCCGCCGGCGTCGGCCGAAAGGCCTCGCCTCGCGCCTCGACCACGACAAAGTCGTTGCCGAGACCATTCATCTTGAGAAACGGACGGCTCATGATCGCTATATAGGCTACGGCTTCGGCTTAGTCAGAGGTTAACCGCGCCATGAAGGACGCCGACCACCGCCCCCACCGGCCCTTTATGCATGGCGTGAGGGTCAGGCTGCGCGCGCTCTACCATGGCGCCTCGCCAGGCGCCGTGCGGTTCCGGCTTGGTGTGATCGGGCTGGACCTGCTGATCATCGCCTTCTTCGTCGCCGCCCCGATCATGCGTGACATCGGCGACCTGTTCCTGGTCCTGGACTATGTGATCGCCGCGATCCTGACCCTCGACCTGGCCGCGCGGCTGCTGGCGCAGCCCTCGCTGAAAAGCAGCTTCAAGCGGCCGATGGTCTGGGTCGATCTGTTCATCCTCGTGACCCTGCTGTTTCCGGCGCAGCTGGCCAATTTCGGCTTCCTGCGCGTGCTGCGGCTGTGGACCCTGGTCGAGAGTGATTTCTTCTGGCGCACCGTCGGGCGGCGCTATGACGACACCCGGGTCGAGGAGGTGACCAAGGCGGCCATCGGCCTGCTGACCTTCGTCTTCGTGATCACCGGCTTTGTCTATTCGACCTTCATGGGTCGCTACGAGGGGATCGGCGGCTGGGTCGACGCGCTCTATTTCACGGTCACCAGCCTGACCACGACGGGCTATGGCGACATCATCCTGCCGGGCGTCTGGGGACGGCTGCTGTCGATCTTCGTGATGCTGGTCGGGGTGTCGCTGTTCATCCGGCTGATGCAGCTGCTGGTGCGGCCGCACAAGGTGATCTTTCCGTGCCCCGAATGTGGCCTGCGTCGGCACGATCCCGACGCGGTTCACTGCAAGGCCTGCGGCAAAACCCTCTGTATCCCGGACGACGGGGTATAGACTTCCCCCTTGCCGCGCCACGCCGCGACCCTATGGTTGCCGGCCTCGTTCCACGCCGGATGTTCCCGACATGAAGCTTCCCGCCCTCGCCGCCCTGCTGTTGCTCGGCGCGGCTCCCGCTCTCGCCTCTGTCGAGTCGCCGTTCGAATGGCTCGAGCAGGTGTCCAGCGAACGGTCGATGGCCTGGGTCGAGGCGGAGAACGCCAAGGCCCTGCCCACGCTGACCGGCGACGCGCGGTTCGCGCCGCTGCAGGCCGACGCCCTGGCGATCCTGTCGGCGAAGGACCGGATCCCGACCCCGGCCTTCGTCGGCGAGATGGTGTTCAACTTCTGGCAGGACGCCGAGCATGTTCGGGGCGTCTGGCGGCGGACGACGCTGGACAGCTTCAACAGCGACAGCCCGCAGTGGGAGACCGTGCTCGACCTCGACGCCCTGGCGGCTGCGGAGAAGGCCAACTGGATCTGGAAGGGCGCCGACTGCCGCCCGACCACCCATGACCGCTGCCTGGTCAGTCTGAGCAACGGCGGCAAGGACGCCGTCGAGATCCGCGAATTCGACCTCACGACGAAGGCCTTTGTGCGCGGCGGCTTCCGTCTGCCGGAGGGCAAGCAGACCGTCGCATGGCTCGACGCCGACACGATCATCCTGACGCGGGACTGGGGCCCCGGAACGCTGACGGACTCCGGCTACGGCATGGTGGTCAAGACGCTGAGCCGGACAGATCTGCGCAAGGCCGGCGCGCCGCTCGGCTACGCGCAGGAGGTCTTCCACGGCGAGACGAAGGATGTGTCCGCCCGGCCCGTGGTCTATCGCGACGGGACCGGCGAGCGGATCGTACTGGTCAACCGGGGGCTCGACTTCTTCAACAGCGCCTGGTTCGTGCTGCCGGACGGGGGCGGCGAGCCGGTGCGGCTGAAGCTGCCGACGCGGTCGCAGACGCATGGCTATCTGCAGGGCCGGCTGATTGTCTCGCTCCAGGAGGACTGGACCTTCCGGGACACGTCCTATGCCTCAGGCTCGCTGCTGGCGGTCGATGTGCCGGCGATGCTCGCGGTGCAGGACAAGGCGCTGCCGGCCAAGGCTTTGTCCACGCCAGGTCCGGTCGTCGACGTGCTGTTCAAGCCGGCGGACCGCGAGGCGCTGGATCCCGACCAGATCCGGGTGACCGAAAACCGTGTCGTGGCCGTGCGCTACAACAATGTCCGCGGCAGCCTGATCAGCTTCCGGCGCGAGGCCGGGGCCGACTGGGAGCCCGACTATTACACCGCCCTGCCGAACGCCGCCGTCAGCCTCGTCGCCACGGCCGACAGCGGAGACGCCGTCTTCTATACCGAGGAGAACTTCCTCACGCCGACGCGGCTGATGCTGGCCCCGGCGCGCTGGGGCAAGTCGTTGGCGATCAAGACCCTGCCGGCCCGCTTCGACGCCTCCACCCACGTGGTCGAGCAGAAGGAAGCGACCTCGAAGGACGGAACGAAGATCCCCTACTTCATCGTTCACCCCAAGGGTCACAAGCACGACGGCCAGGACCCGACGCTGCTGCACGCCTACGGCGGTTTCCAGCTCAGCAAGCTGCCGGTCTATGATCCGGTCCTCGGCAAGCTGTGGCTCGAGCGCGGCGGCACCTATGTCGTGGCCAACATCCGCGGCGGCGGCGAGTTCGGGCCCGGCTGGCACGAGGCGGCGCTGAAGGCCAACCGCCAGAAGGCCTATGACGACTACTTCGCCGTGGCCGAGGACCTGATCCGGCGCAAGATCACCTCGCCGCGCCGGCTGGGCGCCTATGGCCGCTCCAATGGCGGGCTGCTGATGGGCGTGGCCATGACCCAGCGGCCGGACCTGTGGAACGCGGTGATCGTTGAGAGCCCGCTGCTGGACATGATGCGCTATCACCTGCTGCCGGCGGGGGCCTCATGGATCGGCGAGTACGGCGACCCGACCGTCCCGGCCGAGGCCGCCTGGATCGCGCGCTATTCGCCGTTCCAGAACCTGAAGGTCGGCGTGAAATACCCGCTGGCCTACATCACGACCTCGACCAAGGATGACCGCGTCCACCCCGGCCACGCCCGCAAGTTCGCCGCCATGCTGGCGCAGCTGGGCGCGCCCTATCTGTATTACGAGAACACCGACGGCGGTCACGCCAACGGCGCCGACCCCACCGCGAACGCCAAGCGCTGGGGCATGCACTACACCTACCTGACCCGACAGTTGATGGACTGAGTATGCGCACCCTTCTGATGGCCCTGACCATGACCGCCGCCGCCCTGACCGCCTCCCTCGCCACCGCCCAGACGGTGGAAGACCCGCTCGCCTGGCTAGACGAGATCGAGGGCGACCGCGCCCTCGCCTGGGCCCGGGCCGAGAACGCCCGCTCCCTTCCCGTGCTGCAGTCCGACCGGCGCTACGCCGGGCTGCATAAATCGGCGCTGGACATCGTCACCGCGAAGGACCGGATCCCTGGCGTCGGCTTCAGCGGCGACGGGACGCTGGGCAACTTCTGGCAGGACACCGATCATGTGCGCGGCCTCTGGCGGCGCACGACGCTGGACAGCTATCGCACCAGCGAGCCGGTCTGGGAGACAGTGCTGGACTTCGACGCCCTGGCGAAATCCGAGGGCAAGAACTGGGTCTACAAGGGCGCGACCTGCCTCGCGCCCGCCGACCGCTATTGCCTGGTCCAGCTGTCGGACGGCGGCAAGGACGCGGTGACGCTGCGCGAGTTCGACACGGTGACGAAGACCTTCGTCGACGGCGGCTTCGTGGCGCCGGACGGCAAGCAGAACGTCAGCTGGCTGGACAAGGACACCGTGCTGATCGCCCGCGACTGGGGCCCCGGCACCATGACCAAGTCGAGCTACCCCTTCGTGCTGAAGATCTGGAGACGCGGCACGCCGCTGAGCGCGGCCACCGAGATCTATCGCGGCACGGTCGACGATGTGTCGGTCTCGCCGATGGTGCTGCGCGATGCCGACGGCGTGGTGCAGGCGGTGATGGCCGCCCGCAGCCCGAGCTTCTTTGAGACCGAGTACTTCCTGTTGACCGACCAAGGTCCGATCAGGATGCCCTTCCCGACGCGCAGCTCGCTACAGGGCCTGCTGAACGGCAAACTGGTGTTCAGCGTCGATGAGGACTGGGCCGCGCAAGACCTGAAGCAGGGCGACCTCGCGGCCATCGATCTGGAGGCGCTGACGGCGGACCCGGCGAAGGCGCGGGCCACCCTGATCCTGCGTCCGACCGCCGTCCAGTCGATTGAGGGCGTCAACATCAGCCGCAATCGCCTGATCGTGGGCCTGATCGAAAACGTCACCGGCAAGGCGCAGGTGTTCACGCCGGGCGCCGAGGGCTGGACCAGCACGCCGCTGGACCTGCCGTCGAACGTGACCATCGGCGTGGGCTCGGCGTCCGAGACCGACGACCGGGTGTTCTTCACCGTCACAGGCTATCTGACCCCAAGCACCCTGTGGCTGGCCGACGCCGCCACGGGCAAGCTGGAGAAGCTCAAGTCCGCGCCGCCGAAGTTCGACGCCTCGACCCATGTGGTCGAGCAACTCTGGGCGACCTCGAAGGACGGGACGAAGGTTCCCTATTTCGTCGTGCGCCCGAAGGATCTGAAATACGACGGCTCGGCCCCGACGCTGCTCTACGCCTACGGCGGTTTCCAGCAGTCGATGAAGCCCGGCTATTCGGCGACCGTCGGCAAGCTGTGGCTTGAGAACGGCGGCGTCTATGTCGTGGCCAACATCCGCGGGGGCGGCGAGTTCGGCCCCGCCTGGCACGAGGCCGGGCTGAAGGCCAATCGCCAGCGGGTCTATGACGACTTCTTCGCGGTGTCCGAGGACCTGATCGCGCGCAAGATCACCTCGCCGCGGCGCCTGGGCATCATGGGCGGCTCGAACGGCGGTCTGCTGATGGGCGTGGCCCTGACCCAGCGGCCGGAGCTGTACAACGCCGTCGTCATCCAGGTGCCGCTGTTCGACATGCTGGGCTACACCAAGCTGGGCGCCGGCGCGTCCTGGGTCGGCGAGTACGGCGATCCGGCGATCCCCGAGGAGCGCGCCTGGATCGCGGCCTACGACCCCTACAGCAACCTGAAGGCCGGCAAGCCCTATCCCCAGGTGTTCATCGAGACCTCGACCAAGGATGACCGGGTCCACCCGGCGCATGCCCGCAGGGCGGGGGAACGGCTGGGCGCGCTGGGCTACGGCTATCTCTATTACGAGAACATCGACGGCGGTCACTCGGCGGCCGCCAATCTCGGCGAGACCGCCACCCGGCTGGCGCTGGAATTCACCTATCTGATGCAGCGCCTGATGGACTGACCCTGAACGAAAAAGGCCCCCGGCGGGGGCGCGCCGGGGCCAGTTCGTTCAGGAGAGGAACAGGATCAGAAGGCCCAGCGGGCGGTCAGCTGGAACACCGGGCCGGCCTTCTCGGTCTCGACTTCATATTCGTCGTACGAGCGGCTGGCCTGGTCGGCGAAGGTGCCGAACTTGTCGAAGGTCTCGTCCTTGGACGAGTCGAGCAGGTTCGTGCCGGTCAGGCGGACAACGAGGTTCTCGCCGAACTGCTTTTCGACGAAGGCTTCGAGATCCGCGCCGTAGCGGGTGCGGACTTCCTCCAGCGCGACGCGTCCGAAAGCGCCGCCCTGCTTGCGGTAGGTGACGCCGAAGGCCGCGCCCCAGGACGGCAGGTCCTGGATGAAGCCGACGTTGTAGACATAGTTGGACTGGTCGTTGAACCGGCGCTCGCCGGCGAAGTCGGTGACCTCGCTGTCGAGCCAGCTGTAGTTCAGGAACACGCCGGTGTTTTCCAGACCGATGGCGGTCAGGGGGGTCGAGAGGTCGAACTCGAGACCCCAGACCGTGCCGTCGCCGACGTTGTCCACGGTGTAGATGAAGGTGCCGGGGCCGCCGTCGCCTTCCAGACCGGTATTCACGTCCTCGATCAGGTCGGTGACGCTGCGGTAGAAGAAGTTCAGGCCGACAATGCCGCGGCCGCCGAGACGACGCTCGTAGCCGACGTCAAAGCCCCAGGCCGTTTCCGGCTTCAGGTCGGGGTTGCCGATGAAGTCGTCGTCGCCGTACTCCTCGATCAGCAGAACCGGCTGCAGCTTGTCGAAGTTCGGGCGGCGGACGGTGCGGGCGACCGACAGGCTGATCCGGCCGCCTTCACCCGCGTTGAAGCGCAGGTTCGCCGACGGCAGAAGCACGGTGTAGTCGTTCTCCGTCACGCGATCGACGGGGGCGACGCCCAGGGTATCGTCGGTGATCGTCGTGCTGGTCGTCTCATAGCGCAGACCCGCTTCCCAGCGGAGGCCGTCCTGCTTGCCCGAGAGCATGATGAACGGGTCAAGGCGGGTTTCCTCGATGTTCACGTCAACATCAGCCCGGACGGCGAACACGCCGGGCGCCGGGAAGGTCGAACCGCTGTTGACGCCGTTGGCGATGTTGAACCGCGAGCGAACCTCCAGGAGCTGCAGGTCGCGTTCCTTGCCGTTGTACTGCAGGCCGAACGTCAGCTTCGCGGCGCCGAGATCACGCTCGTGCTCGAACTCGGCGGACAGTTCGGTGTCTTCGAGGTCGGTGTTGATCTCGTCCTGCGTGAACCGGTCGGCGTCCGGGGTCGGATTGACGTCGCGAAGGAACTCCAGCTCCTTCTCGAACTCGAACTGGTCGTCGCTCACCGCCGAGTAGCCGAGCTTGAACTTGCTTTCGCCACCGAGCATCTCGACCACGAACTTGCCCCGCAGCGACCAGCTGTCGGTCACGATGTCCAGGTCGTTGTCGTTGACTGTCAGCAGGTTCGCGTCATTGCGAAGGCTGCTGCGGTACTCGAGCGAACCCTCGTCCTGCAGACGGTCGGTGCGGACGAAGTAGCCGTCCAGCGTCAGCTCGCCACCGCCGACGTCGACCTGGTAGCTGGCGTTGAAGGAGTAGTCCGTGCCGTCGCGGACGTCCGTCTGCACTTCGGTGTTCTGCAGCGTGCCGCCGGGCATGTCGTAACGCAGGCTCAGCTTTTCTTTCGGCGCGCGGCGGCCCTGGACGTTGGCGCCGATCAGCAGACGACCGGGGCCGAACTGGCCGCCCCAGTAGATGCCGTAGTTCTCAGCGTATTCGTCGTCGTTGTAGTACGAAACGCCGCCGCGGACGTAGCCGCCGTCGAGGCTGTAGGCGTCGCGCAGCACAATGTTCAGCGAGCCGGCCATGGCGTCGCCGCTCCGGTTGGCCGAGGGCGCGCGGATGATCTCGATCCGCTCCAGCAGTTCGGCCGGGATGCGGTCGACGAAGAACGAGCGGTCGGACTGGGCGCCCGGGACGCGTTCGCCATTGATGAGGATCTGGGTGTAGCCGGGATCGAGGCCGCGCAGACGGGCGCCGTCCGATTCCAGGACGTCCGACAGGAAGGTCACGCTGGGCACGCGCTTCAGCGCATCACCGGCCGAGACGGGCTCGAAGCGCTGGAAATACTCTTGATCGTAGCTCAGCACGGGCGCCGTGGCGTCCGTCCGGTCGCGATAGACGATTTCCGGATTGATGATGAGTTCCTGAACCGTTGTCGGCGCGTCAGCGCCGTCCTGCGCGAACGCGGATCCGGCTATCACCAGGGGCGCAAGCGCCACCAGTGCAAACAGATTTGATTTCTTCATGTCGACCCCTCTTGCGTCACAGGCGCCCTGTTGACCGAGGGCATCTGCTGTGATCATCAGGCCGTCCAGTAGGTCTACACCTGCAAGGGTTCCAGTGATGTTTAGCCGACAGAGTTATATCAATTTTGTGACAGTTCTCGCGGCATCGGTACTTGTCTCGTCCTGCGCTTTACTTGACCCGGAGGCTCGCTCGGATTCGAAGAAGCTGACGGTCGGCGTCGGCGTCCCGGTGCTCTCGACGGTGGAGACCCAGGCGGTCGCGACACGGAATGCCGACGCCGCCGACGATCCCGAAATCTGGGCGGATCCCCGCGACCCTTCGCGCGGCCTGATCTTCGGCACCGACAAGCAGGCCGGGCTCTATATCTACGGTCTGGACGGCGCGATCCGCGGCTTCATCGCCGACGGGCGACTGAACAACGTCGATCTGCGCGACGGCTTCGCCACGCCGAACGGTCAGCGCGTGCTGGTCGCCGCCAGCGATCGTGGCCGGATGGGCGCGGCGCTCTACCTGCTGGACCCGGACAGCCTCGAAACCTCCGCCTGGGGCGTGGTTCCGGTGGACCTGGCCGAGCCCTACGGCCTGTGCATGGGCCGACGCGGCGAGGCGTTCATCATCGTGATCAACGGCACGGACGGTGAGGTGCGGCAACTGCGGGTCGCCGCCGGACCGGACGGCAAGCCCGTCGCCACCCTCGAGCGCCGCTTCGCCGTCGGCAGCCAGACCGAAGGCTGTGTCATCGATGACCTCCGGGGCCTGCTCTACATCGGTGAAGAGGCGAAGGGCGTCTGGCGCTACGATCTCGATCCGGCCGCCGGCGACGCGCGGATCCAGATCGCCGCGGCGCCGTCCGCCATGCTCAAACCCGACGTCGAGGGTCTGACCCTGCTGCGGGAAGGGGATCGCACCTGGCTGATCGTCTCCAGCCAGGGCGACAGCGCCTTCGCGGTCTGGCGCGTGGACGGCGAGACGCCGGTCTATGCCGGACGCTTCTCACCGGTCGCGGGCAACGGTATCGACGCCGTCACGGGCACTGATGGTGTGGCGGCGCTCGGCGGCCGGGTCGGTCAGTTCCCGGAAGGCCTGGTGGTCATGCAGGACGATTCAGACAGCGAGGGCGAGGCGCCCGTCGCCCGGTCGCGCCAGAACTTCAAGCTGGTCGACTGGCGCGACGTCAAGGCGGCGCTCGGCCTCTGACCGTCAGGCCCGCTCAACGGCGGCGGCGGCGGCGTCGAGGGCGTCGCAGATGGCCGCGATCTGTTCCTTGCCGAGCGCTCCGCCGGTGGTCTTCAGCTTGAGCGCCGTGCGCAGGTTCTCCCGCGCCCGCAGGATCTGCGGCGAGAAGGCGGTGCTGGCTGCGGCGGCCTCGGCCATGCGCTGGAACAGCGAGACCGTCTGGCCCTCATTGGCGCGCAGGTGCCCCTCGCCCTCGGCGGTGACGGAGTAGAGCTTGCGCCCGCCGGCCGCGTCGGCGGCGGTGACGAAGCCCATTTCCTCGAGCCAGGTCAGGGTCGGGTAGACCACGCCGGGGCTGGGCGAATAGGCCCCGCCGGCGCGTTCCTCGACTTCCTTGATCAGCTCGTAGCCGTGGCGCGGCTGGTCGGCGATCATCCGCAGGATGACCAGCTTGAGGTCACCATGGTCGAAGAACCGGCCAAACCGACCGCCGCGACCCATGTGGCGCCCGTGATGTCCGCCGAAGCCGTGACGACCGAAGCGTTCGTGTTTGTGGTGGTGAAAACCAAAGTGGCGATTCATATCTGATCCTTTCTAGATATATCGGATTGTTAGATATATCGGATAGGACCGGTGTCAAGTTCGATATATCGAATTTGTATCGAATCAATCGGTCACCAGCCAGACCGTCTCGCGTCGACAGCCCACGGGATCGCTGGTGTCACTCCGTCGTTTATCTTCGACAACTGGGCAGCCGGGACGCACCTGTGGAAACCTCAGGATTAAAATATGGGCCGGTGGCCCCGTCGGCCGCGCATATCTGTGTGGATATGCAAAGGCTCTTTGCCGAAACCGACGACTGGGGAACTCCGTGGATGCGGCGCGCGCTACCCCAGGTCGTACGGCTGTGTGAACATCGTCCCGAACGGGCCGTCTTCACGCGCTTCATCCCGGCAGGCGAAGCGCGCCAGGCGATGGGAAGCTGGCGGCGTTACTACGAGCGTTGGTCGAACATGACGCTGGACGCGCTCGACGGCGACATGGTCCAGCTTCTGCCCGAGCTCACGCTGTTCCTCCCGCCGGCGCGTCTTTTCGACAAGTCCGTCTATTCGCCGTGGCATGACGGTCGCCTTCACGCGCTCCTGGCCGGGGAGCAGGTCGACACTGTGATCGTTTCCGGAGGGGAGACCGACGTCTGCGTCCTCGCCACAGTGCTCGGCGCGATAGACCACGGATACCGCGTCATTGTCGCGGCTGACGCCTTGTGCGGTTCGGCCAGTGGAACGCATGACGCCGCCCTGCAAATCTATCACGACCGCTTCGGGCAGCAGCTGGAGACGGCGGTTGCAGATGAGGTGCTGGAGGCCTGGACCTAGGAGGGGGCCGGCGCCTCGGTGGCCGCAATTGTTCGGCAATCATCGGAATGGGGCGCTTGGTCTTCGGCGAAACGGCCGTCGTCGGTCGGGCGTCCGACGCGAAACAACAGCCGGTCATCCTCAAGAACATCAACGCTGAGATGATGAGGCGAGGCGTTCAATTGGCGCAGAGCCAGCTCTCTCGCGCGCGCTTCATTCACCACCGTCACGAAGGTGAGGGTGCTGACCGAGTAGCGATCATCCTGTGTGTAGAAAGCGAAAGATCGAATCGCAGTAGCCATCGCCATCGCCATCGATATGCCGAAGGCCAACTGTATCGCATTACCCAAAATGGGTAAATCCCGCTCGTGCCTGGGCGTCCGCTTCTCCCGCGCCCGGATGCTTATGCTCGGTTGGGGCCGACGAGTGGCGCCAAACGGACGTCTCACACCCCGCGCAGCACCTCCGCCAGCATCCGGCCCTCGTTGGCGCGGCTGGAGCCGGCGCGCCAGGCGACGACGATCTCGCGGCTGGGGTGGTCGGCCTGCAGCGGGCGGGTGGTGACGCCGACGTGCTCGGTCAGGCCGGCGTTGACCGCCATCGCCGGCAGGAAGGACACGCCGAGCCCCGAGCCGACCATCTGCACCAGCGTCGGCAGGGAGGTGGCGGCGAAGGTTTCCTCGTCCGTCGATTTTGGCGGCTCGAGCCCGCAGGCGGCCAGGGCGTGGTCGCGCAGGCAGTGGCCGTCCTCGAGCAGGATCATGTCGCGCGGCGACAGGTCCTCCGGGTTGACCCGGTTCTGCTTCAGGATCGGGTGACCGTCCGGCGCGGCGGCCAGCAGTTCGTCGTCCTCGACGTGCGCCCAGGCCAGGCCGGTCATGTCGTAGGGCAGGGCGACCAGGGCCGCGTCGAGCGCGCCGGCCTTGAGCGAGGCGATCAGCCGATGGGTCAGGTCCTCGCGCAGGAACAGCCGCAGCTTGGGGAACCGGTCGCGGATCACCGGCAGGGCGCGCGGCAGCAGGAACGGCGCGACCGTCGGGATGACCCCCAGCCGGAACCGGCCGGACAGCGGCTGGCCGGCGCCCTGGGCGGCCTGCACCAGGTCGTCGGTCTGTTCGAGAATCACCCGCGCACGGCGCACGGCCTCCTCGCCGGCGGCGGTGAGGATCACGCCGGAGCGGGCGCGGTCGACCACCGGGGCGCCGAGGATCTTCTCCAGTTCGGCGATGCCGGCCGAGAGGGTCGGCTGGGTGACATGGGCCGCCTCGGCCGCCCGGCTGAACGAGCCGTGGTCGGACAGGAGCCGGAGGTACTGAAGCTGGCGCAGCGTCGGGATCATGGCCACAGCATAGCCCCACTCAATCCATCCCGCAAAAACAATCGATTGGCTTTATGGCCCTTGAGGGCCGAACAGAGATCGCACAACGACCGACCCGGAGCCCTCGCCGAACGGCGGAGAGGCCCGGCCGGCCGGCGCCAGATCGAGCGTCCTGGCGGAGACAGACCGAAAGTCGGAGAGACCCATGACCAACCCTGACCCCGCCCGCACGGGCAAATGCCCGGTGATGCACGGTGGCAATACCGGCGGCGGCGCCTCCGGCGCGAACTGGTGGCCGAACGCCCTGAACCTCGACATCCTCGACCAGCACGACACGCGGACCAATCCGCTGGGCGAGGCCTTCAGCTATCGCAACGCGCTCGCGCAACTCGACGTCGCGGCGCTCAAGCGGGATCTCCACGCCCTGATGACGCAGAGCCAGGACTGGTGGCCGGCCGACTGGGGTCATTACGGCGGCCTGATGATCCGCATGGCCTGGCACGCGGCGGGCTCCTATCGCCTGGCGGACGGGCGCGGCGGCGGCGGAACGGGCAACCAGCGCTTCGCGCCGCTGAACTCCTGGCCGGACAATGCCAACCTGGACAAGGCGCGCCGCCTCCTGTGGCCGATCAAGAAGAAGTACGGCGACCGGATCAGCTGGGCCGACCTGATCGTCCTGTCCGGCACGATCGCCTATGAATCCATGGGTCTGAAGACCTTCGGTTTCGGCTTCGGCCGTGAGGACATCTGGCGCCCGGAAAAGGACATCTACTGGGGCGCCGAGAAGGAGTGGCTCGGCGCCGGCCGCTACGCCGGCGAGGACCGGGACAGCCTGGAGAACCCGCTGGCGGCCGTGCAGATGGGCCTCATCTATGTGAACCCCGAGGGCGTCGGCGGCGTACCCGATCCGCTGCGCACCGCCCAGGACGTTCGCGTGACCTTCGCCCGCATGGCGATGAACGACGAGGAGACCGTCGCCCTGACTGCCGGCGGCCATACGGTCGGCAAGACCCACGGCAACGGCGACGCGGGCCTGCTGGGCCCGGCGCCGGAAGGCGCTCCGCTTGAAGAGCAGGGCCTCGGCTGGATGAACCATACCGGTCGCGGCATCGGCCGCGACACCGTCACCAGTGGCCTGGAAGGCGCCTGGACCACCCATCCCACCCGCTGGGACAACGGTTATTTCCACCTGCTGTTCAAGTACGACTGGGCGCTGAAGAAGAGCCCCGCCGGCGCCTGGCAATGGGAGCCGGTCGATCTGCAGGACGAGGACCGGCCCGCGGACGTCGAGGATCCTTCGATCCTGCGCAACCTGATGATGACCGACGCCGACATGGCGATGATCAAGGACCCGGTCTACCGGGCGATCTCGGAACGCTTCCGCGATGATCAGGCCTACTTCTCCGAGGTCTTCGCCCGCGCCTGGTTCAAGCTGACCCACCGCGACATGGGCCCGAAGGCGCGCTACGTCGGCCCTGACGTTCCGGCCGAAGACCTGATCTGGCAGGACCCGGTTCCGGCCGGCCCCGCGGGCTATGACGTCGGTGCGGTGAAGGCCCGCATCGCCGCCAGCGGCCTGTCGGTCAGCGACATGGTCGCGACCGCCTGGGACAGCGCCCGCACCTTCCGCGGGTCCGATATGCGCGGCGGCGCCAACGGCGCCCGCATCCGCCTGGCGCCCCAGAAGGACTGGGACGGCAACGAGCCGGCGCGCCTCGCCAGGGTGCTGTCGGTGCTTGAGCCGATCGCGGCCGAGACCGGCGCGAGCGTCGCCGACGTCATCGTGCTGGCCGGCAATGTCGGCGTCGAGCAGGCAGCCCGCGCCGCCGGCGTCAACGTCACCGTTCCATTCGCGCCCGGTCGTGGAGACGCGACCGACGCCATGACCGACGCCGACTCCTTCTCTGTGCTGGAGCCGCTCGCCGACGGGTTCCGCAACTGGCTCAAGGCGGACTACGCCGTCAGCGCCGAGGAGTTGCTGCTCGACCGGGCCCAGCTCATGGGCCTGACCGCGCCGCAGATGACCGTTCTGGTCGGCGGCCTGCGCGTCCTGGGCGCCAATCACGGTGGCGCGAAGTCCGGCGTGTTCACCGACCGCGAGGGCGCGCTGACCAACGACTTCTTCGTCAACCTGACCGACATGGCCTTCACCTGGCGGCCGGTCAGCGAGAACCTCTACGAAGTCCGCGACCGGGCGACGGGCGCTGTCAAATGGACGGCATCGCGGGTGGATCTCGTGTTCGGGTCCAACTCCGTCCTGCGGGCCTATGCCGAACTCTATGCGCAGGACGACAGCCGCGAGCGGTTCGTCCACGACTTCGTCGCCGCCTGGACGACGGTGATGAACGCGGACCGCTTCGACCTGGCCTGATCAGCAGCGGGTCTCCACGACGGCGTCAGGCCAGCGTGGAGACCCGCCCGCCGACTACAATGATTTTCCCTATCGACCCGGCAAGAACAATCAATTGGCCCTATGACCGGGACACCCCTATCTACCTCGTCACAGCCGGACGACAGACCGCCTCCCCGCGGCGTCCGGTCCTCATTCGATCCAGGAGACTCTCAGTATGCTCGGCGTTGGACACAAGCTTCCGGAATTCAAGATCGTCGGCGTGAAGCCCGGCTTCATGCGGCACGAGGAGAACGGCGAGAGCGCGTTCGAAACCCTGACCAACGACAGCTTCGCCGGCCAGTGGAAGGTCATCTTCTTCTATCCGAAGGACTTCACCTTCGTCTGCCCGACCGAAATCGCCGAGTTCGCCCGGCTGAACAAGGAATTCGCCGACCGTGACACGGTCGTGCTGGGCGGCTCGACCGACAACGAACACAGCAAGCTCGGCTGGCGTCGTGAACACGCCGATCTGCACAAGCTGCCGATCTGGAGCTTCGCCGACAACAGCGGCAAGTTCGCCCGCGCCCTGGGCGTGCTCGACGAGGAAGAGGGCGTCGCCCAGCGCGCCACCTTCGTGGTCGACCCGCACGGCGTCGTGCAGCACGTCTATGTCACCAATCTGAACGTGGGCCGCGCGCCGGCCGACACCCTTCGGGTGCTGGACGCGCTGCAGACCGACGAGCTGTGCCCCTGCAACCGCTCGGTCGGCGGCGACACGCTCGACCTGGCCGCCTGATTGCGTGCTTCGACACGCGCTCTTCGAGCGCTGCTCAGCATGACGTGCATTTGAGTTCGTCATCCTGAGCAGCCGCGAAGCGGCGTGTCGAAGGACGCACCGACCAGCACACCGGACACGCGGCCCCTGCCCCCCAGGGCCGCGTCGACCGGGAGCCCTGCGCACGTTCAGTCCCTCCGGCTGGCGCGGGGCTCCCGGCCCCTCCTTTCAGACACACGAGAACCGCCATGTCCCTCGACGCCCTGCGTGAGGCGCTGCCCGCCTACGCCAAGGATCTGAGTCTCAACCTGTCCTCGCTGGCCGGCGAGACGCTGCTGACCGACCAGCAGAAGTGGGGCGCGTTCGTCGCCTCGGCGCACGCCGTCGGCACGCCGGCCGTGGTGCGCAACATCGAGGCCGCCGCCCGCGCGGGCGGCCTGACCGAAGACGCCCTCACCGCGGCCAAGGGCGCGGCGGCGATCATGGGCATGAACAACGTCTACTATCGCGCGCTGCACCTGATGAAGAACCGCGAGTACGCGACCCTGCCCGCGCGCCTGCGGATGAACCTGCTGGCCAATCCGGGCGTCGAGAAGGTCGACTTCGAGCTCTGGTCGACCGCTGTCTCGGCGGTCAACGGCTGCGGCATGTGCCTGGACGCCCATGAAGCCGAGCTCAAAAAGCACGGCATGCCGAACACGGCCATCCAGGCGGCCCTGCGCATCGCGGCGGTGGTCAATGCGGTCAGCCGCGTGATCGCCGGCGAGGCCGCGGCGGCGGCATAATCTACGGATGATGCTCCCCGCTTGGCGGGGAGCTGTCAGGCGGAGCCTGACTGAGGGGAGTCGGTGCACGGACTCCCCTCCACCGCCTCTGGCGGTCCCCCTCCCCGCGAAGCGGGGAGGATTGGCTTGATGTCAGGGCTTCCCTGTCTCCACATAGCTCTTCAACCGCCCCAGCTGCTCACCCACCACCGCGTCGACCCCCGCCGCGAAACCGACGATCTCAGGCCGCGCTCCGCCGACATTGAAGGTCTGGGTCACCTCGGTCCCGCCATCGGCCGTCGCCTTCAGCGTGAAGGTCAGGGCGGCGTCGACGCCCTCGCCCTGCAGTGGGCCGAGCGGCGCGTTCAGGCGCAGGGTCTGGCCCGGCATGACCATCACCACCACCCCGTGCTGGACGCCCGCGCCAGCGCCAAGCTTCGGCAGGGCTTCGCAGAAGCAGCCGCCGGGCGTCAGCGGCATGGTCATGTTGGCGCTGTCGCCGCTGTAGCTGTGCGCGCCATTCCACCATTTTCCGATCTGGCCGAGCGCGGCCCAGACCGTATCGGGCGGCGCGGCGATCGTGACCCTGTTCACCGCCTGGAACCCGGCGGCCCAGGTCTGCTTGACCTCGGCCTGGGCGGGAGCGGCCAGACCCAACACGGCGACGGCAGCGATCAATGCAGTCCTCATGACGGGACCTTCCCTCCGTAAAAGGTCAACGAAGCATCACTTGAATGCGCGATCAAGTGGCCAATCCCCTCCCCGTCATGGCCCGACTTGTTCGGGCCACCCAAGAACACCGTGGACTGGTATGACGCGCGGAGCGATCCGCACCTGGGCCTGAGGGCTCAGCGTGCATGGGCGGCCCGAACAAGTCGGGCCATGACGGATTGTGTAGAGCCGCTAAGCCGCTTCCAGCACCAGCGGCGCGCCCCAGAAGGCGGCGACGAGGCCGTTCTGCGGGCCGGGGATCCCGGTGGTGAGGAAACGGCGCTGGCCGGTTCCGCCGGCGATATACTCCGGATGCCGCTCCATGTAGCGGCCCAGCGCCTCAGCGGTGGCGTCCGGCTGGTGGATCAGCGGCGTGCCGGGCGGCAGGGCGTCGCGGAACAGGTCGGCGACGATCTCGTAGTGGGTGCAGCCCAGCACCGCCCGATCAGGATGGCGGCCGATGCGGCGACGCAGGGCGTCCACGTGCCCAGCGATCTCCCGGGCCAGCGTCGCGCGGTCGGCGTTGTCTTCGATCATCCGCGCCAGGTTCGGGCAGGGTTCGGAGAAGACGGCCAGGTCCTGCTTGCGCTTGTCGATCTCGATCTCGAACACGCGACTGCCCGCCGTGCCGGGCGTCGAAAAGACGCCGAGGATATCGACCTTGGTCACCTGTTCGCCCCGGCGGTCGGCCTCGTGCTCCCAGGGCAGGCCGGTGGCCGCCTCGATGGTCGGGACGATGATCCCCAGGACGTTCAGCTGCCGTCCGGTCTCGCGGCGATAGCCCGGCAGCCAGGTCTGCTGCAGCCGTCTAAGGGCGATGGCCGAGGCGGTGTTGCAGGCCAGCACGACCAGGCTCGCGCCCTCGTCGAACAGGCGGATGCAGCCGGCCCGGGTCAGCTCGACGATCTCCCCGCCGGGCCGCCCGCCATAGGGCGCGTTGGCCTGGTCGGCGAGATAGACGAAGTCGGCGGACGGGAACCGCTCGACCAGCGCACGGTGGACGGACAGGCCGCCCACACCGGAATCGAAGACGCCAATGGACATGAATTCGCCTTTAGCGCCCTGCCCGCGAGGCGTCCATGCGCCGCATTACAGCCCGTTCATGTGACGATCCTCAGGAATGCGCCTAGGGTGGTTCATCACGACATTTTCTGACCACGGAGCGATCATGCATCGACGCCATGTCCTTATCGGGGGCGCGAGCCTCTTCGCCGTCACCGGCTGCGCCTCGGCAGGCGGTCTGGTCGGCGGCGGAGCCCCCGCCACCACCCTCGCCCAGGACGCCGCGGTCGCCCGCGCGGTCCTGCCGCGCCAGACCCCGAAGGCCGAACTTCTGCAGGAATGGACCGGCCCGTTTGGCGGCGTGCCGCCGTGGGACAAGGTGTCCGCGCCCAAACTGCGCGAAGCGATCCTCGAAGGCATCGACCTGCAGCGCGCCGAGGTTCTGGCGATCGCGAACAATCCCGAACCGGCGACCTTCGCCAACACCCTGGTCGCCATGCAGATGACCGGCGAGCCGCTGGACCGGGCGCTGTCGATGTTCGGTGTGATGACCCAGAACATCGGCTCGGACGACTACCAGGACGTGGACACCGAGGTGTCGCCGCTGCTGTCGGCGGCCAGCGACGAGATCACGTTCAACGAGGCGCTGTTCAGGCGCGTCAAGGCGGTAGCCGACGGCGCCGCTGCGGCCGGCCTGACCGCCGAGCAGACCCGCGTGGCGACGCGCAGCCGCGACAGCTTCGTGCGCAACGGCGCGGCCCTGGACGCCGCCGGCAAAGCTGAGCTGGGCCGGATCAACACCGCCCTGTCCAACGTCTTCACCAGCTTCGGCCAGAAGGTCGTCGCCGACGAAAAGACCTGGACCGTGATCGCCACGGAAGCCGGCACGGCCGGCATGCCGGCGTCCAACAAGGCCGCAGCGGCGGCGGCGGCCCGGTCCCGCGGGATCCAGGGCTGGGTGATCCTCAACACCCGCTCGAGCGTCGATCCGTTCCTGACGTTCGCCGACGACCGCGGCCTGCGCGAGAAGGTCTGGCGCAAGTTCGTCGGCCGCGGCGACAACGGCGACGCCAACGACACCAACGCCACCATCGCCGAGATCGTGAAGCTGCGGGCCGAGCGTGCGAAGCTGCTGGGCTTCGCCCATCACGCCGACTGGCGGATGCAGGACACCATGGCCAAGACCCCGGCCAAGGCGATGGACCTGATGAACCGGGTGTGGGCGCCGGCCAAGGCGCGCGTCGCCGAGGAAGTGGCCGACATGCGCAAGATCGCCGACCATGACATCGAGCCCTGGGACTACCTCTACTATGCGGAGAAGGTCCGGAAGGTGAAGTACGACCTCGATACCAACGAGATGAAGCCGTACTTCGAGCTGAACAACGTCAAGCGCGGCGCCTTCTATATGGCCGAGCGCCTGTACGGCTTCGACTTCGTCCGGCTGCCCGCCGGGACGGTTCCCGGCTTCCACCCCGACGTCGAGGTCTTCGAGGTCAAGGACAAGGCCAGCGGACGGCACATCGGCCTGTTCTACTCCGACGACTTCGCCCGTCCGGGCAAGCGCTCGGGCGCCTGGATGACCACCTATCGCTCCTACTCGACCTACGACGGCGTCGACAACGTGCTCGCGTCCAACAACAACAACTTCACCAAGGCCGAAGCCGGTCAGCCGCTGCTGATCTCGCTGGACGACGCCGAGACGCTGTTCCACGAGTTCGGCCACGCCCTTCACTATCTGTCCTCGACGGTGACCTACCCGGCGCTGGGCAACACGCCGCGCGACTATGTCGAGTACCCCTCGCAGGTCCACGAGCACTGGGTGCTGAGCCGGCCGATCCTCGACGGCTTCATGAAGCACGTCGAAACCGGCCAGCCGATGCCGCAGTCGCTGGTCGACAAGATCGAGGCTTCGGGCACGTTCAACCAGGGCTACGCCACGGTCAGCTACCTGTCCTCGGCGCTGGTCGACATGGACCTGCATACCCGCGCCACGCCGCCGACCGACATCGACGCCTTCGAGCGCGAGAGCCTGGCGCGGCTTGGCATGCCGAAGGAGATCGTGATGCGGCACCGCCTGCCGCAGTTCAATCACCTGTTCACGTCCGACGCCTACTCGGCCGGCTATTACTCCTACCTCTGGTCGGAAGTGATGGACGCCGACACCTGGGCGTACTTCGAGGAGTCGGGCGACGTGTTCAATCCGGACATCGCCCGGCGCTACAAGGCGATCATCCTCGCCGAGGGCAACACCACCGACCGGGGCGAGGCCTACCGCCGTTTCCGCGGTCGCGACCCGGACGTCACGGCCCTGCTGAAGGTCCGGGGCTTCCCCGTCTCCTGATGCGGTGAGGGGACATGCGCGTCGGTGCATGTCCCCGCCACCCTGATTCAGTCAGGCTTGATTTCGCGGCCTTTTCCGCTCATAAGGCGCCCCTTCCGGCGCAGATGCAGTTCAGCGCCCTCCACCGCCACGACCCCCAACCGGACTTCAGGATGGGACGAGGGCGGCGAGGCCCCCCGTCGACGTGATCGTCCACGGGGGCGAATTGCGTTTGGCCTTTCGACCTGGGTTAGCGGTTCAGAACGAGATGTTCGACGGCCTTACAGAACGACTTGGCAGCGTCTTCGACCGGCTCTCCGGTCGGGGCGTTCTGGGTGAAAAGGATATCGACGAGGCGCTGCGCGAGGTTCGCGTCGCCCTGCTCGAGGCCGACGTCGCCCTGCCGGTGGTCAAGGACTTCATCAGCAAGGCCCGTGAGGACGCGCTCGGCGAGGCGGTGATCCGCTCGATCCGGCCAGCCGACCAGGTGGTCAAGATCGTCTACGACGGTCTGGTCGAGATGCTCGGCGGCGAAGAGCCTGTCGGCCTGCAGCTGGCGTTGAACCCGCCGTCGGTGATCCTGATGGCCGGCCTGCAGGGCTCGGGCAAGACGACCACCTCGGCCAAGCTCGCCCTGCGCCTGACGAAGATGGAGCGCCAGAAGGTCCTGATGGCCTCGCTGGACACGCGCCGTCCCGCCGCCATGGAGCAGCTGGCGCTGCTGGGGACGCAGGTCGGGGTCGACACCCTGCCGATCGTCGCCGGCCAGTCGGCCACCGACATCGCCAGGCGCGCGATGCAGGCGGCCAAGCTCAGCGGCTATGACGTCCTGATCCTCGACACCGCCGGCCGCACCACGCTGGACGAGCAGATGATGGCCGAGGCGGCGCAGATCGCGCAGATCGCCTCGCCGACCGAGACCCTGCTGGTCGCCGACAGCCTGACCGGCCAGGACGCTGTGCGCACGGCCAAGGCGTTCCATGAGCGCCTGCCGCTGACCGGTCTGATCCTCACCCGCGCCGATGGCGACGGGCGCGGCGGCGCGGCCCTGTCGATGCGGGCCGTCACCGGCCTGCCGATCAAGTTCCTCGGCGCCGGCGAGAAGGTCGACGCCCTCGAGGTGTTCGACGCCCGCCGCGTGGCCGGCCGGATCCTCGGTCAGGGCGACATCGTCGCGCTGGTCGAAAAGGCGGCGACCGAGCTCGACCACGCCAAGGCCGAGGCCACCGCCCGCAAGCTGGCCAAGGGCCAGTTCGACCTGGAGATGATGTCCGACCAGCTGGCCCAGATGGAGCGGATGGGCGGTCTGCAGGGCGTGATGGGCATGCTGCCCGGCGTCGGCAAGATGAAGCAGCAGATCGCCGAGTCGGGCATGGACGACCGGATGATCAAGCGCCAGCGCGCGATCATCGGCTCGATGACCAAGACCGAGCGCAAGAAGCCCGACATCCTGGCCGCGTCGCGCAAGCGCCGCATCGCGGCCGGCGCCGGGGTCGATGTGGCCGAGGTCAACCGCCTGCTGAAGCAGCACCGGCAGATGGCCGACGCGATGAAGATGATGACCCGCAACGGCGGCGCCGGCATGGCCCGCATGGCCCAGATGCTCGGCATCGGCGGCGGCGGCGACCGGCTGAAGAGCCTCGGCGGCGGCAAGATGGCCGAGCCCGATCCCGAACAGCTGCGCCAGCAGCTCGAGAAACTCCAGGGCGGCCTCGGCGGCGCTGGTTCCGGCCTTCCGGGCCTCGGCGGCGGCCCCGCCCTGCCCCCCGGTTTCAACCCCTTCAAGAAATAAGATCAGACCAGAGGACTACCGAAAATGCTGAAGATCCGTCTCGCCCGTGGCGGCGCCAAGAAGCGCCCCTACTACTCGATCGTCGTCGCCGACAGCCACTCGCCCCGCGACGGCCGTTTCATCGAGAAGGTCGGCACCTACAACCCGCTCCTGCCCAAGGACGGCCCGACCCCGCGCGTCACGCTGAAGCTCGAGTCGATCCAGGCCTGGATCGCCAAGGGCGCCCAGCCGACCGACCGCGTCGCGCGCTTCCTCGCCGCCGAAGGCATCGGCCAGTGGGCCCACGGCAACAACCCGACCAAGGGCAAGCCGGGCAAGAAGGCCGATGAGCGCGCCGCTGAACGCGCCCAGCGTGAAGTCGACCGCGCCGCCGCCGCCGCCGAACTGGCCGCCAACCCGCCGGCCCCTGAGCCCGAGCCCGAAGTCGAAGCGCCGGCCGCTGAAGAAGCCGCTCCGGTGGAAGCCGCTGCTGAAGAGGCGCCCGCCGCTGAAGAAGCTGCTCCTGCTGAAGAAGCCGCCCCGGAAGCCGCTGCTGAAGAGGCTCCGGCCGCTGAGGAAGTCGCTGAAGAAAAGGCCGAAGGCTAACCTGCATGGCGGCCGACCGCATGATCGCCGTCGGCCGTGTCGCGGGCGCCTTTGGCGTCCGGGGCGAGGTGCGGATCACCGCCTTTACGCAAGAGCCCCTGGCGCTGGCCCGCTTCCGCGAGCTGAAGCGCCAGGACGGCTCGCCCGGTCTGACCGTGTTGTCGGCCCGGGACGCCAAGGGCGGCATCGTCTGCCGCTGCCAGGGCGTCGAGACCAAGGAGCAGGCCGACGCGCTGCGCGGCCTGCGCCTGTTCATCCCGCGCGAGGCCCTGCCCGCGCCGGACGATGATGAATTCTACCTGGCGGACCTGATCGGTCTGTCCGTAGTCAACGCGGAGGGCGAGACCCTCGGCGCGATCAAGTCGGTGCAGGACTTCGGCGCCGGCGACATTCTCGAAATCACCCCCGCCGCAGGCGGCCCGACCTGGTACCTCGCCTTCACCCGCGAGACCGTGCCGACCGTCGACATCGCCGGCGGCAGGGTGGTCGTTGTGATCCCCACCGAAGTCGTGGCGGATGAAGAATAGCGATGGGGACATGTACCGAAGGTACGTGTCCCCCAATCGAGCGGCTGCGGGTTCAGGGGACGCGTACCGAAGGTACATGTCCCCGTGAGGCGGATGAAGAATAGGTCATGACCCGGCTTTAACTGGCGTGACCGGCGAAGAGGCGTGACCTTCGCCAACATGAAGCTCAGACAACAACAGTCGCCCAGTGGCGTTCAGGAAGCCCGGCCTAGCGTATTCCCAACGAGAGGAGACGCGCCGTTAGAGACCCCGAACACCTGGACTTCGCCGCCACAGGCCTGATGAGCGCGTCGCCCGTCGTCGTGCTCTCGGCGCCGCCGATGCCGTCCTTCGCGCCGGCCTTCCCCAGCGCGCCGGCGCTCGATGACGGAGAGGCCGTCCAGCGGTTGCCCGGCGACATCGGCTACCTGAATCCAGGGACGCTGTGCGCCTCGGGCCTGGTCGAAGGCCTGATGGACCTCGCCGACTGCCGCGCCCTGATCCTCGACCTGCGGAGCCATGACGGCGGCCCGGCCGACGCCCTGCTGCTCGGCCACCTGGCCTGGCGGCCGATGCCGATGGCGACCATCCGCCGGAACGGCGACGGGTCCGCCCTGACCTGCTGGACCGGCAAGGCGACCGCGCCGGACGGCGGCCCGCACTATCCGGACGCGCCGCTGTTCGTACTGACCGGCAAGGACTCGCCGCTGGCGGCCCAGGCGCTGGCCTATGACCTGCGGATGGCCGGACGGGCGGTGATCATCAGCGGCGAGGACGCCCTGACCCTGGCCTGGCGGCGGGCGCTGTCGGCGCGGCGGGTGTTGGACTAGCGGGGACATGTACCGCAGGTACGTGTCCCCTAACCGAGCCATCGCTGAATCTGGATTGGGGGACACGTACCTTCGGTACATGTCCCCTTCGGCCTAGACCTTCACCCGCATCAGGCATTCCTGGGCGACCGAGGCGGCCAGCACGCCGTCGGCGGTGTACATTTCGCCCCGGATGAAGCCGCGTCCCTGCGAGGTCGACGGGCAGTCCTGGTCAAACAGGTGCCACTCATTGAAGTTGGTCGGACGGTGGAACCACATGGCGTGGTCCAGGCTGGCCGACTGCAGGCCGCGCGTGCGCCAGGTCAGGCCGTGGACCCGCAGGGCGGTTTCCATGAACGCCATGTCGGAGGCGTAGGCCAGGGCGGCCTGCTGCAGCTTGATCGAGTCGCCGATGGGGACCTTGGCCCGCAGCCAGACCTGCTTGCGCGGCGGCTTGGGCACCGGCTTGAACATGTTCTGCGGGTCGGGCCAGCGCACCTCGACCGGGCGGCGCTTCATGTGCTCGATCATCGCCGGCGGCATGTCCTTGTTGTCGGCCAGCGCCTGTTCCATCTCGGTTGCGACGGACTCGGGCGTCGGATGGGTCGGCATCGGCGACTGGTAGTCCATGCCCTCCTCGGCCACCTGGAACGAGGCGGCGAGGTTGAAGATCTGCTTGCCGTTCTGGATCGCGATCACCCGGCGGGTGGTGAAGGTGCCGCCGTCGCGCGAGCGGTCGACCTCGTAGATCACCGGAATGCTGACGTCGCCCGGACGGATGAAATAGGCGTGGATGCTGTGGCAGACCCGGTCCTCGACCGTCTCATAGGCCGCCAGCAACGCCTGGGCGATGACGAAGCCGCCGAAGATCCTCGGGAAGCCGTCGTTGGGCGACACCCCCCGGAAGAGGTTCATCTCCAGACGCTCGAGCGTCAGGGTCTCGATGAGGTTTTCAGTCTCTTGCATCAGGATCGAATAGGCCCGGTAGAGAATGCGGGCAAGTCGCCTTGCCCGCGCCACATCCGCCAAGGCAATCTGACGCACTTGCCGGAGACCGCCCTGTGTTGCTGATCCTCGCCGCCGCCGCGTCCGTGACGCCGGCCCCGCCGCTCCCGCCGGCGGCCGGCCTCGCCTATGCCGAGGCCTATGAACGCGCCGAGCGCTACGAGCGGACTGACAACGGAGCGATGCAGTACCGCACGGGAGTTCTGTATCCCTGGCTGGGACCGAGCATCCCGCGGATCCTCGACACCTGCGTGCCCAGGCCCAAGCCCGCCGACCTGCCGCTGTTCACCCTGGTGCTGAGCTTCAGGGACGGCAGGTTCGACGCCCTGCAGTCGAGCAGCGACCATCCGGTGGCGCAGTGCATCGTCAAGCAGATGTCGCCCCTGGCCTGGCCCGCCCCGCCCTTCCCCGACTTCGCCGAGCAGATGCACTTCGACCTGGCAGACAAGGCGGAGTAGGTCGGCGACAGAGCCTTACGCTGCGCGGTTCGTCTTCGCGCCATCCGGATGCTGATACGCCCTGAAGGCCTTGATGGAATGGTTCGCTCCGGACGGTGACCTTGGTCAAGGACCGCTTCGCGGCCGCGCAGCGGCGAGGCCTTCGGCCTCGTCCTTGACGAAGGTCCCGCCGGAGCAAGAATGCTCATCAAGACATCAGGACGACTCCGCCAATTGAACATTGCCCGCGGCTGAGCAGCGTCCCGGATTCGACGAAACCGGCCTCCACCGGCTAAGACGCCGCCCATGCCGTTCACCGCCACCGTCCTGACCATGTTCCCGGAGGCCTTTCCCGGGCCGCTCGGCGTGTCGCTGATCGGCACGGCGTGGCGCGAGCAGGACCTGTGGCGCCTTGAAACAGTGGACATTCGGACCTTTTCCAAGGATAAGCGCGGCTTCCTCGACGACACCCCTGCGGGTGGCGGTCCTGGACAGGTGATGAAGGCGGACGTGATCGCGGCGGCTCTCGACAGTGTCGACGTCGCGGGACGGCCGCTTTTGTACATGAGCGCCCGGGGTCGGCCCCTGACCCAGGCGCGGGTGAAGCAGTGGGCCGAGGCGCCGGGGATCATCGTCCTCTGCGGCCGGTTCGAGGGGGTGGACCAGCGGGTGCTCGACGCCCGGGGGTTCGAGGAGGTCTCCGTCGGAGACGCGGTCCTGGCCGGTGGCGAGGCGGCGGCGATGGTGGCGATCGAGGCGTGCGTCCGTCTGGTTCCGGGAGTGCTCGGTCAGGCGGAGTCACTGAGTGAAGAAAGCTTCGAGGACGGTCTCCTCGAGCATCCGCAGTACACACGGCCGCGGACGTTCGAAGGGCTCGACATTCCCGAGGTGCTGCTGGGCGGCGACCACAAGAAGGTCGCGGCGTGGCGGCAGGAACAGCGTGAGACGACGACCCGCGAGCAACGGCCCGATCTGTGGGACCGCTACCTCGCCAACCGACAACCAAAGGGCCCCCCCTCGAAATAGGGGCAAGCCCAACGAAAAAAGGACTGACCGATGGCCGCGAACATCATCAAGGAACTGGAGAAGGCCGAGAGCGAACGCCTCGCCGCCCTCCGCACCACCCCCGATTTCCAGCCGGGCGACACCGTCCGGGTGAACGTGAAGATCAAGGAAGGCGAGCGCGAGCGCGTTCAGGCCTACGAAGGCGTCTGCATCGCCCGTCAGGGCGCCGGCCTCCACGAGAGCTTCACCGTCCGCAAGATCAGCTTCGGCGAAGGCGTTGAGCGGGTGTTCCCGATCATGTCGCCGATGATCGAAAGCATCGAAGTGAAGCGTCGCGGCGTCGTCCGTCGCGCCAAGCTCTATTACCTGCGTGATCGTCGCGGCAAGTCGGCGCGCATCGCCGAACGCCAGACCGCCCGCAAGGAACCGGGCGCCGCCGGGGAGTAGGACTCCTTCGGCTGGTGCTGAGTTGATTGAGCCCCGGATCCGAAAGGTCCGGGGCTTTTTTCGTTGTGCGCGCTGCAATGCTCCCCACCCTTGTGGGGAGCTGTCACGCGGAGCGTGACTGAGGGGAGTTGCAGTGCACCGACTCCCCTCCACCGCTCTTCGAGCGGTCCCCCTCCCCGCGAAGCGGGGAGGATCGGCGCTTTACCGCCCCCGGAACACCGGCTCGCGCTTCTCCAGGAAGCTCGCCACGCCCTCCTTGTGGTCCTCGGTCTTCATCAGGGCGCGGATGGTCTCGATGGCCCAGCCGCCGAGGTCGCGCGGGTCGCCGTAGGTTCCGCGGCGCAGGCCTTCCTTCATGTAGCGCAGGGCCAGCGGCGGATTGACCGCGATGCGGGCGGCCAGCGCCCGGGCCTTCGGCAGCAGCTCGGCGTGCGGCGTCACCTCGCTGACCAGGCCAATGCGCAGGGCCTCCTGGGCCGTGATCACATCCCCGGTGAACAGCAGCTCGGCCGCCTTCGCCGGGCCGACGATCGACGGCAGGCGATAGAAGCCGCCGACGTCGCAGACCAGGCCGCGCTTGATGAACATCTCGCTGAACTTCGCCTGCTCCGAGGCGATGCGGATGTCGGCATAGAGCGCCAGTTCCATGCCCCAGCCGATGGCCGCGCCGTTGACGGCGGCGATCAGCGGCTTGTCGCATTCCAGCGCCGCCATGGCCGCTGGCGTCGGCCGGTGGCGCACGACGGGGGTGGTGTCGGCCGACACCGCCTTGGGGCCCGCCATGATCTCGCGCACGTCGTCGCCGGAGCAGAAGGCGGGGTCGGCGCCCGTGACGATTACGCAGCGGGCCTCGGTATCGGTCACCGCCCGGCGCAGATACTGCTCGAGCTTCGCGTAGGCGTCCCAGTTCAGCGCATTGCGCTGCGCCGGCCGGTTGAGGGTGATGGTCGCGATGTTGTCGGCGACCTCATAGGTGACGGTTTCGTCGGTCATGCGCGTCTCCCGTCGCGCTCGGACGGCGCGTTCGATGAGATGATGCGGCGGGCGTGAAGGGGCTTCAATGGCGCCGTGGCGTCAGCCTGAATGGCTGAAAAAGGGGGACACATACTCATTTCCGGGGAAATGGGTATGTGTCCCCGTTTTCATCAGCTCTGCGCGGAGATCCACGCCTCCAGCTGCGTCTCCAGCACGTCCAGCGGCAGGGCGCCGTCGCGCAGGACCGCGTCGTGGAAGGCGCGGATGTCGAACTTCGCGCCCAGCGCGGCCCTCGCCTTGGCCCGCAACGCCATGATCCGCAGTTCGCCGATCTTGTAGCTGGTCGCCTGGCCCGGATTGCAGAGGTAGCGCTCGACCTCCTTCACGATGTCGCGCTCGCTGAGCAGGGTGTTCTCGCGGAAGAAGACGATGGCCTGTTCGCGGGTCCACTTCTTGTGGTGCAAGCCCGTGTCGGTCACCAGCCGCACCGCCCGCCAGGCCTCGGTCGAGAGCCGGCCGAAGTCGGAATAGGGGTCCTGGTAGAAGCCCATCTCCTTGCCGAGCCGCTCGGCGTAGAGGCCCCAGCCTTCGGAATAGGCGCCATAGCCGCCGAACTTGCGGAACTTCGGCAGGCCTTCGGTCTCCATGGCCAGGGCGATCTGGAAGTGATGGCCCGGCGCGCCCTCGTGATAGCTGATGCCCTCGATCTGGGACTTCAGCACCTGGGTCATGTCCGACAGGTTCACATAGTAGATGCCGGGCCGTTTCCCGTCCGGCGAGGGGCGGTTGTAGAAGGCGATCGGGGCGGTCGCCTCGCGCCAGGCCTCGACGGCGCGGACCTCCAGCGCCGCCCTGGGCAGCCGCAGGAACCACGACGGCCCGGCCTTCATGGCCTGGTCGACGAAGGCGGTGGCGTCCTTCAGATAGGCCGCCTTGCCCTCGGGCGTGTTGGGATACTGGAACTTCGGGTTGCTCTTCAGCTCGGCGAAGAAGGCCTGCAGCGAGCCGGTGAACCCGACCTTGGCCATGATTTCGCGCATCTCGCCCTGGATGCGCGCCAGCTCGTCCAGGCCGATCTGGTGCACCTCGTCGGCGGTCAGGCTGGTGGTGGTCGAGACCTTGAGGCGGTTGGCGTAGTAGGCGCCGCCGTCCGGCAGGGCCCAGGCGCCGTTATTGGTCGTCGCCGCCTTCGCGATGTCCGCCTGGGTCGCCAGGAACTGCTCATAGCCTTCGCGGAACGGGCCCCTCAGCGCCATGGCGCAGTCCGCGATCAGGACGTCCTTCTCGACCAGGTCGGTCTTCAGGGCCATGACCTTGAACTTGAAGTCGGCGAAGATCGCGCTGTCCGGACCCTCGTCGAACGGCCCTCCGGCAATCACCTTGCGCGTATCGGCCTCGACAGGCGGGAATGTGAAGGCGGGAGCGACGACGCCCGCCGCCTGACGCGCCTTCAGCGCGGCACTGACCTCGGCCATCACCCGCTTCACCTCGCGCAGGCGGGCGATATAGGCCTGCGCATCGGCGAGGCTGTCGATGCGGTGCTGATTGATCATGAACACCGGGATCGACCCGGCCGGGCTGCCGTTGACGCTGGCGATGTAGCCATGCAGCCGCCAGCGGTAGCTCTCGCGCTGCTGCAGCACCTGACGCGCGAACAGGGTGAAGGACAGCCGGGCGGCCGGACCGAGCGATTCCGGCCGGAAGCGCGACGTCATCTGCGCCAGCTGGCGCTCGGCCAGGGCCAGCCGCTTCTGGGCGGCGGTGTCGGTGTAGTCGTCGAGCCTGTCGTAGTCGGTCTTGATGCCGAGACCGGTCAGCGACTGCGGGCTGAGCGCCACGGCCTCGTCGAACGCCGCGTCGAGGAAGGCCAGCAGCGCCTGATCCTGCGGCTCGGGCGACAGGGCGAGCGCCGACCGCGCGCTGGCGAGCGTCATCGCGCCCGGAAGGGCGAGCGCCAGGGCGCTGACAAAGGTTCTGCGTTTCACGACGGCGACTCCCTCAAGCTGGACGACCGCAGAACCGCATGAAACGGCGCGGCTGTCACGCGGGCGGCGGGAATTCCTCATGGCGGGGCAGGCCGTCGTCGAGCCTCAGCCAACGGACCATCCTGCCGGCGAACATGTGCGCGGCGGGCAGCAGGGCGTTCGGATCGTCGAGGCTGCCCAACGTCACCGACAGGCGGTCCAGCATGGTCCGGCGCTGGGCGAAGACGGTCGCGCCGCAGATCGGGCAGAAGCGCCGGGTGATCTCGCTGGACGAGGGATAGTGGGCCATCTCGCCCGTGATGCTGACGGCGTTCGAGGGGAAGACGGCGCGGGCGAAGAACGGCTGGCCGGTGACCTTCTTGCAGCTGTCGCAATGGCAGACCATCACGTTCATCGGCTCCCCGGTGACCGAGTAGCGAAGCTGGCCGCAGTGACAGCCGCCAGTGAGAGTCGGTGTGCTCATGGGCAAGATCATGCCCACGAACAGGCCGCCGGACTAGACGAAAGGGCAGGCCACGCCCTAGATGCCGCGCATGGCTGGCAAGACGCTCTACGACAAGATCTGGGACGCTCACCTGGTGGCGGAAGACGCCGGAGAGGCGATCCTCTACATCGACCTGCACCTGATCCACGAGGTGACCACGCCGCAGGCCTTCGCCGGCCTGCGCGCCGAGGGGCGCAAGGTCCGCCGGCCGGACCGCACGCTGGCGGTGGCCGACCACAATGTGCCGACCGAGGGCCAGGCCCTGGGCGTCGGGGCGGTGGCGGACGAGGAGGCCCGGCTGCAGCTGCAGACCCTGGCCCGCAACGTCGCCGACAACGGCATCGAATTCTTCCCGATGGGCGATATCCGCAACGGCATCGTCCATGTGGTCGGGCCCGAGCAGGGCCGCACCCAGCCGGGCATGACCATCGTCTGCGGCGACAGCCACACCTCGACCCACGGCGCCTTCGGGGCCCTGGCCCAGGGCATCGGCACCAGCGAGGTCGAGCACGTCCTGGCCAGCCAGACCCTGCGCCAGCAGAAGTCGCGGAACATGCGGGTGACGGTGAACGGCAAGCTGTCGCCCGGCGTCACCGCCAAGGACATGGCGCTGGCCATCATCGGCGTCATCGGCACCGCCGGCGGCACCGGCCATGTGATCGAGTTCGCCGGCGAGGCCGTGCGCGACCTGTCGATGGAGGGCCGCATGACCCTCTGCAACCTGACCATCGAGGGCGGCGCCCGCGCCGGTCTCGTGGCGCCGGACGAGAAGACCTTCGCCTATCTGCTCGGTAAGCCCTCGTCGCCCAAGGGCGCGGCCTGGGACATGGCGGTCTCGTACTGGAGGACGCTGTTCACCGACGCGGACGCGGTGTTCGATCGCGAGGTGGTGCTGGACGGGCCGTCGATCGCCCCGACCGTCACCTGGGGCACCAGCCCCGAGGACGTGCTGCCGATTACCGGCCATGTGCCCGATCCCTCGACCTACGACACGCCGGACAAGAAGGCCGCCGTCGAGCGGGCGCTGGACTACATGGGCCTGACCGCCGGCCAGCCGATCACGCAGGCCCGCATCGATCGGGTGTTCATCGGCAGCTGCACCAACAGCCGGATCGAGGACCTGCGCGCCGCCGCCGAGGTCGCGCAGCTGGCCTTCCTGCATGGTCGGCTCGTCGCAGACCACGTCAGCGCCATGGTCGTGCCCGGATCGGGGCTGGTGAAGGAACAGGCCGAGGCCGAGGGCCTGGACGCCATCTTCAAGGCCGTCGGCTTCGACTGGCGCGAGCCGGGCTGCTCGATGTGCCTGGGCATGAACCCCGACCGACTGGCGCCGGGCGAGCGCTGCGCCTCGACCAGCAACCGCAACTTCGAAGGCCGTCAGGGCCGCGGCGGACGCACCCATCTGATGAGCCCGGCCATGGCCGCCGCGGCCGCGATTGCCGGCCATATCGTGGATGTGAGGGACTTCCTGTGACCATCAACGCCCTCGACCACATCGCGCTCGTCGTCAGCGACCTCGCCGCCGCGGAGGCCGGCTACAGCCGTCTCTTCGCCCGCACGCCCAACTGGCGCGGCACGATGCACGGCGCCAGCCATGTCTGGTTCCAGCTCGGCAACACGGCGCTCGACGTCATCGCCCCCACCGGCGACGGCCCGGTCGGGGACGGCATCCGCGCGCGGATCGCCAGCCATGGCGAAGGCCTGTGGGCCCTGTCGCTGAGCACGCCGGACCTGGCGGCCGAACGCAAGCGGCTGGAGCGGCTGGGCATCCCGACCTACGAGCGGGCCGAGGTCTCCACGAACCCGGACACCGGCGCGACCCGCAGCTGGGCGACGGCCGCCCTGCGCACGAAATCGACGCACGGCGCGAACCTGATCCTCGTCGAGAACCGGCCCGACGCCACACCCTGGCCGGAGGCCGAGGCCGGCGAGGCGCCGGTCACCGGCCTGGACCATGTGGTCGTCAATACGCCCGATCCCGAGCGCGCTGCGGCCCTCTATGGCGCGCGGCTGGGCCTAGACATGAAGCTCGATCGCTCGAACCCCGACTGGGGCACGCGGCTGATGTTCTTCCGGCTCGGCGACCTGGTGGTCGAGGTGGTCCACAGCCTGAAAGACGGCGTCTCCGACGGCCCTGACGCGCCCTGGGGACTGTCCTGGCGGGTCGCCGACGTCGCCGCCGCCCAGGCCCGGCTCAAGGCGGCGGGCGCGCTGGTCTCGGACGTCCGCGTCGGGCGCAAGCCCGGCACCGCCGTGTTCACCGTCAAGGACGCCCCCGGCGGCGTGCCGACCCTCGTCATCGGACCCGCAGCATGAAGCCCTTCACCCGCCTTGACGGCCGCGCCGCGCCGCTGAGCCTCGCCAACATCGACACCGACCAGATCATCCCCAAGCAGTTCCTCAAGACCGTCGACCGCGAGGGCCTGGCCAAGGGGTTGTTCTACGACTTCCGCTTCGACGAGCAGAGCCAGCCGAAGAGCGGCTTCGTGCTCAACGACCCGGCCTACAAGGGCGCGCAAATCCTCATCGCCGGGGATAACTTCGGCTGCGGCAGCTCGCGCGAGCATGCCCCCTGGGCGTTGCAGGATTTCGGCATCCAGTGCGTCATCTCGACCAGCTTCGCCGACATCTTCCGCGGCAACTGCCTGAACAACGGCCTGCTGACGGTCGAGCTGAAGGCCGACGAGGTGCAGGCGCTGATGGACGAGGCCAAGGGCGGCAATCACCTGTTCACGGTGGACCTGGAGACCCAGACGGTCACCGCGCCCTCGGGCGCGACGTTCACCTTCGAGATCGACAAGGACCGCAAGCACAAGCTGCTCAAGGGGCTCGATGCGATCGGCGAGACGCTGCAGCACGGCGTCTCCATTGATGTATTCGAGGCGAAAGCGGCGCTCAGCCGGCCCTGGCTGGAGCGCGCATGATCCTGGTCATCGGCACGGTCCGGCTGCCGCCGGAGAACATCGCCATCGCGCGCCCCGCCATGGAGACCATGATGGCCGCCAGCCGGGCAGAGGACGGCTGCCTGGAGTATGCCTACTCGCAGGACCTGCTGGAGCCGGGCCTGATCCGGGTGACCGAGGTCTGGCGTGACCGCGACGCGCTGAAGGCGCATTTCCAGACAGCTCACATGGCCGCCTGGCGCGCCGTATTCCCCGACCTTCACATCACCGACCGCGACCTGTCTCTCTACGAGGCCGGCGCGCCCGAACCCATCTAGAGACCCATGTCACAGACCCTGCTCCTGCTGCCCGGCGACGGGATCGGCCCTGAAGTCATCGCGCAGGTGCGCCGCGTGGCCGGCGCCCTGACGCCGGACCTGACCCTCGACGAGCGCGACTTCGGCGGGTTCAGCTATGACCGCCACGGCGCGCCGATCACCGACGAAGCGATCGCCACGGCGCTGGCGTCCGACGCGGTGCTGATGGGCGCCGTCGGCGGGCCGAAATGGGCCGGCGTCGAGCGCTCGAAGCGTCCGGAGATGGGCCTTCTGGGCCTGCGCAAGGCGATGGACGTCTACGCCAACCTGCGCCCGGCCCTCTGTTTCGACGCCCTGGCGGACGCGTCCAGCCTGAAGCGGGAGCTGGTCGCCGGCCTCGACATCATGTTCGTCCGGGAGCTCACGGGCGGCGTCTATTTCGGCGAGCCGCGCGGTATCGAGACCCTGGCCGACGGCCAGCGTCGTGGCTTCGACACCCAAGTCTACACCACCAGCGAGATCGAGCGGGTCAGCCGCGTCGCCTTTGAACTGGCCCGTGGCCGGCGCAACAAGGTGCACTCGCTCGAGAAGTCCAACGTCATGGAAAGCGGCCTGCTGTGGCGCGAGGTGGTGACTGACCTGCACCGGCGCGACTACGCCGACGTCCAGCTGGAGCACATGCTGGCCGACAATGCCGCGATGCAGCTGGTCCGCCAGCCGACCCAGTTCGACGTGCTGCTGACCGACAATCTGTTCGGCGACGTGTTGTCCGATGCGGCGGCGCAGCTGACCGGCTCGCTCGGCATGCTGCCCTCGGCGGCGCTGGGTGCGGCGGGCAAGCCGGGCCTGTACGAACCGATCCACGGCTCGGCCCCCGACATCGCCGGCCAGGGCGTGGCCAATCCGCTGGCCGCCGTCCTGTCGTTCGAGATGGCCCTGCGCTGGTCGCTGGGCCGGGGTGCGGAAGCCGACCGTCTGTTCGCGGCTGTGGAGGCCGCGCTCGCCGCCGGCGCCCGGACGCGGGACATCGGCGGGACGCTGTCGACGGTTGAGATGGGCGATGCGGTGCTGAGGGCGCTTTAGCCGCTCTGGCGGCGGAGTCGTCCTGATGTCTTGATGAGCATTCTTGCTCCGGCGGGACCTTCGTCAAGGACGAGCCCGAAGGGCTCGCCGCTGCGCGGCCGCCGAAGGCGGTCCTTGACCAAGGTCGCCGTCCGGAGCGAACCATTCCATCAAGGCCTTTAGGGCGCACCATCATCCGGTCTTCCCAAATCCTGTCATCTGGCCGCCGCTACGCTTCGGCCGGGATGACAGTGCAGGTCGCCATACCTAGGTTGCGTCCATGACCACCGCCGACGCCGACCACGAGACCGCCGCCCGCGCCGAACTTGCCGCCTGGCGCGCCGGCGTGCTCGCCGAGCCGTCAGCCTTCGCCCGCGCCGCCAAGGGCCTGCAGACGCAGGTCAACCGGATGATCCCGGAGAAGGTCCACGCCGCCATCACTGCGGCGATTGAGCAGATGACGCGCGGCATCCTCGCCGGCTCGGACTTCGTGACCGGCCAGCCGCTGGTCTCCGGCTCGCTGAGGGAGCGGGAACTGCGCGTGCGCAAGGCCATCGCCGGCTATCGCAACGTCGCGACCGCCGAGGGCGGCGTCGCCGGCGCGGGCGGCTTCCTGCTGGCGGCGGCCGACTTTCCGGCCCTGGTCGCGATCAAGATCAAGCTGCTGTTCGAGATCGCCACCTTGTATGGCCACGACGCCGGCGACTGGCGCGAGCGGCTCTACATCCTGTCGATCTTCCAGCTGGCCTTCTCCAGCGCCGACCACCGCAAGGCCGTCTATCTGGCAATGACCGAAGGCCAGCCGCCCGCCTCGCCGGAGGACTTCGACTGGCGCCGGTTCCAGCAGGAATACCGCGACTACATCGACCTGGCGAAGCTGGCCCAGATGCTGCCCGTCATCGGCGCGCCGGTCGGGGCGATCGTAAACTACCGCCTGATCGAACAACTGGGCGAGACGGCGATGAATGCCTATCGGGTGCGGTGGTTCAGGGACCGACGGGCAGGCTGAACACCTCGGCGAACTTCCGCTCGCCCGTCTCGGTGAAGGCGACCACCCGCTGGCCCTCGATCCGCCGGGCCCAGCCCAGGGCGTAGAGCCGGTCCAGCACCGCCGCCCCCAGCGATCCGGCCAGATGGCTGCGCCGGACACTCCAGTCGAGACAGGCCTTGCACAATGGCCGGCGGCCCGCGCGCAGAGACGCCAGGTCGACGCCCAGGGCGGTGAAGAAGGCCTCACCGTACGGCGTCGGCTGAAGGTCCCCATCGAGCTGACCGTTGGCGGTCAGGCTCTCGAGCATGGCGACCCCGAGGTCGCCGGCCAGATGGTCGTAGCAGACCCGGGCGTGGCGCAGGGCGGGCTCCTTCGGGCCGGGCCGGGTGCGGGCGTGACCCGTGCGGGCGGCGAGGCCCATCAGTCCCTCAAGCACCGCGGCCACGTCATCGCCGGAGAGCGCGAAATAGCTGTGCCGCCCCTGTTTGCGGCCGACCACCAGCCCGCCCTTCTCGAGCCGCGACAGATGCGAGCTGGCCGTCTGGGGCGTGACCCCCGCCTCCCGCGCCAGTTCGCCGGCGGTCAGGGCCTGACCTGCCATCAGGGCGGTCAGCATGTTGGCGCGGGCCGGGTCTCCCAGCAGGGCGGCGACCAGGGCGATGTCAGGTCCTACCTTCATGCTTCGACCTTCACCGAAACATTGGCGCGACGCAAGCGCATACAGTTCGATATTCACCGAACCATACCGGAGCCCTTGCATGGCCGTCGTTTGCTTTATCCGCTACGTCATCGACCCGTTTCAGCGCGACGCCTTCGAGGCCTATGCGCGCAACTGGCTGTCCATCATTCCGGCCTGCGGCGGGAACCTGATCGGCTATTTCCTGCCGCACGAGGGAACCGACAACATCGCCCACGCCCTGATCGGGTTCGACAGCCTGGCCGCCTATGAGGTCTATCGCGCCCGGTTAAGGGCCGATCCGGCGGGGGCGGCCAACTTCCGCATGGCGCAGGAGAAGCGTTTCATCCTCAGCGAGGAGCGGACCTTCCTGCGGCCGGTGACGCCGTGATTGCGGTGATCTTCGAGGTCCTGCCGAAGCCGGGTCAGCGCGAGGACTACCTGGCGACGGCGGCCCGGTTGCGACCCCTGCTCGACGACATCGACGGCTTCCTGTCGATCGAGCGGTTCGAGAGCCTGACCCAACCGGGCAAGGTGCTGTCGTTGTCCTTCTGGCGGGATGAGGCGGCGGTGGCTGAGTGGCGCAGGCTCGACGAGCATCGCGCCGCCCAGGCGGCCGGGCGGCGGCGGATTTTCGAGGACTACCGGTTGCGGATCGCGGGGGTGATCAGGGATTACGGGATGTTCGAGCGGGATGAGGCGCCTGCGGATTCGGAAGGGATCCTGCGTGGTTCGAGACGCTCGCTTGAGGCTCGCTCCTCACCATGACGAACAGGGGGCAAGTGGTCGTCATCCTGAGGAGCGATCCCTCAGGATCGCGTCTCGAAGGACGCACTCACCCCTCCAGGGTCATCTGGGTCTGCGTAATCAGCGCCACCAGCCGACCGCCCTCGCCCTCCAGGCGGGTCTGCCAGACGCTTGAGCGGCGACCGATATGCAGCGGGGTCGAGACCCCCGTCACCGTGGTCCCGTCCTTTGCCCCGCCGATGAAGTTGGTCTTGCTCTCCAGCGTGGTGGTGCGCACGCCCGGGGCGATGTTGAGGAAGGCGCCCACCGCTCCCAGGCTGTCGGCGAAGGCCATCATCGCCCCGCCGTGCAGGATGCCGCCGGCCGTGCACAGGTCCTCGCGGACAAGCAGGCGGCCTTCCACCCGGTCCTTGTCGGCGGCGGTGATCTCCACCCCCATCAGTTTTGCGAACGGCAGGAGGGAAATATCAAAGGCCATGGCGGGTGATCCCTGGAGGCGACGGTCCGCCACCATGCCAGGGATCGTCGCGCCGGACGATGACCTGCGGGGTTATCGTTCGCTGTCCATGTCGCGACCCGGCGGCACATGCGGTAACCTCCTGCCGGCCGCGACCGGTTCATGGTCACGGACTGAAGGACATCCGGATGACCGAACCCGACGCTACAGACCCCGCTCCGCCGCCGCCGCCGACGCCGCCCGCCTTCATGGGGCCAGCGGGCATCGCCCTGATGGTCGCCGGCCTCGGCCTGATGATCGCCGGCCAGGGTGTGCTGCGCATGCCCGCGATGGCCTACGCCGGACTGGCGATCCTCGCGGTGGGCGTCGCCCTGGGCGTGATCAGCCAACGAGGAAAATGATGAAGCCCGCCGCCCTTCTGCTGACCGGCCTGCTGCTCACGGCAGGATCGGCCGCCGCCCAGACGCCGTCGCCGTCGCCGGCCCCTCCTCCGCCGGCCTGCGCCGCGCCGGAGCATCGGCAGTTCGACTTCTGGGTCGGGCGCTGGGACGTCTATCCCACCGGGTCTGACAAACAGGTCGCGCGCAGTCTGATCGAACGGCTCTACGCGGGTTGCGCGATCCGCGAGAACTGGATGCCGCTGTCCGGCGGCGGCGGCGGCAGTCTCAGCAACTATGTCATCGGGGAGTCAGGCTGGCGCCAGACCTGGCTGGACTCCAGCGGCAGCCGTGTCGAGTTCACCGGCGGCTGGACCGGCCAGGCGATGGTCCTCACCGGCGAATGGGTCGGCGCGGTAACGCCCGGCCAGCCGGCGCGGGTGCGGATGACCTACACGCGCGGCGAAGACGGGACCGTCCGCCAGTTCGGCGAGGCGTCGCAGGATGGCGGAAAGACCTGGGCGGCGAACTTCGACTTCACCTACCGGCCCGCCAAGGCCGCGCCATGAGAGAACGCCGCCTGCTTGCGTCGTCGTGCAGAACCGGTGCGGACGCCGTGGAGAAGCCGACCCGAAAGGGGGCCTGAAGACGGCGCCAGCTTTCCTTGCCTTGCCACGCAAGCGCCGGAGGCGTAACCGTCCGCGCTCATTCAGATATGGGAGAGACGTCGATGGGATACCGCGTCGCCGTTGTTGGCGCCACGGGCAACGTGGGCCGTGAAATGTTCAACATCCTCGAGGAAGTGAACTTCCCCGTGGACAAGATTCACGCGATCGCCAGCCGCAAGTCCATCGGTGTCGAAGTGTCCTTCGGCGAGAAGATTCTCAAGTGCGAGGATCTGGCCCAGTTCGACTTCTCGACCGTCGACATCGTGCTGATGAGCGCGGGCGGCGACGTGTCGAAGGAATGGTCGGAAAAGATCGGCAAGGCCGGCGCGATCGTGATCGACAACAGCTCGGCCTGGCGCATGGACCCGGACGTGCCGCTGGTGATCCCCGAGGTGAACCCCGACGCGGTCGAGGGCTTCGGCAAGAAGAACATCATCGCCAACCCCAACTGCACGACCATGGGCCTGCTGGTAGCGCTGAAGCCGCTGCATGACCGGGCGAAGATCAAGCGCGTCGTCGTCTCGACCTACCAGTCGGTGTCCGGCAGCGGCAAGGCGGGCATGGACGAGCTGTGGGAGCAGACCAAGGGCGTCTTTGTCCTGGGCGCGCCCGAACCGAAGAAATACCCCAAACAGATCGCCTTCAACGTGATCCCGCAGTGCGATTCCTTCATCGACGACGAGTCGGGAGAGACGAAGGAAGAGCGCAAGATGCCCAACGAGACGCACAAGATCCTCGATCCGGCGATCAAGGTCAGCGTCACCTGCGTGCGCGTGCCGGTGTTCGTCGGCCACAGCCTGTCGGTCAACGTCGAGTTCGAGAGCGCCCTGAGCGACGACGAGGCCCGCGAAATCCTGCGCGAAGCGCCCGGTCTGGTGGTGATCGACAAGCGCGAGGACGGCGGCTACGCGACGGCCAAGGACATCCAGGGCGAGTTCCCGGTCTATGTCAGCCGTATCCGCAACGATTCGACGCTCGAGCATGGCCTGTCCCTGTGGGTGGTCTCCGACAACCTGCGCAAGGGCGCGGCGCTCAACGCCGTGCAGATCGCCCAGCTGCTTCACGACCGCGGCCTGATCAAGCAGACTGCCCTGGCCTGACAAGCCTTGGGGACATGTACCGTAGGTACGTGTCCCCCAAACCCGCCGCTCGATTAGGGGACACGTACCTGCGGTACAGGTCCCCGGAGACGCCCACATGCCGCCGGCGAAGGATGAAGGCCGCGCCGCCCTGATCGCCGGACTGGGCTGCTACACGATGTGGGGCCTGTTCCCGATCTATATGCACGCACTCGGCGCGGCCGGGGTCTCGCCGCTGGAGATCACCGCCGAGCGGACCGCCTGGGCGTTGCTGTGGGCCGCCGCCCTGGTGCTGGCGGCGCGCAAGACGACCGAGCTGAAGCGGGTCCTGAGCGAGCCCCGGACCCTGGGCCTGCTGCTGGGGTCTTCCCTGCTGATCGGGATCAACTGGCTGCTCTATGTGATCGCCGTGAATAGCGGCAGGACCCTGGAAGCCAGTCTCGGCTATTACATCAACCCGCTGATGAACATGGCGGCCGGCGCGCTGTTCTTCCGCGAGCGGCTCGACCGGATCGGGCTCGCCGCCATCGCCCTGGCCGCGATCGGGGTGGCGGTCCAGACCGCGGCGGTCGGCCATCCGCCGTTGCTGTCGCTCGGCCTGGCCGTCAGCTTCTGCGGCTACGGCCTGATCCGCAAACAGGTCAACGCGGACGCCCAGACCGGCCTGTTCGTCGAGACCGCCATCCTCGCCGTTCCAGCCATCGCCTATGTCGTCTGGCTGCAGAAGACCGGCGTGGGGCATTTCGGCGACGGTGTCTGGACCACGATCCTGCTGCTCTGCGCCGGACCGCTGACGGTCGCGCCGCTGGCGCTGTTCGCCTGGGCCGCGCGGCGCATGCCGCTCGTGGCGCTGGGCTTCCTGCAGTTCATCGCGCCGACGCTGCAGTTCTTCGTCGGGGTCGCCTCCGGCGAGGCGTTCACGCCGATGCGGGCGCTGGCGTTCGGCTTCATCTGGATCGGCGCGGCGGTGTTCGCGTTCGGCGCCTGGATCCGGTACCGGCGGCTCGCGGCGCACACCGTCCTTGGCTAGGCTCGGCGCCATGACAGATCAGCCGCCCGGTTTCGCCCCCGAGTACTTCAACAGCCTTTCCGGTGGGCAGGAGACGCCCACCAACGGGGCCTATGGCCTGGCGCTCGATTTCGACAGCACCGCCCGGTGCGACCCGGACTGGATCATCGAAAGCGCCGCCGACCGGCCCTTGCGCCTGACACAGATCGACTGTTCGCGTGACGGCGCGCGGGTCGCCTTCCAAAGCTTGGACGTGAGTGGTGTGATCACCCTGACGCCCCATGCGTCCGGCTGGGTGAAGGTCGCCGCCGAGATCGACGGCCGGCCGGTCTTCACCGCCTTCGCCGAGCAGGTCTGGGAGGAGTACGAGCTCTATCCCGCCGGCAGGCCGCAAAGGGTCGTGGAAGAGGACGCGCCGGGCAGGATCGGCAAGCGGCGCAGCTGGATCTCGCTGTCGGCCGCGGCCTGGCCGCAACTGGCGCCTCTGGCCACCGAGGGCGGCTGGGTGCTGGCCAGGCGGGCAGAGGACTGAAGGTCCAGGCCGAGGTTGGCGATGAGCCGGGACCGGATATGGTCGGGGCGTGATGACACGACGCACAGTCCTGGCCAGCGGCGCGGCGACGGCGATGACCGCCGGAGCGCCTGATCCGCTCGCGTCCCTGCTGGACGGCGGCGGCGACCCGGGCTTCGCGGTACCGGCCTGGGCGGCGACCGGCGCCGGCTTCAGCCGCGCGGCCGGCCTGGCCAACTTCGCCGTCGGCCGGGCCATGACACCGGAGTCGCCGGTGCGGGTCGCCTCGATCTCGAAGCTGGTGGCGACGCTGGCCTTCATGACCCTGGTCGAGACGGACCGGGTGGGACTCGACGACGATGTCGGCGACATCCTGGGTTTCACCCTGCGCCATCCGCACTTCCCGAAGGAACGCATCAACCCCCGCCGGCTGCTGTCGCACACCAGCGGCCTGCGCGACGGACCGAGCTACCCCGTCGCGTTCGGCGGACCGCTGAGCGCCGCGCTGATCCCCGGCGGCCCCCAGTGGGACGACGGCGCCTGGTTCGGACCGGCGAACGAGCCGCCCGGCGACTGGTTCGCCTACTGCAATACCGGCTTCGCCGTGCTGGCGCAGGTCATGGAAACGGTCAGCGACGCGCGGTTCGACCAGTTGATGGCCCGACAGCTGTTTGCGCCACTCGGTCTCGACGCCGGCTACAACTGGAACGGCGTCAGTGACGCGAAGCGAGCCCGGGCCGCCGCGCTCTATCGCAAGGCGCCCTCGGATGACGGTCCGTACGATCCCGCCGGCCCCTGGATCGCGCAGATCGACGAGGTCGTGCCCGGCGCGCCCGCCGTCACCCACGCCCGTGCGCCGGAAGCGGCTGATCGTCCGCTGGACAGCTACCGGCCGGGGGAGAACGGCTTTGTCTTCTCGCCTCAGGGCGGGCTGCGGGCGAGCGTCCGTGATCTGGGGGTCATCGCGGCGCTGGTCGCGGGTCAAGACGGGACGCTGCTGTCCGCCGCGTCCATCGCGCTGATTTCGGAGCCGGTCTGGCGGTTGGACGCCAGGCGGCCGAACGGCGACGGTTATGGCGGGGCGATCCGCGCCTATGGCCTGGGCTGCCAGACTCTGACGGGCGTGGACGGCGACAACCTGTTCGACGGCTGCGACGGCTGGATCGGCCATGCGGGGGACGCCTATGGCCTGACGTCGGGCTTGTGGCTTGATCCGACGACCGGCCGGACCATGAGCTATGTGATCACCGGGGAGTCACGGCCGCTGAAGGCCAATCGCGGACGCTCAGCGTTCACGCGCCAGGAGGAGTTGCTGGCGGGGGTGATGTCGCGGGGCTGAAGGGGACATGTACCGAAGGTACGTGTCCCCCAATCGAGGGCCACGGGCTTAGGGGACACGTACCTGCGGTACATGTCCCCGCCTACAGACTCGCGTAGGCCGCCTCGATCAGCCGCAGCGAGCGCGGGTCGCCGATCAGGTGCACGTCCTGTTTGTTCATCACATAGGCGCCGGCGACGCCACGGTCCGGGTCGGCGAAGGCGCAGCTTCCGCCCCAGCCGGAATGGCCGATCGTCGTGTCGGTCGGGCCGAAGAAGTGGTTCGGCACATTGCGCATGAAGCCGGCGGCCCAGCTGAGCTCGAACGGCAGCACCAGATCCTGGCCGCGGATGCGCTCGCATCCGGCCTCGCGCACAGAGTCCGGCGACAGGATATGCACCCCGTCCAGCTGGCCGTCGGTCGCCAGCGCGCCCATGAACCGGGCCAGCGCTTCGGCCGTGGTGTGGCCGTTGGCCGAGGGGATCTCCACCCGCCGCCAGTCGGCCGAGCCTCGACCGCTCGGCGCGGCCCAGGGCGACAGGAAGGCGGCGATCTTCGGGTCGGTGGTTTCGCCGAACTGCGGCAGGGCGCTGGGCGGCTTCAGCTCGGCGCAACGATCGTGCTCGCTGTCCGGCAGGCCGATCCACAGGTCGAGCCCGGCAGGGACGGCGATGTCCTCGCGCAGGGCCGTTCCCAGGCTGCGGCCGTCGACCCGGCGGAACAGCTCGCCGACGAGGTAGCCGATGGTCAGGGCGTGATAGCCGCTGGCCGAGCCGACCGGCCACATCGGCGCCTTGGCGGCCAGCATCGCGGCGATGACGGGCGGATCGTACCAGAGGGTCGGGTCGATCGGCTCGACGAAGCCCGGCAGTCCGGCCTGGTGCGAGATCATCTGCTCGACCGTGACCGCGCCCTTGCCCTCGGCGGCGAACTCCGGCCAGACCTCGGCGACGGGCTGGTCCCAGCGCAGGCGGCCCCGCTCGACGAGGCGGGCGATCATGGTCGCGGCCACGGCCTTGGTCGTCGAATAGACCGGCGTCAGGGTGCGGGCGTCGAACGGGACGCTGCGTTTCTTGTCCGCCCAGCCGGCCCAGAGATCGACGACGATCTCGCCCTCGACCGAGAAGGCGAACCGGGCGCCCAGTTCCTTGTCTTCGGCGAAATTGGCCGCGAAGGCGTCGCGGACGGCGGCGAAACGGGGTTCACAGACGCCGTGAATCTCGGTCATCAGGCCAGTCTCTCGATACGGACGGTCGGGCTGGCCTGTTTGATGCGCGCGCCCATGGCGACGATCGGCAGCTCGGGTGAGGCCCAGATCCCGGCCGAGGCGATGGTTTCGGCCAGACCGCCGACAGCGCGGGCCAGACCATAGGACGGCGTCTGGCCTTCCAGCAGGGCGGCGGCGAACAGGGCGGTCAGCAGGTCGCCGGTGCCGCTGGGCACCGTCTCGCCGGCCTTCTGGTGCGCGGCCAGCCAGGCCTCGCGCTTGTCGGCGTAGACCACGCCGATCTCGCCGCCACGGATCACGGACGACACGAGCACGGCCTTGCCCAGCAGGCGGGCGGCGCGCACGGCGGCCTCCGGGCTGCGGGCGTCCGAGCCGGTGATCCGCTGCAGTTCCCAGCTGTTGGGCGCCACAAGGTCGGCCTTGGGAATGAGGTGGTCGATGACGGCCTGGGCGACCTCGACGGGCACGAACAGGCCTTTGCCTGAGTCGCCGATCACCGGATCGACGACGATCATCGGCTTGCGGGCGAAGGCGCCGTCGCGCGGCGCGGCCTTGACCGCGTCGATGGCCCGGGCCGCCGCCTTGACCTGGTCGACGCTGGCGAAATAGCCGGTCAGGACCAGGTCGGTCATGCCGAACAGGCCGTTGGCCTCGACCCCGTCGAGCATGCCTTCGAAGGCCTCGATCGGCACCTGGGCGCCGCCGGGCGCGCCCCAGCCGGGGTGGCGGCCGTAGAGCACGGTGGGGATGACCACCGGATCAATCTTGAACTGTGTAAGCGCGAGCGCCTGGGCGGAGCCGCCGACACGACTCCCCGCGACGTGGCTCGACATGATGAGCGCCATGGGCATGGCAGGGGATTAGCCGAGGCGGCCGGGGTTGGGTAGCCCTCCCGACGCCAATCCTCCCCGCTTCGCGGGGAGGGGGACCGCTCGAAGAGCGGTGGAGGGGAGTCGGCGCTGGGACTCCCCTCCACCCTGCTCCGCATGGTCCCCCTCCCCAACTCGCGTTGGGGAGGATCGAGGTCTTCTAGTACCGGTAGTGGTCCGGCTTGAACGGGCCGGCCGAGGGCACGCCGATGTAGTCGGCCTGGTCCTTGCGCAGCACGGTCAGCTTCGCACCCAGCTTGCCCAGGTGCAGCATCGCGACCTTTTCGTCGAGGTGCTTGGGCAGGGTGTAGACCTGGTTCTCGTAGGCCTTGAGGTTGGTCCACAGTTCGATCTGGGCCAGCGTCTGGTTGGTGAAGGACGCCGACATCACGAACGACGGGTGGCCCGTGGCGTTGCCGAGGTTCACCAGGCGGCCTTCCGACAGCAGGATGATCTTCTTGCCGTCCGGGAACTCGATGTGGTGGACCTGCGGCTTGATCTCGTCCCACTTGAAGTTCTTCAGGCCCGCGACCTGGATCTCGCTGTCGAAGTGCCCGATGTTGCAGACGATCGCGTTGTTCCGCATGCGGCGCATGTGGTCGACGGTGATCACATCCTTGTTGCCGGTCGCGGTGACGAAGATGTCCGACCTGTCGCAGACGTCGTCGAGCGTCTGGACCTCATAGCCTTCCATCGCCGCCTGCAGGGCGCAGATCGGGTCGATTTCGGTGACGATCACGCGGGCGCCGCCCTGGCGCAGCGATGCGGCCGAGCCCTTGCCCACGTCGCCATAGCCGCAGACCACGGCGACCTTGCCCGACAGCATCACGTCGGTGCCGCGACGGATCGCGTCGACCAGGCTTTCGCGGCAGCCATAGAGGTTGTCGAACTTGGACTTGGTGACGCTGTCGTTGACGTTGATCGCCGGGTAGGGAAGCTCGCCCTTTTCGGCAAGCTGGTACAGACGATGCACGCCGGTGGTGGTCTCTTCCGAGACGCCGGTGATCGAGGCGGCGATCGCCGAATAGAAGCCCGGCTTGTCCTTCAGGTAGGTCTTCATCACCGCGTAGAGGGCTTCTTCCTCTTCGTTGGTCGGGTGATCGAGCAGGGTCGGATCCTTCTCGGCCTTGGGGCCGAGTACGGTCAGCAGGGTCGCGTCGCCGCCGTCATCGAGGATCAGGTTCGGATAGCCGCCGTCCGACCATTCGAAGATCTTGTGAGTGTACTGCCAGTACTCATAGAGGGTCTCGCCCTTGATCGCGAACACCGGCGTGCCGGTGGCGGCGATGGCCGCGGCGGCGTGATCCTGGGTCGAGAAGATGTTGCAGCTGGCCCAGCGCACGTCGGCGCCGAGGTCCTTCAGCGTCTCGATCAGAACGGCCGTCTGGATGGTCATGTGCAGCGAGCCGGCGATCCGCGCGCCCTTCAGCGGCTGGTCCTTGCCGAACTCCGCGCGCAGGGCCATCAGGCCGGGCATTTCGGTCTCGGCGATAGCGATTTCCTTGCGGCCGTAGTCGGCCAGCGCGATGTCGCGCACGATGCTTTCGGTCACGCGGGTGACTCCTGTCCATGAAGGTATGAGCCGCTCTATAGCGGTCAGGCGCGCGTCCCGCAACGCCCACATAAAGATATCTTTATGTCATGTCCCGGCGCCGCATCCTCATTCCGGGGTGTGCAATCGCGGCAGGTTGGCTAGAAGCAGTCGCCAGACCGGAGTTATCCCGATGAACGCCCCCGTCCGCTTCGCCGATCCCGCCCAGCCGCGTCATGACTGGACGCGCGAGGAAGTCGAGGCGCTGTTCGACCTGCCCTTCACCGAGCTGGTGTTCCAGGCCGCCGCGGTCCACCGGCAGTGGTTCGACCCGACCGAGCTGCAGCTGTCGCAGCTGCTGTCGGTCAAGACCGGCGGCTGCGCCGAGAACTGCGGCTACTGCAGCCAGTCGGCCTTCTTCAAGACCGGCCTGAAGGCCGAGAAGCTGATGGAGCTCGACGAGGTCCTGACCGCCGCGAAGGCCGCCCAGGCCGGCGGGGCGCAGCGCTTCTGCATGGGCGCGGCCTGGCGCGACCTGAAGGATCGCGACCTGCCGCGCGTCGCCGAAATGATCACCGGTGTGAAGGCCCTGGGTCTGGAGACCTGCGTGACCCTCGGGATGCTCAAGGCCGAGCAGGCCGTCGCCCTGAAGGACGCCGGGCTCGACTACTACAACCACAACCTCGACACCTCGCCGGAGTACTACGAGCAGGTCGTCACCACCCGGACCTACGACGACCGGCTGGATACGCTGCAGCACGTGCGGGACGCGGGAATCTCGACCTGCTGCGGCGGGATCGTCGGCATGGGCGAGAGCCGCCGCGACCGCGCCAGCTTCCTGCACCAGCTGGCCACCCTGCCGGTCCATCCCGACAGCCTGCCGGTCAACGCCCTGGTGCCGATCGCCGGCACACCGCTGGGCGATAAGGTCAAGCGCGACGGGGAGATCGATCCGATCGAGTTCGTCCGCACTGTCGCCGTTGCGCGGCTGGTCTGCCCCAAATCGATGGTCCGTCTGTCCGCCGGCCGCGACGACATGAGCCGCGAGACCCAGGCCCTCTGCTTCCTCGCCGGCGCCAACTCGATCTTCATCGGCGGCAAGCTGCTGACGACGCCTCTGCCGGGTCAGGATGAGGACAGCCTGCTGCTGAAGGACCTGGGGATGAAGCCGATGGGGATGGGGGCGGGGGCGCCCCTTCCTCTCCCGTGAGGGAGAGGGGGACCATGCGGAGCATGGTGGAGAGGACAGAGCCGCAAGGGCCGGAAGAGCCTGAATTCGGATCTTTCTGACCAGCGCCAGCGCAGCCCCCTCCACAATGCTCCGCATGGTCCCCCTCCCCTTTGCAAGGGGAGGAACGCCTTAAGCTCATCCTGGCCAGCGTGCCGGACGGGTCAGGTTGGTCAAGGGTGGCCCTCCGGGCCATCGCTCCGCGACGCGCAGCGCCCTTGAGCAACCTGAGCCGCCCGGCGAAAGTCTTGCCATGAGATAAAGGGTGGGGAGTGGGTGATTTGACGACGCAGGCCTTCGAATGGCTCCTGAATCACGCCTCGATCCTGATCGGAACGACCCTGGGCGTCTGGGTCTTGTCGCTTCTCACGGTGATCTTCAGCACGAAATTCCGCCGAAAGCTCTGGTGGGGCCTCTGCTGCTTTGTGAGCCTGGGTTGGAAACTCGAAACGGCGGACATGGTCGCGCTGGTTGGTCTGCCGATCGGGGCCGTGTTCGTTCTAGCGGTGGCGATGTTCGGCCCAACACCGACGCCAAAGGAGCAGGCTGCCACCGCCAACGAACCTAAGGATACAGTAGACGGCTGGTGGTAGCAGACACGCACCCACTGTAAGCGTACGAGCGCCCCCTACCGCTCCTCGTCGAACCGGTTCTCGACCAGCTCGGCCAGCGCCGCCACCGCCTCGGCAGCGTCCGCGCCCTCGGCCGAAATCTCGATGGTCGAGCCGATGCCGGCGGCCAGCATCATCAGGCCCATGATCGAGCGGGCGTCGACGGTGGAGCCGTCGCGCGACACCGACACCTCGGCGTCGAAGGTCGAGGCCAGCTTGACGAACTTGGCCGAGGCGCGGGCGTGCAGCCCGCGCTCGTTGACGATTTCGACGGTGCGGCGCTCGCTCACTTCTCGCCGGCCAGCACGTAGGAGGCGACGGAGATGTACTTGCGGCCGGCCTCCTGGGCGTGGTGGACGCAGGCTTCGAGTGGTTCGCGGGTGCGCAGGGAGGCCAGCTTGATCAGCATCGGCAGGTTCAGCCCGGCGATGACCTCGGCGCGGGTCTGTTCCATCACGCTGATGGCCAGGTTGCTGGGCGTGCCGCCGAACATGTCCGTCAGCAGGATCACGCCCTGGCCGCTGTCCACGGTTGCGCAGGCCTTGAGGATGTCCTTGCGGCGCTTTTCCATATCGTCATCGGGGCCGATGCAGATGGCGGCCACATCGGTCTGCGGACCGACGACATGCTCCATGGCGAAGACAAACTCCTCCGCCAGCCGCCCATGGGTAACGATAACGAGGCCGATCATGCGCGAGCCTGAAACCCTGTCTCGGTCAAACCGGGAACCCCTGCCCGATGGGCGCGGCCCTGCCGCGAAGGCGCCTAGATACGCCCGTTAATGTGCGGCTCCAAGATGCTCGATGCTGCGGCGCAATTTCGCAGGGGCGGCGGGATCAAAAGGCCACAGGGGGCGCAGCGGAAGGGTCTGTCCCGCGAGGTCCAGGGTTTCGCCCGCCGGGCAACGCGCGACGGCCTCGGGCGAGGCCTCGCAGCGAATCGCCAGATCGATGCGGCAGAAGGGGATGGCCGCCTGCGGCAAGACGCCCACGCCGCGGCTCTCCAGGAGTCCGGAGAGGGCGTCCGGCGCGCGGCCCCAGAGCCGGCCGCCCGAGGACCAGACGATCACCCGGTCATCGGCCACCAGCCGGAAGCCCTCGCCGAGCGCGCGCAGGGCCAGGTCGCTCTTGCCGCTGCCGGATGGGCCTTCGATCAAGACCCCGCGCCAGGCGCCGCCCAGCGACAGGGCCACCAGACCGGCGTGGCGGATCATCCGCCGCGTTCCGGCAGATGGACGATGAACCGCGCGCCGACGACGCCGCCGTCGGGGCCGGGACGATTCTCGGCGCGGACGTCGCCGCCGTGCGCCTCGATGATCTGGCGGGCGATGGACAGGCCAAGTCCGGAGTTGCCGCCGAACGCCGTGCCCTTGGGCCGGGAGGTGTAGAACCGCTCGAACACCGTCTCGAGATTGTCCGGCGGAATGCCGGGCCCGTCGTCCTCGACGGTCACCTCGATCCGGCCGCGTGTGCTGGAGAGGTTGACCCGCACCTCGCCGCCCGGCGCGCTGAACGAGCGGGCGTTGTCGATCAGGTTGCGGAACACCTGGCCCAGCGGTCCTTCGCGACCCGCGACCACCAGGCCCTCGTCTTCCGCCGGTCCGACAATGCGCACCGTCGGCTCGGTCGGCTTGAGCGCGGCGCCGTAGACCTGGACGATGTCGCCGATAAGCCGGACCAGATCGACCCGCCGGGGCTCGTCGCGCGACAGTTCGGCGTCCAGCCGCGAGGCGTTGGCGATGTCGGTGACCAGCCGGTCCAGTCGGCCAACATCCTGCTTGAGAATCCCGGTCAGCCGCTCCCGCGCCGGGCCGTCGCCGACCAGATCGAGCGTCTCGACCGCCGAGCGGATCGAGGTCAGGGGATTGCGGATCTCATGGGCCACATCGGCGGCGAACCGCTCGATGGCGTCCATCCGCTCCGACAGGCTGTCGGTCATCTGTTCCAGCGAGCGGGTCAAATCGCCGATCTCGTCCGGACGCGCGGCCAGATCGGGCATGGAGATCGACCGCGCCCGCGCCTGCTGCACCCGGTCGGCCGCCCGCGCCAGCCGCAACACGGGCCGCGCCACCAGGGCGTAGATCAGGAAACTCGAGAGGCTGGTGACGCCGAGCGCGATCAGGACGAAGGGAATCAGGGCGGCCCGTTCGGCGGCGATGATCGCGTCGACATCGCCCGCTTCGAGCGTCAGCACGCCGACCACCGCCCGCACGCGCCGGATCGGCAGGGAAACCGAGACCAGTTGTTCGCCGCCTTCGCCGATGCGCCGGCCCTTGACCTGTTCGCCGCGCAGGGCGGCGTCCAGCTCGGCCTTCAGCGCTCGGGCGGCCCGTTCAGCGGTCGGGTTGCGTTCAGGCGCCGGCGGCTTCTGGCCCGGCTTGCGCGCCGGCGGCAGCGGTTTCCAGTCGACCCGGTCCGCGACATCGTAGGAATCGGCGATCAGTCGCCCGTCCTTGTCGAACAGCCGCACGCGCTGGCTGCGCGGCAGATGCAGCAGCTGCAGCAGCTGGGCCGCGCGCTGGGGCTGGAGCGCCGGCTCCGGCTCGCCGACAGTGGCCGCTTCGTCGATCAGCCGCGCCACCCAGACACCCTGGGTGATCAGACTCTCGATCCGGGCGTTGACCAGGCCCCGACGCATCTCGTTGAGCGTCAGGGCGCCGATGACCAGGATCGCCAGTCCGAGGAAGTTCAGGGCGATGATCAGCCGGCCAAGGCGCGATCCCTGAGGCCAGAGGCGGCGGCGCGCGGGCGCCTCCGTCTCAGGACTCGCGGTAGCGGTATCCGACGCCATAGAGGGTCTCGATCGCATCGAAGGTCGAATCGACCTGGCGGAACTTCTTGCGCATCCGCTTGATATGGCTGTCGATGGTGCGGTCATCGACATAGACCTGATCGTCGTAGGCGGCGTCCATCAGGTTGTCGCGGCTCTTCACGAAGCCGGGCCGCTGGGCGAGGCTCTGCAGCAGCAGGAATTCGGTGACTGTCAGGCGGACGGGCTTGCCGTCCCAGAGGCTGTCGTGCCGCTCCGGGTCGAGGGTCAGCTTGCCGCGCTTCATCGATTTGGCGCCCGTGTCGACCGGACCGCCGGCCTTGATCGCCTCGTCGATGCCGCCGCGCCGCAGCACCGCCTTGACCCGCTCCAGCAGCAGCCGCTGGCTGAAGGGCTTGTGGATATAGTCGTCGGCGCCGAGGTTGAAGCCGAGGATCTCGTCGATCTCCTCGTCCTTGCTCGTCAGCATGATCACCGGAATCTCGGACGTCTGGCGCAGCCGGCGCAGCAGCTCCATGCCGTCCATGCGCGGCATCTTCACGTCGAGAATCGCCAGGTCCGGAGGATTGTTCTGCAGGGACTCGAGGCCCGCGACGCCATCGTGGCAGGCCGTCACGGTATGGCCATGGCTTTCAAGCGCCAGTGAAACGGAGGCGACGATGTTCTCGTCGTCGTCCACCAGGGTGATGTTGGCCATTTCAGTCCTTCGTCTTGACGGGTCTTGCGGGCTGAAACCTAACGGTGTTCCGGCCCGGCGCAAGGCAATCACCCGCCAGCATGGCCCCATTGGGGCGAATTCGCATCGTAAACACGACCTTAGGGCCTTTCCCCCATAGATGCGGGATATGGAACGGGGCCAGGTCCACTACGAGCTCTTCGTGCGCCGCCAGCCCGGGTCGGGCTGGTCGCTGGAGATTGCGACCGAAGATCGGGCGCGCGCCATCGAGACAGCGGAGCATGCGCTGGAAGATGGCCGCGCCGCCGCCGTGCGCGTCACCAAGGAAACCCTCGACCCGGAAACCCGGGAATTCCGCTCGGTGACCATTCTCAGCAAGGGCGCGCCGGAACGCACGAAGTCCCGCAAGGTCCGCGAGGACACCGAGCCGCTCTGCGTCAGCCCTTCAGACCTCTACACCTGCCACGCCCGCGAGCGGATCGGACGGCTGCTCGACAACTGGCTGGTGCGCAACAAGGCGACGCCGTTCGAGCTGTTGCACCGCCCCGATCTGGTGGAGAAGCTGGAGGCGTCGGGCATCGAGCTGCAGCACGCGATCCAGAAGGTCGCCATTCCCGAGGCGCAGGCGCGCGGGCTCGGCGTGCATGAGATCATCCGGTCCTTCCAGCAGCTGGCCGAACGGGCCATCGAGCGGCTGATGAAGGACCATCGCAAGGGTCTGCTGCCGAACCTCGACAAGGAGGGCTTCGCTGCCGCCGCCGAACGGCTGGTCGCCGAACCCGACCGCGCCTACCTGCTGGGCGCGGGCGTCGCCGCGGCGATCGCGCCGGCGAAGACCTGGGGCGAGAAGGTGGGGCGACTGCTCGACCTCGCCGACGCGGCCCCGACAGAGCCGCAAGCCCGCGCGGCGGCGCTGCAGGTTTTGGAACAGCCCCTGGCGGAAATTCTCGGGTCGCGCGCCGGTCTGGCGGACCTGCTCGGCGCGGATCTCGACCTCGGCGGCCAGCTCGCCGCCATGACCCGCGTCGCCGGCGGCGAGTCCGTCGAGGCCCTGATCGGCATTGACGCCAAGGTCGGGCGCATCATGCCGGCGCTGTCGGAGTCAGCCTCGCGCCTGGCGACCTGGTTGTCCGCGGCGGCGTTCGAAAGCTGCAGCGCGGCGATCGCCCAGCGGGTGCTGCGCGAACTGACCGGTCCCCGCCGTCTCAAGCCGGGCGACGCGGACGCCGAGATCGACCTGCTGCGCGCTCTGGCCATGGCCCTGACCGCCGCCGGTGACCGGGTGCTGAGCCTGGACGACATTCACGAAGCCTTTTCCGCCCGGTCGCGCATGCTGGTCACCAGCGACTTCGTCGAGGCGCTTCTTGGCGACACCATGACCGCTCGGGAGGAAGTCGAGGCGCTGATCCGGCTGGCCGAGAATGTCACCGGAGCCGCCAACAAACGGCAGGCCGCCCGCTACCTGGCCGCCAATGTCTCGGCGCTGCGGTTCGAGAAGGAGCAACGCTACGGCCCGGACTCGCCCGCAACCCGCATGGCGGGCCTGGCGGTGCTTCAGAAGGCCATCCTGAGGGCCGGTCTGGTCACCGAGGACGCCGCGCCGGTCCAGGCCAGGATCGGCGAAATCGGCGGGCTGATCGAGGCCGACGGCAAGATCGTGACCCTGATTTCCCGCGCGCCGGCGCCGGCCGTGCATCGGCTGAACCTGCTGTTGCGGATGGCCGTCGGCGAGGCCTCGCCGCTCGGCCCGGCCGCTGATCGCGCCCGCAGTGAAGCCCTCAAGCTGGTGCGCAACCCCGACCTTCGCGAAGAGCTCAGCCGCTCGCCCGAGGCCGTCGAGAAGGTCCGCGGGATGATGCAGACCGCCGGCATGGCGGCGTAGCGGTCACCCGGCCAGCGACGTCTGCAAGGCATCGACCACCCGCGCCACATCATCGTCCGCCATCGACGGATACAGCGGCAGGCTGAGACAGCGGTCATACCAGGCCTTCGCGCCGGGCAGGTCGAGCGGGCCGTTGCGGGTTTGCCAGTAGGGCTGGCTGTGGACCGGGATGTAGTGGACCTGGCTGCCGACACCCTTCGCCGCCAGCGCCTCAACCACTTGCCGGCGCGACTTTCCGGCAGCCTCGAAGTCGATCAGCACTGTCAGCAGGTGAAGCACCGGATCAGACCCCTCCGGCCGCGCGGCCAGGCGGATCGTCGGCGCAAGCGGCGCCAGGGCGACCTCGTACAGCGCGGCCAGCGCCCTGCGACGCGCCATGAACCGGGGCAGCTTGGCCAGCTGTGACAGGCCGAGCGCGCAGTTGATGTCGGGAAGGCGATAGTTTAAGCCGGGCTCGGCCATCTCATAGAGCCACGGGTCGGCGCCCGGCGTGCGGGTCATCCCGTGGCTGCGGGCCAGCCGGAGCCGGCCGGCGAGGTCCGCATCGTTGGTCGTGACCATGCCGCCCTCGCCCGTGGCGATGGTCTTCACCGGATGGAACGAGAAGGTCGCCATGGCCGAATGAGCGCCGTCGCCGACCCGCGCGACATGGTTGCCGACCTTGAGGCTGGAGCCGAGCGCGTGGGGCGCATCCTCGACCAGGATCGCGCCCGCCGCGCCGGCCATGGCCGCGAGGGCCGGCAGATCGCAGACATCGCCGCGCAGATGCACCGGCAACACCGCCCGCACGCGGCGCCCCTTCGCCCGGTCGAGCGCCTCGGCAAGGGTCTCCGGCGTCATCAGCCCGCTGTCGGGATCCACATCGGCGAACACCACGTCGGCGCCGACATAGGCCGCACAGTTGGCGGTGGCGAGGAAGGTGATCGAGGGGACGATACAGACGTCGCCGGGGCCGATCCGGGCGGCCAGCATCGCCATGTGCAGGGCCGCCGTGCCGTTGCTGCAGGCGACCGCGTGCCCGGCGCCGACCACCTCGCGGAAGGCGGTCTCGAACGCCTCGACCGTCGGGCCAGTGGTCAGGTAGTCGCCCTTCAGGGCGGCGGCCACGGCCGCGATATCGTCGTCTTCGATGGTCTGGCGGCCGTAGGGGAGGAAGCCCTCCGTCACGACCCCGTCTCGTCCAGCATCGCCATCAGCCCCTCGGCCGACAGCCAGTCGTCGTTGTTGTCGCTGGCGTAGGAGAAGCCCTCGGCCACCGGCCTGCCACCGTCGGCGGAGCCGAACGGGGTGCGGGTGTATTCGACGAAGGCCGGCTCGATCACATAGCGGTCGTCCAGCTCGACGGTCTGGCGGGCGTCATCGGCGCCGACCATGATCTCGTGCAGCTTCTCGCCGGGCCGGATGCCGACCACCTTGATCCCCGCGCCCGGCGACATGGCATGGACCAGGTCGGGCATCGACATGCTGGGGATCTTGGGCACGAAGATTTCGCCGCCGCGCATCAGGGTCAGGGACGACAGGACGAAGTCGACGCCCTGGTCGAGAGTGATCCAGAAGCGGGTCATGCGCGGGTCGGTGACCGGCAGTTCGGTCGCGCCCTGGGCCAGCAGCCGGCGGAACAGCGGCACCACGCTGCCGCGCGAGCCGACCACGGTGCCGTAGCGGACCACCGCGAACCGCGTGCCGATGTCGCCGGACAGATTGTTGGCCGCCACGAAGGTCTTGTCCGAAGCCAGCTTGGTCGCGCCGTACAGGTTGACCGGGTTGCAGGCCTTGTCGGTGCTGAGCGCGACCACCTGCTTCACATGGTTGGAGAGACTGGCCCAGACCACGTTCTCGGCGCCGATGATGTTGGTCTGGATGCACTCCGACGGATTGTACTCCGCCGCCGGCACCTGCTTCAGGGCGGCGGCGTGGATGACGATGTCGACCCCGCGCAGGGCCAGCGTCAGGCGTGACCGGTCGCGCACGTCGCCGAGGAAGAAACGCATCTTCGACAGCAGTTCAGCCGGCAGACGCTCGCGCATCTCCTGCTGCATCTCGCTCTGCTTCAGCTCGTCGCGGGAATAGACGATCACCTTCCGCGGCGCGTAGCGGGTCAGGACGCTGTCGACGAAGCGTTTGCCGAACGACCCCGTGCCGCCGGTGACCAGGATCACCTTGCCGTCGAGGTCGAGATTGTCTGGCGCGAAGCCGGTCATGGACGTTCCACAGCGGGTGCTGATTCCCGATTGAATCCCGCCGCCTGCTACGCTTCGCGCGAATGTGTAAACGCCGCGTCAACCATGTTCGCGCGATGATGACGCATGGATCGCCGCCTCGCCCTCGCCGCCGCCCTCGCCCTGCTGCCGACCGTCGCCGCCGCGAGCGGCGGGGAGGAGAAGAAAAAGGGCGGCGGGGTTCAGTTTCTGCAGATCAAGGCGATCGTCGCGACCATCCTGCGGCGCGACGGCAGCCGTGGCGTGGTCACGGTCGAATGCGGCCTGGACGTGCCGGACGAGAAGCTGCGCGCCCTGGCCGAACAGTCCCAGCCGCGCCTCCGGGCGGCCTTCGCGGGTTTCGTCCAGGCCTACGCCGGCGGCCTGCCCGCCGCGGCGGTTCCGGATGCCGACTACATCGCCCGCGAACTGCAGCGCCTGACCGACAGCACCCTGCACAAGAAGGGCGCGAAGCTGCTGCTGGGCACGATCCTGGTGAACTAGGGACGCAATGTCCGGAGAGCAGGCCCGCTCGGGCACGCCACAACATCCGAATCAAAGCAACGGTGGATCCAGTATCCGCAAATTGAATAACGCCTGAAATATATTGCTCGCTGCCATTACGAAAAATGACATTGCGATGACTACAATGACAACGAATATTCTAATTCTTCTGTCATTTTCAGGTCTTCCTTCGGCATGCGCGCGCTCAAAGGCATGCTCTAGGTGCCAAACAGCTTCGATGACCCGCCGGTAGAATCGGCCTGCTATTTCGATATCTTCATCTACGCTGCCACCTGCTCGCTCAGATCCGTCAAACGAGGCGGTAGCATCCGAAATTGCCTCATAGACTCGCTTTGGCGGCAACGGGTCGACTACATCCGCGACGACGTCAAACCTAAGCAACGGATGGCGATCAAGCTGTTCTGCTCGCCGAGAGAAGTCAATTTTGCTCGCCTCGAGCGCCATCATAGCAATTTGGCGAGTAAGTAGATTTTCCTCCTGATCGGCCGCGATCTTGGAAAGATCAATAGCTCGCTGCCACTTTGCTTCATTTCTTCGCGAGATTTCGTTGTACAGATATAGTATGCTTCCGACTAGCACAGTTACTATTCCGGAAAGAATACTTATTATCGCCCAGGCCGCTTCACTCGTCATGCCTTCGCCGCCCAGCCGTCACGCAAAAGTCCTACAGCCGAGGACTCGCTTACATTCCTAGCAGACTGTGAATTACCCGCGAAGCGTTCACATTGCCGAGATGCGACTGTCGAGTTGCAGCCCGACACCGGTTGTGAACATCGGTATTCGGCTACTTTCTTCCCTACTCGAAGATCAGGTCCGTCGCCGCGGACAGTTCGGCCAGGGCCTGGTCGACGCCGCCGACCTTGATCGCGCGCATGCCCAGCATCGCCGCCGGCTTGCAGTTGATGCCGAGGTCGTCGAGGTAGACGCAGTCCGCCGGATCGACTCCCAGCTGTTCGCACATCATCTGGTAGATGCGCGGGTCGGGCTTGCGGACGCCGGCCTTCGAGCTCTCGATCACCACGTCGAACATCGCCATGACCCCGGCCACCTGGATCGCCTTGTCAGAGGTGCCGGCCATGCCCGCGCCGTGGCCGGTCTGGACGTTGTTGGTGATGCAGCCGACCTTGAAGACCTCCTTGCAGGCCGCGAGCGCGGCGACCATGCGCGGCCGCACGTCGCCGGACAGGCGGGGCAGGATGTCGGCGCCGCGCACCGCGTGGCCGAGCGCCGTGGCCTCCTCGAGGAACTTCACGTCGAAGCCGGCCGTATCGATCTCGTTGCGCTCAAACAGGGCCCAGGCGTTGGAGTCGGGGTTGGTCGAGTTGACCCGCCGAATGAAGTCGCGCGGCAGGGCGCGCTCTTCCTCGAACCGGTTGAACGCCTCGAACGGCGAGGAGGTGATCACCCCGCCGAAATCCCAGATCACTGCTGCAACCACGACGTTCGCCCCCTTTTCGCGCCGCGTCGCGCGAAACCTGTTCCACTGACTGATCAACGCGCTCTAGAGACGGGTGGTCCAGGACGCAACCCGCAGGCTCCAACCGCATGCTCCCCCGCCCACCACGCATCGCCGTCTTCGCTCTCGCCTGCGGGGTGATCGGCGCGCTGTCGGTGGTCCCCACCGCCACGATCCCCGGCATGTTCTCCCTTTGGGACAAGATCGAGCATGCTGGGGCCTATTTCGGACTGACCCTGCTCGGGGCTTACGCCTTTCCGCATCGCCTGGTCCGGCTGGCGATCAGCCTGCTTCTGGGCGGGATCGGCGTCGAGGTCCTGCAGGCGACGATGGCGTTCGGTCGCCAGGGCGATCCCGCCGACGCCCTGGCCAACACCATCGGCATCGTCGTGGGCCTCCTGCTGGCGCTCGCGATCCGCGAACGCAACAGGGTTAAGTCTCCCGCCGGGGGTGAATAGCCGGGCGAAAAGCGGCCTGCCCGCCTAGGATGACGTCCTGATCTCCATCGGAGAGACCTTGATGTCCGTTCGGCTGACCCTGCTGGCCCTGTCGACGCTGATCCTCAGCGCCTGCGACGGCAATCCGCTGCAGACCGCTGCGCGCGAGACCTGCTGCTGCGACCGCTGCCCGACGACGGCCGCGCCCGCCGCGCCGGCGGCCAAGCCCGCAAAGGCCCGTCCCGCCGAAACCCGCACCGCCGCCCGCACGGTGCGCGTGCGCCACGAGCGCACGGTGGTCCGTGAAGATCGCGGCTACGCCTACAGCGAGACCGTCTCCAGCGGCTACGGCGGCAGGTACGGCGCAACCTACGCCGGCGGCGCGGTCCAGCAGACGGGAGGCTACGCCTACAGCGAGTCCTCCAGTGGCTATGCCTCAGGCGGCGGCTATGGCTACGCGCCGGTCGCCGGCCCCTGCTGCGTCGGCGGCGCGCCCGTTCCGGCCCCGGGGCCCTGTTGCGCGCCGGGCGGCCAGGGTGGTCCGCGTGGCTATCGCTCGGCCAGCACCGACCGCGACGGCTACCTGACCTGGCCCGGCAAGGTCGAGGACTAGGCCGGACGCCCCGGCGCGCCGAAGCCGTAGCGCCTGAAGATCGCCGCCGCCTGCGGGCCCTGCAGAAAACCGAGGAACGCCGCCGCGCCACTGTGGCGTGAGGCCGAGGTCACCGCGCCGGGATAGACGATCGGCGGATGGCTGGAGGCCGGGAACGTCCCGACCACCTTCACCTTCGGCTCCGCCCTGGCGTCGGTCGCATAGACGATGCCGAAGGGGGCTTCTCCCCGGGCGACATAGGCCAACGTCGTGCGGACGTTCTCCGCCGGCAGCAGCCTGTCCTTGACGGACTCCCAGACGCCGAGCGCAATCAGGGCGGCCTTGGCGTACTTTCCGGCCGGCACGGCGGCCGCATCGGCCACGGCCAGCCTGCCCGCGCCAAGCGCTCTTGCCAGAGGAAAGCCCGGCGCGACCGTCAGGTCGACCTTCGCGCGCGCCGGCGCGATCAGCACCAGCCGGTTCGAGAGCAGGCGACGGCGGGTGGCGGGAACAATCCCCCCCTTGCCGGCCAGCCAGTCCATCCACTCTTCATCGGCGGACAGGAACAGGTCCGCCGGCGCGCCCTGGTCAATCTGGCGCGCCATCGCCGACGAAGCGCCGAAGCTGAAGCGTACCGGTACGCCGGACTTCGCCGTCCAGGCGGCGCCGGCGGCCGTCAGGGACTCCTGCAGGGATGCGGCGGCGAACACTGTCAGCGGCCGCGCGGCCCATGCGACGGCGGGAAGCAGAAGCGTCGCCGCGCCGGCCAGGACCAACCGTCTGTTCTGCATCATGCGCTCCGCGGGCGTGGCGTGGCCCTTGCGATCCATCTGCTCGCTGGATCGAAACGGGACAAGGGGAGACCACATGCGTTCGCCAAACGGGCCACTTTTCAAGACCTACGAGATTGTCGCCATCGTGGCGTTCCTGACCGCCGCGGCCGCCTGGGCCGGTCTGAAGCTGGTCTACTAGAGGCCTGAACACAGGGAACCGCTTCGGCTTCCCCGCGCTTTAGCGCGTGGGGCCGCCGGAGATTCAAGCTTGCCGATCCGCTGGCCAACCGCCGCGACCGCCGCGCTGACCCAGCCTGCCTCAGGCTGGAACGCCATGTCCCGGCGCGCCCGCATCGGTCTTTCGGCCGTCAGCCTCTTCATCCTGACGCTCATCGTTCTGCTGGTCATATTCGACTGGAACTGGCTGCGCGGCCCGGTGGGCGCGGCGGCTTCGGTGCGGCTTGGCCGGACCGTCGAGATCGTCGGAGATCTCAAGGTCCACCCCTGGTCGTTGTCCCCAAGCGCCGAGGCCTATGACGTGCGCATCGCCCAGCCGGCCTGGGTGAAAAGCGACGCCGACATGGCCCGGATCGGCAAACTGGCGGTCCAGCTCGAGATTCCGCCGCTGTTCGCCGGGCGAACGGTGTTGCCGATGCTGGAAGTCATCCGCCCACGCCTCGAGCTGGTGCGGCTGGCCGACGGCCGTGCGAACTGGACATTCGGCGGCAAGGGCGGCGACAGAGGTCTGAAACTGCCGGCCATTCGACGCTTCGTCATCACAGACGGGCGGATCAATCTGAATGACCTCATGCGCCGCACGCGGTTCTCCGGCACGGTCTATACCGACGAGACCGCCGACGGCGCGGATCGCGGCGAGTTCGCCCTGCGCGGTGAGGGCCGGCTGAACGGCGCGCGGTTCATCGCCAGCGTCACCGGCGACCCGCTGCTGAACGTCTCGCCGAACCGCCCCTGGCCGTTCCGCGCCGACGTACGCGCCGGCGCGACGCGGATCCAGGCCAACGCGCGGATCGTGAAGCCGTTCGATCTGGGCCGGTTCGAGGGCTCGGTGACCCTCACCGGCGCCGACCTCAACGACCTTTACGGGCTGACCGGCCTGACCTTGCCGAACACGCCCCCCTACTCGGCGTCCGGTCAGATCGCCCGCCGTGGCACACTCTATCGCCTGGAACGGGCGACCGGCCGGATCGGCGACAGCGACCTGTCCGGCGACCTGTCGGTCGAGACGCGCGGCGAGCGCCCTTTCCTGACCGCCGATCTGCGCTCGCGGCGGCTGGACTTCGATGACCTCGGCAGCCTGTTCGGCGGCCCGCCCGCCACCCGACGCGGGGAAACCGCTTCGCCGGAACAGGCGGCCATGGCCGGCCGTCTGCGGCGGGCGGCCAGGCTGTTTCCAGACGCGACCCTTCAGGTCGAGCGCATTCGGGCCATGGACGCGAAGGTGACCTATCGGGCCGAGACGGTGAATGCCCCCGGCCTGCCGCTGTCGAAGGTGGCCCTGACGCTGGACCTCAAGGACGGAATGCTGACGGGCGACCCCGTCGCCCTGACCTTCTCTCGCGGATCGATCAGCGGTCTGGTGCGCCTGGACGCGCGTGGCGAGCAGCCGCGCACGGACGTTGACCTGCGCCTGACCGGCGCGCGGCTCGAGGACTGGATCAAATTCGGCGCCGCCGGTGGACAGCCGGCCATCGAGGGCCAGATCGTCGCCCGCGCCAGGCTGACCGGCCACGGGAACTCCGTCCGCAAGGCCGCGGCCAGCGCGGATGGAACCCTGACCATCGTCAGCCCGCGCGGCGAAATCCGTCAGGCCTTCGCCGAGCTGCTGGGCGTGAACGTCTTCAAGGGGCTCTACCTGCTGCTGTCGGAAGATCCGCGGCAAACCGCGATCCGCTGCGCCGTGGCCGATTTCCAGGTCAAGGACGGCATCGCCCGGTCCAACCGTATCGTCATCGACACCGGCGTGGTGCTGGTGACCGGCTCGGGCGTGATCAACCTCAAGACCGAGCGTCTGAACCTGCTGTTCGAAGGCGAGAGCAAGAAGCCGCGCCTGCTGCGGCTGTACATCCCGATCCGGGTCGATGGCCCGCTGGTGAAGCCCGGCGCGACCCTGCAAACCGGCAATGCGGTGGCCCAGGGCGGGGTCGCCGTCGCACTGGCCTCGCTGTTGTCGCCACTGGCCGCGATCCTGCCGTTCGTGGAGGCCGGTCTGGCGGAGGACGCCAACTGCGCGGCGCTGGTCGCCCGGGGCCGGGCGAAGGGCGCGCCCGTGCGCGGCGGGACGACCCCGGCCAACAAGGACGCTGACCGCTAGATGAGCCCCCCGGGTCCGCGCGAGGGCCGAGGCCTCGGTGCGGTTCGCGGCGCCGATCACGGCGATCAGGTGCGCCACATGGGTCTGCAGGGCGGAGCGGCGGCCGGGTGAATCGGCGGACGACCGGATTCTCCCGCGGGTTGTGTTCGGGTTGACGCCTCCGGCAACGGCTGCATACCGTCGTTCGTCGGGAGGGGCCGGGGATGAACATCATCGCGATTGGCCGGCCGCTACTGGCGGCTCTCGTCTGCCTCGCCGTTGTCTCGTCGGTGACGGCCGCCCGCACCCAGCCGGGCGGATTGACCCTCGAGGCGTTCGCCGCCTCCGTCGACCAGGGGGACAACGCGGCGGTCAGGCTCGCTCTCGCTGACGGCGTCTTCCGGGCCAGGATCGAAACCGCCGATCAGACCGTGCCGCTGCTCCAGGCGGTCGGCGCGGCCGAGACCCTCGACCCGGAGCTCCGCCGGACGGTCTGGCAGGACGCCCTTCGCGAGGCCCGGCGGCAGGCCGACCTGCCCGCGCCGGCCGAGGTCGTCGGCTTCCGCAAGGCCGCCCTGTTCGAAGTCTCCGGCCAGTACCGCGCGTTCCTTCAGGGCGAGTATCTGCTGTTTCGGTTCGCCACCCTGGCCGGACCGGGCGACGCCAACACCGCGAACATCCAGACGCTCGTGGCCGTTCGCGACGACATCCGGCGGCTCTTCAACCAGGCCTACGGCGGCATGGCTGCTTGCGACGCCGGCACCGCCTGCGACGGACGCCGAAGCGCCCTGCGGGCCGAGCAGGCCGCGTTCGACTCCGGGGCTGTCGCCCGGTCGATCGAGCTCATGGCGCGCGCGGCGGCGTCTGAAGAGCGGGCCTATCGGCTGTTCAAGGTCTACGACCCCGGGCAGCGGGGCCGCACGCGGGCGTTCGAGGCGTCCCGTGACACCTTCCTCGAGGCCGCCGGCCTCTATGGCCAGGCCCGCGACCAGCTGCGCTCGGCCGGCGCCGACGACGCGGCCGGACGGGCGGAGGCCTATCGTCTCAGGGCCATCGAGCGGGCCGACTGGGCTGACGACCAGGTCAGGGACATCGGCCGCGACATGGTCGATTCCACCGTTCCGCCCCCGCCGCCGCCACCGCCTCCGGTGATGCTGGCCGCGCCGGCGCCGCCCCCGCCTGCGCCGCCCCCGCCACTGCAACCGGCGCCGCCCGGCCGTGCCAGCGACCTCGCCCGGGACGAAGGCAAGTCGGCGGTCTATCTCACGCCCTACGAACAGGAATGCCTGCGCAAACGCACCGCGGCAGGCACCCTGGAGGACCCCAACAGCGCCGAAGTGGGCGTCTACTACGCCACCAGCCGGCAGGGCGTGACACCCGACCCGGCCCGCGACCGCTACTTCGGCGCGCGGTCGGAACCGTTCGCCGGCGACCGCGTCCGGCTCAACTTCGGCCTCGCCCAGGTCAACGTCCCCTGTATCCGCAAGCGCGGCGAGCTGGAGCGTCCGGACGAATTCCTGCTCATCCAGTTCGAGACCGCGCACCCGAACAATCACTTCATCCTCGAGGGCGTGACGCGCTTCGACAGCCGGGACGCCTGGCTCGCGGCCATCGACGGCGACGTCGGCCGGTCGCGCCGCAAGGAAGCCCTGCTTTACGTGCACGGCTACAACAACAGCTTCGCCGACGCCGCCTATCGCGCCGCCCAGCTGCATGCGGATCTGTCGATCGACGGCGCCACGGTGTTCTATTCCTGGGCCTCGAAGGAAAGCCTGCTGTCCTATTTCGCCGACCGCAGGACGGTCGAGCGGAAGGAGGAGATCGAAGCCCTCGCCGACACGCTGATCGCCCTGCGCAAGAGCGGCGCGACGCGGGTCTATGTCGTCGCCCATTCGATGGGCAACCGGCTGACCCTCGCCGCGCTCCAGCGGATCGCCCTGCGCGCGGACCGGCCCGACAGGCCCTTCGACGAGCTGGTCATGGGCTCGGCCGACATCGAGAAGGCGCTGTTCGAAACCTACTGGCAGTCGGCCTCGCCGCTGGTGACGCGGACGACCCTGTACGCCTCCAGCCAGGACAAGGCGATGCTCGGGGCCCGCCTGCTCCCGGGCGCGCAGCGGCTGGGCGACGCCTTCCCGGCGCCGATGACCTTCCCGCGTGTCCAGACCATCGACACCAGCCTGGTCGGCGGCGCCGGCCTTGGTCACAACGACTACAGCGGTTCGGGCCTGGCCGACGTGCGGGCGACGCTCTGGCTCAGCATGGCGCCGGACGCCCGGTGCATCCTCGAGGCCGACCAGAGCGGCGGGTACTGGCGGATCCGGGCCGAACGGGTCGGCGAGGTCGAATGTTCCGACGACGCGTTCGACGACGCGGTCCAGCTCAGCCGCCTGAAGGGCTCGCCCGCCGAGGCCCAGCTGTGGATCGACAGCCGCGCCCGCGCCACCCCGGGGAACTCCTACCTCGCAAGGCTACGGCAGCTGGTCCTGAAGCTCGTCGGACGGACGTAGCCGGCGCGTCGCGGCGCAGCGGACGGGACCCGAAACCCGGCGGCGTCAGGTCACCGAGCCGATCACCCGGCACACCCCGCCGCCGCGCACCGACCTTCAACCGCGAATGGCGCACCCGACACGATTCGAACGTGTGACCTTTGCCTTCGGAGGGCAACGCTCTATCCAGCTGAGCTACGGGTGCGGATCGCTGGCGGAGGCGGGTCAATAGCGGAAAGATTCGCCGCGCGCTACCCCGCCGCCAGCCAGATGAAGCGGGCGGCGAACAGGGCCGCCAGCAGGTAGAGCATCCAGTCGCCCGGGCGGGCCTGGCCGCGGGCCAGTTTGAGCAGGACGTAGGCGATGATCCCGAAGGCCAGGCCGTTGGCGATCGAGAAGGTCAGGGGGATGGCGATCAGGGTCAGGAAGCCGGGGATGGCGACCAGCGGGTCGTCCCAGTCGAGCTGGGCCAGCGGGGCCATCATCAGCGCGCCGACCAGGATCAGCGCCGGAGCGGTCGCCGCTGCGGGGATCAGCTGGGCGAACGGAGCGAACAGCAGGGCGACGAGGAACAGCAGGCCTACCACCACGGCGGTCAGGCCGGTGCGCCCGCCGGCCGCGACCCCGGCGGCGCTGTCGATGTAGCTGACGGTGGTGGTCGTGCCGGCCACCGAGCCGACGATCGCCGCCGCCGAGTCCGTGGCGAGGATCCGGTTGAGCCGCGGGATCGTCCCGTCCGGCGCCGCCAGGCCCGCGCGCTCGGTCACCGCGACCAGGGTGCCGACATTGTCGAACAGGTCGACGAACAGCAGCACGACGATGATCTCGATCAGCGCCAGCGCCGCGCCCTTGCCGCCGATCCCCAGGGCGCCGGGAATGTCGAGCCGGAAGGCGGTGCTGGTCAGGGCCTCCAGGCTGTAGTCGACCGGCGTCCACTGCATCGCGCCGACAGCCCAGGCCAGCGCCGTGGTGGCGAGGATCCCGACCAGCATCGCCGCGCGGATGCGCCAGACCAGCAGGGCCCCGGTCAGGACCAGTCCGAACAGGGTCAGGCCGGCGGTCGGGGTCGTCAGGTCGCCGAGGGTCACCGTCGTGGCCGGGCTGGCGACCACCAGTCCCGCGGCGCGCAGGCCGATGAAGGCGATGAACAGACCGATCCCGGCGGCGATCGCCGCATACAGCGAGCGCGGCACGGCGCCGACCAGCAGCCGCCGCACGCCCGAGACCGTCAGGATCAGGAACAGCACGCCCGACAGGAAGACACAGCCCAGCGCCGTCTCCCACGGCAGGCCCATCCCCTTGACCACGGTGTAGGTGAAATAGGCGTTCAGCCCCATACCGGGCGCCAGCGCGATCGGGAAGTTGGCGAACAGCCCCATCATGATCGAGCCGAAGGCCGCCGCCAGACAGGTGGCGGCCGCCGCGCCGGCCATCGGCATCCCGGCATCGGCCAGGATCGTCGGGTTGACCATGATGATGTAGGCCATGGTCAGGAAGGTGGTCACGCCCGCGAGCACCTCAGTGCGCACGGCCGTGCCGTTCTCCTTCAGCCTGAAAAGACGCTCCAGCATCGCCTGACCTCCCCCGCCCCCGGGAGGGCGAGGTTAGCGCGCCCGCGCGGGGCCGCAAGCGGCGCGCGCCAGCGACCCTCAGGTCATCCGGTAGCGGATCGGCACCGACTTGGGCCCGCAGACGAAGCTGGCCTCCATGCGTTTCGGCGCGCCGTTCAGCTCGACGCTCTCGAGGCGCGGCAGCAGCTCTTCCCAGAGGACCCGCATCTCCATCCGGCCCAGATGCTGGCCGAGACAGACGTGGGCGCCGTAGCCGAAGGCGACGTGCTTGTTGGGCGTGCGCTGGATGTCGAATTTGAACGGATCGGTGAACACCGACTCGTCCCGGTTGCCGGACGGGTAGCTGAGCATGATCCAGTCGCCCTTGGCGATCTTCTGGCCGGCGATCTCGGCGTCGGCCGTGGCGCTGCGCATGAAATGCTTCACCGGGGTCTCCCAGCGGATCGACTCCTCGACCAGCCCGGGGATCAGCGACAGGTCCGCCTTCACCTTCGCGAACTGCTCAGGATTCTGGGCCAGGGCCCACATGGCGCCGGACGTCGTGTTGGAGGTCGTGTCGTGCCCCGCCGTTGCGGCGATGATGTAGTAGCTCATCGCCTCGAGGTGGCCGAGCGGCTTGCCCTCGATCTGGCCGTTGGCGATCACGCTGGCCAGGTCCTGGCGCGGATTGGCCCGGCGGTCCTCGGTCATGGCGTTGAAGTAGGTCATGAAGTCCATGACCGTGGCCTGCAGGTTGGCCAGGCCGGTGTCGACGTCGGTCACCGCGCCGCCGCGGTTCAGTTCCGGGTCGGCGCTGCCGAACAGCTCCTGGGTCAGCTTCAGCATGCGCGGCTCGTCGATCTCCGGCACGCCGAGGACCTCCATGATCACATGCAGCGGATAGAGGAAGGCGACGTCGCGGGCGAAGTCGCAGCGGTCGCCCATGGCGGCCATCCGGTCGATAAAGCCGCGCGCGATCTCGCGGATGCGCGCCTCGAGACCGCGGATGTTCTGCGGCAGGAACCAGGCCTGGGTCAGGCGCCGGTAGTTCATGTGGTCGGGGTTATCCATCTGGACCAGCGAGCGGACCAGATGCGGCGAACCGCCGGTCATCTGCCGGACACGCTTGTCGACCTCGATCGGCGTGACGACGGTGGCCAGGTCGCCGTTGTGGAACAGATCGTTCTGCTTCTCGATCTCCTGGATGTCGGCGAAGCGGGTCGCGACCCAGAAGGGATCAAACCCCTCGGGCTGAGCCTTCGCAAACGGCGCGTTGGCGCGCAGCCAGCGGAACGCCTCGTCGACCCGATGGCCGTCGGCATAGGCCTTGGGATCGACGATGGTGTTGGCCACGTCCTGGGGAATCATCATCGCAAGTCTTCCTGTCCGGTCCCGCGCCGCCTGTCTCCAGCGGCTGCGAGACATGCTGTTGCCTCGCCCGCACTACGGACCAACAATTCGGCGGTTGAATTGACGTGGATCAGTTCACGGCGATTGGGCGTCAATCAGGCTGGGGATCACCCCCTCAGGACCTCTCACCGAAGGACGACCGATGGCCGACGCCCTGCCCTACAAGACCTGGCAGTGCCGGACTTGCGGCTACCTCTACGATGAGGCCGAGGGCGATGTCGGCGAGGGCCTGGCCCCGGGAACGCGCTGGACCGACATCCCTGCAGACTGGATCTGTCCGCTGTGCGGCACGGCCAAGGCCGACTTCGACATGGTCGAGCTGGAGCTCTGAGGGGGGGCGCAAGATTGCACGCCAGCATACCGGATGCTGGTACGCCCTGAAGCCCTTGATGGAATGGTTCGCTCCGGACGGTGACCTTGGTCAAGGACCGCCTCCGGCGGCCGCGCAGCGGCGAGGCCTTCGGCCTCGTCCTTGACGAAGGTCCCGCCGGAGCAAGAATGCTCATCAAGACATCAGGACGAACTCCGCCGTGAAGGCGGGAACGAACCCTCAGTCCTTCGTCGGGTCCTTGCCGTCGGCCGCGCCGTAGGTCAGGGCGAGGAAGACGTCCTCGAGATCGGGGTCCTCGGTGGCGATGTCCTTGATGTGCAGGCCGCTGGCCCGCACGGCCGCCAGCACCTGTTCGACGCTCGACTGGCCGGTCTTGTAGGTCACCGAGAACGAGCCGCCGCTGCGCAGCTTCGCGTCAAAGCCGGTCAGGTCCGGGGCCGTGGCGACCGGCTCTTCCGGCGTGACGATCACGTTGCGGGTGTCCAGCCGCTGCAGCAGGGTCGAGGTCGGCTCGCAGGCGACGACCTCGCCGCGGTTGACGATGGCGATCTGGTCGCAGAGCTCCTGCGCCTCCTCGAGATAGTGGGTGGTCAGGACGATGGTCACGCCAAGTCTGTTCAGGCCGACGACGTAGTTCCACAGCTGGCGGCGCAGCTCGACGTCGACGCCGGCGGTCGGCTCGTCGAGGATCAGCACCGGCGGATTGTGCACCATGGCCTTGGCCACCATCAGCCGGCGCTTCATGCCGCCCGACAGCTGACGGACATAGGCGTCCGCCTTGTCGGTGAGGCCGAGCGCGGCGAGCAGCTCGTCGGTGCGGCGCTCCTTCTTCGGCACGCCGTACATCCCGGCCTGGGTCTCCAGCGACTCGCGCGGCGTGAAAAAGACGTCAGCGGCCAGTTCCTGGGGCACCACGCCGATCGCGGCGCGGGCGTCACGCGGGCGCTCGTCGATGTCGCGGCCCCAGATTTTCACCGTGCCACTGGTCTTGCGGGTCAGGCCGGCGAGGATGTTGATGAAGGTCGACTTGCCCGCCCCGTTGGGGCCCAGCAGACCGAAGATCGAGCCGCGCGGAATCTTCAGATCAATGCCGTTCAGCGCGGTCTTTTCCGGCGTGGTCTTGGTGGCGGCGTAGGTCTTCACGAGACCGGTAGCCTCGATGGCGTGGTCGGGCAGGTCCATTCGGGCTTTCTGGCGGGCTTGCGGTCAATTGACGCCCCGGCGGGGCCTCGCATAGGTATGCCTGACAGGCCGCATCGCCAAGGGCGGCTTTACCCGGGAACGATCCAAATGGCGCGCAAGGCCTCCGCAAAATCCGTCAACGGGACGACCCCGACGGCCACGCCGCCGCAGGCCGCGGCCTTTCCGCCGCCCGAGACGGTGACCGTGCGCTCGCACCGCATCGCCTGTGACGGCGTCGGCGGGGCGCTGGGTCACCCGCGCGTCTGGCTGGAAATGGGCGGCGCGGGCTTTGTCGACTGCCCCTACTGCGACCGCCGCTTCGTCGCGGCGACCGCGGCCGGCGATGAGGACGAACGGCTGGCGCCGGGCGTCTACGAGGGCTCCGGCGGCCATTGAGGTCCGATTCCCGCCACCGGCGGGGCTGACGATCCGGCAGGGCGGTTCTAGTCTGGCGTCATGACCGATCACGCCAAGACCTTCCGCCGCCTGCACGCGGGCCCCGACCTTTTCATCCTGCCCAACGCCTGGGACGCCGGCAGCGCGCGAGTCATCGAGACCCTCGGCGCAAAGGCCGTGGCGACGACCAGCGCGGCCGTCTGCTGGAGCCATGGCTACGCCGATGGCCACCATCTGCCGGTGGAATTCCTGGTCGCGACGGTGCGGGAGATCACGCGGGTCATCTCCATTCCGCTGACTTGCGACTTCGAGGGCGGCTATGCCGACGATCCGGCGACGGTCGGCGAGAATGTCCGCAAGGTGATCGACGCCGGCGCGGTGGGGATCAACATCGAGGACGGCGGCGGCGATCCGGAGCTGCTGGCGGCCAAGATCGAGGCTGTGCGCAAGGCCGCCGACGGCGCCGGGGTCGACCTGTTCATCAACGCCCGCACCGACATCTACCTGCGCCGGATGGCCGAGGGCGAGGCGGCGGTCGCCGAGGTGCTGCGGCGGGCGGCGCTGTACCGGTCGGCGGGCGCTGACGGACTGTTCGCGGCGGGCGTCTCGATCCCGGGCGAGATCAGCGCCATCGCGGCCGGCTGCGGTCTGCCGCTGAACGTCATGGCGAAGGCGGGTCTGCCGAAAGGGCCGGAGCTGCAGGCGCTGGGCGCGCGGCGGATCAGTTCGGCCACGGGCCTGGCCCGCGCGGCCCTGGCGGCGCTGAATGCGGCGACCGTGGATTTCCTCGCGACCGGCGATTCCGACGCCCTGGCCGCGGCCGACCGGATCGGCGGCAACTACAACGACCTGTTCAGATAAGGCCGAATGGCACGATCCGGTTGTCGGCGTCGTGGCCGATCTCGGCGCGGCCGAGGTACGGAATGCCGGAGCGCTCGCACCAGTGACGGCAGACCTCTTCGGCGGTCATGCCGAAGTCCGGGTCGTTCTCGGGAATGTCGCTGCAGCGGCCCAGACGGATGCCCGCGACCTTGCGGATGCCCGGGTTGCTGGTGAGGTGGAACAGCGACCGGTCCAGCCGGTACATGTATTCGCCGACATCCTCGAGCAACAGCACGTGGCCGGTCAGGTCGGGCTGCAGGTCCGTGCCGAGCAGCTGGCTCAGGACGGTGATGTTGAACGCCGCCGCCTTCTGGCCCGGCTTCAGGCCGGGCTCCAGGGCGGTGCGGTCGCCGTCGACGATCCAGGCCAGCGACCGCGCGACGGCCGCCTCACCGCCCGCCCGGCGGATGTCATGCGCGGCCGGACCATGCACCGGCCGGCCGATCCCCTGCCTGTGGAGTCCTGCCAGAACGAAGCCGAGGTCGCTGTAGCCGAGATAGACCTTGTCCCGCGCGGCGGACGTCAGACCGGCCAGCACCGCGTCGGCGATACGGTTGGAGCCATAGCCGCCGCGGGCGATCCACAGCGCGTCGAACGTCGGGTCATTGGCCACCCGCAGGAAGCCCTCGGCCCGCGCCGCGTCGTCGCCGGCGAAGTGGTTGTGGGTCAGGAAACACTGCGGATCAAAGACGAGCTGGACCCGTCCGTCGGGGTACAGCCGGGCAACCAGGGCCTCGACTTCGGCCGGCACGGCGGGGTCGATGCGCGAGGCGGGGGCGACGACGCCGATCCTGACCGGTTTGACCATCTGCTCGCGGACCTGTCGGGCGGTTTGTCACCCTGTCCCTGACCGTATATTTCCCAAGGATGATTCAGGACAGACCCTACTTCTTTTGCGGGATTGGCGGCAGCGGCATGCTGCCCCTGGCCCTGATCGTCCAGGCGACCGGCGCCACCGTCGAAGGCTCCGATCGCGCCCTCGACCAGGGCCGTACGGCGCCCAAGTTCGAGTTCCTCAAGGCGCGGGGCATCGGCCTGTTTGCGCAGGACGGCAGCGGCGTCACCCGGCCCGAGCAGATCATCGTCGCCACCGCCGCCGTCGAGGACACCGTGCCGGACGTGGTCGCCGCGCGGCGGGTCGGCGCGACCCTGATGTCGCGCGCCGAACTGCTGGCCGACCTGTTCAACGGCGCGCCGCAGTCGGTGGGCGTGGCCGGCACCAGCGGCAAGTCGACGACCACCGCCATGATCGGCTGGATCCTGCACCGCACGGGCCGCGATCCGACAGTGATGAACGGCGCGGTGATGAAGAACTTCGTCACCGACGACACCCCCTTCGCCAGCGCCCTGGTCGGTCAGGGCGGGCTGTTCGTCAGCGAGGTCGACGAGAGCGATGGCTCGATCGCCCGCTACTGGCCGCAGGTGGCGGTGATCAACAACATCAGCGAAGACCACAAGACGATGGACGAGCTGCGGGTCCTGTTCCGCGACTACGCCCTGAAGGCCCGGACCGTGGTGCTGAACCTCGACAACGACGAGACCGCCCGTCTGGCCGCCGAGCTGCCGCGCGAGCGACAGCTGACCTGGAGCTTTGAGGACCCCTCGGCCGATCTGTATACGGACGATATCACGCCCGCGCCGGACTCGATCGGCTTCCGGCTGCGGGAACAGGCGGGGAATGCGACCGTGTCGGTGCGGCTGAGAGTTCCCGGCCGGCACAATGTCGCCAACGCCCTGGCGGCGCTGGGCGCGGTGCTGGCGCTGGACGTTCCGCTGGCGGACGCGGTGGCGGCCATCGAGGGCTATGACGGCGTCAAGCGGCGGCTGGAGGTGGTCGGCGGCAAGGGCGGGATCACCGTCATCGACGACTTCGCCCACAACCCCGACAAGATCGCCGCCACGCTCGACACCCTGCACGCCTTCCCCGGCCGGTTGCTGGTGATGTTCCAGCCGCACGGCTTCGGCCCGCTGCGGCTGATGCGGAAGGAGTTCGTGCGCGGCTTCGTCGAAGGTCTTTCGGAAGCCGACGTGCTGCTGATGCCGGAACCGGTCTATTTCGGCGGCACGACGATCCGCGAGGTGACCAGCGAGGATATCGCCGCCGACATCCGCGCCGGCGGCCGGAGCGCCGAAGCCCTGCCCGACCGCCCGGCCTGCGGCGACCGGCTGGTCGCGCTCGCCCGGCCCGGCGACCGCATCATCATCATGGGCGCGCGCGACGACACCCTGTCGGTGTTCGCGGCCGAGGTGCTGGAGCGGCTGGGAGGTTAGGGGGCAGCCGGCGCCTCGACTCGGGCCTCAGGCGCGAGGCTGAACTTGATCGGCACCTTTACCCGCGCCCCGGCCACCGGGCGGCCTTCCGGGGTCCAGAGGTCCATCTGCATGACACTCACCGCGGCGACGGCGGAGAGGCCAAAACCCATGTCCGCCGGGGCTTCGCGAGAGACCCGGCAGTCGGCCATCTTGCCGTCAGGAGCCACCAGGCAGTCAGCGACACCGACCCCTTCTCCCACGCCCGCGTCGGCCGCCTTGCTCGGATAGAGTGCGACGACCTTGTCGGGATCGATGGTGACGATCCAGTCTGGCTTCTCGACCTTCATGGCCTGCCCGGCGGGGGAGGCCGGGTTGTAAAAGCGGAAGCTTACGGCGATGTCGGCGCCAGCGTATTTCCTGGCTTCTTCCGGCGTCGCCTTCAAACGGAGCTTGTCGATGAGCGTGCGCGCCGCTGCGCCGAAGGGTGATCCCTTGGGCACCTGGCCGGCAATCGTGCAGTTGGTCAGCTTTCCGCTACCACTCGGTGCCACGGCACAGCGCAACACCGAGGTTCCAACCGCCAAGTCGCCGGCTGACTCCGGCCAGGCCGCTCTCATGTCATCGAACGTGGGCGCCTGCTCCCACACAGCTTCAGTAATCACATAGCGAGCGGTCGGGCTGGGCGACTGAAAGCTCAGCGGAATCTGGATCCACATGCCATCGGCAGGCTTGCCGTCAACGCGGCCGGGCTTGAACCGGAATTCCCGATCCGCGAGGGCCAGCGAAGCCTCGCCGAAGCCCATGCCAGCCGGTGATTCCTTTACGACCAGGCAGTCTTTCGCCCGGCCGTAGAGCGTCACCCGGCACTTTATGACGGTTACTCCGCTGATGCTCTGGTCGGTAGCCTCGTCCGGATAGTACTTGGCTACCTGATCGCCCGTAGGCCTCTTGTCCCAGTCCGGCGCGACCTCGGTCTGCGCTGAAGCTGCGCTCCAGATCCCTGTCAGCAAGATTCCCAACAACAACCCTCGCATCACCTCACCCTCACTGCTCAACCCTACAGTGGCAGCGGCCAGGCGCGTCGCAAAGCCCCCTGCGACCGGATCATTGTTGTGGGCGCGCTTTGCGACACCCTGTCGGAGTTCCCGCCGAGGCGTAGGAGGAGCCATGGAAAAGGGCCGCCCTCGGGAGAGAGCGACCCTGAACGATCCGCGAGCGGTTACGGGGTCCGCAAAGGCTAGCGGCAGCCTTCCTTCGACCAGCTGATCCTGGCGAAGTTCAGCGACAGCGACTCGGATGGCGCAGCCCCGCCGGTCGCCGAGGAGATGATGACGTCCTTCAGCTTGTAGGTCAGGGCCGTGTCCCCGCCCGTCTTCCGGAGATGGAGCGTCGCCTGGGGGATTCGCGTCCCGGGCGTGACGCCGCGGAGGCCGGCGCCGGAGACCATCAGCCGGCCGGCGCCGGATTCCCCGCTGCAGCCTTCGGTCCGCATCGGCGAGCCCCAACGGACGCTGGAAACCTCGAGGTTCCCGCGAGCAGCGGCCGATTCGCCATCGACGCCTTCGAACTTGAGGAAGCCGGCGGCGACGGCCGGGGCGGCGATGGCCAGGGCGATGGCGGTGACAGCCATGGCCAGTGTGGTCCTGGTAATTTTCATTGGGGTCTCTCCTGCTGACGGACTCGCCGTCGCTGTTTGAGGCGCGCGTTTCACTTGGGGCGGGGCGCCGGCGCGGAGTCGCGGGGCATCTGGATCGCCGGCAGCAGCGGCGTGGGCGGCCTGGTCGCCGGCGCGAGCCCACCGGACGGCGCCGGAGGCGTGCCGGGCTTGCCCTGGTCGGAGGTCCCGTCGAACACCTTGATGTGCGGGCCGCTGCCGCTCTGGGGCCTGGGCGGCGGAGGCGGGGGCGGCGGGGCGGGCTTGGGCGGCGTTGAGGCGAGGATCAGCGCCCCGGCCATTGCAGTGATAATCATGGTCGTTCTTCCCTGTCGGTCGAGCGGCTCGGCGCCGCCTCTCTGCGGGGGCTAATGAGGCCTGGGCGACGATGCGGTGAGATGCAGCGGACGGCGGCGAACGGCGCCGTCGGGATGTCAAAGTTGCATTTCGATGCACGCGACTGGCGAACCGGGGCGAACGCGGGTTAGGCTGACGCCATGACCGAAAGCCACTTCGGCGCGAAACTCGACCTGGTCCTGAAGGCCTTCTCGATGAGTCGCGCCCAGCTCGCCGCCGACCTCGCCGTCGACAAGTCGCTGGTCGGCCGCTGGGTGGCCGGCGCGGTCAATCCCTCGGCCCACAATCTCTCGGCCCTGACCCGTTATGTCGCCGTCAGGACGCCCGGCTTCACCATGCTCGACTGGGACCGCGAGCGGGGCGACTTCGCCCGACTGTTCGGCGTGGCCGCGCCCGCGACAGGCCCCGAACCGCTCGACGGCATTCCCCTGCCGCTGATGGGCGTGGTCAGGGCGTCCACCGCCGACCGCGCGGCGGATCTGGAGTGCTTCTTCCGCACCACCCGGCCGGCCGAGGCGGCGCCGGGCCGTTTCATGCACGACCAGGGCATGCTGCGGTCCCACCCCAACGGGCTGCTCGAGTTCCGCATGGGCGTGCGCGAGACGGTCTATCAGGGCTGGCTGCTGCCGGTGCGCGGCCAGATGTTCTGCATCGCTACCGACGACACCAACGGGGCCCTGGTCTACGCCCTGTTCAGCAGCATCCCGCCGGGCAAGGTCCAGCGGCTGGACGGCATCTCGCTGGGCGGCGGCAACGGCTCGCTCCCCGGCGTGACGGCCGCGCCGATCGTGCTGGACCGCATCGGCGATCTGTCGGGCGACCGCGAGGCCGACGACCGGCGCTACCGCGAGCTGCTCGGCCAGGACCCGCTGGCGCCGGTGGGATCGGTGCCGGCCGACGTCCTGGCGCTGATGTCGCGCGACTACGGACCGTCCCAGTTGGCGGCCGGCGGCGACTGGCTACTGACCATCCCGTTCCACCGCTCGCTGTCGCGGGGGGTGGTGTAGCTGAACCTGGCTATTGCGCCGAAGGCCGAGTGTTTTGAGGACTACCGCAGGTGGGCGGTTGGGTCAGCCGGATTGGTCAGTCTGATACTCACGATGATGTCCGAACCGACCAGGTCGCCGCCCGCTGCGCCCATATCCACCCGATAGGCCGGGGCGAGGGTCAGGGCTGCGCGACCAAGATCTGACTGCCACGGCACTTCACCCGCGACCCGGCAGTTCGAAAGGCTGCCGTCGGCCTCTACGCGACACCGAAGTGCGGCTGATCCCCGCCTTGTGTTTGCAAGCGCCTTTGGCCAAGCCATCCGGAGGGCCTCTCCGGACGGGACCTGCGCCCATGGTGCCTCGGTGACGGCGGCCGGACCAGCAATCGGCGCCGCCACGGAATAGGAAAAGCGAATTTCATCGCCGGTGACCGTCCCTGACACGCGACGCGGGATAGTCTTCCATTGCGCCTCCACCTGCTGCACAGCGACCCGACCAAACCCCATGCCTTCGGGGACCTCCTGATCTGCCCGGCACACCTCAAGCTTCCTGCGCGCGAACCGGCAGACGACAACGACCTCCCCGCTGACGGTCAGATCAAGCGCCTCACGCGGATAGGTGTCCGGCGCTATGCGGCGGCCGGACGACCGTGGCTCGTACAACAGCCGTGACACGCTCCTTTGCCGCACCTCCGTCCAGGATGGCGCCGGAGGGGACCGCGGCTGGCCTGATTGGGCCCAGGCAATAGTTGTAGCGCCGCCGCCAAGGGCGAAGCACGCCAACACGATCAATCCGGCGCGCTTCATCACGTCCCCCACCCACTCGCCCTACAGTCGCAGGCTCCCCGCTGTTGGCAAGAGCCGCCAATCCACGGATGACCACCGCCGCGCGGCCCACTATCCTCTCCCGATGACTGACACCGACGCCCCCGCCCTGCCCGACCGCCCCCTCACCCAGGACGGGCCGCCCGTGCGGCTCTATCTGATCGACGGGTCGGGCTACATCTTCCGCGCCTTCCACGCCCTGCCGCCGCTGACGCGCAAGTCGGACGGCCTGCCGGTCGGGGCGGTGCAGGGGTTCTGCAACATGCTGTTCAAGCTGCTGCGGGACATGAAGGAGGACGGGCCGACCCATCTGGCGGTGATCTTCGACCACTCCGACAAGACGTTCCGCAACACCCTGTATCCCCAGTACAAGGCGCACCGCCCGCCGCTGCCCGAGGACCTGGTCCCGCAGTTTCCGCTGGTGCGCGAAGCGACCCGCGCGTTCGGCGTGCCGAGTATCGAGCTGGCCGGCTACGAGGCGGACGACCTGATCGCTGCCTACAGCTGCAAGGTGCGCGACGCGGGCGGCGAGGTGATCATCGTCTCGTCCGACAAGGATCTGATGCAGCTGATCGGCGACCGGGTGTCGATGCTCGACACGATGAAGAATGTGCTGATCGGCCCCGACCAGGTGTTCGAGAAGTTCGGCGTGGCGCCGGAAAAGGTCGTCGAGGTCCAGGCCCTGTGCGGCGACAGCGTCGACAACGTCCCCGGCGCGCCCGGCATCGGCGTCAAGACCGCCGCCCTGCTGATCAACGAATACGGCGACCTGGAGACGCTGCTCAGCCGCGCCCACGAGATCAAGCAGGAGAAGCGGCGCGAGACCCTGATCAACTTCGCCGACCAGATCCGCCTGTCCCGGCAACTGGTGCAGCTCGACTGCGACACCCCCCTGCCCGAACCGGTCGAGGACCTGGCGGTGCGCGATCCGGACGGCCCGACCCTGGCCGCCTTCCTCGAACAGATGGAGTTCCGCAGCCTGGCCCGCCGGGTCGGGGATGCGGCGGCCGGCAACGGCATGCCCGCCGCGCCGATGCCGAAGATGGGCGCGCCCCGACTCGCCCCCAACGGCGGCTTCAGCGCCGGCGAGCGCGAGGCCGCCGCGCCGGTCGAGCCTGTCCAGATCGACACCACGAACTATGTCTGTGTCCGCGATCTGCCGACCCTGGAAGCCTGGGTCAGCCGCGCCACGGAGATCGGCGTCGTCGCCTTCGACACCGAGACCGACGCCCTCGGCTCGGCTGTCGCCGGCCTCTGCGGCGTCTCGCTGGCCGTCGCGCCGGGCGAGGCCTGCTACATCCCGCTCGGCCACTGCGAGAAGGACGAGGGGCTGTTCGGCGGCGAGAGCGGCGCGGACCTGACCCAGATCCCGCTCGACCAGGCGCTCGCTGCGCTCAAGCCGATGCTGGAGGACCCGTCGGTCCTGAAGGTGGCGCAGAACGCCAAGTACGATATCGCCGTCCTGACCCGCTACGGCATCGACGTCACCCCGATCGACGACACCATGCTGCTGAGCTCGACGCTCGAGGCGGGCCTGCACGGGCACGGCATGGACGAGCTCAGCGAGCTGTGGCTTGGCCACAAGCCAATCCCGTTCAAACAGGTCTGCGGGACCGGCAAGAGCGAGATCAGCTTCAAGCACGTCGCCCTGGAGCCCGCGACGGCCTACGCCGCCGAGGACGCCGACGTTACCCTGCGGCTGTGGCGGATCCTGCGGCCGCGGCTGGCGCGCGAGGGCATGCTGACCGTCTACGAGACCACCGAACGCCCCCTGCCGCCGGTGGTGGCGCAGATGGAGAACGCCGGCATCAAGGTCGATCCCGACTTGCTGCGCAGCCTCAGCCACGAGTTCTCCATGCGGATGGTCGACCTCGAGGCGAAGGCCCACGTACTGGCCGGGCGGCCGTTCAATCTCGGCAGTCCCAAACAGATCGGCGACATCCTGTTCGGCGAGCTCGGCCTGGAGGGCGGCAAGAAGACCGCCACCGGCCAGTGGGCCACCGACGTCGACGTGCTCGAACGCCTGGCGGCCAGCCACGACCTGCCGCGCACCCTGCTCGACTGGCGCCAGCTGGCCAAGCTGAAGGGCACCTACACCGACAACCTGATCGCCGCGATCAACCCCGCGACCGGCCGCGTGCACACCTCCTACAGCCTGGCGGCGGCCAACACCGGGCGCCTCGCCTCGACCGACCCCAACCTGCAGAACATCCCGATCCGCACCGAGGAAGGCCGCAAGATCCGCAAGGCCTTCATCGCCGAGCCGGGCCATGTGCTGATCAGCGCCGACTACAGCCAGATCGAGTTGCGCCTGCTCGCCCATGTCGGCGACATCCCGCAGCTGAAGCGGGCCTTCAAGGAGGGTCTGGACATTCACGCCATGACCGCCTCGGAGATGTTCAACACCCCGATCGAGGGCATGCTGGCCGACGTGCGGCGCCGCGCCAAGGCGATCAACTTCGGCATCGTCTACGGCATCAGCGCGTTCGGCCTGGCCAACCAGCTGGGCATCGACCAGTCGGAGGCCGGCGCCTACATCAAGACCTACTTCGAGCGCTTCCCGGGCATCCGCGAGTACATGGACCGGATGCGGGCCGAGGTGCGCGAGAACGCCAGCGTCACCACCCTGTTCGGGCGCAAGATCAACATCCCCGACATCCGCGGCAAGGCCGTCGGCATGCGCCAGTTCGCCGAGCGCGCGGCCATCAACGCGCCGCTCCAGGGCGCGGCCGCCGACATCATCCGCCGGGCCATGGCGCGAATGCCGGCGGCGCTGCGGGACGCGGGGCTGAGCTCACGGATGCTGCTGCAGGTGCACGACGAACTGGTCTTCGAGGCGGCCGTGGCCGAGACCGAAGAGACCATCCGCGTGGCCAAGGCGGTGATGGAGAAGGCCGCCCTGCCGGCGGTGGAGCTGTCGGTTCCGCTGGTGGTGGAAGCGCGCGCGGCGAGCAACTGGGACGAGGCGCACTAGCTTTCGCCCAAGGGCACACCCCGCCCTAAGTCCATGGCGGCGAGCTTGCTCCGGTCTCCGGACGGGTCAAGGACCGCTTCGCGGCCGCGCAGCGGCGGGCCCGCAGGCCCCGTCCTTGACGCGACCGGAGACCGGAGCTCCAATTCTACCAAGGCCTTAAGGGCTTCCCAGCATCCCAACGGATGCTGATTTCCCACTGTCATCCCGGAAGGCGCGCAGCGGCTATCCGGGACCCAGATCGAATCCCATCCACGGCGCTTGAAGCCGAATCTGGGTCCCGGCTCTCCGCGCGTTGCGCTGCGGCCGGGATGACAGAAGGCGGGCGGCCTTGAACCCCTGCCCCCTCCGTCGCATAACACCGGTCTCATCGATCCGGGGGGACACTCACATGCTTAGCCGCGCGCCCGTGGCGCCCGTTCGGGACTGGTATTGCGACTCCGCCCACTGGGACCAGTTCACCCCTCGCGACGGCGACGTGATCATCGCCACCGCCCCCAAGGTCGGCACCACCTGGACGCAGCAGATCGTCAACCTGCTGGTGTTCCAGAACCCCGAGCCGCGCCAGCTGGGCGCGCTGTCGCCGTGGCTCGACTGCCGCCTCCAGATGCCCTTGCCAGTGGCGTTGCAGGTGCTGGAAGCCCAGCCACACCGACGGTTCGTCAAGTCGCACCTGCCGATGAGCGCCCTGCCGATCTGGGACCAGGTGAACTACATCCATGTGGCGCGGGACGGGCGGGACGCCTGCATGTCCTATCTCAACCACATCAACGGCTACACGCCCTTCACCTGGAGCAGGCTGGACGCGGTCGGCGAGAGCGACCCGCTGCTGCCGGGCGCCAAGCCCCGGCCACCGCGGACGACGCGGGAGTTCTTCCACCACTGGATCGAGCCGGGCGGCACGCGAAAGGCCGAGCTGATGGCCGACGCCTTCTTCGAGATCGAGCGCTCGTTCTGGGCCTAGCGCGCCCGGCCCAATGTGCTACTGCTGCACTACAACGACATGAAGGCCGATCTGGATGGCGAGATGCGCCGCATCGCCGCCTTCCTGGGCATTCCGGTCGACGAGGCGATCTGGCCCGACCTGGTCGCCGCCGCTGATTTCAGCGCCATGCAGCGGGACGGCGGGACCCTGATGGCCGGGGTCGATGTGGCCTTCGAGGGCGGCCACACGACCTTCCTCAACAAGGGGACCAACGGCCGCTGGCAGACCGAGCTGACCGCCGAGGACCTGGCCCGCTACCGGCAGCGCGTCGAGACCGAATTGTCCCCGACGCTGGCCCACTGGCTGGAGCACGGCCGCCTTGTGGCCGGCGATCCGCGCGCCACGGCGGACTGACGACAACGCCATGCTCAGCCGCCCACCCATCGCACCCGTCAGGGGCTACTACTGCGACAGCAGCCGCTGGGCCCCCTACGTCCCGCGCGACGGCGACATCGTCATCGCCACAGCGCCCAAGGTCGGCACCACCTGGATGCAGCAGATCGTCAGCCTGCTGGTGTTCCAGTCCACCGAGGCCAAACCGCTGCACTTCATCTCGCCCTGGCTGGACTGCCGGCTGCGGGACAACCTGGGCGAACAGCTGGCGCTGCTGGAGATGCAGACCCACCGGCGGTACATCAAGTCACACCTGCCGTTCAGCGCCCTGCCGGTCTGGGACGAGGTGAAGTACATCCATGTGGCGCGGGACGGCCGCGACGCCTGCCTGTCCTACCTGAACCACAACAACGCCTACACCGCGGGCGCCTGGGCCCGGCTGGACGCGGCGGCCGAGGCGGACCTCGACCTGCCCGCGCCCGCGCCGCGCCCGCCGCGCGACGCACGGGGCTTTTTCCATCACTGGATCGCGCCCGGCGGCACGGCGGCGGCGGAGCAGATGGGCGACGGCTTCTTCGAGATCGAGCGGGCCTTCTGGGCGGAACGGACCCGTTCAAACCTGCTGCTGGTCCACTACGCCGACCTGAAGACCGACCTCGACGGCGAGATGCGGCGGATCAGCGCCTTCCTGGACATCCCCGTGGACGAGACGATCTGGCCGTCACTCGTCGAGGCCGCGGACTTCGAGTCGATGAAGGCGGCCGGCGCAGACCTCATGCCCGGGGCGGAGATGTCCTTCGAGGGCGGCCACAACACCTTCCTCAACAAGGGGACCAACGGCCGCTGGCAGACCGAGCTGACCGCCGGGGACCTGGCGCTGTATCAGCAGCGTGTGGCGACGGAGCTGTCCCCGTCGCTCGCCCGCTGGCTGGAGCACGGCCGCCTCGCCACCGGCGACCCGGTGACAGCCGCCGACTGACCGGAACCTCGCCCCGCGCCCGACGTTGGTCCGACGGGCTGTTGCGTAAAGGGCTGACGATGAAACGGTTGATGTACTGGACGTTCGCCATCCCCATGACGGCCATCGCGGCGCTGGTCGTGCTGAAACTGATGCAGGCGGCGATCTGAACGATCACCGCATCCTGGTGGAGCCGAGGGGAATCGAACCCCTGACCTCCTCATTGCGAACGAGGCGCTCTACCATCTGAGCTACGGCCCCCTCCCAGGAAGAGGGAAGCGGCGCACATATGGCCGGGTCGCCTTGCCTGTCAAGGCTGGCGGCGCGTAAGGCGGTCGCCGCGCCTTGCCGTGATTCAGGGGCCCGGATAGAAGCGGGGTTCACCAACACCGGAACCCGCTCCATGGCCGCCATCATTGGCTTCGTCTTCTTCATCATCAACAGCCTGCTGGGACTGCTGGTCCTGGCGCTGGTGATCACGGCGATCCTGTCCTGGCTGGTGGCCTTCGACGTGGTCAACCTGCGCAACAACGCCGTCCGGCAGATCTACTACACGCTGGAGCGGATCACCGAGCCGCTGCTGACGCCGATCCGCCGCTTCGTGCCGCCGCTGGGCGGGGTCGACCTCAGCTTCATCGTGCTGTTCCTGATCATCCAGGGCATCCGCAACTACCTGTCGCCGGCCCTTCAGGTGGCCCTGCTCGGGCTCGTCGGCTAGGCGGGTGCGCCTGGCCGTCCGCCTGACGCCGCGCGGCGGCCGGGACGCCATCGACGGCTGGGCCAGCGGCCCTGACGGTCGCCCCTATCTCAAGGCGCGCGTCTCCGCCCCGCCGGTGGAGGGCGAGGCCAACGCCGCCCTGACTGTGCTGCTGGCGAAGGCGCTCGGCGTCAGCAAGTCGAGCGTGCGCATCGCCGCCGGCCAGACCGGCCGGCTGAAATCGGTGGAGGTCGAGGGTCTGGACCCCGCCGGCCTCGCCGCCGCCTTTGGTCCACCCCCGGGAGCCTGATCATGGCCGGAAGCCAGGACTTCGCCGCCGACCCGCGCAACGCCACCGCGCGCATCTGGCTGAACGGCGAGATGGTCACGCGCAAGAACGCCAGGGTCTCGGTGTTCGACGCTGGCTTCGTCGTCGGCGACGGCGTCTGGGAGGGGCTGCGCCTGCACAAGGGCCGGCTGATGTTCCTCGACGCGCATCTGGACCGGCTGTTCCAGGGCGCCGACGCGATCGGCCTCGACATCGGCATGAGCCGCCAGCAGGTGACCGAGGCGCTGAACGACCTGCTGGCCTTCAACCGGATGGAGGACGGCGTCCATCTGCGCCTGATGGTCACGCGCGGCGAGAAGACCGGCGCCAACCAGGACCCGCGCAACGCGTTGGGCAAGCCGACCGTGGTGATCCTCGCCGAATGGAAGGTCCCCAGCCCGGCGATCGTCACGCGCGGCCTCTCGCTGGCCACCGTCGGCATCCGCTGCACCCCGGCGCACATGTTCGACATGCGGCTCAACAGCCATAGCCGCCTGAACCTGATCATCGCCCTGCAGGAGGCCATCCGCGCCGGCGCGGACGAGGCGCTGATGCTCGATCCGGACGGCTACGTGTCCAGCTGCAACGCGACCAACCTGTTCTGGGTCAGGGATGGCGAGGTCCGCACCTCGACGGGCGAGTTCTGCTTCAACGGCGTGACCCGGGCCAATGTGATCAAGCTGTGCGAGGCCAACGGCATCCCGCTGCGGCTGGGAAACTTCCCGGTGGAAGACATCCGCGAGGCCGACGAGGCCTTCGTCACCGGCACCTTCGGCGGGCTGACCCCGGTGCGGGAGATTGACGGCAAGCCGCTGCCCCAGGCGCTGCCCGGCTATCGCACCACCATCCTGCGCGAGCTCTACGACGGGCTGAAGGACGCGGAGGCCGCGCGGTGACCGTCCGCATCGCCATGTGGTCTGGCCCGCGCAATATCTCCACGGCGATGATGCGGGCGTTCGAGAACCGGCCCGACACGGCCGTCAGCGACGAGCCCTTCTACGCCGCCTATCTCGCCGGGACCGGGCTGGACCACCCGATGCGGGAGGAGGTTCTCGCCAGCCAGCCGACCGACTGGCGCCTGGTCGCCGACGCCATGGCCGGCCCGGCGCCCGGCGACGCGCCGGTCTGGTACCAGAAGCACATGACCCATCACATGCTGCCCGGCTTCGGCATGGACTGGGCGGGCGCCTGCCGCAGCGCGTTCCTGATCCGCGCGCCGGAGGCGGTGCTGGCCAGCTACACGGTCAAGCGCGAGCAGGTGACGCTGGACGACATCGGCTTTGTCCAGCAGCGCGAACTGTTCGAACGGGAGGCCGACCGCCTCGGCGCCGCGCCGCCGGTGATCGAGGGCCGTGATGTGCTGGCCGATCCGCGCGGGACCCTGGGCAAGCTGTGCGCGGCGCTGGGCATCGCCTTCGACGACGCCATGCTGGCCTGGCCGGCGGGCCGGCGGGACAGCGACGGCGTCTGGGCGCCGGCCTGGTACGACGCCGTCGAGGCCTCCACCGGCTTCGGCCCACCCCGGTCCGAGGCCGGCCGCGACGACCTGAACGACGACCTGCGCCGGATCGCCGACGCCGCCCGCCCGCACTACGAGCGGCTGGCGGCCTTCAAACTGTAACAATCTCTCGTCATCTGTGCTCGCCTCGTCCTATCGGCCGTCACAATCGGCGGGTAGGGTGGCCGCCCATGGACGCTCCCCAGACCCACTATCCGACCGCCGGCGCGAAATGCGCGGATCTGGTCGTGCACATCGTCGGTCTGGCGCTGGCGCTGTTCGGCGGCGGGACCCTGCTCGGACTGGCCGTCGGCGCGGGCGGCGCGGGGCTGACCGCTTCTGTGGCAGTCTACGCGCTCGGCATGGCGGTGATGCTGGGCTGCTCGCTGGCCTACAATTTCGGCAAGGCGCCCTGGCGGCCCCTGCTGCGCCGGTTCGATCACGCCGGCATCTTCCTGATGATCGCCGGCAGCTATACCCCGTTCACGACCCAGAGCCTGACGGGCGGCTGGGCCATCGGCATGACGACGGCGGTCTGGAGCCTGGCGCTGCTCGGCGTGGCCGGAAAGCTGCTCCTGCCGGGCCTCGGCAAGGGCTTCTGGGTGGCGCTCTACCTGGCGCTGGGCTGGGCCGTTCTGATCGCGCTCAAGCCGATGATCGAGGGTGTGTCCTGGGTCTCGCTGATGCTGCTCGGCATCGGCGGGCTGCTCTATTCGGTCGGGGTGATCTTCTACCTGATGAAGCAGTTCAGGTTCCGCCGCGCGGTCTGGCACGGCCACGTGGTCGCCGCCGCGGCGGTGCAGTACGCCGCGGTCCTTCTGGGCGTGGTCCTGGCGGGCGCGCACTAAAGGTCCCCGATCCGGGGCGCGCTGTGCTAGGGTGAAAAGGCTACGGCATGCGGGCGCGCCCGCTCCGGATTTCCACATGCGTCTCTACGCCGGATGGGCTCGCGCTGCGCGAGGCCGCGGTGAACGTGGACCCTGCACCGTGTCAAACGCCACCATCCGGGCCGCTACGGCGACCAGCCTGGCCCGCACCCTGCTCGAAACCTCACATCTGCCGCTCCTGTTGTTCGATAGCGACCTGCAGGTGGTCTCGGCCACACGGTCGTTCTTCACCGCGTTCGACCTGCGGGCCGACCAGGTCGAGGGGCGCCGACTGGGCGAAATCGGCCAGGGGGAATGGGACACCACAGAGATTCACGGCCTGCTCGACACCTGCGTAAAGGGCGGGACGACGCCGGGCGACTATGAAACCGATCTGGTCCGCCCGGGAGTCGATCCGCGGAAGCTGGTCATCAACGTTCAGAACATCGTCTACGACGACAAGCTGAACGCCCGGGTCCTGCTGACGGTCAACGACGTCACCGAGGTGCGGCGCATCGCGGCGCTGAATGTCGCCCTGCTGCTGGAAAAGGACGCCCTTCTTCGGGACCGCGAGGTCCTGATGCAGGAAATGCAGCACCGGATCGCCAACAGCCTGCAGATCATCGCCAGCGTGCTGATGCTCAAGGCGCGGACCGTGACCTCCGAGGAGACCCGCCTGCATCTGCGGGACGCCCATGATCGCGTGATGAGCGTGGCGGCCGTCCAGACCCTGCTTCAGGCGACGCTGGGCGACGTTGAGGTCGGCCCCTACCTGACCAAGCTCTGCGAGAGTCTGGCGGCCTCGATGATTCGCGACTCCCGCCCGCTGGCGCTGACCGTGCAGGCCGACGTCGCCACCGTGACCTCCCAGGAGGCGGTCAGTCTGGGTCTGGTGGTCACCGAGCTGGTGATCAACGCCCTCAAGCACGCCTTCCCCGGGGATCGGGGCGGCAAGGTCGAAGTTGCCTACGAGAGCGACGCGGCGGGCTGGGCCCTGTCCGTCGCGGACGACGGCGTCGGGCGCAATCCGGTTATGGCGTTGCGCAAGGGCGGGCTGGGAACGGTGATCGTCGGGTCGCTGGCCAAGCAGCTGGGCGCCCTGGTGGTGATCACCGACAATCAGCCCGGCACGCGGGTGACGCTGGAAAGCCTCGCCGCGATCATCGAATAGCCGTCGCCAAAGTCGCCAGATCCGGCCGCTGTCCCCCGCTGGGCGGCGTCGGGGCGTCGATCCGGGAAGGCCAGCCGCCCGCGCCGGGCCTTGTCGCCTCGGAGTGCATCATCTTCCGCCGCATGATCCGGCTGTCGACGACGCAGTGCGAAGCCTCCCCGCGCAAGCCGTCTGATGATCGCCAGGCGGCGCCCTCGGCCGGTCGTCATGTCGGAGAGAAGTGGTGCCGCTTAGGTGACTCGAACACCTGACCCCATCATTACGAATGATGTGCTCTACCAGCTGAGCTAAAGCGGCCCTTGTGGGGCGTGTGGCCCCGGAAGGAGCGCCTATTTAGCGGCGCGAGTCGGGCTTGCCAAGCGGCGCCGACGCGGCGGTGGCGAAGTGGGTGGCGGATCGTCCTGCGGCGGCCGCGCATAGTCGGGCACGCCGGGGTCGTCGGGGATCGGCATGATCGCCGCCCCGGCCTCGGCGGCGGCGAGAAACGGCGTCGATTCCACATAGGAGACCGGCAGGTTGGGCAGGTCGTTGATCGTCCGCTCCTGACGCTCCAGGCGGGGGTGGATCAGTTCGCCAGTCTCGCCATAGACGGCGACCAGGCGGGTCCAGTCCTCGGGACGATAGGCGAAGGCGCGGCCTTCCGGGTCGAGATCGGACCAGTCCGGCTCCTGCGGCGCGGCGGCGCCCCGCGCGATCCAGGCGCGGGCTTCGTCGACGGCGCCGGCGGCGTTGGCGGCGCGGGCCTGTAGTCCGGCGAGACGCTGGGTCACCGGCTCGTCGGCCAGGGCGCGGGCGGCCTCGCGGGCGGCGTTCACCTCGCCGCCGATCAGGGCCTGTTCGACGGTCAGCACGCGACTCTCGCGCGCCGCCGGATTGAGGGCTGCCAGGCCGCCGAGGCGTTTGGCCCGCTCGCGCGGAGTCTCGTCGGTGCGCAGGTCGCGGTAGGCCAGCCAGAGGGCCGGGTGCGGCTGGCTCTTCCAGGCGCCTTCCAGCAGACCGGACGCGCGGCCGACCTTGCCGTCGGCGGCCAGCAGGCGCGCGGCCATCACCACGCCCGGCGCGAAGTCGGGCTTCAGCTTGACCGACTGCAGGGCGAACTCCAGCGCCTGGGCGCGCATGCGGTCGTTGGAATGATTTTCGAGGCTCGCGGCCGAGGCGGCCAGCAGGGCGGCGCGCGTGCGGTCGGCGACCAGCGGCGAGACGACCTTGCGCTCCTGCGCTCCCTGGACAAGGTCGAGCGCTGCGGCCCAGTCGCCGGCCTCCAGACGTGAATCGACCAGCGCCCGCCAGGCCCAGCGGGCCGTCTTGGCGAGGCCGTAGGCGCTCTGCGCGTGGCGCAGGGCCGCGCCCTTGTCGCCTTCGGCCAGGGCGGTCTGCATCAGCCCCTTGAGACCGGCCAGGCGCATGTCGGGGAAGCCGAGCATCGCTGAATAGGCGGCCTTGGCGGCGGGCAGATCGCCGGCGGCCTCCGCGGCCTGGGCGGCCAGCACCCGGACCAGGGCGGGCGCGTCGTCCGCCAGGTCGGCGGCCTTCTGGGCGAGGCGGCGCGCCTCGGACCCGTCACCAGCGGCGGCGGCGAGGAAGCCCCGCGCAAGGGCTTCGCCGCCCTGTTTGTGGCGGCTGTCGGCCTTGGCCCGCGCGGCGCGCTGCGGCGCCTCGAGCAGCCACTTGAGGAAGCTCCAGAAAATCGTCGCCAGCAGGGAGACGAACAGCACCAGCAGCGCCGCGGCGGCGGCCGTCATGTCCACTCGCCAGCCGCGCCAGACAAGGCTGGCCACGCCCGCGTCGCCGCCCAGGGCGACGGCGGCGACCGCCAGGGCCGCGACGAGGAACAGGACGATGGCGGTGCGGATCATGGCTGCGCCCGCGAAACGGCCATCAGGTCGGACAGGGCCTGGGCGCGAATCGTCGCCACCCGGCCATCGACGGCGATGCGCTGCAGGGCGCGGGTGCGCCAGGGCGCCATGGCCTCGGCGGCCTTGGGCGGCAGTCCGCGCAGGACCTTCAGAGCGCCTTCGAGGTCGCCCCCGGCCACGGCGTCGCCCGCCCGCGCGAGCAAGGCGTCGGGGCCATCGCCGCCGGCGCCGACCCGGCGAATGGTGACAATCGCCGACAGGGCGTGGCCCATGCGGGCGAAGAAGCCGGCCCGTTCGCCCGGATCCCGGGCGGCCACCGCAGCGCGGGCGGCGGAGGCGTCAAAATCGGCGGCCAGCGCCGCGCGGCTGGCCACGCCATTCTCGGCATAGGGACGCAGGGCGCGGACCTCGCCCGACAGCGGCAGCACGCGCTCCAGCGCAGCCAGTTCGGTTTCGAACGAGCCCGACCCCTGCGTCGCCTCGGCCAGCGAGGCGGCGGCCAGGGCGGCGGCGGCGGCGTTGACGGTGCGCGCCTGGCTGGTTTCCAGCGCCAGGACACGGGTCTGCAGGGCGGCGATCTCGGCGGAAGACGCGGCGGCCTCCGCGGCGGGCGCCAGGCCGGCTGCGGGCGCCGTCGCCGGGGCGGGCAGATCAAACGACTCGGCCGGCGGCGCGGCGGCGGTCGCCGAGGGGACCATCGCGTCCTTGCCCCAGATGCGCGGGGCGAACTTCGTCACCGCGGCGCCGGCGACAACGCTGAGCACGCAGAGGGCGATGACAGCCCAGAACCCCACGCCGAAGCGGCGCGGACGGCTGTAGACGGCCGGATCGATCGGCGGCGTGATCTCGGCGGGGTCGGGCGCGGCGGTCATCGGCTCTTCAAACGCCTCGTTGCGGTCCTGGGGGAGGTTCCGGTCGAACCCCCTCTTCCTATCAGATTAAGCAGCGCCGCCTCGATCGGAAACGGGGCGCGGACAACTTCTCGCACTTTCGTGCGCGCGACCGGCTCCGCCACCGCGGTCGAGAGGCAGAGGAGACGCAGTTTCGGCAGGTCCCGGCCACGCAGCAGCCGGGCCAGCGCCCGCGCCGCCCTGGGCGAATGAAGCAGCGCCACATCAAGGGTTTCAAGTCTCGCCAGCAACTCAGCCGGCGGCGGCGTCACCACCGAATCGTACAGCGCCAGGCTCCTCGCCTCGAGCCCTTCGGCGATCAACGTCCCCACGAGGTCGCCGGCGGGTTCGGCGGCGCCCGCATGCAGCACGGTCCCGCGCAGTTCGCTTTTCCGGGCGGCGATTCGTCCGGCGAGCGCGTTGACGTCCCCCTCGGCCGACAGAATCGCCTTGAAGCCGGCCGCCTTCGCCGCGGCGGTCGTGCCGGCGCCGACAGAGAAAACCCGCACGTCCCGGCGCGGAGAGGCGCCCGCGAAGGCGCGGACGCCATTGGCGCTGGTGAAGGCGAGGGCCGCGACGCCGCCCAGGTCGACCTCGATATCCGGCAGGGCCTCGATCCGCAGCAGCGGCGCGACGACCGGCGTATGCCCCAGGGCGGCTACCCGTTCGGCGGTCGCCGTCGCGCCCGGCTCGGCGCGGGTGATCCAGACAGTGAGGGGTGGCGAAGCCATGGCCTGCACCCTGACGCCCGCCCGGTCGGGGATCAATCCTTCAGCAGGATATCCGCGCCGCCTTCGATCCGGATCGCCTCGCCGAGACGCAGGCCCAGGTCGCGGGCGTCAGCCTCCGCGTCGGCGCCGAGGTCGACCGCGTCTTCGCGGCGATAGCGTCGCGCGCCGTCCGGCGTCAGCGCCTCGACGATCAGGCTGAGGCGGCGACCGTCGAGCCGGGCATGGGCGCCGACGGCCGTCCGGCAGGACCCTTCGAGCGCCACCAGGGCCCCGCGCTCGGCGGCGACGGCGATGGTCGTCGCCTCACAGCGCATGGCGGCGACCCACTGCGCATTCGCATCCTCGACGCGGGTCTGGATCGCGAGAGCGCCCTGTCCAGGGGCGGGCGGCGCCGCGACGGGATCGAGGAACCCGCGCGGCACATGGCCGAGCCCGAGCCGGTTCAGACCGGAGGCGGCCAGCAGGATGGCGTCCGCCTCGCCAGCGGCCAGCTTCGCCAGCCGCGTGTCGACGTTGCCGCGCAGCATGAATATCTCGAGATCGGGCCGCACATGCAGCGCCTGGGCCTGGCGGCGCAGGCTGGCGGTGCCGAGCTTCGCGCCCTGCGGCAGTTCGGCCAGCGACGCGTGGTGGGTCGAGACGAAGGCGTCGCGCGGGTCCTCGCGCTCGGGGATGGCGGCGATCACCAGCCCGGGCGGGTTCTCGGCCGGCACGTCCTTCATCGAATGGATCGCCGCGTCGATCCGGCCATCGAGCAGCGCTTCCTCGATTTCCTTGGTGAACAGCGCCTTGCCGCCGATCTCCAGCAGGCGGCGGTCCTGGATGCGGTCGCCGGTCGTGGTGATGACCACCAGCGGGCAGGCCTCTTCCGCACGATCGGATGCGTCGATGGCGGCGGCGACGCGGTCGCGCATCATGCCGCTCTGGGCGAGGGCCAGCTTGGACCCGCGGGTCCCGATCCGGATGGGCGGTTGCGACGACACGGCGGGGGGGCTACCTCGGGCGGGAACAAGACGCCTCGCTGCTATACGACGGGCGTCCGGGCCGCAATGTAGATGACCACGCTCACCGTCCTCGGGATCGAGACCAGCTGCGATGAAACCGCCGCCGCCGTTGTGCGCCGGAGCGCGGACGGGCGCGTCACGGTGCTGTCCTCGATCATCGCCAGCCAGATCGCCGAACATGCCCCCTACGGCGGGGTCGTGCCGGAAATCGCGGCGCGGGCGCATGTGGAATCCATCGACGGCATCGTCGCGCGGTCGCTGACAGAGGCGGGGCTCGGCTGGAGCGACCTGTCCGGCGTCGCGGCCACGGCAGGGCCGGGGCTCGTCGGCGGGGTGATGGTCGGGCTGTCGTTCGGCAAGGCGGCGGCCCTTGCCCGCGACCTGCCGCTGATCGCGGTCAACCACCTGGAAGGGCACGCCCTCAGCGCCCGGCTGGCCGACGACATTCCCTATCCCTTCCTGCTGCTGCTCGTCAGCGGCGGCCATTGCCAGTTGCTGGAGGTGGCCGGGGTCGGCGCCTGTCGCCGGCTGGGCTCGACCATCGACGACGCCGCCGGCGAGGCCTTCGACAAGATCGCCAAGAGCATGGGCCTGGGCTACCCGGGCGGACCGGCGCTGGAGCGGCTGGCCGAGGGCGGAAACCCCGAGCGCTTCCCCCTGCCCCGCGCCCTGTTGGGCCGGGAAGGGTTCGACTTCTCCTTCTCGGGGCTGAAGACCGCCGCCGCCCGCGCCGCCGAAGGCCTGACCGCCGACACCGACCGGCGCGACCTGGCCGCCAGCGTGCAGTTCGCCATCGCCCGCCAGCTGGCCGAACGAACCCAGCGGGCCATGGCCGCCTATGCCGAGGCCCACGACGGCCGGGACCTGCGCTTCGTGGTCGCCGGCGGCGTCGCGGCCAACATGGCGGTGCGTACGCGGCTGGAGCAGGCCTGCGCCACGCACGGCTTCTCGTTCCACGCCCCGCCGCTGAAATACTGCACCGACAACGCCGCGATGATCGCGCTGGCGGGCGCCGAGCGGCTGGCGCTGGGGCTCGTCGACGGCATGGACGCTCCGGCCCGGCCGCGCTGGCCGCTGGACGCCGCCGCGGCCAGCGCCAATCCTACCCACGTTCCGGGACGCAAGGGCGCCAAGGCATGAGCGAAGGTTTCAAATACGCCGGCGTGATCGGCGGCGGCGCCTGGGGCACGGCCCTCGCCCAGGTCTGCGCCCGCGCCGGCATGTCGGTGGTGCTGCAGGCGCGTGAGACCGACGTGGTCGACGGCATCCGCGCCAACCGCGAAAACGCCGTCTTCCTGCCGGGTGTGAAGCTCGATGAGGCCATCGACGTCACCACCGACCTCGGCGACCTGTCGGCCTGCGACATCATCCTGGCGGTCGCGCCGGCCCAGCATCTGCGCTCGACCCTGAACGCCCTCTGCCCGCACGTGCGCGACAACCTGCCGATCCTGCTCTGCGCCAAGGGCGTCGAGCAGGGCACGCTGCAGCTGATGACCCAGGTGCTGGCGGAGACCGTGCCCCAGGCCTCACCCGCTGTGCTGTCGGGGCCCAGCTTCGCCGGCGAGGTCGCCCGCGGACTGCCGACGGCGGTGACCCTGGCCTGCCCCGACGAGGATCTCGGTCGGGCGTTGGCGGAGGCCATCGCCACCCCGACCTTCCGGCCCTATCTGTCGATCGACATGATCGGCGCCGAGGCCGGCGGGGCGATCAAGAACGTGCTGGCGATCGCCTGCGGCATCGTCGAGGGCAAGGGTCTGGGCCGCAGCGCCCATGCCGCCCTGATCACCCGCGGCTTCGCCGAGATGACCCGCATGGCCGAGGCCCTCGGCGGACAGGCGGAAACCGTGGCCGGCCTCTGCGGCCTGGGCGATCTGGTGCTGACCTGCTCCAGCCCCCAGTCGCGCAACATGAGCGTCGGTCTGGCGCTCGGCGCCGGCCAGTCGCTCGATCAGGCGCTGGCCGGAAAGCTGACCGTGGCCGAGGGCGTCGCCTCCGCCCCCGCCGTCCGGGCCCTGGCCCGTAAGCTGGGCGTCGAGACGCCGATCAGCGAGGCCGTCGCCGCCATTCTCGCGGGCGAGGTGGGGGTGGATGAAGCCATCCTTGGCCTGCTCTCCCGTCCCCTGAAAGCCGAACGTTAGGACCTGTCATGCCGCTCTTCGTCATCCAGTGGAAAGACCGCCTGCCCGACGGCGCCGCCATCCGCGCCGCCACCCGCGAGGCGCATCTGGCCTGGGCCGGCGCGCAGCCGCTGAAGATCAAGCTGGGCGGGCCGTTCCTGACAGCGGACGAGGGCATGGCCGGCTCGCTGATCATCATCGAGGCGCCGGATCTGGCGGCGGCGCAGGCGTTCCACGCCGATGACCCCTACACCAAGGCCGGCCTCTACGAGACCTCCAGCGTCGAACCCTGGCGGGTCACCCTGCCGTGGAAAGACTGAACCCGGCCAGGCCGCCGGCCGGAACGGTCCTCTGCCGCCTGGACGAGATCGCCGATCCCGGCTCGCGCGCCTTCCACTTCCACGCCGGCGACAAGCTGTTTCTCGGCTTCGTGGTGCGGCGTGGCGAAGTCCTGACCGGCTACGTCGACAGCTGCCCGCACACCGGCCAGCCGCTGGGCGGCCCGACCGGTCGACATGTGACACGCGAGAACGACCTGATCCTCTGCACCGGCCACGGGGCGTTGTTCCGGATCGACGACGGCATGTGCACGAGCGGGCCATGTGAGGGGCGGCGGCTGGAGGCGTGGGGGGTTGTGGTGGCGGACGGCCAGGTGATCACGGCTTAAACGGGGACATGTACCAAAGGTACGTGTCCCCTAATTCAGATTCCGCGACAGCTCGATTGGGGGACACGTACCTTCGGTACATGTCCCCTAGGGCGCGACCTCCGCGCCAAACGCGGCCACATCCTCGATCAGGCCCTTGGCCGCCAGCGCCACCAGTTCCCCGCCCTTTTCCGGGGTCGCCAGCGCGGGATCCGAGCCCATGCGGCCGTCAGCGTAGCGGGCGCGGAAGTCCAACGCCTCGCGGATCGGACCGGTCGGGGCGATCTGCGGCGCGTAGTTGGCCGTCTTGATCGCGTCCGGATAGGCCCACTGGGTCACGGCGATCTCGGACGGCGTGGCGTGGCTGCCGTGGCCGACCGGAAACTGGCGGTTCGCCAGGCCGTTCACGCCCGACAGGTCCCACCAGTTCTTCAGCTTGCAGGCAAAGCCGCGCGGCTTTCCGGCGAAGCTCGCCTCGGCGTAGAGCTCGCTGAACGCCGCCTCGATGGTGTGGACGTTCCCGCCGTGGCCGTTGAGGAAATAGATCTTCGTAAACCCGTGGCCCGCCAGCGACCGGCACCAGTCGCCGATGGCCGCCATGAAGGTCGATGGACGCAGGCTGATCGTGCCGGGGAAGCCCAGGTGATGCTGCGCCATGCCGATGTTGAACGTCGGGGCGATCAGCAGGTCGTCGCGACCCTTCTGCGCCTCGATGGCGATGATCTCCGGACACATCCAGTCGGTGCCGAGCAGGCCGGTCGGCCCGTGCTGCTCATTCGAGCCGATCGGCACGACTACCGTCTTCGACCGTTGAAGGAAGGCCTCGATCTCGGGCCAGGTGGATTTGGCGAGCAACATGGTCAGACTCCCGCAGCGGCATCCTTGCGCCGCCGACCTCCATCCGCATACTCGCGCACAACAAGAAGGCAAGGGAGTGCGGCGTGAGCGAAGGTCAGGTGTTTCCGGTTCCGGCGGCTTGGGCGGAACGCGCCCACATGGACGCCGCCGCCTATGAGGCCGCCTGCGCGCGCGTCGACAGCGACCCTGACGGCTTCTGGCGCGACGTCGCCGGCCGGCTCGACTGGATCAAGCCGTTCACCCAGGTGAAGGACGTCTCCTGGAACCGCGACGACTTCCGCATCAAGTGGTTCGCCGACGGGGTGCTGAACGTCTCGGTCAACTGCCTCGATCGCCACCTGCCGACCCGCGCCGACGACGTGGCCTTCATCTGGGAAGGCGACGATCCCGCGGACTCGAAGACGATCACCTATCGCGAGGCGCACGCCGAAGTGTGCCGCATGGCCAACGTCCTGAAGGACCACGGCGTGAAGAAGGGCGACCGGGTCACGATCTATCTGCCGATGATCCCCGAGGCCGCCTACGCCATGCTGGCCTGTTCGCGGATCGGCGCGGTGCATTCGGTGGTGTTCGGCGGCTTCTCGCCCGACAGCCTCGCGGGCCGGATCCAGGACTGCGACAGCCGTCTGGTGATCACCGCCGACGAGGGCGTCCGCGGCGGCCGGATCGTGCCGCTGAAGATGAACGTCGATCTCGCCCTGACCCAGTGCCCGGACGTCGAGAAGGTGCTGGTCATCGAACGGACCGGCTGCAAGTGGCTGAAGCACAACGGCCGCGACGTCGCCTACGGTCCCGAGCGGGACAAGGCCTCGACCGATTGCCCGCCCGAGCCGATGGGCGCCGAGGACCCGCTGTTCATCCTCTACACCTCCGGCTCGACCGGAAAACCCAAGGGCGTGCTGCACACCACGGGCGGCTACCTGACCTGGGCCGCCTGGACCCACGAGCTGGTGTTCGACTACCGCCCCGGCGAGGTCTTCTGGTGCACGGCGGACGTGGGCTGGGTCACCGGCCACAGCTACATCGTCTACGGCCCGCTCGCGAACGGCGCCACCAGCCTGATCTTCGAGGGCGTGCCCAATTACCCGACCGCCTCGCGGTTCTGGGAGGTCATCGACAAGCACCAGGTGGAGATCTTCTACACCGCCCCCACGGCCCTGCGCGCCCTGATGCGCGAGGGCGAGGAGCCGGTGAAGAAGACCTCGCGCAAGAGCCTGCGGCTGCTCGGCAGCGTCGGCGAGCCGATCAACCCCGAAGCCTGGCTCTGGTACCACCGCGTGGTCGGCGAGTGCCGTTGCCCGATCGTCGACACCTGGTGGCAGACCGAGACCGGCGCCTGCCTGGTCAGCCCCCTCCCCGGCGCCACGGCCCTCAAGCCCGGCTCGGCCAGCAAACCCCTGCCCGGCGTGAAGCTGCAACTGGTTGACGCCGAGGGTCTGGTGCTCGAGGGCGCGGTCAGCGGCAACCTCTGCCTGACCGACAGCTGGCCCGGCCAGATGCGCACGGTCTACGGCGACCACCAGCGCTTCATCGAGACCTACTTCACCACCTATCCCGGCAAGTATTTCACCGGCGACGGCTGCCGGCGGGACGAGGACGGCTACTACTGGATCACCGGCCGGGTCGATGACGTGATCAACGTCTCGGGCCACCGGATGGGCACCGCCGAGGTCGAGAGCGCCCTGGTCGCCCATCACGATGTCGCCGAGGCAGCCGTGGTCGGCTTCCCGCACGACATCAAGGGCCAGGGCATCTACGCCTATGTGACCCTCAACGCCGATGTTCAGCCTACGGAGGACTTGCGCGCGGCGCTGGTCAAATGGGTGCGGCGTGAGATCGGCCCCTTCGCCGCGCCGGACGCCATCCAGTGGGCGCCGGGCCTGCCCAAGACCCGGTCGGGCAAGATCATGCGCCGCATCCTGCGCAAAGTTGCGGAGAACGACATTTCGAACCTCGGCGACACCTCGACGCTCGCCGACCCGGCGGTGGTCGACGATCTCGTCGCCAATCGCCTGACACGATGATCGCGCCGGGGAGCGGACAGACGATGCGCCGGATGCTCCCCGCCCTGCTGCTGCTCCTCGCCGCCGGCCCGGCCCAGGCCGACTGGACCCTCGACGGCGCGGCGCTCCGCCAGCTGTCCCGCGGCGCGGTGCATGCCGAGGTTCATCCCGATGGCGACGGGGTCTCCGGGGTGGTGTTCGGCGCCGTCGAGATCGACGCCCCGCCCGCCGTGGTCTGGCGCACCATCACCGACTGCGGCCGCGCCGGCCGGATGGCCCCCAGCGTCAAGTCCTGCCGCATCACCACCCGCGATCCGGAGGGCCGCTGGGACGTCCGCGAGATGATTGTCCGCAGCGGGATCATGCCCGCCTTCCGCACCGAATTCCGCTCCGAGTTCGCCCCGCTGCGGTCGATCCGCTTCCGCTGCACGGCCGGCGACATCCGCACCTGCAAGGGCGAGTGGCGGCTCGAGCCGCTGGCCGACGGCCGGACCCGGGTGCTCTACGAGAACCGCGCCAGCTCACCCTTCCCCGCACCGGCCATCGTCGCCCGGGCCGCCATGCGCCTGGACCTCGCCGACGCCCTGCGGGCCCTGCGGCGCGAGGCGGAGTCCCGCGAACCCTAGCGGGCGGTCGATTCCCTCGAGGGCGCCGGCCCGAGCCGGCTGTCAAAGAAGGCCACGACCTGCCGGTTGAAGGTCCTGTGGAAGGCCTTGCGGTCAAATCCCTTGGGGTCAGCGCAGAGCATCGGCGGCAGGAGCAGCCTGCCGAGGCCGCAGGGCGCCAGGAACGACAGGTGCGCGGCACCCGGGACCCGGTGATAGTCCGGCGCCGTCGGCAGTCGCCCTCGAACGAGGTCAGTGTTGGTCGCCGAAGGGACCGTGACGTCCTGGTCACCGGCCCACAGCTGGACGGGCGCGGTCACCGCCGCCAGGCTCGGGCGGTCAAAGGCGAAGCCAAAGCCGGGCGCCGCGAGCACGGCGGCCTTGACGCGGGGATCATGAGTCCAGCCGAGCGCCGCCGGTCCGGGCTTGATCAGCTTGCAGACCAGTTCCGGCGTCTTCGCACAGTGGCTCGGAACGAGCCCCATGTCCGGTCGACCACCGAGGACGACAAGCCCCGTCACACCTCCTGCCGAGAGGCCGAACAGGCCCAGCCGCGCGGGATCCAGACGGGACCGGCCCGACCATTCCCTCAGGAGGAAGTCGTTGACCCGGACGACCTGCCGCGCCCGGTCCTCGATCCAGCGCGGCGTTCCCACGGCGGAGTCGTCCTGGAAGTTGTCCCCCGGGTGCTGAGGCGCCGCCACCAGATAGCCGGCCTCGGCCAGGGCCAGGGCAGTGTCCAGGTGGCTAAGGGACCCGCCGCCCGTGCCGTGCGACATGACCACGACCGGCAGGTGGTCGCCCGCGACCGCGCCGCCCCTGGCCAGCCGTATGGCGCCCGTGCCAGACAGGATCAGTCGGGGCTTGTCTGTGGTCGGATAGATCAGCACCACCGGAATCGGCGGATGGCCGGGATCAGAGACCATCACCTGGCGGATACCCACTGGGCGGCTCGGCGTCACGGCGGTGGTGAGCACCACGCCGGCCAGCGTCACGGCGGCGAGCAGAGCAAAGGCGGCCAGAAAGCCGGCGATCCGTAGCGCGATCTTCATTGAGCGACTCCCCGGTGGTCGGGCGGAAAGGCCCGCAGGCCATTGGCGATGGCCATTTGATAAATCTCCCGGAACTGGTCCGGACTGCTGAAGCGGCCGGCGCGGTCCATCGACACCAGACCCTGCGCCAGGGCCGACAGGGTCAGGGCGATATCGAGGGATGGCGCCTCGCTCAGGAAGCCCTGCGCCCGGGCGTCGTCGATGCGGGCGGTGATCCGGCTGATCACCCGCGACGAGCCGCCCGAGAAGTCCTCCGGGAACTGCTTCGCCCCGCTGGCCCGCAGCAGGAAGGCTGCGTCGAAGCGGTGGGGGTCCTCGACGGCGAAGTCGAGGAAGGCGGCCAGCACCTGCTCCAGCCAGGCCACCGGATCGGCCTCGTCGACCGCGGCCACCCGGGCCTCCCAGGCGTCGAAGCCGTCCAGCATCAGGGCGTCGAGCAGGGAGTCCTTGGTCGGGAAATGACGATAGATGGCCATGGTCGACAGACCGGCGTCCCTCGCCACGGTCCGCATGGACAGGCCGCCCAGGCCGTCCCGCTCGAAGGCGGCTCTCGCGGCCTGGAAGATGCGATCGCGCGTTGTCATGCGTACACCGTACACAATAGTGCGTACGGTGTATACATTTGTTTGCGACGATGTCTGGCAGACCTCATCGCCCGACCTGTTCGGGCGTTGAGGGAGCAACCTTGCCCTAGTGGGTGATCGTCTGGCGGTAGGGGATGTAGAGCGCCAGCTCCAGCGGTCCCGACTGGTACCAGGTCACCGGCAGGGTCAGGCCCTCGACCACCACGCTGTAGCCCTCGCCAAACGCCCTGGCGGTCTTGTTGGCGTCCGTCGCGACAAGATTGATGATGTCACTGCGATATTGCCCTGGGCCAATCAGCGTCAGGTCCCAGCCCCCGCTCATCAGCACTTCGGTGCGGCCGGTCTTGGGCGTCCTCTTCACGAAGGCCTCGATGCGGCCGGTGACCGAGTCATAGGTGTCGGTCGGCAGCACCCGGGTCTTCAAGGTCAGGGTCGCGGTGCTCGTGTCGACCTTGGTCGCCGCGCGGATGATGCTCTCGAGATCAGCCGGGTCGAACTTGCGCACAATGTCGTCGTCCTCGACGGCAAGTTCGATGCCGGCGGCCGCCGCGCCCTTCACCAGCGCCTGCAGCGTGGCCTTCAGCTCCGCCTTCCGCTGGATGAGATCGCGGGTGTCGCAGGTGACCTCAACACGGGTCAGGATGTTGTCCGCCCGCTTCTTCAGCACGATCGCCGGGGTCTCGGTCGGCTCGTAGTCCTGCATCCGCGAGCCGGTGACGACGATCTCGGAGACATCGCTGTCCTGGGCGACGGCGATCGGACCGGCGACGAGCATCAGACTCGCGGCCAGGACGGCCAGACGCGTGGCTTTCATGGAAACCTCCCGTTGTTTTGCCGGGAGCTTGGGCGCGGCCCGCGTCGGCGTCCAGCCGCCACATGACAGGACCGTAAGGTTTCGCCGCCGCGGCCCGGTGCTAGGGTCCGCGCACAGTTCATCCGGAGTTCTCCATGCGCCGTCCGGCCAAGGCCTTCCTGCTCGCCCTCGCTCTCGCGTCTTCGGCCCTCGCGCCGGTCGCCTGGGCCCAGACCGCTCCCGCTCCGGCCATCGCCTCCGCCGCGGCGGAAGTGCCCCCGATCGCCTTCAAGAGCCGCGTCCTGGCCAACGGGATGAAGGTCTTCTACTCGGCTGACCGCACCACCCCGAACGTGACCGTCCAGGTCTGGTACGGCGTCGGCGCCAAGGATGATCCCGCCGGTCGCTCGGGCTTCGCCCACCTGTTCGAACACCTGATGTTCAAGGCCACCCGCGATCTGCCGGCGGAGTCCTTCGACCGGATGACCGACGATGTCGGCGGGTTCAACAACGCCTCAACCTGGTCGGACTTCACCAACTACTACGAGGTCGTTCCGGCCAACCACCTCGAGCGCCTGCTGTGGGCCGAGTCCCAGCGCATCGGCTCGCTCGTGGTCGACGAGGCCACCTTCAAGTCCGAACGCGACGTTGTGAAGGAGGAGCTGCGCCTGCGGGTGCTGTCCGACCCCTACGGCCGGTTCTTCCGGATCGTCATTCCCGACGCCAGCTACACGACCCATCCCTACAAGCGCCCGGGCATCGGCTCGATCGAGGACCTCGACGCGGCGACCGTCGACGACGTGCTGGCCTTCCACGCCACCTACTATCGCCCGGACAACGCGGCCCTGATCGTGGTCGGCAACTTCGACGAGGCCGAGCTGAACGGCTGGATCGACAAGTATCTCGCCCCGCTGAAGACGCCGACGACGCCGCTGCCGCGCGTCACCCTCAGCGAGCCGGCCCGCACCGCGGAGCGCACCGTCACGGCCTACGCGCCGAACGTGCCGCTGCCGGCGGTCGCCATCACCTGGCAGGGACCGGCGGCTTCGGATCCGGACGCCGCGGCCCTGGTGGTGCTCGACGCCATCCTCTCGGGCGGCAAGTCCTCGCGGCTCTACAACAGCCTGGTCTATGACCAGCAGCTGGCCCAGGCGGCCTTCTCCAGCGCCGACCTGAACGCCCAGCCGGGCCTGTTCTGGGTCGGCGCCATCATGGGCGGCGGCAAGACGGTCGACGAGGGCCAGGCGGCCCTGATGGCCGAGATCCGCCGCCTGCGCGACGCGCCGCCGACCGAGGCCGAACTGGCCGAAGCTCGCACCGAGATGATCGCCAGCGCCGTGCGCGACCGCGAAACCATCGACGGCCGCGCCTTCTCGCTCGGCTACGCCCTGATCATGGAAGGCGACGCGGCCAAGGCCAACACCGGCATCGCCGAGCTGCAGGCCGTCACCGCCGCCGATGTCCAGCGCGTGGCGCGCAAGTACCTGGCCGACGACCGTCTGGTGGCCATCCGCTACCTCGACGAGAGCCAGCGCCCCGCAGGCGAGGCCGCCCCGGCGCCCGCCCGGGTCAAGCCGGTCATGTCGCCGAAGTTCAAGGGCCAGGTCTTCACCCTGGCGCCGGAAGCCGAACGCGCGGCGCCTCCGGCGCTGGGAACCCCCGTCGCGCCGGTCCTGCCGCTGGCTTCGGAGAAGACCCTGGCCAACGGCCTGCGCGTGATCGTCGCGCGCAGCAGCGACCTGCCGCTGGTCACCGCCGAACTGACCGTCCGCTCCGGCGCGGCGGTCGATCCGGCCGACCGCGCCGGCGCCTCGGCCATGATGGCCGAGCTGCTGACCGAGGGAACGACCACCCGCAGTTCCGTCGACATCTCCAGCCAGACCGAGGCGCTCGGCGCGGACCTCTCGGCCGGCTCGGGCTGGGAATCCTCTTCGGTGACGCTCAACGTCATGCCGCAGAACCTCAAGGCTGCCATGGGCATCATGGCCGACGTCACCCTCAACCCGGCCTTCGCCCAGACGGAGCTGGACCGCGTCCGCGACCAGTCGCTCGACGGCTTCTCTGTGGCGCTGAAGCGGCCCGGCACGGTCGCCGGCTTCATCACCCCGACGATCATCTACAGCGGCTCGTCCTATGGCCACGTCGCCGGCGGCACGCCGGCCTCGCTGCCGAAGCTGACCCGCGCCGACCTGCTGGCGATCCACAACACCTGGTGGCGGCCGGACAACGCGGTGCTGGTCATCGTCGGCGACCTGACCCCGGAACAGGGCTTCGCCCTGGCCGAGGCGGCCTTCGGCGGCTGGACCCGTCCGACCGCCCCCCTCCCGGCGCTGCCCACGGCCGACGCCAACCCGCCCGTGCGCAACGTGATCGTCGACATGCCGGGAACCGGACAGGCCGCCGTCACCCTGGCCCGTCGCGGCATCGCCCGCAGCGACCCGCGCTACTATGCGGGCGTGGTCGCCAACACCATGCTCGGCAGCGGCCTGTCCTCGCGCCTGAACCAGGAGATCCGGGTCAAGCGCGGCCTGGCCTACGGGGCGGGCTCCAGCCTGTCGGCGCGCAGGATCGTCGGCGGCTTCACCGCCTCGACCCAGACCAAGAACGAGTCGGCCGCCCAGGTCGTCGGCCTGATCCGCCAGGAACTGGCCGGCATGGCCACCATCCCGGCGACGCCGGCCGAACTGACGGCCCGCAAGTCGGCGCTGGTCGGCGACTTCGGTCGCGACATCGGCACCACCGACGGCCTGGCCGGCATGCTCGGCGGGCTGGCCGTCTACAACATCGATCTGGGCGAGATGAACCTCTTCACCGGCAAGGTCGAGGCGGTCACGGCCGAGGAAGTCTCGGCCTTCTCGGCCGATATCCTGGACCCGGCGAAAGCCAGCGTGATCATCGTCGGCGACGCCGGCAAGTTCGGACCTGACATCAGGACCGCCGTCCCGAACGCCACGGTCATCCCCATCGGCGACCTCGACCTCGACAGCCCGACGCTGAAGAAGGGGCAGTAACACGGCCTCAATCCTCCCCAACGCAGTTGGGGAGGGGGACCGCCGGAGGCGGTGGAGGGGAGTCCGCGCACCGACTCCCCTCCACCACGCTCCGCGTGGTCCCCCTCCCCGCAAAGCGGGGAGGATAGTGTAGAAGATGCCCCCATGACCGCGCAGATCGACCCCTTCCACGCCATCGCCATCAGCCGGCTGGCGCACCAGCTCAAGGCTGAGGGCCGGTCGATCATCCACATGGAGTTCGGTCAGCCCTCGACCGGCGCCCCGGCGGCGGCGATCGCGGCGGCCCACCATGTGCTCGACACCGACGGCATGGGCTACTGGGAGAGCCCGGCCCTGCGCGCGCGGATCGTGCAGCACTATCGCGAGACCTACGGCGTCACGGTCGAGGAAGGCCGGATCATCCTGACCTGCGGCGCCTCGCCGGCGCTGGTGCTGGCCCTGCTGTCGGCCTTCTCGCCCGGCGAGCGGGTGGCGCTGGCCCGGCCCGGCTATGTCGCCTACCGCAACACGCTCAAGGCCCTGCGGATGGAGCCGGTGGAAATCGCCTGCGGCGCCGACAGCGGCTACCAGCTGACGGCGGCCCATCTGGCCGCGCTCGACCCGGCGCCCGCCGGGGTGATCATCGCCAGCCCGGCCAACCCGACCGGTACGATCATTCCCGCCGACGAAATGAGAGCGATCGCCGAGGTCTGCCGTACACGGAACATCCGCATTGTCTCTGACGAAATCTACCATGGGCTAAGCTACATCGAGCCCTGCCGGTCGATCCTCGAATTCGAGCCGACCGCCCTGGTGGTCAACAGCTTCAGCAAATACTTCAGCATGGTCGCCTGGCGGCTGGGCTGGCTGCTGGCCCCGGCGGACCTGATCGCCAGCGCCCGCGCCTATGTCGGCAACCTGTTCCTCACCGCGCCGTCGCTGAGCCAGCATGCGGGTCTGGCCGCCATGGACGCGACCGCCGAGCTCGACGACCATGTCGAGGTCTATCGCCGCAACCGCGCCCTGCTGCTGGAGGCCCTGCCGTCACTGGGGCTGGCCGATATCGCCCCGCCGGACGGGGCCTTCTACATCTACGCCAGCGTCGCCCATCTGACCGACGACAGCCTGGCCTTCTGCATGGATCTGCTGCGCGACACCGGCGTCGCCATAGCCTCGGGCGTCGACTTTGACCCCGTCGAGGGCCGCCGCTTCATCCGCATCAGCTTCGCCGTCTCGACGGCGGAGGTGGAGGAAGCGCTGAGCCGCTTGCGCCCCTGGTTCGCGGCGCGGCAGTAAATGGGGACACACACCAATTTCACGTCGTGAAATTGGTGTGTGTCCCCATTTGCCTCATCCCTTCAGCTTCAGCTGACCCAGGAAGTAGCGCTTGCCGAGCGGCACGCCGTTGGCGCGCAGCACGTCGTAGGCGGTCGAGGCGTGGAAGTAGAAGTTGGGCAGCGAGAACGACAGCAGGAAGCCCTCGGCGGTGAACGGCATCTTCGTCGGGCCGAACTCGAAGGTCACGTCCTTGCCGGCCAGGGCGTTGACCTCTTCCGGCGTCAGGGCCCGCAGCGCCGCCTGGGTGTCGGCGATAATCTTGATCAGGCCTTCGTAGGTCTCCGGCATGGCCGGGCCGCCGACCGCCTTGAACAGGCCAACCTTCACCGCCTCGATGGCGCCGATGGAATGGTGGGCGATCGAGGTGACCTGGAACGCCAGCGGCAGCATGTCGCCGGTCAGGCGCTTGCCGACCAGATCATCCGGGTTCGCGCCCTCGTCGGTGCAGTGCTTCAGGCCGCGATCGAGGAAGCCGGCGGCCGCGTCGACGGTCTGCAGGAACTGGCCGACGGTGATGTCATAGAGCGAAATGGTCATGGCGATCGCGCCTCCCGGGTGCGTTGCTTTGTGAAACGGTGGGCACATTGCCCAGCCCGCCGTCCGGCGGCAATCCCCAACCGTCAGCCCGCCGCAAAGACCTCGCCGGCGATCTCGCTGATCTGGTCTCTCAGCCAGGCCAGCAGGGCGTCGCTGCCGCGGTGACTGGCCCAGACCAGGGTCATCTCGTAGTCGCCCCCCGGGAAGGGCGCGGCCGCCAGATGCAGGCCGAGGGCATCGACGAACCGGGCCGCAAGGGTGCGTGACACGGCCGTCACACCGTCCCCCGCCGCCACCGCCGCAAGCGCCGCCACGAAGCTGGGCGTGGTCAGGGCGATGCGTCGCTCCAGCCCCTCCGCCGCCAGGACCGAATCGATCAGCGACTGACCATCGCCGAACAGGCTGACCCCGACGTGACTGTGCCCGGCGTAGCCGGCCAGGGTTAGCGGACCGGCGGACGCCGGATGCCCCTTGCGCATGGCCACGACCATGCTGTCACGGGCGATCGGCGCGCTGACGGCGCCAGGCGGCAGATGGGCGCCGGTGACCGCGAAGGTGAGGTCGACCTCGCCGCGGGTCATGCGGATCGGCAGGTCGGGACTGTAGGCTTCGATGCGCAAGGTCAGCCCAGGCGCCTGCCTCGCCAGCCGGGCCGCCAGCGGCGGAACCAGCAGCACGGTGTGGATGTCGCTGGCGACGAGACGGATCGTGCGGGTTTCAGCGCGAGGATCGAACGCCGGCCGGCGGAACAGGCCCTTGAGGTCTCCGAGCGCGGTCGCCAGCTGGGGAACCAGCGCCTCGGCGAACGGCGTCGGCGCCAGGCCGCCGCCCTGGCGGATCAGCAGGGGATCGCCCAGCAGATCGCGCAGCCGTCCCAGCGCCCGGCTCATGGCCGGCTGGCTGAGCCCGACATCCGCCGCCGCCCGGGTGACATTCCGCCGCCGCAGCAGCGCCTCGAGCGGCGGCAGCAGGTTCAGGTCGACGGAGGCCAAATTCACTTCGCGCATGACCCGGATACAAACTATGCATTTCTGGCATGCGCAAGGCTGTGACACGGTTCAGGCTCGATCGCAGGGAGCCGCCGATGTCCGTCAATACCGCCTCACCCGCCGCCCCGAAGACGGGCTGGCCGTTCCGGCTCATGCTGGCCGGATCGCTGCTGATCGCCCTGGCCTCGGCGCGATACCTGCTTCCCGGTGCACCGGGCGGGGCCCCGGACATCATCACCAACGCCTTTGCGAAGTACGGCGCCCTGACCGTCCACGCCGGCTTCGCCATCGTCGCCCTGACGATCGGGCCGTTCCAGTTCCTGCGGGGCCTCAGGGCCCGGCGGCCGGGTCTGCACCGCTGGATGGGCCGGACCTATGTGCTGGCCTGCCTCGTCGCGGGCGCCGCAGGGCTGGTGCTGGCCTTCGGCGCGACCACCGGACCGGTCTCGACGGCGGGCTTCGGGCTGCTGGCGGTGCTGTGGCTGTTCACGACGACCAAGGCCTGGACCTCGGCGATGAACCGCCGGTTCGACGAGCATCGCCGCTGGATGATCCGCAGCTTCGCCCTGACCTTCGCGGCCGTGACCCTGCGCCTCTACCTGCCCTTCGCCTTCTTCTCCCCCTTCGGCTACGACGACACCTACCGGGCGATCAGCTTCCTCTGCTGGGTCCCGAACCTGGCGTTCGCGGAGGTCTTTGTGCGGATGCGGCCGCGGGTCTGACGCCAGCGAAATTCTCCGTCATCCTCGGACTTGGGGTACGGCCGTTCTCCTGCCCCGCGCTCTGCGCAGAGAAGTCCCTTTGTCTCATGCCAGCCAGCGTGCCGGACGGGTCAGGTTGGTCAAGGGTGAGCCCTGCGGGCTCATCGCGCCGCGACGCGAAGCGCCCTTGAGCAACCTGACCCGTCCGGCGATGATCTCGCCATGAGATGAAGGGCGGGGCGGGGCGTGACCAACACTTTAGAGCCAAAGACCGTCCGACGGTCCATCGAGCGACGCAGGCCCGACAAGATCAACCGTAGGATATCCACCCTTGTCATGTTGCTCTGCGCTACGTTCGGCATTTGGCAATTCGCGACCAGTCTTCCGCTTGTGGGCGAGCTCCTGAGCTCGCTGTCGGCCGACCAGGGCGAAGTCCTGCTACGAGGCTTCAGCGGCCTAATGCTTGGCTTGTCTGGACTCATCTATCTCACGCGAACGGTGCGCGCGGCCTTCCGGCGCCGTTAACCCGCCCGCTCACTCCAGTCGTCCAGGTCCTCTTCCGCCCCCAGCAGCGCCAGACCCGTCGCGATCGAGACCAGCTCGGCCCCGCTCTCCAGCTTGCCCGCCCCGAACCGGCGCTCGAAGATGCCGCGCACCGCCGGCACGAAGCTCGACCCGCCCGTGAGGAACACCCTGTCCACCCCGGCCTCGGTCAGCCCCGCCCGCGCCAGCGCCTGATCCACCGCCCCCTCTATGGCCGTCAGCTCCGGCTGGATCCAGCGGTCGAAGCTCGACCGCTTCACCGGCCCCTCGATCTCCACCGACCCGCCCTTGAACGAGAACACCGCCTCCTCCGCCCCCGACAGCGCCTCCTTCAGCCGCGAGACCGACTGGTAGAGCCGGTAGCCGTGGTTGTCGTCGAGCACCTCGACCAGCCGCTCGAGCTTCTCCGGCTCGACCGCGTCGCGCACCAGCCGGCGGATATCGCGCATGTCCTTCGACGCCCGCAGCAGGGCCAGCTGCTCCCACCGCGCGAAGGCGGTGAAGTAGCGGTTGGGCAGCGGGATGACGTTGTCGAACGCCTTGTAAAGGCTGCCCTTGCCGAGCCTGGGCGACACCAGATGGTCGATGATCCGGTAGTCGAACGCGTCCCCCGCCACGCCTACCCCGGCGTTGGACAGGGCCTGCGACTTCACCCGCCCGTCCTGGCGCGTGAACTTCACCAGCGAGAAGTCGCTGGTGCCGCCGCCGAAGTCGGCCACCAGCACCGTGGCGTCGCCCTCCAGCCGCTTGGCGAAGAAGAAAGCCGCCGCGACGGGCTCGTAGACATAGCGGATGTCCTCGAACCCCAGCCGGCGGAACGCGGTCTCGTAGCGCGTCAGCGCCAGCGCCGGGTCCGGCCGCAGGCCCGCGAACGCCACCGGCCGCCCGACGATCACCCGCTTCGGCAGGTCGGCCAGATCCGCCCCGCCATGCTCGCGCACCTTCAGCAGGAAGGCGCTCAACAGGTCCTCGAAGCTGAACCGCCGCCGCAGGATCTCGGTGTCGGTGAATAGCGTCGAGGCGGCGTAGCTCTTGAAGGACTGGATGAACCGCGTCTCCAGCGGCTCCTCGACATAGGCGTCGATGGCCCAGGGCCCGGCCTCGACGACCCGGCCGGCGGGGTCGTCGGCGGGGGCGTGGAAGCTCAGCGCCGAGCGGAAGGCGTTGAACGGCTGGCCGTCATGGCTGAACCCGGCGAGGGCCGCCTGGCCGTCGCCCTGGTCGAAGGCGACGACCGTGTTGGTCGTGCCGAAATCAACGCCGATCGCGGCGTCGGGTACGCGCGTCATGGGATTGTCCCTTCGCGGAAAATGGAGTGGCGCGCGCGCCACCCCGGCGAAGGGGGCGCGTCAGGCCTGGAGGATGAAACTCGTCACGGCGCGGCGGATCATGAAGCCATGGCCCTACTCCGCCACCGGCTCGAGCGGCTGGTCGTAAGCCGCCATGAGCGCCATGTTGAGAATCCGGGACACCGAGGCCGACAGCGGCGCGATCTGCACCGACTTGTTCATGCCCAGCAGCATCGGACCCATCACCGTCGCCCCGCCCAGGCTCTGGACCAGCTTGGTCGAGATCGAGGCGGAGTGGATCGCCGGCATGATCAGGATGTTGGCCGGCCCGGTCAGGCGCATGAACGGGAAGTTGCCGCGCGACTCCGGCTCCAGCGCCAGCTCGGGCGGCATTTCGCCTTCGTACTCGAAGTCGATGTCGTCCATCTCGTCGAGCATGGCCACGGCCTCGCGGACCTTTTCCGAGCGCAGCCCCATCGGGTTGCCGAAGGTCGAGTAGCTGAGGAAGGCCACACGCGGGGTGAAGCCCAGCCGACGCACCGCGCCGGCCGCCTCGCAGGCGATCTCGACCAGCTCGTCGGCCTCGGGCATCTCGGTGACGTTGGTGTCGGCGATGAACACCGTGTGGCCCTTGGCCAGCACGATCGACATGCCCATGACCCGGCCGCCGGGGGCCGGATCGATGACCCGCAGGACCTCTTCCAGCACCTGGTCGTAGCTGCGGGTAACCCCGGTGACCATGCCGTCGGCGTCGCCGAGCGCGACCATCGAGGCGGCGAAGCTGTTGCGGTCCTGGTTGATCAGCCGCTGCACGTCGCGCTTGAGGTAACCCTCGCGCTGGAGCCGCTGGTACAGGTGCTCGACGTAGTCCGGATTGCGGTCCGACAGGCGCGCGTTGACGATCTGCAGGTCGACCTCGTCCGGGTTCAGACCGGCCAGCCGCATGTTCTCCTGCACCAGCTCCTCGCGGCCACAGAGGATCGCCTGGCCATAGCCCTGGGCCTGGAAGGCGTAGGCGGCGCGGATCACGCTGGGCTCCTCGCCCTCGGCGAAGACGATGCGCTTCTTGGGTCCGTTCATCACGGCGCCGGAGATCTTCTGCAGGAAGGCCGCCGTCGGATCGAGCCGCTGCGCCAGCGAGGCGCGGTAGGCGTCCATGTCGGCGATCGGCTTGCGCGCCACGCCGGTGTCCATCGCCGCCTGGGCGACGAACGGCGGGATGTACCAGATCAGCCGCGGATCGAAGGCCGACGGGATGATGTACTGCGGGCCGAACTTCAGCTGCCGGCCGTGATAGGCGGCGGCCACCTCGTCCGGAACGTCTTCCCGCGCCAGCATCGCCAGGGCGTTGGCGCAGGCGATCTTCATCTCGTGATTGACGCGGCGGGCCCGTACGTCGAGCGCCCCCCGGAAGATGTAGGGGAAGCCCAGGACGTTGTTGACCTGGTTGGGATAGTCGCTGCGGCCGGTGCCCATGATCGCGTCGCCGCGCACGGCGTGCACCTCTTCGGGCGTGATCTCCGGGTCCGGGTTGGCCATGGCGAAGATCACCGGATTGGGCGCCATGCTGGCGATCATCTCCTTGGTGAAGGCGCCCTTGGCCGACAGGCCCAGCAGCACGTCCGCCCCGACCACGGCCTCGGCCAGGGTGCGCTTGTCGGTATCGACCGCGTGGGCGCTCTTCCACTGGTTCATGCCGTCGGTGCGGCCTTGGTAGAGCACGCCCTTGGAGTCGCAGGCGATGACGTTCTCGGGCCGCACGCCCATCGCCTTGATCAGCTCCATCGAGGCGATGCCGGCGGCGCCCGGGCCGTTCAGCACGACCTTCACGTCTTCCAGCTTCTTGCCAGTGATGTAGCAGGCGTTGATCAGCCCGGCGGCGCAGATGATCGCCGTGCCGTGCTGGTCGTCGTGGAACACCGGGATATCCAGCAGCTCCTGGCAGCGCTGCTCGATGATGAAACACTCGGGGCTCTTGATGTCCTCGAGATTGATGCCGCCGAAGGTCACGCCGATGGTCTTGACCACGGTGATGATCTCGTCGGGATCCTCGGTGCTCAGCTCGATGTCGATGGCGTCGACGTCGGCGAAGCGCTTGAACAGCACCGCCTTGCCTTCCATCACCGGCTTGGACGCCAGCGCGCCCAGATTGCCCAGCCCGAGGATCGCGGTGCCGTTCGAGATCACCCCGACGAGGTTGCCCTTGGAGGTGTAGTCGTAGGCCAGGTCCGGGTTCTCGGCGATCGCCAGCACCGGCACGGCCACGCCCGGCGAATAGGCCAGGCTCAGATCCCGCTGCGTCGCCATCGGCTTGGTCGCCGCGATGGCGATCTTTCCGGGCGTCGGGAACTGGTGGAAGGCCAGCGCTTCCTCGTCGGTGAAGGTCTTCTTTTCGGAGTCGCTCATGGCGAAGGGGACGTCCTTGAAACGCTGGGGCGGCGTCACCGGTCGTCAGGCCGGTCGCGTCGGTTGGGCTGAGAGGCGCGCAACCTAACGGGCGGGGGCCGGTGGGACAACCTGTCGCGCCATCTTCCTTCCCTCCCTGCCAAGAGGCGCACGACCGGGCAGAATCAAAATTTGTCGTCATCCTCGCCCTTGTGGCGAGGATCCATGCGCGGCGACTTTTCCGGAGAGGACTGTGTGCATGGGTCCTCGGGACAAGCCCGAGGATGACGGGGTTTGATGCGGCGAGGGTGACGGGCGCGGAAGCAGGCGCTAATCCTTCCCCATGACCCACACCGCCCCGACCCCCGTGAAGATCGCCGTCGCCGGCGCGCTCGGCCGGATGGGCCGGGCGGTAATCGCGCTCTGCGAGGGCCGCGAGGACGTCGCGGTGGTCGCGCGCTACGAACGTCCGGGCGTCGAGGGGGACGGGCTCGTCACGATCGACCAGGCCATCGCCGCCGCCGATGTGGTCATCGACTTCACCACGCCCGAGGCCTCCGTCGCCCTGTCCGAAAAGGCCGCCGGTCGCGGCGCGGTGGCCCTGGTCATCGGCACCACCGGCTTCTCGCAGGACCAGACCCGCCGCATCGACGAGGCCGCCGGCCGCATCGCCATCGTCCGGTCAGGCAGCTTCTCGCTGGGCATCAACCTGCTGCTCGGCCTCGTCGAACAGGCCGCCCGCGCGTTCGACGCAAGCGACTTCGACATCGAGGTCTTCGAGGCCCACCACAAGCGCAAGGTCGACGCCCCCAGCGGCACCGCATTGATGCTCGGCGAAGCGGCCGCGCGGGGCCGGGGCGTCGCCCTGAACGACGTGATCCAGCCCGCGCGACACGGCCTGACCGGCGCGCGACCCGACGGCCAGATCGGCTTCTCCGTCCTGCGCGGCGGCGGCATCATCGGCGAGCACAGCGTGACGTTTGCCGGTGAGGAGGAGATTTTGACCATCAGCCACTCGTCGCGGGACCGCTCGCTCTTTGCGCGCGGGGCGGTGACGGCGGCGCGGTGGGTCGCCGGGCGGGGGGCCGGGGCGTTTGATATGCAGGATGTGCTGGGGTTGCGGGGGTAGCCCCAAAATTCCGCTCATCCTCGCCCCTTCAGCCGGGGGTAAAATAGCGGAATGAAAGACCAGACACCACGGCGAAACCCCTTGCGGAGCAAGGAACCGCGCACCCACTCCCGTCATCCTCGGGCTCGTCCCGAGGACCCATGCACACTGTCATCTCCGGCGAGATCGGCGTGCATGGGTCGTCGGAACAAGTCCGACGATGACGGATATTATTGAAGCAGGCGCTGCAGCGACAGTCAGGACAACACTACCCGCCGCGCGCCACGAACCACTCGTTCAGGAACCGCTTGTCGGCCTTGCCGTACAGAAACTCGGCCCCCTGATACCCGCTCACGCTCCCGCCGGCGGCCTCAAGCACCGCCTGGGCCGCGCAGATGTCCCACTCGCTGGTCGGGCCGTGGCGCGGATAGATGTCGGCCACGCCCTCGGCGATGCGGCAGAGCTTGACCGAGCTGTCCATCGCCAGCTTGCGGTCGAAACCGTACTCGGCGGTCAGTTTGGCGAGCGCCTCTTCCTTCATCGTGTGGCTGATCAGGGCCACAGCCTCGCCCTTGGGCCAGGGCCGCACGCGCACGGGCGAGGCCGGCCCGCCCTCGGCGCGCTTCATCGTCCCGCCGGCCGTGGTGAACCAGGTCTCGTTCGAGGCCGGGGCGCAGACCGCGCCCGCGACGGGACGGCGGCCCGCCACCAGGCCGATGTTGACGGTGAAGCTCGGATCACCGCGCATGAAGGCCTTGGTGCCGTCGACGGGGTCGACGAGGAAGAACCGGTCACCGATGGCGTCGGGCGTGCCGAACTCGGCGGCCTGCTCCTCGGCGACGATGGCGATGTCGGGGAAATGCTCCTTTAGCCGGGCGACGATCAGCTTCTCGCCCTCCTGGTCGGCGATCGTCACCGGGCTCATGTCGGCCTTGCTGGTGTGGGCCACCGTGCCGCCGTGCGACCAGTAGGGCAGCACCAGCCGCCCGGCCTCCTCGACGATGTCCGCCAGGATGAGTCCAATATCAGCGTCGCTCATCGGCGGGCTCCAGGGTCGTCGGCCACGAAGACCAGGCGCACGACCGACCCGTCGATCGCCTGCTTGCCGGCATGTTCGAAGTTCACGGTGACCCGCCGCCCGGTCACCGACTGCACCTGTCCCAGACCCCAGTCCTCGCGATCCGGATGGCGCACCAGGGCGCCGGGTTCGATGAACGGGTCCATGGGCGCTTCGTTAGGGGCCGGAAGGACGTTTGCCAACGCTTCAAATCAGGTCAATTTCGCTGGCCATGACCGACCCCGATCCCATCGAAGCCGCCCCGCCCGTCGTGGAGGAGACCCTGCCGGACGCCGCCGAGCTGGCGGCCCAGATCTCGGCGCGCCTCTGTCACGACTTCATCAGCCCGGCCAGCGCCATCGTCTCGGGCCTGGATCTGCTGGAGGACCCGACCGCCCAGGACATGCGCGACGACGCCATGGACCTGATCGGCCAGAGCGCCCGCAAGCTGGCCGACCTGCTGCAGTTCAGCCGCGTGGCCTTCGGCGCCTCGTCCACGGCCGAGAGCTTCGATCCGCGCGAGCTGGAATCGCTGGCCAAGGGGGTCTTCGCCCATGTGCGGCCGGAGCTGGACTGGAAGGTCGAGCCGGCGACGGTCAACAAGGCCGCCGCCCGCATTCTCATGAACCTCTGCCAGATCGGCGCGGGCGCCCTGCCGATGGGCGGGACCGCCGTGGTTCGCGTGGTCGAGGCCGACGGCCGGGCGGCGATCACGCTCGACGCGACGGGCCCGCGCGCGCGGCTCAAGCCCGAAGTCCTGCGCGGTCTGAAGGGCGAGGGCCGCGGCGACGCGGTCGGCGGCGCCTGGGTCCAGGCCTACTACCTCTCCCTGATCGTCAAGTCCGCCGGCGGCCAGCTGGCCGCGGAAGTCGGCGAGGACAAGGTCACCCTGGCCGCCTGGGCGCCGGTCTAAATCCTCCGCGTCGGGGGAGGTGGCTCGCCTTCGGCGAGCCCGAGATGGTCACCCTGGTTCAGCATTGTCATCCCGGACGCCCCCTTGGCCGATCCGGGACCCAGATCAGATCCAGTTCCCGGCGCCTGAAGCCAAATCTGGGTCCCGGCTCTCCGCGCTCCGCGCTGCGGCCGGGATGACAGTGTCTGTAACTTTCCACAGCTTTGGACAGGCCACCGTCTACGTTTTCTACGTCCTCTCACCACCCGTTAACCGACACGGCTCAAAACATCGGACGGGGAAGGAGCGCTCGCGCCTTGAAAACCTGTCTGCTGGTTGATGATAGCCGGGTGATCCGCAAGGTCGCCCGCCGGATCCTTGAGGATCTGGGGTTCGAGGTCGCCGAGGCGTCCGACGGGCTGGAGGCGCTTGCCTGGTGCCGGGCGGCGATGCCCGACGTGATCCTGCTCGACTGGAACATGCCGGTGATGAACGGCCTGGACTTCCTGCGCCAGCTGCGGACCGAGCCCGGCGGCGACGCGCCCCAGGTGGTGTTCTGCACGGTCGAGAGCGAGCCGGCCCGCATCCGCGAGGCGCTGGCCGCCGGCGCCTGCGAATACATCATGAAGCCGTTCGACGGCGACATCATCCAGGCCAAGTTCGCCGAGGCCGACATCTCCGCCCGGGAGACTGTCGCGCTATGACTCCGGACGACATCAAGCTGATCGTGGCCCTGTGCCGCCAGCGGGCGGGTCTGAACATTGACCCGACGAAAACCTACCTGATCGAAAGCCGCCTGGGGCCTCTGGCGCGGCGTGAGTCCTACGGCTCGGTCAGCGAGCTGATCGCCGGCCTGCGCGCGCGGCGCGAAGAGCCGCTGATCTGGGCGCTGGTCGAGGCGATGACGGCCAGCGAGACGGCTTTCTTCCGCGACCGCACGCCGTTCAGGCTGTTCCGCGACGACATCCTGCCGACCCTCACACGGATGCGCGGCCCCGAGCCGATCCGCATCTGGAGCGCCGGCTGTTCGACCGGCCAGGAGGCCTACAGCCTGGCCATGATCGCCGAGGCCGGCGTCGGGCTGGAGCCGGGCGCGCGGATCGAGATCTACGGCTCGGACATCTCCGAACGCTATCTCGAGAAGGCCCAGGCCGGGATCTACAACCAGTTCGAGGTCCAGCGCGGCCTGCCGATCCGGATGCTGGTCGACTACTTCGAGAAGGTCGAGGACAGCTGGCGGCTCTCGCCGCGCATCCGCGGCCGGGTCCGCTGGCGGCGCCTCAACCTCGCCAGCGACCTGTCGTCGGTCGGCCGGTTCGACGTGATCTTCTGCCGCAACGTGCTGTCGGCGATGGACGACGCGGTCCGGCCCGGCGTGCTGGAAGGCCTCGCCCGCGCCCTGCCGGCGGACGGCTTCCTCGTGCTCGGCCAGGGCGAGAGCCCGCTGGGCCTGACCGACGCCTACCGGCCGATCAGCGGCCGCGACGGCCTCTACGCCCGCAACCCCGCCTTCCGGGTCGCCGCCTGATGCCCGCAGCCCGGGACCAGGCCGTGCTGGCCTGCATCCGGGTGCCCAAGAGCGGCTCCAAGAGCCTGTCCCGGATCGTCGCCGAGGCCCTTCCCGACCGCACGACCTTCTATCTGCCCGACACGCTGGGCCGTGAGGCGATGATCAGTCGCTGGCAGGCGTTTCGCCTGTGGCGCTCGCAAGCCCAGAACCTCAGCAAGCACCTGAAGGTGCTGAGCCTCGACGCGGCCCTGGCGAAGATCGACGCCGCCGTGAAGCCGGGCGATCTGCTGATCGGCGGGCATTTCGACCAGCCCGCGGTGCAGTCCGGCCTGAGCCTTCCGGTCCAGAGCATCGTCCTGCTGCGCGACCCCGCCGAACGGGCCCGGTCCGATTACAACTACGCCCGGCAGGGGTTCCTGAAGAAGAAGCCCTGGCAACGGTTCGACGCCCACCTGACCGCGCAGGCCGCCGGACGCTATGGCTTCGAGGGGTTCCTCGACTACCAGCTCGAGCATCCCGAGGTGTTCGGCGATCTGGCCAGCGCGTATCTGGGCTGGCTTCCCGGCCAGCCGCTGGAGGCGGTGCTGCCGACCATCTGGTGCTGGGGCGTGCTGGAACAGGCCGACGCTTTCGCGAACCGGATGTCGGACCTGACCGGCAGGCCGCTGACCCTCAGCCAGTCGAATGTCACCCGGCAGGTCGAGGTGCTCGAGATCTCCGCCGCCGAACGCCGCAAGATCGAGCGGCTCTACGCTCGCGACCTGGAGCTCCACGCCCGCTGCCGTGAGGATTACGGCTGACGCCGCCATTCGGCTGCCCCTTTGCTTCCGTGACGTCACGGCGGCATGCTCCGGTCCGGGGCAAAAGAGGAAACGACCATGAGCGGCGCAGAACGCATTCCCGATGAGATCGCCTTTCAGGCCATCAATCCGGCAGCCTATGCCGATGACAGCGTCCATGACGCCTTCCGCTGGCTGCGCGCCAACAACCCGCTGGGCAAGGCTGAGCTCGAAGGCGTCTATCCGTTCTGGCTGGTGACGAAGCACGCCGACATCCTCGAGGTCAGCCGGCAGAACGATCTGTTCCACTCCGGCGACATGCCGACGACCTTCACCACGATCGAAGGCGACAAGATGGTCCGGGCCATGACCGGCGGCAGTCCGCACCTGGTGCGCACGCTGGTCCAGATGGATGCGCCCGACCACCCCAAGTACCGGATCATGACCCAGTCCTGGTTCCTGCCGCAGAACATCCGCAAACTGGAAGACCGCATCCGCACGATCGCGCGCCAGCACGTGGATCACATGGCCTCGCTCGGCGGCGAATGCGACTTCGTCAACGAGATCGCCCTCTACTATCCGCTGCGGGTGATCATGGAGATCCTCGGCGTGCCGGCCGAGGACGAGCCGCGCATGCTCAAGCTGACGCAGGAGCTGTTCGGGGCCCAGGACCCGGACCTGAACCGCAACCAAAGCAAGACCGAGACCATGCAGGGGCCCGAGGCCCTCGCCGCGATTCAGGGCGTGATCGCGGATTTCTTTATGTATTTCAAGGCGATCACCGACGACCGCAAGGCCAATCCGCGCGACGACGTGGCCAGCGTGATCGCCAACGGCAAGCTGGATGGCGAGCCGATCAACGACTTCGAGGCGATGAGCTACTATGTGATCGTCGCCACGGCGGGTCACGACACCACGTCGTCGTCCACCGCGGGCGCGATCTGGGGCCTCTGCCAGTACCCGGAAGAGCTGGCCAAACTGAAGGCCGACCCGTCCCTGATCCCGGGCCTGGTCGACGAGGCCATCCGCTGGACGACGCCGGTGAAGCATTTCATGCGCTCGGCGACCGCCGACACGGAGCTCGGCGGGCGCAAGATCGCCAAGGGCGACTGGCTGTGGCTGGCCTATCCCTCGGGCAACCGCGACGAGGCGGTATTCGACGATCCCGATGCTTTCCGCGTCGACCGGTCGCCGAACAAACACCTGGCCTTCGGCTACGGGGCGCACCTGTGCCTGGGCCAGCACCTGGCCAAGATGGAGATGCGGATCCTGTTCGAGGAGCTGCTGCCCCGCCTCGAGACGCTGGCGTTCAATGGCGAGCCGCGCCGCAGCCTGGCCAGCTTCGTAAGCGGGCCCAAATCCCTGCCGATCAAGTACAGCATGACCTGAACGAAAACGGCCCCCGACCGTGAGGTCGCGGGCCGTTCCGTCGTCTGGATCCTGAAGACGCCTACTTGGCGTCGTTCGCCGTTTCCTCGACAGCCTCGCCGGCCGCCTGAACGTCCTTGCCGGCGCCTTCGATGGTGTTGCACGCGGCGGCCAGCAAGCTGGCGGCCGCAACGGCCAGAATTACGATCTTACGCATGGCGTAGTCTCCTCGGGGCCCCGGTGAGCGGGGCGTTTGTTGCACGAGGGAACAACGCCGCCCGCACCCTCAGGTTCCGTCCGCGGGAACCTCGGGCATCGGAAAGACGAGGCGCGCCGTGAGGCCGCCCATCGCGTTCTGTTCGAGGGTCATCTTGCCGCGCAACTGACGCGCGAAGGCGCTCATCAATGTGCGACCGACGCCGGCGGTCTGGGATGACTCGGGCGTTGACGCGACCCCGCCGCCGCCGTCGTCAGCGATCGCAAGTTCCGCTTCGCCGTTGCGCAGGGTGAAGTCGACGGTCAGCGTCCCGCCGGCGTTCTGAAGGGCGTGCTTCTGGGCGTTGGTGACGGCCTCGACGGCGAACAGGGCCAGCGGCGCGAGCTTGTCAGGGTCGATCGCCAGCCTGTCTGCGCGCACGTCGGTGCGGATGTGGCCACCGGCTTCTCCGGCCAGGAGCTGCCCGATCAGGTCTTCCAGAAAGGGCTTCAGGTCGACGTGCTTGATGTCGGGGCCCTGGTAGAGGGCGCGGTAGATCAGGGCCAGGGCGGTGATCCGCTGACGCGTATCGCTCATCGCCGCCCGCGCGGCGGGGTCGCTCAGCGCCCGCTCCTGCATGCTCAGCAGGGAACTGATGACTTGCAGATTGTTCTTCACCCGGTGATGGATCTCGCGCATCAGCGCGTCCTTCTGGTCCAGGTTCTCATGCAGCGTGGCGTCGCGTGCGACGATGGTCGCGGCCATCTGGTCGAGCGTCTCCGCCAGGTCGCGAATCTCCGGCGGCGCCCGCTCGGCCTGCAGCGGCCGGACCGTGAACCGCCCCCGCGCGTAGATTTCGGCGATCCGCTGCAGATAGGCGATCCAGCGGCCGACCACGCGCTCGGCCGCGAAGAACAGCGCGACCAGGGCGACGATGAAGGCCACCAGCGGGAAGACAATACCCGACAGGGGGTCGAGCCAGTCCGTCGAAAACAGGCCCGCCGAGGGCGCCGACAGAACGACGAACAGGCTGTCCCCGACCAGCGGCGCGGCGGAATAGACCCGGCGCACGCCTCGACCGTCTGAGCCGTAGCCCAGGTAGGAGCCCTTGTCGGCCACCCGGTCGACCCAGGCCTTCATCATCGGCGGAAAGGCCCTTCTGTCGGTGACCGACAGAATCTGCCCCTGGCGATCAATGACAGCCACCTGCGCGCCGCGCGGCAAGGTGCGCTCTTCGGGCTGCGGCTGCAGGCTGGACAGCGGGATGACCGCCGCAAGCACGCTGAATCCGGTCTTGGGGTCCCAGGATCGCGTGGCGGTGAACAGGCTCGGCGCATCCGAGTACCGGACGCCCGGCGTCAGGGTCACCACCATCGTCTCGCCGCCCTGAAGCCGGCGGAACCAGTCACGGTTGCGGCGCGCCGCATCCGCCGGGACGGTTTGCGCCGAACAGGCCACGCGCCCGATCCGGTCGAACCGGATCAGGTTGGCATACTCGGGCAGCCGTTGCCGGATGTCGGCCAGCCGCCGCGAGCAGTCCATGCCGATCGCGCCGGGGCCGAGGGTCTCGAGCAGCACGCCCGCCGCTTCCATGCGCGCGCGCGCGGACGCGGCGCTCCGCTCTGCGGCCGATTGCAGCACAGCCTGCCGGTCAGCGGCTTCGCGCTGATAGGCGAGCACGGACTGGCCCGCGCCCAGCAGAAGCACGGGCAGCAGTGCAAGCGTCATCGCGACGCCCAGCCTCACACGGATTGTGGTTGCAGGCCCCCACCGCAACCAGTCGAGCAAATTCACCGGATGGCGCTCAGCCGCTCCGCGTCAGCGATGATCGAGCGCATCGCATCTCCGGCCTCGCGACCGTCACGGTCATAGGCGCCGGTTTCCAGGATGCCCTGCAGAGCCTTGCGGGCCCGGCTGACCCGGCTCTTCACCGTTCCGACAGCGCAGCCGCAGATATCCGCCGCTTCTTCATAGGCGAAACCGCCGGCGCCCACGAGGATCAACGCCTCGCGCTGTTCATAGGGCAGCATGCTCATGGCCAGTCGAAGCTCATCCAGGGCGAGGGGGGCCCCGGGATCATCAACGGCCACCAGCGTGCGCTCGGCGGCTTCCTGGTCGAGTTGGGTTGAGCGCCAGGAGCGGCGCTTGTCGGAATAGAACTGGTTGCGAAGGATCATGAAGGTCCAGGCCTTCATGTTGGTGCCCAGCTGAAAGCTGGCCCGGGCGTCCCACGCCTTGATCATGGCGTCCTGTGCAAGATCGTCGGCCTGGGTTGCGTCCCCGGTCAGGGTGCGGGCGAAAGCGCGCAGATGCGGGATCAGCGTGACCAGCTCGCGCTGGAACACCTTGTCGCGGGCGAGCCCCTCCAGCGGGGCAGTGTCTTTTTCCGGTGGTGCGCTCATCTAGCCCTCACCGCTTTTCCGGTCAGCCTTGCGCAGGATATCCAGGAACTCGTCGGGAACGGGTTCGTTGACCACCTCATCGAACATCTGGCGTAGCTTGACGCCGATGGCCCGTTGCCGAAGCCTCGCTTCGTCAAGCGGGGCCGTACCCTTCCGCCGTTCATCCATGGGACCTTGATCGATCATGCTATCGGCGCGGCGACATGCCCGCCCCCTCCTGGAACTGTGACCTAGGCGTTCAACGCCCGATTCCCGACGCGGTTCCCGAAACAATGTTCGATATGATGACCCAGGCGACTTATTCTGGGAACCGCCGCCGTTCCGGCGCGTTGGCGCTCCTGAGGGAGACGCGTCCCCGTCCTTGCGGGCGTCGACGCGTGTTCCAAACTCGAGACCTGAAACGGGAGGGGTTATGAGTCTTCTTGCTCGTCTGGCGCCGCATCTGCCCTATATGCGCCGATATGCGCGGGCTCTTACGGGGAGCCAGTCCACCGGCGATCAGTACGTGCGCGTCGCACTCGAAGCCCTGGCGGCTGGCGAAAAGCAGCTCGACAGCCGGCTTTCGCCCCGCGTCGCGCTCTATCATGTGTTCCACGCCATCTGGTGCACCTCCGGCGCGCGACTCGAAGATCGTACGCCGACTGAAGGCCATGAGGCCAGCCAGCGCCTGATGCGTATAGCGCCCCGCTCGCGGCAGGCGTTCCTGTTGACCGCGCTCGAGGGGTTCACACCGAGCGAAGCGGCGCAAATCCTCGACACCGACTTCCCGGACGTCGAGCGGCTGATCTCCCAGGCCCAGACCGAAATCGACGCCGAGCTGGCGACTGACGTGCTGATCATCGAGGATGAACCGGTGATCGCCGCCGACATCGAGGCGCTCGTTCGGGAACTCGGCCACACCGTGGTCGACATTGCCGCGACCCGCACGGAAGCCGTCGAGGCGGTCGCCCGCAAGGCGCCGGGTCTCGTGCTCGCGGACATCCAGCTGGCCGACGGCTCATCCGGAATCGACGCGGTGAAGGACATCCTGGGTCACTACGACATCCCGGTGATCTTCATCACGGCCTTCCCGGAGCGCCTGCTGACCGGCGAGCGTCCGGAACCGACCTTCCTGATCACCAAGCCGTTCCAGCCGGAAACGGTGAAGGCCGCCATCGGCCAGGCGCTGTTCTTCCATCCCGGCCGGACCGCCAAGGCGGCCTGATCAGGGGACCTGTTTTTCGGGTGCGCCGACAGCCTGCGATTCCGCGGCCGTCGGCGTATTCGTTGCGTCCGCGGCCGAGAGATCGCCCGCACGGAACATCCAGCTCCCGAACAGCGCGGCAATGGCCAGCGCGGTCGAGAAGACGAGCACCCAGAAGACATGCCGGCCCCACCGGCCCTGACGAGCATTCGTGGCGTCGATGTGCAACTCTCCGGGTCGGGGCTGACGGGAAAAGCGTTTCAAGATCGCGGCCATGGGATCGGTCTCCTGTCCGTTTGGTCGGGCTGGAAACGTTTCGCGGCAAGGGGATGTTCCGGGTTCGCGCGTCCGGCGAAAAAAGATTCAACTTTTTTCGAATCCGCCGGAACGGATTTCCGGCAAGCGACGTTTATGGATTGCGGAGGCGGCGACGCCCCCCCCGACTTGAGGCTGGCGAAAGCCGGCCAGTCGCCTCCGCACCCCTTTCCCGATACGACAGACTTCAGGGGGCGGACCCAGCATCCGCCCCCTGATTTTATCTGCCTGAACCCGTTGGCCCCGAGCGGGGTGTCGATGGCTCTAGCGTGACAGGTGGAAGGTGACGTCTGTCCGCCGGCGGAGGGGACGGTCGGCGCCCGAGGCCGTCACCGCGCCCCGCTCGCCAACGGCGGCGACGTCGAAATTCACGGTCGAGAAGCCCAGACGCGAGACAGCCTTGCGCACGGCGTCGGCGCGCTTCTGGGACAGCGCCAGATTCACGGCCGGATCACCGACAGAGTCCGCCAGCCCGGTGACATCGACCTGGCCGAGAGTGCAGCCCCTGGCCAGATCGCCGGCGCCCCTGAGCACCGCCTGGGCCTCGCGGGTGATCGCCGCCGAGTCCCGCTCGAAATAGATCGACACGGTCAGGTCCTGGCAGACATTGGGGGTCTTCACCCGCCAGCTGCCTATCGTGCCGCAACCGCCCAGCACCAGTGCGGCGACGCCCAGCGCCGCCAGCTTCGAGACTTTGTTCATCACCCAACCCTCAGACCAAAATAAAAGGGCGGTCGACCACCTGGCCGACCGCCCCTCACACATCGGCGAGCACAGGGCGATCAGGTCCGGGGACGGCCGTCTTCCCAATAGTAACGACCAGACGCCTGATCGTAATAGTAATACCGACCAGCGGCCTCATCATAATACTGACGCCGGGTCGGGGCGGGCGTCGCCCCGCAACCGCCGTCTTCGCGACACCCCTTGATCGCGCCCACGCCGCCGCCAACCACCGCGCCGACCGCGGCGCCGGACCCGGCGTCGCCGTCACCCGTGTTGTTGCCGATCACGGCGCCGGCGATGGCGCCGACGACCGCCCCGCCGGCGGCGTTGCGTTCGACGTTGCCCGTCGTGGTGCAGCCGGCTGACAGAAGGCCGGCCCCCAGAATGGCGATGAGAGACTTGTTCATGGGCTATACCTCGTATTCCGGTGAGCCCCGCCCTGGTTGCCAACGCCCGGCCGGCGGTCGGGTTCCCCGGCAGGGAACCCGCAGGCCCGGGCAGCCGTTGAGCATCGGACGGGGTGCGGGAGACAAAGCAGCGTGAAATCCAGGCAGAAGGCGCTTGTCTTCAAACGCATCGCCGTCGTGGTGAACCCGGCCTCCGGCAGCGCGGGTCCCGACGCCGTGGCGGACGTCGAGCGCATCCTGGCCGAGGCGGGCGTGACCGGAGAGGTCACGACCCCGGGCGAGGCCGGGCTGGAGGCATGCCTGCAGGCCGCGTACGACACGAAGCCCGACCTGCTGGCCATCGTCGCCGGCGACGGCACGGCGCGGGCTGGCGCGGAGTTGTGCGGCCCCAAGGGCCCGCTCGTCGCGCCCCTGCCTGGCGGAACCATGAACATGCTACCGAACGCACTCTATGGCGGCCGGGACTGGAAGACGGCCCTCGCCGACATTCTCAGGGACGGCGTCATCAAGCCGGTGTCGGGCGGCGAGATCGAGGGGAAGGCGTTCTACGTCGCGGCGATTCTCGGATCGCCCGCGCTCTGGGCCGAAGCGCGCGAGGCGGCGCGACACGGTGATCTGAAGGGCGCCCTGATCCGCGCGCGGCGCGCGCTGCACAGGGCGTTTTCAGGCCGGTTGCGCTTCAGTCTCGGGGGCCGCCCCCGCGCCAAGGCTGAAGCCCTGGCCCTGATGTGTCCCCTGATCTCCCGGGCGATGGAGGACGACGAGGGGTATCTGGAGGCCGCGTCAATCGATCCGGGCGGGGCGCTGGAAATCTTCCGCCTCGGCTTCCACGCCGCGCTCGGCGACTGGCGTGAGGACCAGACGGTCGAGGTTACCCATATCCGCGCCGGACGAGCCTGGGCGGCGGGACGCATTCCGGCTGTGCTGGACGGCGAGCCGATCCTTCTGGGGCGCGTCGTCGACTTCCGGTTCCGGCCGGTGGCCTTCCGGGCCTTGGTGCCGCGCGATACGGAGACCACGGCGTGACCCTGCGGCTGGCCCATCTCTCGGATATCCACTTCGGCGGCGAGCACCGCAGCGCCGTGGGCGCCGCGGCCGGCTGGATCGCCGAGCACCGGCCGGATCTGGCGATCATCACGGGCGATGTCACGCGGGAAGGCTCGGAGACGGAGTTTATCGCCGCGCGCCGCTGGATCCGGAGCCTGGCGGTCGAATCTCTCGTTGTTCCCGGCAATCACGACACCCCCTATTTCAGTCTGATGAAGCGGCTGTTCGCACCCTGGAAGCGCTACGAGCGCCACTTCGGTCCGGTGTCGCCGTCGTTGCTGCGGCGACCGGGCCTGGCGGTCGCTTCGATCAACACCGCGCGGGGCGTGCAACTGCGGACCAACTGGTCAAAGGGCGCGATTTCGACGGGCCAGGTGAGCAGGGCTGTCCGCGCCCTCGCCGAGGCGCCGCCCGGCGCGTTGAAGGTCGTCGCCTGCCACCACCCGCTGATCGAGATGATCGGCGGCCCGATGAGCGGCCAGGTGCACGGGGGACACGAGGCGGCGGTCGCCCTGGCCGACGGGGGCGTCGATCTGGTCCTGACCGGCCACGTCCATGCGCCGTTCGCCCTGCCCTATCCGGGCGGAGACGGCCACACCTGGGCCGTCGGCGCGAGCACGCTTTCAGTCCGCGAGCGTGGCTCGCCGATCGGCTTCAACTGCATTGAGGTCGACGACGACATCGTCCGGATCTCCGCCCTGGCGTGGTCGGGTTCGCATTTCGAGACCTGGCGGACCTGGTCCATTGACCGGCGGCCGAAGCCGGCCTGACCCCCGAACGGAAAGCGGCGGCGGGATGACCCGCCGCCGCCTTTGGCCTCACATCGGAAGCGCGCGCCTCAAGGCGCCCGACCCCGGACCAGGTGCATTACGGCCGAAACCAGGAACAACACCAGGAAGATGAAGAACAGGATCTTGGCGATATCCACCGCCGTTCCGGCCAGTCCGCCGAAGCCAAGGAACGCGGCGATCAGCGCCACGACCAGAAAAATGAGCGCCCATCTGAGCATGATGCTTCTCTCCTGCTTGTATCAGGCTGCATTGACCAACCCTTGTTTTGTCTAACGCCTGGCTGTGCGGGCTGTTCCCGGCGCAAACACTGGCGTCGGATAGGTCCATGCCTGACCCTGATCCTGCGCCGCGGCGAACTGGGTGGCGGCCAGGTCCCAGTTCAGCAGGGTGTCGAACCAGGCCTCGAGGAAGCCCTTCCGGTCGTTCTGATGGTCCAGATAGTAGGCATGTTCCCAGAGGTCGCAGACGGTCAGCGGAACCACGTTCTCGAGCGTCAGCGGCCCCTCGGCGTCATGGGTCGCTACGACCTTCAACCGGCCACGCTCGGCCAGCAGCCAGACCCAGCCCGACCCGAAATGCTCAGTCCCGGTCTTGACGAAAGCCGCCTTCAGATCCGCCAGAGCGCCGAAGCCGGTCTCCACGGCGCCGGCAAGGGCGCCGGCGGGCGCGCCCCCGTCAGGCGACATGGCGTCCCAGAAGAAGCCGTGGTTCCAGGCCTGGGCGGCATTGTTGAACAGTTTGGCGCGGGCAGGATCGGCCGCCGAGTCGCGCACAACCTGCTCAAGGCTTTCCGGTGTGTCGCCGGCGTCGTCGAGCAGGGCGTTCAGCGTCTCGACGTAGGCCTTGTGGTGCTTGCCGTGGTGAAACCGCAGGGTTTCAGCCGAAATCACCGGCGCCAGGGCGTCGGAACGATAGGGAAGTTCGGGAAGGTCAAACATGGCGCGCTCCGGAAAGGGGTCCGGAGGGAAGCGTTCCGCGGCGGCGTCAGTTCCGGCCGTGCGGCGGCTTGTCCATGAAGGCGCGGACGACGGCGGCGGCGAGCTGCGGATTGCGCAGGGCGTAGATTCCGGCCGCGACGGCGGCGCCCGCCGACAGCAGCGGGTGGTCACGCGCTACGGTCATGATCGTGTCGATCAGCGTGGCGTCCGTGACCGGCGCCGCGCCCGGCTTGCGATCGCCCTCGGCCTTGCGGGCGGCGAGGAAACCGGCCGCCGCCACAACCAGCGCCGAGCAACCGGCGATGATCGCCGCCGCGCCGGGCGTGCCGACGTAGGGCTGGATAAAGGCGAAGAGGGCGAAGAAGGCCGAAAAGACGCCGGCGGCTGCGGCGGCGGCGATAGCGGCGCCAGCCGCTACAGCCATCAGCGTCCGTTCCATCATCAGCGGCGATCGCCCCGGCTGGAGAGGAGCAGGCCGATCAGCACACCAACGCCGATCCCGGCGAGCGTAGCGGTTACAGGCCGTTCCTTGACCTTTTCGACGACATAGCGCTGGGCGTCATCGAACTGGGCGGTCGCCGTGTCGGCGTAGGCGCGGCTCTGGGCGCGCAATGTCTCCATGCCGTCGCGGACGGCCGCTTCGGTGCGGTGGGCCGCTTCGGTCAGTCGGTCACGCGCCTGGTCGGCGGCGTCGATGAAGCTACGCTCGGCATGCTTGGCGGCGCTCTTCAGGTCAGCCTTGACCTCGTCGGCTTCACGGGTGGTCGGGGTTGTGGCGTTGGTGGGCATGGGAAACTCCGTGATCGTGGACGCGCCGGAACCGGCGTCCCTCCAGGCGGGGGACTGACCGGGAACGCAACGCGTTAGATCGGGTTCCATCCTAGTCATACAAGGGGTCCGGCGCCACGAATTCTCGCCTGTCGCGTGCGCGCCGGTTACCCGTTATGGTGACCCCATGAACGACGCTGCGCGACAGGCCCCTGCTATGGACGAAGCCGCGCGACTCAAGGCGCTTCGTTCTCTCCACGCGCTCGACAGCGGGTCGGACCGACGTTTTGACCGGGTCGCCCGGATGGCGGCCCTGGTCCTGCGTGCGCCGCGCGCCGCCGTCGTGCTCGTCGACGAGGACCGCCTGTGGCACAAGGCGCGCCTCGGCGTGCCCGCCGGCCAGTACCCCCGGGCCGGCAGCCTGGCCGACTTCATGGTGCGCAATCCACAGGTCGTCGTCAGCGGCGATATCCGGGCCGACCCGCTGTTCGAGGGGTATCTGCAGAGCTTCAGCCAGGTTGACGTCCGCTTCTATGCCGGCGCGCCCTTGCTGGCGCCGGGCGGCGAGGCGATCGGCGTGCTGTCGGTCGGCGACACCCTGCCCCATGAACCCCATACGGAAGCCGAACGGCTCGCCCTCGAGGACCTGGCGGCGCTCGCCAGCGAGATGCTGGCCCACGACGCGGGGATCATCGACGCCGAGCGGCGCGCGCGGGTGGACCAGAGCCGCGTCGAACTGGCGCTCGAGGCCGCCGGTCTGGGCGAATTCGAATGGGACATCGCCCGGGACCGGATGGTGATCAGCGACCGCATGCGCGCGATCACCGGCGTCGCCTCCAGCGCGGCCAAGGGCGAGGGTGGCGATCTGTCATTCCGGTTCGTGCACGCCGATGACGTCGCCGCCCTGAGAGAGACCGTCGACAAGGGCCTGCGCGGCTCCGGCCGCTATAGCGCCGAATACCGGATGATCCGCCCCGACGACGGTCGCCTGCGCTGGATGCAGGGCTCCGGCGTCGTGGTGACCGGCCCGGGCGGCGCGGCGCAACGGGTCATCGGCGTGGTGCGCGACATCTCCGACCGCAAGGCGGAGGAAGAGCACCGGGAGACCCTGCTCGCCGAACTCGATCACCGGGTGAAGAACGTCCTGGCCGCCGTACAGTCGCTGGCGGCCCAGTCGGCGCGCCGCACGACGTCCACCGAGGGCTTCATGGCCGCGTTCGCCGGCCGGCTGAAGGCCATGGCCTCGGCGCATGAACTGCTGACCGCCACGCGCTGGCGCGGCGCCAGCCTCGCCCATATCGCGGCCGCCGAGCTGGGCGGCCTGGCCCCGGGTCAGGCGCGATGGGAGGGCCCGGACCTGGTCCTGGCCCCACGCGCGGCGAACGCCCTGTCGCTGGCGCTGCACGAACTGGCCACCAATGCGGTGAAGTATGGCGCACTGTCGGTCGAGGCCGGCCGGGTCGAGGTGACCTGGGAGCGAGCGCCGGAGAGCGGCTTTACCCTGCGCTGGAGCGAGAATGGCGGCCCGGCCGTGTCGCCGCCGGAGCGGCGTGGCTTCGGTTCGACACTGCTCGACCGGGTCACCGGCCGGGAGCTGGGCGGAGAATGCCGCGTCGACTACCGCGCCGATGGCGTTCAGGCGGTGCTGCGCGCCGACGCCCGGGCGATCGCCGACCCGGTGATGGAGACGCCGGTGGTCGAGATCGACCTGCCGACAGGCGCCGGCGCCTCACAGGGCCGGACCGATGCGCCGCATGGCGGCGTCAAGGGGCTCCGGCTGCTGGTGGTCGAGGATGCGGTCCTCCTGGCCATGGAGCTTGAAGCCGGTCTGGTCGAGGCCGGCGCCACGGTGGTCGGCAGCGCGGCCGACCTGGGCGAGGCCATGGCGATGCTGGCGCTCAAGATCGACGCCGCGGTGCTGGACGCCAACCTCAACGGTGAATCGGTGGCGCCGTTGGCCGCCGCCCTGCATGCCCGGGGAACCCCCTTCGTGTTCGCCACAGGCTACGGCGACCGCGGCGCGCCGGAGGGTTTCGACGCTCCGGTGGTCCGCAAGCCCTACAATGTTCACCAGATCGTCGGGGCTCTGGCGGAAGCCATGGACCGGGCGTAGCGTCAGGTTGCGGATCGCCACGCGGCCCGCCAGAGTTGGGATGTCTCCGAATGAGTAGCCGGGATGACAATCGACCCCGCAAGCCGTTGAACGATGTCGCCGAAACGCGCCTTCGCCTCGAAGGCATCGTCGCTTCCGCCATGGACGCGATCATCACGGTCGACGACGACCAGCGCATCGTCCTGTTCAATCCGGCGGCGGAACGCATGTTCGGGCTGTCGGCGGAAGCCGCTCTGGGCGAGCCGATCACCCGCTTCATCCCGGAACGCTACAGATCGAGCCACGGCGATCACATCCGGCGTTTTGCCGACACCGGCGTCACCAGCCGGCAGATGGGCTCTCTCGGCGCCATCAGCGGCCGGCGTGAGAACGGCGAAGAATTCCCGATAGAAGCGTCGATCTCCCAGGTGGAAATCGCGGGCGAGCGGCTCTCGACCGTCATTTTGAGGGACATCACCGAACGCAAGCGGGCCGAAGGCGCGCTTGAGGAAAGCCGTCGACGCATGGAGGGTATCGTCAATTCGGCGATGGACGCCCTGATCACCATCGACAGCCAGCAGCGGATCCTGTTGTTCAATCCAGCCGCTGAACGGATGTTCGAGGTGTCTGCCGCCGAGGCCCTGGGGGAACCCATCTCGCGCTTCATCCCCGAACGGTTCCGCGCCGGACACGACGAGCACATCAGGCGATTCAGGGCGACCGGCGTCACCGATCGCCGCATGGGCGCGCTTGGGGCCATCAGCGGCCTGCGGGTTACCGGCGAGGAGTTTCCGGTGGAAGCCTCGATTTCGCAGATCGAGGTGGAAGGCGAATTGCTGGCGACGGTGATCCTGCGTGACATCACCGAGCGCCGCGCCAACGAAGAGGCGCGTCTGCTTCTCGTTCGGGAAGTCGACCATCGGGCGAAGAACGCCCTGGCGGTGGTTCAGGCCCTGGTCTCGCTGACCCGCGCCCCGACCAAGGAGGCCTTCGTCGTCGCCGTTCGCGGCCGGGTCGCGGCCTTGGCCCGGGCCCACACCCTGTTATCGCGCAACCGCTGGGAAGGGGCGGACCTGGCCCGGGTGATCACCGACGAGACCGAGGCCTACCAGCGACCCGGCCAGGTGCAGATCGACGGCCCGCGGCTCAATCTGGCGGCCGACGCCGTCCAGCCGATCAGTCTGCTGGTGCACGAGTTGGCGACCAACGCCGTCAAATACGGCGCCCTGTCTGTGGAAAGCGGACGGGTGAAGATCGCCTGGCGGACCACGGCCGACCAGGAACTGGAGCTGACCTGGCTCGAAACAGGCGGTCCCGCCGTGACCATCCCGACCGGCAAGGGCTTCGGATCAACGCTCGTTTCGGAGGTCACAACGCGCCAGCTGGGTGGCCGGATGGACATCGACTGGAACGCGGAGGGCATGAGCCTTCGGGTGCTGCTGCCGGGGCGCAACTATCGTCCGGCGCTGAGTCAGGTCCGCCGGTCAACGGGCGATGCCGACGCGGGCGGATCCATGGAGGGCAAAGACAACGGTGGCCTGATCCTGATCGTCGAGGACGAGGTTCTGGTGGCCATGGAGCTGTCGGATGGACTGCAACAACTGGGATGGGAAGTGCTCGGCCCGGCCGCATCGACCGACGAAGCCCTGACGCTGCTGGCCAAAGGCCGGCAACCTGACGCTGCGATTCTCGACATCAACCTGGCGGGCAAGCTGGTCTTTCCCCTGGCTGACCTGCTCCGGGCCCGGGGCATCCCCTTCGTCTTCTGCACGGGTTACGAGGAAGTCGGCGAAGACGACCGGTATCGGGACGCGCCGGTGGTCCGTAAACCGGTGAACCTCAACATGCTGGGCAGCGAACTGCGCAAGGTCATGGCCGAAGCGGCCTAGAGAATTCCGCGCCCGCGCAGGTCCTTCAGCTCATCCGCCGACAGACCTGCGCGCTGCGCCAGCACCGCATCGGTATGTTCGCCGAGCGCCGGACCTGGCCACCGCACGCCCCCCGGGGTGTCGGTCAGCTTCGGGAAGGCGTTCTGCATCTTCACCGCGCCGAACACCGGGTGCGGGACCTCGACAATGGCCTCGCGGGCGGCGAACTGCGGGTCGGCCAGCATGTCCGGCGCCCGGTAGACGCGGCCGGCGGCGACGCCCTTCTCTTCCATCAGGGCCAGCAGGGCGTCGGCGTCGAGGGTCGAGGTCCAGGCCCCGATCAGGTCGTCGAGCTCGGTCTGCCGCTCGCCCCTTGCGGCATGGCCGGCGTAGCGGGGATCGTCGCTCAACTCCGGCCGGCCCATGGCCTCACACAGCCGTTTGAACAGGGTGTCCTGGTTGGCCCCGATGACCACCAGCGCCCCGTCCTGTGTCGGATAGGCGTTCGACGGCGCTATGCCAGGCAGCACCGAACCGGATCGCTCGCGCACATAGCCGGTCAGGCCGTATTCGGTGATCAGGTTCTCCATCACCGACAGGACGCTTTCGTAGATCGCCGCGTCGACGATCTGGCCCTTGCCGGTGCGGTGCCGAGAATGCAGCGCCATCATCGTCCCCAGCGCCGCGTGCAGCCCGGCCAGGCTGTCGCCCACGGAGATGCCGGCCCGGGCCGGCGCGCGGTCGGGCTCGCCGGTGATGTAGCGCAAGCCCCCCATGGCTTCGCCGATCAGGGCGTAGCCGGCGCGTGAGGCATAGGGGCCGGTCTGGCCGAAGCCGGAGACCCGCGCCATGACCAGGCCCGGGTTGTCGGCCGACAGGCTGTCGTAGCCCAGGCCCCACTTCTCCAGCGCGCCCGGCCGGAAGTTTTCGACCAGCACGTCGGCGCCGCCGATCAGCCGGCGGGCGATGGCCTGACCCTCTGGCGTGCGCAGGTTCAGGGTCACGGATTTCTTGTTGCGGCCGATCACCGGCCACCAGGGCGAATGGCCCTTCGGCAGGCTGCGCCCCCACTGCCGCATGGGATCGCCCGCCGCGGGGTCCTCGATCTTGATCACCTCCGCCCCGAAGTCGCCGAGGATCTGGCCGCAGAAGGGTCCGGCGATCAGGGTCCCCATCTCGATGACCGTGAGGCCGTCCAGCGGACCGGGGATTTTCGAAGTTTCGTCGGAACTCATCACGGCCCCGTGAGGTTTTGTCATCACCCGGCCCGCTTGGGGGCGGCGGGCGAGCTTGTCAATCCAGTGGAGTTCCCGACATGAATCGCACCCTTCTCCTCGCCGGCGCCGCGGCCATGGCCCTGACCCTGGCCGCCTGTGGCAAAAAGTCTGAAGAGGCCGCCATGGGCGCGCCGGACGCCAACCCTTCGGCGACCATCCCGACCGCCGCCAACGAAGCGGCCGCGCCCGACTTCGTTAGCAAGGCGGCCATCAGCGACATGTACGAGATCGAGTCCGGCAAGCTCGCGCTGGAACGGGCGACCAACCCGGAGGTCAAGGCCTTCGCGCAGATGATGGTCGACATGCACACCCGGACGACGGAGGATCTGAAGACGGCGATCAACGCCTCGGGCCTGATCCTGACGCTGCCGGCCGCCCTGCCGGAGGACAAGATGAAGTCCCTGGCCGACCTGCGCGCGGCCAAGGCGGAAGATTTCGACAAGGCCTATATGGACGCCCAGATCGACGCCCACCAGGCGACGCTCGACCTGATGACGCGCTACGCCCAGGACGGTGACAACGCGACCCTGACGGCCGCCGCGGCCGCCACCGCGCCGGTGGTTCAACAGCACCTCGACAAGGCCGACGCGCTCCGCAAGGGCCTGTCCTAGACCTGTCCGGGGGCGGGCGGCCTAGCCGCCCGCCTTCAGCAGGTTGTCGTCGGAGTTGCGGTCGATCAGGAAGTTGTAGGGATCGACCCCGCCGTACTTGGGTTCCTTGTCGACGGTGAAGGTCAGGACCTGGGTCCCGCTGCGGATCATCCGCGGCTGCATGACCACCACCTTGCTGCTGTCGAAGGTCTTGTCGCCCGGCATGGCCGTGAACAGGCCCACATCGAGCATCTCGGCCATCGGGGAGGCGGTCTCCTTGCCCTTGCCGTCGGCGTAGACCTTTTTGGCCTCGACCGTCAGGCTGACGTCATAGCGGCCGTCGGCGCGCTTCTTCACCACCATCGCCCTGGTCTTGAGATCGTAGAGGGTGATCTTCTCGAACAGGTCGGTGATCAGGGCCTGCTTGTCGGCCGGCGCCACGGCGCGCAGCTCGGCGATCAGATCCAGCGAGGTCGGGAAGGGCGCGGCCTTGAAGGCGAAGCGCTGCAGCAGCCGGCGCAGGGCGCGGTTGACCGTCTCCTCGCCCAGCTCCCGCTGCAGCCGGTACATCACCAGCGAGCCCTTGCGGTAGTGGATGTAGCCCTGCCCCTCGACCTTGTAGAGCGGCAGCTCCTCCACCGGTTCGCCACCGCGCGCGCGCAGGTAGCGGTCCAGCTCGTACTTGAGGAACTTGCGGATCTGGTCCTCGCCATACATGTGCTTCATGACCATCAGCGCCGAGTACTGGGCGAGGGTTTCCGACAGGGAGGTCGCGCCCTGCTGGTCGGCGCCGACGATCTGGTGCGCCCACCACTGGTGCCCGATCTCGTGGGCGCCGATGTAGGTCACCAGGTCGAACTTCGACTTGTCGCGATAGTCGGCGATGAAGCCGAGGTTTTCCGACCAGGGCATGGTGTTGGCGAAGGCCTGGGCGAAGTCGGCATAGGCCGGGAACTCGAGGAACCGAAGCTGGCGGAACTGGTAGGGGCTGAAGTTGGCTTGGTAGTAGTCCAGCGACGCCTTGCCGGCGGTCTTCATCCGCTCGACGTTCCAGGGGTGATGCGGGTCGTAGTAGACCGCGATCTGGACGCCCTTGTAGGCCTCCTTCGACACCGTGTAGCGGGCCGACTGGACCGAGAAGAACGGCAGCACCGGCGCCTCGGTGACGAAGCGCGCCGTGCGGCGCCCGTTGCTGACCACGTTGGACACTTCATAGCCCGGCGCGATCGGCGTCTGGTCGGCCACCGTGGAAACGGTGATGTCGGCCGTCACCCAGTCGGCGTCATGGCGCAGATAGTGGAACGACCGGCTGGCGGTATCGCCGAGCTTTGCCGGGCGCAGTTCGGCCGGCAGGCCGTATTTGCGGCGCTTGGCCCGGTCCTGCAGCAGGCCTGACCGCTCGACGCCCAGCAACGGCGCGATCTCGGCGTTGTTCAGGAAGGTGCCGTTGTCGACGACGCGGGTCTCGTTGCCCCGGTTGCGGAAGCCCCGCTGCGCGCGTTCGGTGGTGAAGGTGATCACCCGCCGCTCGCCCGGCAGCATCGGCGTATCGAGGGCGAAGATCCGGTAGTTGAACCGCTTGTAGGGATTGGCCGCCGGCCGCCCGCCCTCGATCGAGACGGCCTTCACCGTCAGGTCGCGGTCGAACAGCAGGTGAATGTCCTTCAGCGGCGCGTCGGTGCGGTTCTCGACCACATAGGAGCCGAGCGTCGTCGCGCGCGGCTGGTGCGGATAGAGGTCGACCTTCAGCGTCATCGAGACGATCTTGGGCCGGGGCAGCGCGTCGAAATGGTGCTCGCTGATCAGCGTCTTTTCAAAGTCGGCGAGCCACTTCTCGTCGGCGATGGCGGTCCGGTATTCGTTCCAGACGTTGGTGTTGATGTAGATGAACACGCCCGCGCCGGCGAACAGCGCCAGCGCCAGGGCGAAGGTCGCCCCGGCCTTGCCGGTCAGCCGCCGGGGCAGGCGCTTCAGACGCGGCCACAGCCGGGTCTCGGCGCCGCGCCGCCAGAGCGCATAGCTCAGCACCAGCAGAAGGACGGCGAAGGCGCTCCAGTAGACCCGGAACCAGGCCGCTCCGATCCAGAACTTGCCCTGGCCGTTCATGTCCGACAGCGGCACGCCCGGCGCGCCGCCGTAGTTGTAGAGGTTGTGCTCGTAGCCGAGGTTCACGAAGGTGATCGTGGTGATCAGGTAGATCACCATCAGCCCCCAGCCGATGAACTTGTGCGGCGAGAGGGTCTGGAAAAACACCGCCAGCACCGCCAGCAGCAGCCAGTCGATCCCCTGCGGCAGCACGTACCACAGCAGATAGTCGCCCAGCTGGAACAGCTGGTAGCCCTTCAGCGCCTGGATGATCACGGCCGCGACCACGCTGATCACCAGCGTCGAGAGCAGCACCAGCGAGATGGCCAGCGTCTTGGGCCCGACGAAGGCCCAGTCCGGAACGGGCGTGGAATCGACGATCTCGTGGGTCTTCTTCTCGCGCTCCCGCCAGACCAGTTCGCCGGCGTAATAGACCGCAATGATCATCGGGATCAGGCTGAACGAACCCAGCAGCGGCGGGATCAGCGCGCGGGTCACCGGCCAGATCTGTCCGCCGTAGCCCGTGTCGTCGGTCGCGAACCACAGGGCGCCGATGGAGTTGAACAGACCCATCGCCAGCAGCACGAGATAGGCGGGACTGCCAAAGACCTGGCCCATGTCCATGCGCGTGCGGGCGAGCAGCTGGGCCCAGGCGGCGGCGGCGTCGAAGCGCGCCTTCGGCAAAGCCGCGAGAGGCGGCGGCGCGACATCGGGCGCAGCGGCGGCGATCAGCTTCGCAGCCTTGCCTTGCTTGCCGGACTGAGCGCCGGACTGGAAGCGGAACAGGAGGAAGGCGGACGACAGGAACAGCGCCGACAGGGCCACTGCGAAGAGACGGTTGAACAGCAGGGCGCCGGCCAGCGGTGGGACCAGGGTGTTGCGGTCCGCGACGGTCCAGTACTTGGTCGCCAGGCCATAGGCGGCGGTGCCGAACGGCTCCCAGAGGGCGGCTGCCTTTTCGAATTCAGGCTTGTCGAGTGCGATCCCTGCGATGGTCCAGAGGATCAGCAGGGCGATCACCCCGACGTAGGTCCACATCAGCGAGCGGGTGACGGTCGCCAGCGTGAAGAACAGCGACGAGGTCAGCAGCAGCGCCGGCAGCGCCAGCACGACATAGGCGTAGACGAAGGGCTGGATCGTCAGCGGACCCAGCGTCTCCTTGTCGACCCACGGCATCAGCGAGCCGATGGCGATCGCCGCCGGGACGGCGAAGAACGACAGACAGACCGCCGCGAAGGCGCCGGTGAACCGGCCATAGAGGTAGTCGAACTTCGAGATCCGCGTGGACCTCAGGATTCCGCCAAAGCCTGTCTCGTCGTCGCGCACGACGATGTTCGCGACGAACGCCGTCGACACGAACATGTAGAAGATGGCCAGGATCAGGTGGATCAGCCCGATCATGAACGGCGCGTTCTTGTGCACCCCCCCGCCGCCGCCGCCGATGCTGACCTGCTGGATCGTCACCGAGGCGAAGGTCAGCAGAAAGAAGATGACCGCCGCGACCCAGAACACCGGGTTGCGCAGCTGGTAGCGGAATTCGAAGCCCGCGATCTTGCTGAACATGGCCGGGCCCTCAGGCGGCTTTGCGGTGCGTCGAGAGGGTGGAGAAGTAGACGTCCTCCAGATCCCCCTGCACCGGCGTGAAGCCATCGCCCGGGTTGTCGTCCGAAATGATGTGAATGACCGTGCGGCCGGCGAACAGGCGGGTGGAGATCACGCGATAGCGGGCCTGGTGGTCCTTGAGCTCGCTCTTGTCGATGATCTTCTTCCAGATCCGGCCCTGCAGGCCGGCGACGAGGTCGGAGGGTGCGCCCTGGCCGACAATCCGGCCGTCGCAGATGATCGCCATGGCCGGGCAGAGGTCGGATACGTCCTCGACGATGTGCGTCGAGAGGATCACCACCACGTTCTCGCCGATCTCGGCCAGCAGGTTGAGGAAGCGGTTGCGCTCCTCAGGATCGAGGCCGGCGGTGGGCTCGTCGACGATGATCAGGCTGGGGTCGCCGATCAGCGCCTGGGCGATGCCGAACCGCTGGCGCATGCCGCCGGAGAAGCCGGCGATGGCCTTCTTGCGCACGTTCCACAGGTTGGTCTGGCCCAGCAGCGTCTCGACCGTCTCCTTGCGATCCTTCGCATTGGAGATGCCCTTGAGCACGGCCATGTGGTCGAGCATGTCATAGGCGGAAACCCGCGGGTAGACGCCGAAATCCTGCGGCAGGTAACCGAGCGTGCGCCGCAACTGTTCAGGATCCTTGAGCACGTCGATCGCGCCGAAGCGGACATGGCCGGAGGTCGGCGCCTGCAACGTCGCGACGGTCCGCATCAGGGTCGACTTGCCGGCGCCGTTCGGCCCCAGCAGGCCGAACATGCCCTTCTCGACCGTCAGGTTGACGTCATCCAGCGCGACCGTCCCGTTCGGATAGACGTGCGTCAGGTTCTCGATGATCAGCATGATACGGCCCACCCCCCGGTGATGACTGTTGCGCTCGATAGTCCCCCGCGAAAGTCATGGCGGGCGAGGCCCGCTGGAGCAAGTGAAAGAACGGTAAGGCGCGGAACGTCTCGCCATCGTCATCCGGCTTCGCTAGGAACCGGGGCATGACCCGCAAAATCAGCTTCGACGCCATCGAGAACTTCCGCGACTTCGGCGACTACGCCGCCGGAGACCGCCGCCTGAAGCGCGGCCGCCTTTATCGCGCGGCCCATCAGTCAGAAGCCACGGAGGCCGACCTGGCCGCCATGCAGGCGCTGGGTCTGTCGGTGATCGTCGACCTGCGCCGGCCGAACGAACGCGAACGCAGCCCAAGCCGACGCTGGGAAGGCTTCGACGGCCTGGTCATCGAGAACGACCTCGGCCACGAGGAAGAGGACCCCTGGCACCTGTTCATCAAGAACTCGGACCTGACCGCCAGGGCCTTCACCGACTACATGGTCGGCTACTACCGGGAGGCCCCGTACGTCGACCGCCACGTCGACCTCTACAGCCGCTATTTCCACGCCCTGTCGGAGACCGACGGCGCGGTGCTGATTCACTGCGCGGCCGGCAAGGACCGCACCGGCATCCTGGCGGCCCTGACCCATCACCTGGCCGGCGTCAGCGAGGCTGACATCGTCGCCGACTTCCTGCTGACCAATGATCCGCTGCGCTTCGAGCGTCGCGCGCCGCAGTTCGCCGCCCATATCGAGGAGATGACCGGCCGTCGCCCGACCCAGGACGCCGTAATCACGGCTCTGGGTGTCGAGGCCCACTATCTTGAGACCGCCTTCGGCGCGATCCACGAGAAGCACGGCACGCTGGACGGCTACCTTGAAGAGGTTCTCGGCGTCGACGCCGCCCGCCGCGAAGCCATCGCCCACCGGATTCTCGACTAAACGCGCCGCCGGGGACATGTACTTCAGTACGTGTCCCCCAGCCGACAGGCAGTCGTCAGTTGAAGCGGTCGCCCAGATAAACGCGGCGGACGTCGGGGTTGTCGACGATCTCCTGCGGCGCGCCCTCGAACAGCACTTCACCGGCGTGGATGATCGAGGCGCGGTCGATGATGTCGAGCGTCTCGCGCACATTGTGGTCGGTGATCAGGATGCCGATGCCGCGACCCTTGAGGTAGCCGATCACGTCGCGGATGTCGGCAATCGCCAGGGGGTCGATGCCGGCGAACGGTTCGTCCAGCAGCATGAACGACGGCTCGCTGGCCAGGGCGCGGGCGATTTCCACGCGCCGGCGCTCGCCGCCCGACAACGACACGGCCGGGGCCGATTTCAGGTGACTGATGCGCAGTTCCTCGAGCAGGGCGGCGGTCGCCTCGCGGGCGCGGCCGGTTTCCTTCTCGCGCATCTCGACGACGGCCAGAACGTTTTCCTCGACCGTCATGCCGCGGAAGATCGATGCTTCCTGCGGCAGGTAGCCGACGCCCATGCGGGCGCGCTGATACATCGGCAGGGCGGTGATGTCGCGACCGTCCAGACGGATCGCGCCGTCGTCGACCGGGATCAGGCCGGTGATCATATAGAAGCAGGTCGTCTTGCCGGCGCCGTTCGGCCCGAGCAGACCGACGACCTCGCCACGCTTCAGCCGCAGGCTGACGCCGTGCACGATCTGACGATCGCCGAACGACTTGAACAGCCGGTCGACGACGAGACCCTCGCCGCTCTGGTCGAGGTCGGCGGCCACCTAGTTGGTGGTCCCCTGGTTGGGATAGAAGACGCCGCGAACCCGGCCGGTCTTGTTGCGGCCGGTGGTGTTGGAGGACATCGTGGCCTGGCCGGTCTTGGTGTTGATCACCAGGCGGTCACCGCGGACCACGCTCTTGCCCTGCACCACAATGACGTTGCCGCTCAGGGTGATGGACTCGCCGCCGAAGCTGTAGACGGCGGCGTCAGCCCGGACGGTGCGCTCGGGTGTCACGAAGTAGACCTGGCCGGTCGCCTCCATCCGGTCGCTGGCGCCGCAGGTGTCGCCCTTTTTCAGGCTGTACATGCGGACGCTGTCGGCCCGCAGCCGCGTACGCCCCTGGAGAGCCTCGACCGCGCCGCTCCAGGTCGACTGGCACTGGCTCTGGATGACCTCCGAGGAATCGGCGGTGATGTCGATCGGCGCGCGCGGATCGAGCTGCGCCAGCGCGGCGCTCGCGCCGAACAGCACGCCGACGGCGACCGTGGCCGCCAATCCAAGATGTTTTACCGCGCTCTGCATGCGCGCTCCCGACCTGATCATGACCCGTCTTATTCCGGATTGACGCGCGTGCGAACCCTGCCTCGGAACTCGATGCGGTCGCCCTTGTCCTTGACCGTATATGAGTCGGCCGAAACCTGACCCACCGGACCGTCGCCCTCGATGCCCTTCTGGCCGACAGCGGACCCGGTCCGGGTGTCGATGGTGATGTCATTCGAGGCGATGCGGTTGCCGAGACCGTCGTCGATGCGGACATCGCCGGTCAGCTGAAGCAGCCGCGTTTTCTCGTCATACACGCCCATGCGGGCCATCAGACGGCGCGGCGTCGCCGTCTCGGCGCCGACGACCATGATCGGCTCGATCAGGCTGACCCGATGAGGCTCGCGCTCGTCCCGCGCGGCCTCCTGGGCCCCGATCAGGAAGCTGCGGCCATCCTCGACCCGTCCCTGGAAGCGGGCGCCGACCATGCGGATGATCGGATCGTCGTTGCGGACCAGCTTGGGCGCCTTCACCGCACTGAGCGTCACCAGGCCCACGAGCCCGAGCGCAATCAGCGCCATCAGCGCGGGCAGGGCGCGGCGCAGTCGGGTGATCAGCCGCAGCCGGCGCTCCCAACGCGCGAAGGCGGCGTCGCGATCAACGGGCGTATCGGCGGGATGCGCGGCGACCGTCATCAGCCGCCTCAGCTATGGGCGAAGATGTCGACCTCTTCCCAGCCGGCGAGGTCGAGCCGCGCGCGCTGGGGCAGGAAGTCGAAACAGGCCTGGGCCAGGTCGGCCCGGCCTTCGCGGTCGAGCATGGCCTGCAGGCGGTTCTTGACGCCGTGCAGATAGAGCACGTCGGAAGCGGCGTAGGCGATCTGTTCGGGCGACAACACGGCCGCTCCCCAGTCCGAGCTTTGCTGGGCCTTGCTGAGGTCCACGCCGAGCAGCTCCTTGCACACGTCCTTCAGGCCGTGGCGATCAGTGTAGGTCCGGGCGAGCTTGGAGGCGATCTTGGTGCACCAGACGGGGTTGGTCGTGACCCCCAGATGGTGCTCGAACATGGCGATATCAAAGCGGCCGAAGTGAAAAATCTTCAGCACCGCGGGATCGGTCAGCAGCGCCTTGAGGTTGGGGCAGTCATAGAGCGGACGGTTCATCCGCACGACATGGGCGTCGCCGTCGCCGGCCGAGATCTGCACGACGCACAGCGGATCCCGCTGGAGGCTCAGCCCCATGGTCTCGGAATCAATGGCCACCGACGTCGCGCCCGCGAACAGGCCCGCCGGGATGTCGCCTTCATGCAGATGATTGGCCAAATGCAGTCGCTCCCACTCTCACTCTACTACCATATAGAAGAGGAGGGTGGTGCCCAGGAGAGGACTCGAACCTCCACGGCCGTTAAGCCACTGGCACCTGAAGCCAGCGCGTCTACCAATTCCGCCACCTGGGCTCGCATACCTTTCCGGAACCCCGGATCAGCGCGAAGGCGAGCCTCATAGGGCGCCGTCTTGATGCGGTCAATGGCGCGTTGCGTATAGAGCGCCCGTCGTCTATCCGGGCGTTATCGTAAAGGGAAAAGGCGCCGTCATGCGTGGGCTCGTCACCGTCTTCGGAGGAACCGGCTTTATCGGTCGTCAGGTCGTCCGCTCGCTGGCGAAGCAGGGCTACCGTGTCCGGGTCGCCGCCCGCAATGTCGGGCGCGGCTATCGCCTGCGCATGCTGGGCGATGTCGGCCAGATCGAGGTGGTTCAGGCGAACGTCCGCAATCCGGACTCGGTGAGCCGGGCGCTGGACGGCGCGGAGGTCTGCGTGAACCTGGTCGGGGTGCTGTTCGAGAGCGGCCGCCAGGGATTCCAGACGATTCACACGATGGGCGCGAAGGCGATCGCCGAGGCCGCCGCCGCGCGCGGGATCACCCGCTTCGTGCAGATCTCTGCCATCGGCGCCGACGCGCAGTCGCCCGCGAAGTACGCCCGCAGCAAGGCCGAGGGTGAGGCCGCGGTGCGCGCCGCGATCCCGACGGCGGTGATCCTGCGACCCTCGGTGGTGTTCGGCCCCGAGGACGACTTCTTCAACCGGTTTGCGGCCATGGCCTCAATCAGCCCGGCCCTGCCGCTGCCCGGCGGCGGCGAGACGCGCTTCCAGCCGGTCTATGTCGCCGACCTGGCCGCCGCGGTTGCCAAGGTCGTGACCGACCCGGACTGCGCTGGAAAGACCTATGAGCTGGGCGGGCCGGGCGTCTTCACCTTCCGCGAGCTGATGGCGTTCGTGCTGCTGGAAACCGGCAAGAACCGTTTCCTCGCGCCGCTGCCCTGGCCGGTCGCCTCGCTGGTCGGCAAACTGGCGGCGGTGACGGCGGTGATCGGGATCGCCCCGGTGCTGACGTCGGACCAGGTCGAGCTGCTGCGCAGCGACAATGTCGTCGCTGATGGCGCGGCGGGCTTTGACGCGCTGGGCATCACCCCGCGCAGCGTCGAGGCGATCGTCCCGAGCTATCTCTACAGCTACCGCAAGGGCGGCCAGTACGCGGCGACGCCCGAAGGCGCCGTCTAGTCCGTCAGGTCAGGTAGATCACGGCCAGGCCGCCGGCGCCGACCAGGATCCGCCACCAGCCGAACGGTGACAGGCCACGCTTGCTGACGATGTCCAGCAGCACCTTGACCACCACCAGGCCGGACAGGAACGAAACGACGAAGCCGACGGCCAGCAGGCCGAGGTGACTGCCCTCCATCAGGCTTTCGCGGCTTTCCCAGAAGTCCTTGGCGAAGGCGCCGACCATGGTCGGAATGGCGAGGAAGAAGCTGAACTCCGCCGCCGCCCGCTTGTCGACGCCCAGCATCACCCCGCCGACGATGGTCGCCCCCGAACGGGAGACGCCGGGGATCATCGAAAGGCACTGGATCACACCGATGCCCAGCGAGGTCAGCAGCGGCAGCTTCATGGCGTCATGCTCTCTCGGCGCCGGGCTCCAGCGGTCGATGGCCAGCAGCACGAAACCACCGAGGATCAGTGACCAGCAGATCAGCGCCGGGCTCTCGAACAGCACCTGCTTGATGAAGTCGTAGAGCAGGAAGCCCAGGAACACCGCCGGCATGAAGGCGACGAGCACACTCAGGGCGAACCGCCGCGCCGCCGGGTCGGTCGGCAGGCCGATCAGCACCGCCCACAGCCGTTGGAAGTAAAGCGCCACCACGGCCAGGATCGCGCCCAGCTGGATCAGCACGATGAAGCTGTCCCAGGACGGGTCGGTCAGCCCCAGCGCGACCTTGGTCAACAGCAGATGGCCCGTGGAGGAGACGGGGATGAACTCCGTCAGACCCTCGACGAGGCCGAGGATGATGGCGGCCAGAAAATCGCTCATGAAGGGCTCACGGGTTGATGGTCTACAAACGGGACATAATGTGCGGCGGGGCTGGGCGAAACCGGCCCGAAAAGCGAACGCCGGTCGCAAAAGTGGTCAACTATAGGGACTGACGCATGTTTCATGCGTTTCCCAGCGCCTAGAAGGCCGCCAGAGCAATCTTTTCCTTCAGGAAGGCTGGGGCGCGGCATGGCCGAGCGGATGCTGAAGTTCACGATCATTGATCGCCGCACTCCCGAGAAGCGGGAGGCGCGAGAGCGCGACCGCGACTTCCATGAAATCTATGCCGACTTTATCGACGCCAAGGCCACCGAACAGGCCTCGCGCTGTTCGCAGTGCGGCGTACCCTTCTGCCAGACCCATTGCCCGCTGCACAACAACATCCCCGACTGGTTGCGGCTGACCGCCGCCGGCCGGCTGGAGGAGGCCTATCGCCTGTCGCAGGCGACCAACGCAATGCCCGAGATCTGCGGCCGGATCTGTCCGCAGGATCGCCTGTGCGAAGGCAACTGCGTGATCGAGCAATCGGGCCACGGCACCGTCACCATCGGCGCGGTCGAGCGCTACCTCACCGACAAGGCCTGGGAAGAAGGCTGGGTGAAGCCGCTCGTCTCCCGCGCGGAGATCGGCCAGTCGGTCGGGATCGTCGGCGCCGGGCCGGCGGGTCTGGCCACGGCCGAGATCCTGCGCGAGCTCGGCTACAGCGTCACCGTGTACGACCGCCACGACCGGGCCGGCGGCCTGCTGATCTACGGCATTCCGGGCTTCAAGCTTGAGAAGGACGTCGTCGAGCGCCGCACCCAGCGGCTGGCCGATGGCGGCGTGGTGTTTAAGCTGAACTTCGAGGTCGGCCGCGACGCCACCCTGCCGCAGCTGCGCGAACGGCACGACGCGGTCCTGCTCGCCACCGGCGTCTACGCCGCGCGCGAACTGGAGATGCCGGGAACGGGATCGCAGGGCGTTGTCGCCGCGCTCGACTATCTGATCGCCTCCAACCGCAAGGGCATGGGCGACATGGTCGCGGACTTCGAGACCGGGACCCTGAACGCGGCCGACAAGGACGTTGTGGTCATCGGCGGCGGGGACACGGCCATGGACTGCGTCCGCACGGCCATTCGCCAAGGCGCGACGTCCGTCACCTGTCTCTATCGGCGGGACAAGGAGAACATGCCGGGTTCCCTGCGCGAGGTCGCCAACGCCGAGGAAGAGGGCGTGGTGTTCGAATGGCTGGCCGCGCCGCGCAGCCTGCTGGGCGACGCCGACGGTGTCACCGGTGTGCGCGCCGTCCGTATGCGTCTGGGCCCGCCCGACAGCTCCGGCCGCCGCGCGCCGGAGGCGGTCGACGGGTCGGACTTCGACCTGCCCGCCCAATTGGTGATCAAGGCGCTCGGATTCGACCCGGAGGATCTGCCGACCACCCTGTCGGCGCCCGATCTGTCGGTCAGCCGCTGGGGCACGGTGAAGATCAACCACAAGACCCAGGCCGCCAACCTCGACGGCGTGTTCGCCGCCGGCGACATCGCGCGCGGCGCCTCGCTGGTCGTCTGGGCCATCCGCGACGGCCGCGACGCCGCCGACTCCATCCACAGCTATCTGCAGGCGAAGGCGACCTCTCCCGCCCTCGTCGCGGCCGAGTGACCGACATGAGCGCTGAACTCACCCGCTATCTGGCCAACCGCAGGCTGCTGATCGACGGTCACACCTATGATCCGGCCAGCGAGCGCGACAATTGCGGCGTGGGCCTCGTCTGCGCCATCGACGGCAAGCCGCGCCGCGAAGTGGTGGAGCTGGCCATCAAGGCGCTGAAGGCCGTCTGGCACCGGGGCGCGGTCGACGCCGACGGCAAGACCGGCGACGGCGCCGGCATCCTGCTGTCCGTGCCGCAGGACTTCTTCGCCGACCAGGTGCGCAACACCGGCCACAAGCTGCGCCCCGGCGCGATCGCCGTCGGCCAGATCTTCCTGCCGCGCACGGACCTGGGGGCCCAGGAGGCCGCGCGGACGATCGTCGAGAGCGAAGCCCTGCGTTTCGGCTTCTATATTTATGGCTGGCGGCAGGTGCCGGTCGACACCTCGGTGATCGGCGAAAAGGCCAACGCCACCCGGCCGGAGATCGAGCAGATCATGCTGTCCCCGCCGCCGGGGATGGAGGGCGAGGCGCTGGAACGGGCCCTGTTCCTCACCCGCAAGCGGATCGAGAAGAAGGTCGCCGCCTCGGCGATCAACGACTTCTACATCTGCTCCCTGTCGGCCCGGTCGCTGATCTACAAGGGCATGTTCCTCGCCGAGAACATCGACGACTTCTATCCTGACCTGCGCGACGAGCGGTTCGCCGCCGCCGTGGCGATCTTCCACCAGCGCTATTCGACCAACACCTTCCCCCAGTGGCGGCTGGCCCAGCCGTTCCGGATGCTGGCCCACAACGGCGAGATCAACACGCTGAAGGGCAACACCAACTGGATGAAGAGCCATGAGATCCGCATGGCCGCCCAAGCGTTCGGCGATTTCGGCGAGGACGTGAAGCCGGTGATCCAGGCCAGCGGCTCGGATTCCGCCGCGCTGGACAACACCTTCGAGGTGCTGGTCCGCGCCGGGCGCTCGGCGCCGATGGCCAAGGCCCTGCTGATCCCCGAGGCCTGGGCGAGCAAGAGCGACGAGCAGATGAAGCCCGAGCACCGGGCGCTCTACAGCTACTGCAACGCCGTGATGGAGCCGTGGGACGGTCCGGCGGCTCTCTGCGCCACCGACGGTCGCTGGGTCGTGGCGGGCAAGGACCGCAACGGCCTGCGCCCGCTGCGCGTGGCCTATACCGACGACGGTCTGGTCATCATGGGCTCGGAGGCCGGCATGTGCGGCGTCGCCGAGAGCCGCATCGTCCGCAAGCTGAACATCTCGCCGGGCCGGATGATCGCCATCGATCTGGTCGAGGGCCGCCTCTACGACGAAGAGGCGATCATCGACCGGCTGGCCGAGGCGCATCCCTACACGGACTGGCTCGGCAACATGGTTGAGCTGGAAGAGCGGATCGGCCCGGGACCGGAGCCGCGCCGCTTCCATGGCGAGGAGCTGGCCCGTCGTCAGGCCGCCGCCGGCATGACCCTGGAAGACCTCGAGATGGTCCTCGCTCCGATGGTCGAGGACGGCAAGGAGGCCATCGGATCGATGGGCGACGACACGCCGCTGGCGGTGCTGTCCGACGGCTACCGGCCGCTGAGCCACTTCTTCCGCCAGAACTTCAGCCAGGTGACCAACCCGCCCATCGACCCGCTCCGGGAAACCGGGGTGATGAGCCTGAAGACCCGTTTCAAGAACCTCGGCAACATCCTGGTCCAGGACGAGGCCCAGACCGACGTCTATGTGCTCGAAAGCCCGATCCTGACGACCGGCATGTACGAGCGGATCCTCGGCTACATCGGCGACAAGGCGCTGGCGGTCATCGACTGCACCATGCCGATCCCGGCCGGCGAGGCGCGGCCCGGCGACGCCCTGCGCGCCAACCTCGACCGGGTTCGCGCCGAGGCCGAGGACGCCGCCCTGCGCGGCTGCGCGACCATCGTCCTGACCGACGAAATGAGCGGCCCCGACCGGGTCGCCCTGCCGATGATTCTCGCCACGGGCGGGGTGCATGCGCATCTCGTCGGCAAGGGCCTGCGGTCCTACGTCTCGATCATCGTGCGCTCGGCCGAGTGCATGGACACCCACTATTTCGCGGTGCTGGTCGGAGTCGGGGCCACGGCGGTCAACGCCTGGCTGTCGCAGGAAAGCTTCCAGGACCGGCTCGATCGCGGGCTGCTGGGCGACACCACGCTCCGCCAGACCTGCGTGAACTTCAAGACGGCCATCGAACAGGGCCTGCTGAAGATCATCTCCAAGATGGGCATCGCGGTGATCTCGTCCTATCGCGGCGGCTACAACTTCGAGGCCGTCGGCCTGTCACGGTCGCTGGTGGCGGAGTTCTTCCCCGGCATGCCATCACGCATCTCCGGCATCGGCTTCGCCGGCCTGGAGAAGCGGGTCGTCGAACTGCACCAGCGCGCCTGGGATCCGGCGTTCGTCGCCCTGCCGGTCGGCGGCTTCTACAAGGCCCGCCGCTCGGGCGAAGCGCACGCCTTCGAGGCGCGGATGATCCACGCCCTGCAGCAGGCCTGCGATACGGGCGACTACGAGGGCTACAAGCGGTTCTCCGCAGGCATGCGCGCCCTGCCGCAGATCCAGCTGCGCGACCTGCTGGACTGGCGCAGCGACCGCAAGCCGCTGATTCCGGACGAGGTCGAGAGCGTCAACGAGATCCGCAAGCGCTTCCTGACGCCGGGCATGAGTCTCGGCGCCCTGGGCCCGGAGGCGCACGGCGCCCTGAACATCGCCATGAACCGTATCGGGGCCAAGTCGGTCAGCGGCGAGGGCGGCGAGGACCGCGCCCGCTACCGGCCGCTGCCCAACGGCGACAATCCCAACAGTGCGGTCAAGCAGGTGGCCTCCGGCCGGTTCGGCGTCACCGCCGAATATCTGAACGAATGCCGCGAGATCGAGATCAAGGTCGCCCAGGGCGCCAAGCCCGGCGAGGGCGGCCAGCTGCCCGGCTTCAAGGTCACCGAGATGATCGCCCGGCTGCGCCACGCCACCCCCGGCGTGATGCTGATCAGCCCGCCGCCGCACCACGACATCTACTCGATCGAGGATCTGGCCCAGCTCATCTATGACCTGAAGCAGATCAACCCTGACGCCCGGGTGACGGTGAAGCTCGTCGCCATGACCGGGATCGGCGCCATCGCCGCCGGTGTGGCCAAGGCCAAGGCCGACATCATCCTGATCTCCGGCAGCGTCGGCGGCACCGGCGCCAGCCCGCAGACGTCGATCAAATACGCCGGCGGCCCCTGGGAGATGGGTCTGTCGGAAGCCAACCAGGTTCTGACCCTGAACAACCTGCGCCACTCCGTCCGCCTGCGGACGGACGGCGGCATCCGCACCGGACGTGACGTAGTGATCGCCGCCATGCTGGGCGCCGAGGAGTTCGGCATCGGCACGGCCAGCCTGATCGCCATGGGCTGCATCATGGTCCGCCAGTGCCATTCCAACACCTGCCCGGTAGGGGTCTGCACGCAGGACGAGGACCTGCGTGCGCGGTTCACCGGCACGCCGGACAAGGTCGTCAACCTGTTCACCTTCATCGCCGAGGAGGTCCGCGAGATCCTAGCGCAGCTGGGCTTCCGCTCGCTGGAGGAGATCGTCGGCCGCACCGATCTGCTGACCCAGGTCTCGCGCGGTGGCGAGCACCTGGACGACCTGGATCTCAACCCGCTGCTGGTTCGCGCCGACCCCGGTCCGAACAAGCCTTACTGCACCGTCGAGGGCCGCAACGAGGTGCCCGACACGCTCGACGCCCAGATCGTCCGCGACGCCGCCCCGCTGCTCCAGCGTGGCGAGAAGATGCAGCTAACCTACACCGTGCGGAACACCGCCCGCGCGATCGGCGCACGGATCTCCAGCCACATCGTGCGCAAGTTCGGCATGAGCGCCCTGCCCTCCGACCACCTGACCGTCGAGCTCAAGGGCTCGGCCGGGCAGAGCCTCGGCGCCTTCGCGGTGCGGGGCCTGCGCATCGTCCTGACCGGCGAGGCCAACGACTATGTCGGCAAGGGACTGTCGGGCGCGACGATCGTGGTGCGGCCCTCGCCGCATCTGGTGTCGCCGGAATCCAACGCCATCATCGGCAATACCTGTCTCTATGGCGCGACGGCCGGGAAGCTGTTCGCCGCCGGCCAGGCGGGAGAGCGGTTCGCCGTGCGCAATTCCGGCGCCGTTACGGTGGTCGAGGGCTGCGGCGCGAACGGCTGCGAGTATATGACCGGCGGCGCGGCGGTGATCCTGGGGCCGACGGGCGGCAACTTCGGCGCCGGAATGACGGGGGGCATGGCCTACGTGCTCGACATGGCCGGGCGGTTCGAGGCGCGGGTCAACACCGACAGCGTCATCGTCCAGCGGCTGTCGTCGCCGCACTGGGAGGAGCATCTCCGGCGCCTGATCACCGAGCACGCGCACGAGACCGGCTCTGCCTTCGCCCAGGGGCTGTTGCGCGACTGGGACCGGATGCGGGATCTGTTCTGGCAGATATGTCCAAAGGAAATGGCCGGCCGGCTCGACCATCCGCTGCAGGCGGAAGAGGCGGCGTTCGAGCGGGCCTGACGTCCGGTCAGGCCAGCGGCGCCTCGCCGACGTAGCGGGCGCGCGGACGGATCAATGCCCCGGTCTGGACCTGCTCGACCGCGTGGGCGAGCCAGCCCGCTGTCCGCGCGATGGCGAACAGTGCGAACGGCGCGTCCGCCGGCAAGCCGAACCGGGCGCAGAGCGCCGTCACCGAGAAATCGACATTGGCCGCCTCGCCGGTCATCGATTCCACCGCGACCTGCAGCGCCGCATACTCCGGAGGCGGCTCGAAGGCGGCCAGCAATGCCGCCGCCCGTGGGTCGCCATCGGGATAGAGGGGGTGGCCAAAGCCCGGGGTGGGCCCGGCGCGGGCGATCCGCCCGGCGACGGTCGCCTCGGGTCCGATGCGGCGCGCCTCTTCCACCAGGTTGATCACCCGCCCCGCCATGCCGCCGTGAAGCGGTCCTGACAGCGCGCACAGGCCGGACAGCGCCGAGGCGGCCAGCGACGCGCCGGTCGACGCCGTCACCCGCGCGGCGAAGGTCGAGGCGTTCAGTTCATGATCGGCCAGCAAGACCAGTTGGCGGCGAATGAAGTCGGCCGCGTCGGGCTTGCCCCAGGCCATGGCGACCCGCCGATGGATCGGCCCCTCGCCCGGTCCGCCGGCCGCGGCGTCGGCCACCAGATCCAGCAGGCCGACCGCCTCCACCGCCAGGGCCAGGGCGGCCCGCCCTCGCGACGGAGGGTCCATGCCGGCCCGCGCCGAGAGCGTGCTGAACAGGCGCTCGCGCAGGGACTGGCCGGCGAGAGGCATGGCCTGCGGCGCCGTCTTCAGCGCAGCGCCATGGCCGCCGCGCAGCAGCCGCGCGACCGATTCGAGGGTTTCGGTCGCCGCGAGGTCGACCGCGTCACGCCCACGATAGAACAGCCGCCCGCCGGCGACCGTGGTGATCGCCGAGGCCAGCACCGGCTCGCCCCATGCGATCGCGCCGGCGGCGACCTCGGACGCCTTGCGGCCGCGCTGCTTGCGCTGGGCAAGGCCGTCGATGTCGGCGAGACGATAGCGGCTGCGACGGGGGTCCGCGGGATCAGGCCTGGCCTCGATCCGCCCCCGGCTGACGTAGGCATAGAGCGTCTGCGGGCGCACCCCCAGCCGGCCCATCGCCTCTTCCGCCGAAACCCAGTCGCGATCCATGACTTTACGTTGATTATATTGATCAAGATTGACGATATCATGTTGCAGGCCGATTTGTCTCGCCATGAAAAGGAGACAGGACATGAGTGACGGTCTTGAGGGCGTGATCGCCGCCCGCACGGTGCTTTCGGACGTGGACGGCCTGGCGGGCCATCTGATCATTCGCGGTTACAGCCTCGACGACCTCGCGGGACGGACCCGCTTCGAGGACGTCGCCCACCTGCTGTTCGACGGCTTCTTCGACGACATGCCGGCTGACCTGACCCGGGCGCTGGGCGAGGCGCGCGTGGCGGTCTTCGCCGAGACGGCGGCGCTTGACGCCGGCCTGCTGAAGCTCAATCCGGTCGAGGCCATGCGCGCCCTGACCGCCAGGCTCGCGGACGGCGATGGATTGGACACGGCGCTGAAGCTGCTGGCCGCGCCGGCGGTGTTCACTCCGGCCGTAGTCCGGGCCCAGGCCGGCCAGTCGCTCGTGCCGCCGGACGCCTCGCTGAGGCACAGCGCCGACATCCTGCGGATGCTGCGCGGACGCCCTGCGGCCGAGGCGGAGGCTGACGCCCTGGACGCCTATCTGGTGACGGTCAGCGACCATGGCCTGAATGCGTCGACCTTCGCCGCCCGGGTGGTGGCCTCGACCCAGGCCGGCCTGACCTCGGCCGTGCTGGCGGGCATTTCGGCGCTCAAGGGACCGCTGCACGGCGGCGCGCCGGGTCCGGTGATCGACATGCTCGACGGGATCGGCCGGCCGGAGAACGCCCGCGCCTGGCTGGAGGCGGCCCTGGACCGGGGCGAGCGGCTGATGGGCTTCGGCCACCGGGTCTACCGGGTCCGCGACCCGCGCGCCGATGTTCTGAAGGCGGCCGTGCGGCGGATGAGCGAGAGCTCCAACGTCCTACCCGGCCGCGTCGCCTTCGCCGAGGCCGTCGAGACGGCGGCCCTGGCGATCCTCAAGGACCGCAAGCCGGACCGGCCGCTCGACATCAATGTCGAGTTCTACACCGCGTTGCTGCTCGAAGCGCTGGCCTTCCCGCCCGCGACCTTCACCGGCGTCTTCGCCATGGGGCGGGTGGCCGGCTGGATCGCCCATGCCCGCGAGCAGCTGGTCGGCGGCCGGCTGATCCGGCCCGCCTCCCAGTACATCGGCCCCCAGCCGCGCCAGGCCGCCTGAAGCCGAGAGTCGTTCGCGCTGGGGCCCAGGCGCGCGGGGCGCTAGAACGGCGACATGACAACCGCGCCCCTGACCCCGGCCCAGACCGCCGTCCTGACCCGGCGGGTCACCAGCCTGTCGGTGGCGACGGCCGTGGTTCTGGTGGCCGCCAAGACCGCCGCTTGGCTGGCCAGCGGTTCGGTGGCGCTGCTCGCTTCGCTGGCGGACTCGGGTCTCGATCTGCTGGCGTCCCTGATCACCCTCTATGCGGTCCGCTACGCCGTCGCGCCGCCGGACGCCGAGCATCGCTTCGGCCATGGCAAGGCCGAGGCCTTCGCCAGTCTGATGCAGGGGGGGCTGGTGTTCGCCTCCGCCGCCCTGATCGGCCGCGAAGCGATTGTCGGCATCATGGACCCGAAGCCGATCGCCGCCGGCGGCTGGGCGATCGCCGTGATGGCGCTGTCGGTTGCGCTGACCCTGGGACTGATCACCGTCCAGTCCTGGGTGCTGAAACGCACGCGGTCGGTGGCCGTCGCGGGTGACCGGGCCCACTACGCCGCCGACCTGGCGTCCAATATCGCCGCCATGGCCGGAATCGCCGGCGCCGCGCTGCTCGGTCTCGCCTGGCTCGACGCGGCGGCGGGCCTGCTCGTGGCGGGCTGGCTGCTGTGGGGCGCCATCGGCGTATTCCGCGAGGCCGGCAACCAGCTGATGGATCACGAGCTGCCGGAGGTTGACCGGGCCAGGATCATCGCCCTGATGAAACAGGACCCGCGCATCCAGGATGTGCACCAGCTGCGGACCCGCGCGTCCGGACCCTACATCCACATCCAGATGCATGCCGACCTCGATCCGGACAGCACGCTGGCCGCGGCGCATGACGCCGTCGTGGCGGCGGAGAACCGGGTCCTGGCGGCCTTTCCGGCGGCGGACATCATCATTCACCCCGATCCTCACGGGCGGGCGGAGCCGCACGGCGGGGCCTTCGGCGAGGCCGAGCACGCGACGCGGTAAACGCGCCCTTAACGCCCCCCGGCGTTAGCTGCCGTCCGAATCAGCAGGCCCGCGATGAGCGTCGAACGCATCCTCCACCACTTTCCGCTCGATCCCGCCTCCCGGCAGGTGCGGCTCGCGCTGGGCGAGAAGCGACTGCCCTTCACCGAGGTGCAGGTTCGTTGGTGGGAAAGCCCCGCCGACTTCGCCCTGCTCAATCCGTCGGGCGTGCCGCCCGTTCTGGTCGAGGGCTCCGGTCCCGGCCGGATCGTCATCTGCGAAACACGGGCGATCCTCGAACACCTCGAGGAGCAGAACCCCGAGCCGGCGCTGCTGGGCCGCGAGCCGGCCGAGCGCGCCGAAGCCCGCCGCCTGCTGCAGTGGTTCGACCGCAAGTTCGACGCCGAGGTCTCCGGTTTCCTGCTGCACGAAAAGATGGAAAAGCGGCTGCTGGGCCTGGGCGCCCCGGCGCTGGCCAACATCCGCGCCGGCCGCGACGCGCTGAAGCTGCACATGCAGTATATCGAACGGCTGCTCGCCGACCGCGACTGGCTGGCGGGCAAACGCATTTCGCTGGCCGACATGGCCGCCGCCGCTCATCTGTCGGTGATCGACTACTTCGGCGACGTGCCGTGGAACGACTTCACCATCGTCCGCACCTGGTACATGAAGATCAAGTCTCGGCCCTGTTTCCGGCCGCTGCTGGCGGACCGCTGGCCAGGCATGGCCCCGGCGCCGCACTATCACGACCTTGATTTCTGACCCCGACAGAACCCGCCTGCGCGCCGGAGCCCTCGGCCTCGGCTTCGATGTCTGCGGGTTCGCCTCGGCCGCTGACGCCTGGCCCGCCGGCGCGCGGCTGGAGGCCTTCGTGGCGGAGGGTCTGCACGGAACCATGGGCTGGATGGCCGAGACGCTGCCCCGGCGCGCGCATCCGACCGGTATGTGGCCGGACGCCCGCTCCGCCATTGTCCTGGGCCTCAACTACGGTCCCGACCGCGACCCGCTCGGGGCGCTGAAGGCGCGGTCGACGGGCGTGATCTCGGTCTATGCGCAGGGCGACGACTATCACGAGGTGATCAAGGGGCGGCTCAAGACGCTCGCCGGCCAGATCGTGGCGCGGCATGGCGGCGAGGTGAAGGTGTTCGTCGACACCGCCCCGCTGATGGAAAAGCCGCTCGCGCAGCGGGCCGGCCTCGGCTGGCAGGGCAAGCACACCAACCTCGTTTCGCGCGAGCTCGGCTCCTGGCTGTTCCTCGGCTCGATCCTGACGACGCTGGATCTTGAACCCGACGCCGCCGAGGTCGACCACTGCGGCAGTTGCCGCGCCTGCCTCGACATCTGCCCGACAAACGCCTTCCCCGCGCCCTACCGGCTCGATGCGCGGCGCTGCATCTCCTACCTGACCATCGAGCACGCCGGACCGGTCCCCGAGGATCTCCGGGCGGCGATGGGAAACCGGATCTACGGCTGCGACGACTGCCTGGCCGTCTGCCCCTGGAACAAGTTCGCCGCCGAGGCGCGGGAGAGCGCCTTCCACGCGCGGGACGCGCTACGGTCGCCGTCGCTGGCCGATCTGGCGGCCTTGGACGACGCGGCCTTCCGGGCGATGTTCCGCAAGAGCCCGGTCAAGCGCATCGGCCGCGACAGGTTCGTGCGCAACGTGCTGTACGCGATCGGCAACAGCGGGGATCCGGCGCTGGCGACCGCGGCGGCGGCGCTGACGGGGGATCCGTCGGATGTGGTGCGCGACGCGGCGGAATGGGCGCTCAGGCGGCTCGCAGGGTCTCAGCCAAGCGGATCATGAAGGCTGCGCCCTGGCGCATCTGGTCGATCTCGACGTACTCGTCCGGCTGGTGGGCCTGGTCGATCGCGCCGGGACCACAGATGACGGTCGAGAAGCCCGCGCCCTGGAACTGGCCGCCCTCGGCGGCGTAGGGCACGGCGCGGACGGGGCCGTTGTCTCCGGTCAGGCCGCGCACGAACGCCTCTGCCGCGCCGTTGTCCGGCGCCATTGACGGCACATTGGCCAGCATCTCGAACACCGCGCCGCAGTCGGGGTCGCGCGCCTTCAGTCGCGCGTCCAGGTCGGCGACCTGCGCAATGAAGGGCGCCAGCACGCCCAGCGGGTCGTCGCCCGGCTCGGCGCGGACGTCGAAGACGATCTCGCAGCGACGGGCGAGGATGTTGGCCGCCGTGCCGCCGTCGATCCGGCCGATCGTCAGGCTGGTCCCCTTCGGCTCGAACGGCGAGGCGGGATCGGCCCTGGCGGTCAGCTCATCGGCCAGGGCGGACAGGGCGCTGATCAGCTCCACCGCCGCCATGTTGGCCGAGACGCCCAGGTGCGTCTGGCTGGAGTGGGCCTCGCGGCCGTTGACCACCACGCGGAAGAAGGCCGCGCCCTTGTGGCCGCCGACCGCCTTCATCAGCGACGGCTCGCCGACGATGGCGAGGGCCGGCCGGGGCAGGTCTTGGGCGATGACCGCGATCATGTCCGGCGCGCCGAAACAGCCGACTTCCTCGTCATAGGAGAAGGCGAGGTGGACCGGCCGCTTCAGGCCCTCGCGGAAGAGCGGCACGGCGGCCAGGGCGAGGGCGATGAAGCCCTTCATGTCGGCGGCGCCGCGCCCATACAGCTTCCCGTCGCGCTCGGTCAGGACGAAGGGTTTGGAAGTCCAGGGCTGCCCGTCGACAGGCACCACGTCCGTGTGACCCGAGAGGATAATCCCGCCTTCGACGGCGGGGCCGATTGAGGCCAGCAGATTGGCCTTGTCGCCGTCCTGGCTGGCGATGCGGCGGCTGGCGATCCCCTGCTCCGCCAGATGGGCCTCGACCCAGTCGATCAGGGCGAGATTCGACCCGCGCGAGGTCGTGTCGAACGAGACCAGCTCGCCGAGGATGGCGATGGCGCGGTCAGCGAGGGCGTTGGTGGTGGGCATGGGGATTGTGTAGGGGCGAACTCTCGACGCGCCAATCCTCTCCCGGAGGCACGGGCAGACCCGCCCCGATGTCTTGAAGGCCGGTGTCATCCGGTGGGGAAGCCGGCAAATGGCGTGTTGCGCGCAAACCCTTGCTCCGACGGGATCACGCCCTTAAGCCCTCCTCCATGTCGACCCAGGGCCTGATCCTCACCATCGCCTGTCCAGACCGCCGCGGTATCGTTGCGGCGGTGTCCGTGTTTCTGGCGGAGCGGGACTGCAACATCCTAGATGCCCAGCAGTACGACGACGCCGAGACCGGCATGTTCTTCATGCGGGTGGTGTTCCATCCGGACGGCCATGGCGCGCCGGACTTGCGCGCCGCCTTCACGCCGGTGGCGGACAGCTTCTCCATGACCTGGAGCCTGCGCGACCCGGCGGTGCGCAAGAAGGTCATGATCCTGGCCAGCAAGTCCGACCACTGCCTGTCGGACCTGCTGTACCGCTGGCGGATCGGCGAGCTGCCGATGGACATCGCCGGGGTGATCTCCAACCATCCGGCCGAGACCTATCGCAACGTCGACCTGGCCGACCTGCCGTTCCACCACCTGCCGGTGACCAAGGACACCAAGCTGGAGCAGGAGGCGCAGGTCTGGGCCCTGATCCGCGACGCGGGCGCCGACCTGGTCGTGCTCGCCCGCTACATGCAGGTGCTGTCCGACGGCCTGGCGGCCAAGCTGGAAGGGCGCTGCATCAACATCCACCACTCCTTCCTGCCGGGCTTCAAGGGCGCCAAACCGTATCACCAGGCCCACGCGCGCGGCGTGAAGGTCATCGGCGCCAGCGCCCACTTCGTCACCGGCGACCTCGACGAGGGTCCGATCATCGAACAGGACGTCGAACGCATCAGCCACCGCGACACCCCGGAAGACCTGATCCGCAAGGGCCGCGACATCGAGCGCCGCGTGCTGGCCCGGGCGCTGCGCTGGTCGCTGGAGGACCGGGTGCTGCTGAACGGCCGCAAGACGGTGGTGTTTACGGATTAGGGCTGCCCCTCCCTACTGGGGGAGGAAGGTTAGTTGCCGAACCCCGTACTGCCCGCCGCCGGCAGAACCCCGATCAGCTGGATCCGGAAGATCAGCACGGCGTTGGGCGGGATCGGGCCGCCGGGGGTGCCCTGTTCGCCGTAGCCGAGGGCGGGCGGGACATAGAGCAGCCATTCGTCGCCGGGCTTCATCTTCTGCAGGGCTTCGATCCAGGCGGGGATCAGGCCGCCGACCCGCATGACCGCCGGGGCACCGCGGGCGAAGGAGCTGTCGAAGATCTCGTCCGAGACCAGCTTGCCCTCGTAATGGACCTTGACCTCGTCCTGGCGGCGCGGCGACACGCCGCTGGCCGGGCCGGAGGCGACGACCTTGTACAGCACGCCCGACGGCAGCTTCTGGATGCCCGGCTCCTTGGCCGTCTTTTCCATGTAGGCCGCGGCCGAGGCGGCGTTGGCCTGGATCAGCGAGGGGTCGGCTTCAGCCTTCTTTGCGCAGCCGGCGACGGCGATGGCGGCGATGGCGGCGGCGATGAGGGTGCGTTTGAGCATGCGTGCGAGTCCTAGACCGTGCGCGGCGGGTAGCCGCTGTCGCGCAGGGCGACCATGATTTCCTGGGTGTGCTGGGCGTCGCGGGTCTCGATCATGATGTCGAACTCCGCGCCCTTGGCCGGCACGTCGAGGGCCAGGCGGTTGTGGGCCACCTCGATGATGTTGCCGCCCATCTCGCCGATCACCCGGCTGACCGTGGCCAGCAGGCCCGGGCGGTCGTCGCCGATGATCCGCAGCGAGACCAGCCGCTGGGCCCGCACCAGCTCGCGGGTCAGGACCGAGGCCAGCAGGCGGGTGTCGATGTTGCCGCCGCAGAGGATCAGGCCGCACTTCTTGCCGCGGAATCGCTCCGGATAGGCCAGCAGCGCCGCCAGCGACGCCGCGCCGGCGCCCTCGGCGATGGTCTTCTCCACGTTGCAGTAGAGCGCCACGGCCCGCTCGATATAGGGCTCTTCCAGCAGCAGGACGTCGTCGATCAGCGGACGGGCGACGGCGTAGGTCTTGGTCCCGACCTCTCGCACCGCGATGCCCTCGGCGATGGTCTGGCCGCCGGCCTCGGCGTTCAGGCCGCGCATGCGGGCGGTGAAGCTGGGGAACATCGCCGGCTCGCAGCCGATGATGCGGATGTTCGGATTGATCGCCTTGGCCGCCGTCGCGACGCCGCTGATCAGCCCGCCGCCGCCGATCGGCACCGGCAGGATTTCCAGGTCGGGCACGTCTTCGAGCATTTCCAGCGCGATCGTGCCCTGGCCGGCCATGACGTCGTAGTCGTCGAACGGGTGGACGAACGTCAGGCTGCGTTCCTCGCGCAGCTGCTGGGCGTGGGCGGCGGCCTCGTCATAGGTGTCGCCGAAGATGACCACGTTGGCGCCATGCTGGCGGGTGTGCTCGACCTTCACGAAGGGGGTGCCCTTGGGCATGACGATGGTCACCGGCACGCCGAGGCGGGCGCCGTGATAGGCGAGACCCTGAGCGTGGTTGCCGGCGCTGGCGGCGATCACGCCGCGCGAGCGTTCCTCGTCGCTGAGCAGCAGCAGCTTGTTCAGCGCGCCGCGCTCTTTGTAGGCGGCGGTGAACTGCAGATTCTCGAACTTGACCCACACCTCCGCGCCGGTGATCTCCGACAGGGTGCGGGAATAGCGGCAGGGCGTGCGCTCTACGTGGCCTTCCAGCCGGGCGGCGGCGGCCCTGATATCGTCAAGGGTGATGGTCATGGGGACTTCAGACGGGCGGGGCGTCAGCCTTCACCGCAAACCCCGCATGAGGTCAAGCCGCCGCATGGCCTTTCCGGGCAGTTCCGACATCCGGCCCAGCGGCAGGGACTCGGCCGCCTTGCGCACGGCGTAGGCGGTTTCGCGCATCAGCGCCGCCGCCGACGGGGCGCCGATGAAGCCGTGGGTGACCCCGACCTGCACGTTGCCGAGTTCGCGCTTGAACCGGTAGGTCCCCGCGCCGAGGTCGAGCCGGCTGTAGGGGGTGTCGTCCATCCAGCGCAGGATGTCCTGGAACAGCAGCATGCCCGGCGAATAGCGCTCGAACTTCGGATCGTGGCTGATGATCCAGCTGTGGATGTTGCGCCCGCCGCGCAGGTTCATCTGCGCCGCCGCCAGCTCCTCGCCGATGTGCAGGGTGAACAGGATGCCGCCGAAGTCCGGGTCCCGGCTGGCGAACAGGCTGCGCACCAGCGGCAACGGCCAGCCGTCGGCGAAGAGGTCCGTCTGGCCGGTCGCCTGCCACTGCGCCTGTTTCCAGGCGACCAGCCGGTCGAAATCGGCCTTCGAGCGGGAGAAGGCGGTGAAGGTCACCGGGCCGAGCTCGCGCTCGACCTTGGGGCGCTTCTTGTCGGTGTCCTTGAGCGCCGAGACGCCGGCGGCCTTGCGCTCGGCCTCATAGGCCGCATAGCCGCCGCCGACATCGATGACGTGGGAGTCCTCGCGGCCACGCGCCAGCGGCGCGAACAGCGGCTGGTCCTCGAGCATCTGGGAGAAGTCGAACCGGCCGACGCCGAAGGCCTCGGCGATCCGGCGGGGATCGATCCGCAGGCCGGGCTCGGCCACCAGGCCCTGGTAGTCGCACATCGGCGCGCCGGCCGGCATGGCGGTGAAGGCGTTGACCTTGGCGGCGATGAACCCCTTCGGATCAGCCATGCCGCCCAGCACGGCGACGCGAAGCCGCGACTCGGCCCCCTGGGCGCGAGCCACCGCGCGCGGCCAGTAGGGTGAGAGAAACGGGCTGTCGAGGGCCGGGTCCGCCGCCTGCAAGGCCGCCCAGCGCTCGACGGCGAAGGCGGTCATCTCCCAGGGCCTGACGACATCGATCTGCACGGTAGCTTCCCCGGACGCGGCTGATTGCGAAAGACCCTAGCGCCCAACTGTTGCGGGAGCGTTTAGGCGCGGACCGATCTGGTCCGGATCGACAAATGCTCCTAAGGGTCGAAGGGACACAGAGGGGATCCCTGTCATGCGCCACGTGCTCGCTGCCTTCACCCTGACGCTCGCCGTGCTGTCCGCCGCCGCCGCCCAGGCCAAGACCGTGGCGGTGACCGCCGCCCGCCTGCTGGATGTAGCGACCGGAAAGTATGTCGAGCAGCCGGTCGTGGTGATCACCGATGGCCGGATCACGGCGGTGGGGCCGCAGGGCAGTGTGACTGTCCCGGCTGACGCCCAGCGCGTCGACCTGCCGGGCCAGACCCTGTTGCCGGGGCTGATCGACATGCATGTGCATCTCGACTCCAACCCGAAATACGGCGGCTACACCGGCCTGCGCTTCACCGACAGCTTCTGGGCGGTGGTCGCCGTGCCGAACGCGGCGGCGACGCTGGACGCGGGCTTCACCACCGTGCGCAACGTCGGCGCCGACCGCTACAACGACGTGGCGCTGAAACAGGCCATCGACGAGGGGCTGATCGCCGGGCCGCGCATCGTTCCGGCCGGCTACGCCATCAGCGCCATGGGCGGCCACTGCGACTACACCTACTTCCCGCCGTCGGTCGGGGCGGTGGCGCCGGGCGTCGCCGACGGCCCCGAGGAGGGCCGCAAGATGGTGCGCACGCTGCACAAGTACGGCGCCAAGGTGATCAAGATCTGCGCCACCGGCGGCGTCTTCTCCAACGATGCGGTCGGCGTTCAGCAGATGAGCGTCGAGGAGATCAGGGCCGTCGTCGAGGAGGCCCACATGCAGGGCCTGAAGGTCGCCGCCCATGCCCACGGACCGGAGGGCATTCGCGCATCCATCCTGGGCGGGGTCGACACCGTCGAACACGCCAGCCTCGTCGATGACGAGGGCATCCGGCTGGCGGTGAAGGCCGGGACCTACTTCGGCATGGACATCTACAACACCGACTATACCCAGGCCGAGGGCCGGGCGAACGGCGTGCGCGAGAGCGAGATCAAGAAGGACGCCGACATCGGCGAGGCCCAGCGCCAGAGCTTCTGCCGCGCCGTGAAGGCCGGGGTGAAACAGGTCTATTCGACAGACGCCGGCATTTATCCGCACGGGCGGAACGCGAAACAGTTCGCCGTGATGGTCCGCTATTGCGCGACGCCGCTGCAGGCGATCCAGTCCGCGACCGTCAACGCCGCCGCGGCGCTGGGCCAGTCGGGCGATGTCGGCCAGGTGGCCGTCGGCCGCTACGGCGACCTGATCGGGGTCCAGGGCGACCCGCTGGCCGACGTGACGGTGCTGGAGCGCGTGACCTTCGTGATGAAGGGCGGCGAGGTGGTGAAGCAGTAGGGACTCTCCCTCTCCTTCATGGGGAGGGTGGACGGCCGAAGGCCGGACGGGTGGGGGAGTTTGCCGCTACCCCGACGCATTCGGCATGGCGTCCGGCTTCCCCACCCTGACCGCTTCGCGGTCTGTCCCTCCGCATAAAGGGGAGGGAAGTTCTAAACCCCGCAGGTCGCCTTGATCTCGGCGCGCAGGACCGGGATGTTGAAGCCCTTCTCCGAGGAGGTCGCCAGCACGCGCGGGAAGGCGGCCGGGCGTTTGGCGATCTGGCCCTGCGTCTTTTCGACCACCGCCTCGACCTCGGCAGGCTTTATCTTGTCGGCCTTGGTCAGGACAATCTGGTAGGAGACCGCCGCATTGTCCAGGGCGTCCAGCGCTTCGGTGTCCGGCTCCTTGAGGCCGTGCCGCGCGTCGATCAGCAGATAGACCCGCTTCAGGTTCGGCCGGCCGCGCAGATACTGGCGGCCGAGGTTCTGGAACTTGTCCTTCGAGGTGCGGGAGACCCGCGCGAAGCCATAGCCGGGCAGGTCGACCAGGCGCATCTTCTCGTCCAGCAGGAAGAAATTGATCTCCCGCGTGCGGCCCGGCTCGTTCGAGGCGCGCGCCAGGTACTTCTGGCCGACGAGGGCGTTGATCAGGCTCGACTTGCCGACGTTCGAGCGGCCGGCGAAGGCCACCTCCGGCAGGTCCGCCGGCGGCAGCCCGTCCATCTTCACCGCCCCCATCATGAAGGTGCAGGGGTGGGCGAAGAGGACCCGGGCGGCCTCGATCTCCTCGGCGTCGAAGGCCTCGGTCACGCTGGCGCCTTACCCTCCCCGCGGATGCGGGCGATGAAGTCGTCGATCGGGTTGTCGGTCTTGAGCCGGTGCATGATCACGTACTGCTGGAAGATCGAGAACACGTTCGAGAAGGTCCAGTAGACCAGCAGGCCGGCCGGGAAGGCCGCCATGATGAAGGTGAACAGGATCGGCATCATCTGGAAGATGCGCTGCTGCATGGGATCGGGCGCCGGCGGGTTCATCGCCGTCACCAGCCACATGGTGAAGCCGTAGAGCAGCGGCAGCACGCCGATATGCAGGTACTGGGCGAGCAGTCCGCCGATCACCGGCACCGTCGCCGGGTCATAGGGCAGCAGGCCGAACAGGTTGAGGATCGTCGTCGGGTCCTGCGCCGACAGGTCGTGCAGCCAGCCGAAGAACGGCGCGTGACGCATCTCGATGGTCACCGACAGCACCTTGTAGAAGGCGAGGAAGACCGGGATCTGGATCAGGATCGGGATGCAGCCGGCCATCGGGTTGACCTTCTCGCGCTGCATCAGCGCCATCGTCTCCTGCTGCGCCTTGACCGCGTCGTCCTTGTGGCGGGCCTTGATCTCGGCCATCGGCTCCTGGAGCTTCTTCATACGGGCCATCGACTCGGAGCTCTTCTGGGCCAGCGGATAGACCAGCAGGCGCACGCAGAGGGTCACCGCCAGGATCGCCAGGCCGAAGTTGCCCAGGTGACTGAAGAAGAACTCCAGCGCCAGGAAGAACGGCTTGGTCAGGAAGCTCAGCACCCCCCAGTCCACGGCGTCCTCGAAGCGCGGGATGCCGAAGGTCTTCTGATAGCCCTTCAGCGCCTTCACTTCCTTGGCGCCGGCGAACAGGCGGGTCGTGGTGGTCACCTGGCGGCCCGGATTGATCAGCCGCGGGGTCCCGCCGAAGTGGGCGTCGTAGATGTCGACGCCCTGGGTCGTGGTCAGGCCGTACTCGCCGGTGATCTTCTCCGACTGGTCGGGCACCAGGGCCGCGAGCCAGTATTTGTCCGTCAGCCCGAGCCAGCCGCCGGGCGACTGGAAGCTCTTGACGATCACGGCCTGGCCGGGGGCGTAGGCCTGTCCGGCGCGGGCGGCCTCGTTGGCCAGGGCCTCTGCCTTCTTGGCGGCGTCCTTCTTCCACGGCGCGAACTTCAGCAGCCGCAGCTCGGCGGCGGCCTTGTCCGGCAAGTCGCCCATCGCGCCGACGGCGCCTTCATGGACGTTCTGGGCCTTGTCCTGGTTCTTCGGCAGACCCTGCCGCTGAACCGAGGCGTAGGGACGGATCGTGATCGGCGCCGCACCCAGGTTGGCCACGGTGTCGCTCACCGTGAACATGAACTTGTCATCGACCGCGATGGTGCGGGTGAAGACCAGGCGGTTGGGCGCCACATAGGTCAGTTCGACCGGCTTGCCGGGAGCCAGAACCGTGTTGGTCGAAGACACGGTCCAGACCGTGTCCGGCGTCGGCAGGCCCGGCACCTTCGGGGTCGGCACGCCGGGAGCGATCTCGTCGGTCCAGCCGAAGTCGGCGAACCAGGCGTTCTGCGCCCCTTCCGGGCGCAGCAGTTCGACCGGCGGCGACCCCTTGGTCAGGGATTGGGCGTAGCGGAGGGCGTCGCCGTTGCGCGCGGTCAGGAACAGGTCGTCGATCCGCGCGCCCTGCAGGCGCAGCGAGCCGGTCAGCGACGGCGTGGCGATGGTGATCCGTGGGCTGGCCGCCTTGGCCGCGTCACGCGAGACGATCACGGTGGGACCGCTGACCGGCTTCGGCGCGGCGGCCTGCTGGGTGGCGACGGCGCGCTCCCGCTTCAGGGCGTCCTGCTTCTTCTTGTTGGCCGGGTCCAGAACCAGGGTCTGGTAGCCGATGAGCATGGCGAACGCGATCACCATGAAGATGATCATGTTGCGGGAATCATTGTTCGGCATGAAGCGCTTAACCGGTTCGGGAGGGATCGGACGTCGCGGCGGGCTGCGCGGACGCAGGGTCTTGATCGGCGGCGAGCCTTAACAGCGCGCTTTTCACATCGTCAAGGAGACGGGCCCACGGGCGCGTCGTCGTGCCGCCCCTGGCGATGAACACATAGTCGGATCCCGCGCGTCCAGCCTCGGGCAGGAGCAGGCGCGCGGCCTCACGCAGGCGACGGCGGGCGCGATTGCGGACAACCGATCCGCCGACACGTTTGGTGGCGGTGAAACCCGCCCGGATGGCGGAGTCGTCGTCGGCCCGGTCGCGACGCTGCACGACCACGGCGCCGCGTGCGACGGAAGGCGCTTTGGCGGCCGCGAGGAACTCGGGCCGCTTTCTGATGCGCTCTATGATGGGTTTCGTATCCAAATCGTCCCGGCCCCGTGCACGAGGCAGATGGGGACGCGTGCCGCCAATACTAGGCGGTCAGGCGCTTGCGGCCCTTGGCGCGACGACGCGCAACGATCTTCTGGCCGCTCTTGGTGGCCATCCGCGCGCGGTAGCCGTGACGGCGAGCGCGCACGAGACGCGAAGGCTGAAAGGTCCGCTTGCTCACGGGTTAGCTCCGAAATCTAAAGGTCTGGACGCGCCAGGCGGGGCCCGTCGCGATGAGCGGGGGTGGATACGGGAAGGCAGGGGGTGAGTCAACCCAAACCCCTAAAGGTCCGGGCGGATGATCGCCTTGCCGATCACCTTGCGGTCGGCCAGCAGGTCGAAGGCCTCGCGCCAGTCGGACAGCGGCAGTTCGGCGTGAACGCGCGGGCGGATCGTCCCGGCCTCGGCCATGGCCCAGACCGCGGCCATGTTCTCGCGCCCCCGCTCGGGGAACTGGCGGCCGTACTCGCCGGCGCGCACGCCCATCACCGAGAAGCCCTTGATCAGCGGCATGTTGACCGAAACGGTCGGGATCCGGCCCGAGGTGAAGCCGATCACCAGCAACCGGCCGTCGAAGGCGATGCAGCGCACGCTCTCGTCGAACACATCGCCGCCGACCGGGTCATAGATGACATCAGCCCCGCCGCCGGTGATCGCCTTGACCGCCTCGCGGAAGCCCTTGCTGACATTGAGCACGGCGTCGGGCGCATACTCGTCGGCGACGACCTTCAGCTTGTCGTCCGAGGCCGAGGTCGCGATGACCCTGGCGCCGAGAGCCTTGGCGAGGTCCACGGCGGCAAGGCCGACCCCGCCGGCGGCGCCGTGCACCAGCACCCATTCACCGGGCTCCAGCCGCGCCCTGCGGACCAGCGCGACGTAGGCGGTCAGATAGGCCGCGCCGACGGCGGCCGCCCGGCCATAGTCGAGACTGTCAGGCTTGCGCCGGATCGCCGCCGCCGGCAGCACCGCATACTCCGCGAACCCGCCCAGCTTGGCGCCGCCGACCACGGCGTCGCCAACGGCGAAGGCGGCGACGCCCTCGCCCAGGGCCACGACGTCACCCGCCAGTTCCATGCCACCGACGAACGGCAGCGGCGGCTTCAACTGGTATTCGCCGCGGGTCATCAACAGGTCGGGGAAGTTGACGCTGGCCGCGCGAACCCTGACCAGCACCTCGCCGGTGCGGGGCGTGGGGATCGGGATGTCGCGCAGGGCGACGCCGGCGTAGTCCGGGCCCAGGCTGTCGACGACGAGCGCGCGCATTTCTCTCTCCGGTTCGCGTCGGATTTGTGCGGCGCTTACGTTGCGGGAGTCATCCAGAATTTCCCATTGGCCTCCCTCCCCTTCATGGGGAGGGAAGACCGCGAAGCGGTCAGGGTGGGGAAGTGCAGCGACTTGCTGGATGTTATCGGGGCGGCAAAACGCCTCCCCACCCGTCCGGCCTTCGGCCGTCCACCCTCCCCATAAAGGGGAGGGAGTCGATGCCTTACTTCAGCATCCCGTCCGCCGCCTGGCGGACGAAGCCGGCGATCTCGCGGCAGGCGATATCGGCGGGCGGGATGGCGCCGGTGAAGGCGGTGAACCCGTGCGCCAAGCTGTCGTAGCAGCGGTAGATCACCGGCACGCCCGCATCCATCAGCCGCTTGGCGTAGCACTCGCCCTGGTCGACCAGCGGATCGAACCCGGCCGTGACCACAATGGCGGGCGCCAGACCCGACAGGTCCTCGGTCTTGATCGGCGACAGGCGCGGGTCGGCGGGGTCGGCGTCGGCGCCCATGTAGTGGCCCATGAACCAGGTCATGGTGTCGCGCGACAGCGGATAGGCGTCGGCGTAGGTGGTCATCGACTGGGTTTCGCTGGCCACGTCAACGGCCGGATAGATCAGCAATTGCAGGGCGGGCTGCGCCTCGCCCGCGCGCTTCAGGTCCTGGGCGATGATGGCCGCGAAGTTGCCGCCCATGGAGTCGCCGCCGATCGCGGCTGTGCCCGGCGCCGCGCCGAAGCGGGCCGCATTGTCCCGGCCCCAGCGGAAGGCCGCCAGCACATCGTCGAGACCCGCCGGGAAGCGATGTTCCGGGGCCAGCCGGTACTCGACCGACAGCACCGCCGTCCGCGCGACCCGGGCGAGGATGCCGCAGAAGGCGTCGCAGGTTTCCAGATCGCCGATCACGCCGCCGCCGAAATGGGCGAAGACCATCAGCGGCGCGGCCGAATCCTGGTCGGCCGGGCGATAGGCGCGCAGCTTCAGCGGGCCGCCGGGGCCGTCGATCGACAGGTTCTCCGTGCGGACGCCGGGTTCCGGCTTGCCGCTCATCATCGCCAGGCCGCCGGCGCTGGCCGCGCGGGCCTCCTCCGGCGACAACGAGGACATCGGCGGCATGCGCCCGGCGCTGGCCGCGAGGAACTGCAGGCGGGGATCGAGCGTGCGACCGCCCTGCCAGACCACGCCGCCGCCGGACATCATGCGTAGCACCGGAGACGGCAACGACAGCATGACCTTCAGGATGGCCTTCTGGACGGCGGGGTCAGCCATGCGGTTTCTCGGGTCGGGGCGCCAGACGGGGCAGTGCGGGCAGGCCGCCCAGGATCAGTTTGGTGGCGAAGTCGGTGGCTTCGACGGTGTTGATCGGCCGCCGCTCGAGCATCTTGTCGCCGACCTGCCGCGCCACGGCGATACAGGCGGCGGCCAGATAGTCGGCGTCGACACGCGGCGCGCCGCCGTGCTCGATGGCCTTGGAGAAGGCGTCGCGCACCTCTTCGAACACCCGCTCCATCTCCGGCGTCTGGACGGCCATCTGCGGGTGGCGCTCTCCGGCCGGCCGGTTGGTCTGCCAGGTTTCATGCTCGTCGGCGATGAAGTCGAAATAGGCCTGGATCGCCGCGCGAAGGTAGCCGTCGAAGCTGTTGGACGCTTCCCAGCAGGCGCGCAGGATCGGCCGGAACCGCGCCGCGCCGTCGTCGGCCAGGGCCTCGAACACCTCATCGCGCGAGCGGAAGTAGTTGTAGAAGGTGCCCGACGCCAGGCCCGTGCGGCGGATGATGTCGCGCACCGTCGCGACCTCGTAGCCGAGCTCGGAGAACACTTCGCGCGCGGCGTCCAGGATCGCCCGGCGATTGGCAACCTTGGTCTGCTCGCGTTTTCCCGAGGCAAGAATGGCGACGTGACTCATCTTCAGCAGGCTAACAGGTCGCGCCGCCCGCCGGGAAGAGGAAGGTGACGCTCTGTCACGCTTTGGGCTGATCGAAAGTTCAGGCCCGCGCCTGCAGCCCGTTCTGCTTCATCCGCCAGATCAGCACGTCGAGACGGTCCTGGCCGAAGAAGACCTCGCCCTCGAAGACCATCGTCGGCACGCCCCAGTGGCCTGCCGCCTCCAGCGCCTGCTGGTTGGCCTGTATGGCAGCGTCCAGACGCTCGGCGTCATCGCGGGCGGCCGTCTCGAGGGCCACGGGGTCGAGCCCCGCCCGCTCCGCCGCGCCGGCCAGGTGGTCGCCCTCGTGCCAGTTGTCGACAGACCCGCCCCAGATCACCCGGCCCGCCTCGGCGATATAGTCCAGTCCCCTGCCCGCCTCGGCGGCGGCCTGACCCATCCGGGTGATGCGATAGATGTAGGGTTGGTCCTTCGGCACTTCGCCGGTGGCGATATCCATGACGACGGGGTCTGGCCGCGGCCAGCGGATCGGCGTGCCCTGCATCTGACCCAGGCGATAGACGTCGCGCGCCAGATAGGGCGGCCAGAGCGGGTTCACCTGCTTGAAGAAGCCGTCGATCCGCACCGCGATCGGCATGACGGGCCGGACGTTGATCGCCACGTCATACTCAGCCCGGAATTTGACGAGGCTCGGCGCGATCAGCCACGAATAGGGGCTGCGGAATGACCAGAAGACGTCGACACTGAGGGTCATCGTTCCACTTCCTGATGCGGGAACCATTTCGTTACCGGCGAGTATACAGAACGATGATGGGGGGGCCATGGGGGATTCTATGACTGGTCGAACTGGTGCGGCGCCGCCGCCCGCGCGGACGCAGACGGCCGCCGCCCGCAGCGAACGGGCCCGCGCCCGTCCACGGGAGATCCTCGACGCGGCCCGCGACGTCTTTGCTCGCAAGGGTTTCGAGGCGACCCGCATGGACGAGGTGGCCACCGCCGCCGGGGTCACCAAGCCGGCGGTCTATCGCTATTTTCCCGGCAAGGACCGGCTGATCGCCGCGTTGCTGGAGGAAGACCTGGCGATCCCGTTTCGTCAGATTTCGGCATGGACCGAGGCCTATACCGGCCCGATCGAGGGCCTGATCGAGGGCTTCGCCGATCGGGTGGGCGATATGCAGTCTCGCGGCCTGACCCGCGGCTACCTGATCCTGGCCCTCGACGAATCGGGACGCCGGCCCGAGATCGCCGCCTTCATCCGCGACCAGATCCTCGCGCCGGGCATGATGGTCCTGGCCCGCGCCTTCTTCCTGGCGATGGAACGGGGAGAGCTGAGCAAGGGCCATGATCCGGCATTCATGGCGCGGATGTTCTTCGCGCCGTTCCTGCAGTCGTCGCTCGGCGCGGTCGGCTACGCCCTGCCGGTCGGCGATGACGTCGAACAGGCGCGTTACCGGCGCTTCCATACGGCGGCGTTCCTGCAGGCGTTCAGGGCGTAAACCCAACGCGTCATGGCCCGACTTGTTCGGGCCACTCAAGCGTGGTCAGGCCGACCGATAGGGCGCGGCGACCTCATCGCCCCTTGTTGACGCCTCGTGTTCATGGGTGGCCCGGACAGGCCGGGCCATGACGGTGTTGAGATGGTGACGCTGGCTAAGCCCCGACAGCCTCCGCCCGCGCCTTGACGGGCAGCACATTGCCGGCGGCCTTCGCGCGCTTCTCGCCCTTGACGATCTCCTTCATCAGGTCGTGGCAATAGATGCCGAAGTCGACCTGGATCGTGTGGCGTTTGGAAGCGTAGTACTGGCCCTTGTGGGTCTCTTCGTCCTTGACGGTGATCGCCTTCATGTCGGCCTCCGACGGCGGCAAGTACTTGCCCGTCAGATAGGCGGCGACCAGCTTGGACTGCTGCTCGGCGAAGTTGACGAGCGTCGGCAGGGGCTGGGCCAGGGCCATGTAGAACAGGTTCGGCACGCCGGGCTTCATCATCCGCTTGAACAGCGGCAGCTGGTGATCGGCGTCAGGGACGAGATCGGCGTCATCGAAGAACGGGAACCGCATGTCGTAGCCGGTGGCGAAGATGATGGCGTCGACCTGTTCGACCGTGTCGTCGGCAAAGCGGACGTTGCCGCCCTCGAGCGCCTTGATCGCCGGCTTGAACTTGATGTCGCCGCAGCCGGCGCGGGTCAGGAACTCGCCGCTGACCGAGGGATGCGCTTCCAGCGGCTCATGGTCCGGCTTGGGCAGGCCGTAGTCTTCCATGTTGCCGAGCGTCTTGCGGATGGTCTTGCGGGCGAGGCTCAGACCCAGCTTGCGCGGCATCCAGTGCGGCATCGACGATTTGTCCGCCGGCTTGCCGTTCATGTATTTGGGCAGCACCCAGACCCCGCGCCGCGCCGAGACCCACAGGTTTTTGGCGGTCGGCCGCTGGGCCAGTTCGCTGGCGATATCCATCGCCGAATTGCCCATGCCGACGACGACGATGTTCTTGCCGCGCATATCGACCGGCTCGAACGGGTCGCGGTAGGCGTGGCTGTGGAAGGCCGCCCCGTCGAACTCGCCGGGATAGTCCGGAATGCGCGGGCTCCAGTGGTGGCCGTTGCAGACGAACAGGACGTCGTACAGCCGGGTCTCGCCGGTCGAGAGGGTCACCTCCCAAAGGCCGTCGGCGTTGCGCCGGGCCTTCTCGACGCCGGTGTTGAAGGTGATCGTCTCGCGTAGGCCGAAATGGGCCACGTAGTCCTTGAAATACTGGAACAGCTGGGCGTGCGAGGGGAAGTCCGGCCAGTCCGACGGCACGGGATAGTCCTCGAACGCCAGCCGCCACTTGGAGGTGTCGATATGCAGGCTCTCGTAGCAGGCCGACATGCCGTTGGGGTTCTTGTAGTACCAGTTGCCGCCGATCTCGTCGGAGACCTCGAAGCAGTCGTAGGGGATGCCGACGTCCTTGAGCCGCTTGGCGGTCGTGAATCCGGAGCAGCCGGCCCCGATGATGCAGGCCTTCGGCAGACGTTCGGCCATGGCGGCGCTCCCTGACTTATCGTTGTTCAGGGAACCCTATCGGGCATGACGTGCGCGTCAACCGTGACGCAAGGGCGCCTGGAGCGGGATCCGATTACCGGTTCCGACTAATCGGAACGCGCTCTAGCCGCAGCTGGCGACACAGCGGCTCCAGTACTGCGGGCAGAGCTCATCCTCGCCCGCGAGACAGAAGTAATAGGTCTGGGAGCAGCTCAGCCGGCACTGGCTACCGCTGGTGGTTGCGGGCGGGACGGCGGTTGGCTGCATCGGCGGCGGCAGGAGCGGCGACTCTTCCTCCGGCGGCGGCGCGGGGACGGCGCTGATGCTGCCGCGCAGGCCGGCCTGGTCGCCCGTCTGCTGACCGGGCGCGATCCGGCCCTGCTGCGCCGCGGCGGGTGCGGCGAGAGCGAGGGACAGGACCAGACAGGCGGCGAGGCGGCGCATGACAGCCACCGTGCGGCAGGATCGTTAAGACCTGATTAACCATACCCAATTGCGGCGCCTGGCCGCTCCGCCAGTCCCGCGCTCAACATGGCTTTCAGGGAACAAAGTTGGCGTCTAGGCTCTTTGTCAGCAGTGGTCGCTTACGGAGGCGGGGCGAGACCGCATGACATCGCCGGACGACGCGGCCATCGGGACGACGACGCCTGACTTCCTGCGCGGCGGCGGCGAGATGGGCGACATCATTCGCGCCCACGACTGGGCCGCCTCACCGCTCGGACCGCCGCGGACCTGGCCCGCAGCATTGAAGATGGCGGTCCGTCTGGTCCTGTCCACCGGCCACCCGATGTTCCTGTGGTGGGGCCCCGATCTCATCCAGTTCTACAACGACGCCTACCGCCGCTCGATCGGCCCGGAACGCCATCCGGCCGCCATTGGTCAGCGCGGTCGGGATTGCTGGGAAGAAATCTGGCCGATCATCGGACCCCAGATCGAGCAGGTGATGGCCGGCGGCGAACCGACCTGGAACGAGAACGCGCTGGTTCCCATCACCCGCAATGGCCGGCTTGAGGACGTCTACTGGACCTACAGCTACGGGCCCGTGCACGACGAGGGAGCGCCCAACGGGGTCGGCGGCGTGCTGGTGGTCTGCACAGAAACCACCGAGACGGTGCTCGCCGAACAGAAGCGTGCGGATCTGGTCAAGCGGTGGCGGCGACTGTTCGACCAGGCGCCCAGCTTCATGTGCATCACCGGCGGGCCGGACCACGTCTTCGAGTTCGTCAACGACGCCCATGTGGCGCTGTTCGCCAGCCAGGACTGGATCGACCGGCCGATCCGCGAAGCCTTCTCCGATGTTGCCGACCAGGGCTTCCATGACGTCTTCGACCGGGTCTACGCCACAGGCGAGCGGGTCGTTCTTGAGGCCGCGCCCGTCCGGTTTCGCCCGGCGCGCGGCGCGCGGGAAACGGTCCGCTATCTCGACTACGTCTGCGCCCCGATCACCGGCGACGACGGCGAGGTGATCGGCATCTTCTGCCAGGGTGTGGACATCACCGCGCGTCGGGAGGCGGAGCATCATCTGCGCCTGATGATCAACGAGCTGAATCACCGGGTGAAGAACTCCCTCGCCACGGTCCAGGCCATCGCCGCCCAGACCCTGCACGGCGACGGGGTGCCCGCCCGCGTCCGCGAGGCCCTCACCGAACGGCTGATCGCCCTGGCGCGGGCGCACGACGTGCTGACCGACGAGAAATGGGCCGGCGCCAGCCTGCGCGAGATCGCCGGCCAGGCGGCCGCGCCGCATCTGTCCTCCGACCATCAGGACCGGTTCGTTATCGAGGGTCCGGCTGTGAATCTGCCGCCGCGCAGCGCCATCGCGGTCGCCCTGGCGCTGCATGAACTGGCGACCAACGCGGCCAAGTACGGCGCGCTGTCGGTTCTCGAGGGCCGTGTGCGGATCAAATGGACTGCGTCGCTGGAAGCGGGTGGGGACGTGCGCCTGCACATGACCTGGCGGGAAAGCGGCGGCCCGCCCGTGAACGCGCCCGCCACACGCGGCTTTGGCTCCCGGCTGATCGAGCGCGGCCTGGCGGCGGAGCTGCGGGGCAGGGTCCGGATCGACTATCCGGCGACGGGCGTGGTCTGCACGGCTGATGCGGTGATCGCCGCCGAGTCCCCGACAGACTGGGCGGCGGAGGCGGACCTCACCTTCTGAGGACGCGCGGCGTCGCGGGCGGTCCATCGCGCAGCAGCGCCTGCAGCAGATCGCCGAGCCCTTCCGGAAATATGGTCTCCGCGCTGATGGCGATGTCCTCGGGCGACCACCATTGCATGCCTTTCACCACCCGCCGCTCCAGTTCGGTCCAGTGGTGGTCGATGACCTCCTCATGGAACGCGGTGGCCAGGAAATAGTGTTCGACCATCCGCCGCGGCTCACCCTCGACAGTCAGGATATGCTCGCGAATCCAGACCACGGGCCCCAGATCGACCTCGGCGTGGCCGGTCTCCTCGAACAGCTCCCGGCGCGCGGCGTCCTCCAGGGCTTCGCCCTCGTCGACGCCGCCGCCGACGGTGCACCACCAGCCGCCCGGGCCGGTGGCGTCGTCCTCGAAGCGCATCAGCAGCAGCCGGCCGGCCGGCGAGAACAGCAGCAGCCGGACGGTCAGCCGCTCCCGAGGCTCTAGACCGTCCGCTGCGCCCGGTCCTTGTCGTTGGTCGACTTGATCATGTCCTTCACGGCCTGCCACTGGTCGTCGCCCCATTCAGTCATGCGGGAGAAGTTGCCGCCGCTGGCATTGTACTGACCGCCGTCGATGGCGATGGTCTGGCCGTTCACATACTCCGACCCCTTCGACAGAAGATAGACCGCCAGATTGGCCAGCTCGGCCATCTCGCCGACCCGGTTCATCGGGTTGCCGCTCATGTTCTCGTAGGCGCTCTGCTGCTGACCGGGATTGAGACGGGCGCTCATGCCCTCGGTCGGGAAGGGACCCGGCGCGATGGCGTTGAAGCGGATGCCCTTGGGGCCCCATTCCACGGCCAGCGACTGTGTCATGACGTTCAGGCCCGCCTTGGACATGGCGCTGGGCACCGTGAACGGGCCGCCGTTCCATACCCAGGTGGTCAGGATCGAGATCACCGACGCCTTGCGGCCCTCGGCGATCCAGCGCTTGCCGCATTCCAGGGTGACGAAGAACGAGCCGCGGAAGACGATGTTGGCGATGGCGTCGAAGCCGCGGGGCGAGAGGTCCTCGGTGCGGCTGATGAAGTTGCCGGCAGCGTTGTTGACCAGGCCCGTCAGCGCCCCGCCGTCGGCCCAGATCGTATCGATCATATCCTTGATCGCCTCGGGCACGCGGATGTCGCAGGGGATGCCGACGACCTTGCCCGGGCTGTCCGGGTGTGCCGCCATCAGTTCCTTCGCCGTCTCCTCGAGCACCACGCCGCGCCGGCCGCAGATGTAGACCTCGGCGCCCAGCATCAGGCAGGCCTCGGCCATCACCTTGCCAAGGCCCGTCCCGCCACCGGTGATCAGGATCCGCTCCCCGTTCATCAGGCCGGGGCGGTACATCAGGTCGTCAGGTTTGAAGGTCATGGCGGCTCTCCCTGTTTTCTCCAGAAGGGTCCGCCTTACGGTAGGGCGGTCAAGCGCCTAGGTTAGGGCCATGAGCGTCGCCTTCACCAAGGAAGAGGACTACGAGTCGGTCGCGGCCAACCTGCCGGACCGGCCGATATCGCCTCACCCAAATCTCGTTACCCCGCTGGGGATGGCGCAGATCGAGGCCGCGCTGGCCGAGGCGCGCACGGCGATGGCTGCGGCCAAGTCCGGCAGCGATGTCAGCGCGGACCGCACCGCCATGGCCCGGGCGACCCGCGACCTGCGCTACTGGTCCTCCCGCCGGGCGACCGCCCAGTTGGTCGAGCGCGGCGAGGACGACGGCAGCCTGCGGTTCGGCGACGCCGTGACGTTCGAGCGCGAGGACGGCCGCCGCCAGACCTTCCGTATCGTCGGCGAGGACGAGGCCGATCCGGCGAAGGGCAGCGTGTCGTACATCTCGCCGCTGGGTCAGGCATTGCTGGGCAAGTCCGTCGGCGACGAAGCGGTGCTGGCGGGCGCGCCGGTCGAGATCGTGGCGATCGGCTGACGCTCCTTCCCTTTCATCCCGCCTCTGCGCTTCGCTTCGGCCGGGATGACAGTTGGGGGAAAGGCGCTATAGGGACCGCGTGACTGATCAATCTCCCCTTTTCGGCGTCTACGGCGCCCCGCCGCGCGAGGTGGCCGAGGCGGCCGCCGGCGCGATCCAGTTTTCGCCGCTCGTCCCCGGCAGCGCGCGTCTCGAGGACCTGGCCGAGGGCGCCCTCGCCGGCGTCACCCTGCTGGCGCCCCCGGGCACGGTCGAGCGCCGCTACGCCATGGCGCAAAGCCTGCGCGTCCTGTCGCCCGAGGGTCTGCTGACCATCGCCGCGCTCAAGGACAAGGGTGGCTCGCGCCTGCGCAAGGAGCTCGAGGCCTTCGGCTGCGCGGTCAACGAGGAGTCGCGGCGGCACCACCGCATCTGCACCGTCCGCCGCCCCGCAACGCCTGTGGGCCTGGACGAGGCCATCGCCGATGGCGCGCCGCGCTTCCATGAGGGCCTGGGCGCCTGGACCCAGCCCGGCGTGTTCAGCTGGGACCGGGTCGACCCGGGCAGCGCCCTGCTGGTCAAGACCCTGACGCCGCTGGCCGGCAAGGGCGCGGATTTCGGTGCGGGCATCGGCTTCCTGTCGAAGGCCGCCCTCGCCTATCCCAAGGTTGAAAGCCTGCTGCTGATCGACAGTGACCGGCGGGCGATTGAGGCGGCCCGGCGCAACATCGACGACCCGCGCGCGACCTTCGCCTGGGCCGACGTGCGCGCCGCCGGGATCGAGCCGGGCAGCCTCGATTTCGTGATCATGAACCCGCCGTTCCACGACGGCGGGGCCGAGGACAAGCAGCTGGGCCAGACCTTCATCCGTCAGGCCGCCGGCGCCCTGCGCCGCAGCGGGACCCTGTGGATCGTCGCCAACCGTCACCTGCCCTACGAGAAGGTTCTGGCGGAGGTGTTCAAGGTCTCCCCGTCCCGCGCCGACATCGCCGGTTACAAGGTGTTCGAGGCCCGCAAGTGAGCAAGACGCCGACCCTGCGTCTGGACCGGCTGCTGGCCAATCTCGGCTACGGCTCGCGGCGCGAGATGCAGGCGCTGGCGAAGTACGGCCGGATCACCTTTGACGGCGAGCCGATGAAGGACGCGGACAAGCATGTGCCGCTGACCCGCGATCTGCCCGACCATCTGCACCTTGACGGCAAGCCGATCGACCCGCCGCCGGGCATTGCCCTGATGCTGCACAAGCCGCTGGGAACGACCTGTTCGCACAAGGAGGCCGGGCCGCTGGTCTATGACCTGCTGCCGACCCGCTGGCGCATGCGCGATCCCGCCATCTCGACCATCGGACGTCTCGACAAGGACACCAGCGGCCTGCTGCTGCTGACCGACGACGGCGGACTGCTGCACCGGGTGATCTCGCCGAAGAACCATGTCGCCAAACGCTACCGCGTGACCCTGGACCGCCCGCTGCGCGGCGACGAGGCTGAGACCTTCGCGGCCGGCGGGCTGATGCTGGACGGCGAGACCAAGCCGCTGCTGCCGGCGGTGATGGAGACGCTGTCGCCGACCGAGGCGCTGCTGACCCTGACCGAGGGTCGCTACCATCAGGTCCGGCGGATGTTCGCCGCCATGGGCAACCACGTGACCGCCCTGCACCGCGAGAGCATGGGCGGGCTCGACCTTCCCGCGGACCTGGAGCCCGGAACCTGGCGGCTGATGTCAGACGCGGACCTGGCGGCGATTTTCGCCTGAGGAAGCCTTCGCCAGGCCGTCCTTCAGCACGGCTTTCCCAGCGTCTTTCGCCACTTCGCCCGCAGGATCGTCGGCCGCTCGGGATAGCGTTCGTCCAGGAACGTCGCGTCGATGACCCGGTCGGTGCGGAAGCTGCGGAAGTCCTGCCGCAACTCGCACCAGGCGACCAGCAGCCGCACCGCGTCCATGTAGCCGACGGCGACAGGCCAGATGGTCCGCTGCGTCTCCCGCTCCTGCTCGTCGCGATAGTGCAGGGTGAGCTTCAGGCCCGCGTGGATCGAGGCGCGGACCCTCGCCATGTCGAGGCCGTCGGGGCGATGCCAGTTGCTCGGCGTCGAGCGGGTGCTGGGATCGAGGATCAGCGGCCGCAGCCGCTCCGGCACCGTCGCACTGATCTTGGCCACCAGATCCAGCGCCGCGCGGGCGAGGGCCGGATCGCCCCGGCTGGCGACCCACTGGGCGCCGAGCACGGCGGCCTCGATCTCGTCGGCCGTCAGCATCAGCGGCGGCAGGTCGAAGCCGCCCTCCAGTACATAGCCGACGCCGGCCTCGCCGCGGATCGGCACCCGCTGGCTCATCAGGTCGGCGATGTCGCGATAGATGGTCCGTTTGGAGGTCTCCAGCTCCTCCGCCATCACGTCAGCCGTCACCGGCCCGCGCCCCCGGCGCAGGATCTGGATGATCTGGAACAGTCGGTCGGCGCGTCTCATCGGAAGGTTCTAGCCGGGGTCTGCTGACAGCATGATGGCAGCAGACTGGCGGGAGCAAGCGGGGACATGTGCCGAAGGTACGTGTCCCCTAAACCTGAGCCGCTCGATTGGGGGACACGTACCTGCGGTACATGTCCCCTATGCCGCCCCCTCATGCGCGAGCAGCCAGCGCTTGCGCTCGATCCCGCCGCCGAAGCCGGTGAGGGATCCGTTGGCGCCGATCACCCGGTGGCAGGGGATGACGATGCCGATCGGGTTGGCGCCGTTGGCCAGTCCCACCGCGCGAACCGCTGTCGGTCGGCCGATGCGGGCGGCCTGCTGGCTGTAGGTGCGGGTCTCCCCGGCGGGGATTTCGGTCAACGCCCGCCAGACCTGGCGCTGGAAGTCGGTGCCGGCGACGCGGTAGGGAATCCCGGCCAGCGCCGCCATTTCGCCGTCGAAATAGCGGCCGAGGGCCGCCGCGATGGCCTTTGGCGTTTCACCCTCGATCACCGGCACCCCGGCGTAGTGGATCTTCATCAGCCGCCGGGTTCGCGGGCTGTCGTTGTCGAAATCGAGCACCCGCACGACCCCGTCCGGATCGACGACGATCTGCAGCGTCGCGACCGGCGTTTGCATCCAGCTGCGGATGAGGCGTTCAGGCCGCACGCCTGGCCTCTGCGATCGCCTTCAGCACGACGGTGTCCGACGCCCACAGGTGCAGGGCGGCGTAGGCGCGCCAGGGCCGCCACTGTTCGGCCCGCGCCAGCAGCTCGGCGGGCGAGGGCCGCACGCCATCGACCTCCAGCGCCCGCATCAGCCCGATGTCGGCGGCGGGGAAGGCGTCCGGCTCGCGCAGCTGGCGCATGGCGATGTACTGGGCCGTCCACTCCCCGATGCCGGGAAGGGCGCGGAGCTTGACCACCGCCTCCTCGAGGCTGGCCTGGGGCCCGAACAGCGCCGGATCGGTGGTCACGGCGGCCGCGATCGAGCCGATGGCCCGCGCCCGGGCGCCGGGCATCAGGCCGAGGCCCGCGATGTCCTCGCCCGCCATCCGCGCGGCCTGCGGGAAGGTCAGGGTCAGGCCCGGCCGCGCCCAGCCTTCGGCCAAGGGCTCGCCGTACTCGGCGGCCAGCCGACCGGCCAGCTTCACGGCGGCGGGCACGGCGATCTGCTGGCCGAGGATCGCCCGCACAGCCAGCTCGAACCCGTCCCAGGCGCCGGGCACGCGCAGGCCAGGCCGCGCCGCGACCATGGCGGCCAGGGCCGGATCGACGCTCAGATGCTCGCCGATCTGGACCGGGTCGGCCGACAGGTCGAATACGCGCCGGACCCGCGCGAGGATCGTCGGCAGGGCGGTCAGTTTCGGGAAGCGGATCTCGACCGCCAGCCGGTTGTCGCCGGCGTGTGTCACCGACAGGGTCCCGGCGTCCTCGCCGACCGTGATGGTCCGGCTGTAGGTGTCGCCGAGGACGGTCTCGACGCCCGGAATGGCTCGCAGCCGCAGGAAACCGAGCAGTCCGTCCCAGTCGTAGGGCGGCTTGTAGCGCAGGTGCAGCTTGATGGACTCACCGGCCGATTCGCGGGGACCGCGGCGGCGCAGGGCCAGCGGCGGGCGGTTGTAGAGGCGCTGGAAGGTCTCGTTGAACCGGCGGATGCTGCCGAAGCCCGCGGCCAGGGCGACCTCGCCCATCGGCAGGTCGGTCTCGTGGATCAGCTGCTTGGCCAGCAGCACCCGGCGGGTCTGGGCGACGCCGACCGGCGAGGCGCCGAGGTGCTCCTTGAACAACCGCCGCAGCTGGCGGTCGCCGACGCCCAGCCGTCCGGCGAGGGCCTCGACATCGCCGTCATCCAGCGCGCCGCCCTCGATCAGGGTCAGCGCCCTGCGCACCGTCGCCGAGGTCCCCAGCCAGGCGCCGAGGTCCGGCGAGGTTTCCGGCCGACAGCGCAGGCAGGCGCGGAAACCCGCCTCCTCCGCCGCGGCGGCGGAGCGGTGGAAGGTGCAGTTCTTGCGCATCGGCGTCCGCGCTGGACAGACCGGCCGGCAGTAGATGCCGGTGCTCGTCACGCCGATGAACAGCCGCCCGTCAAACCGGGCGTCGCGCGTCTCGATGGCGCGGTAACAGGCGTCGGGGGTGAGGTCCATGCGGGGATTGTGGGCGGGGACGCGGACGGAGTCTCGCGGTTTTCGGACTCTGTCGTCGAAGGGGCTTTGGCAGACCCGCCCTGATGTCTTGACGGCCAGTGTTGCTCCGGCGGACGGCCTGCTCAAGGACCGCTTCGCGGCCGCGCAGCGGCGACCCCGAAGGGGTCGTCCTTGACCAGGACGACCGTCCGGAGCGCACCATTCCATCAAGGCCAAAGGGCAGGTGTCATCCGGCTATCGCAAGCGATATGCACGACCGCTTCCGCTATTCCTTCCGTCATCCTCGGGCTTGGCCCGAGGACCCATGCGCACCGACTTCGACAATCAAGGCGGCGATGGCGCGGACGCCCTGCCCACCACGGTGTTCATGGGTCCTCGGGACAAGCCCGAGGATGACGGGGATTGGGATGGCCGGAGCGGGGACACGTACCGAAGGCGGTACGTGTCCCCTATCCGTCCACCAGCCCCTGCAACGTCACGGCCCCATGCGGGGCCCGCACCTTGCCCTCGTGGATGATGAAGGCGAACACGTCGCGCGGCTTGGCGACCGGAAGGAATCCCGGATCGACCTTCGGCAGGTCCTCCGGCTCGCCGCCATTGGCCCAGGCCTTCAGCCGGCCGGCCCACCGGTCGAGATCCTTCGGCGCATAGGCGGTGTCGATATCGTCCGACCCGGTCTGCAGCCGGGCGTAGACGAAGTCGGCCGTCACGTCGGCGATCTCCGGATAGGTGGCGTGGTCGGCGTAGACGTTGGCGATGTAGTGCCTGCGCAGCAGGGCGGGGAACTCGGGGGTGCAGAAGCTGTCGTGCCGCACCTCAACCGCGTGGCGCAACGGCACGCCGTCGAGCGTCTTCGGCAGCAGGGACAGGAAGCCCTCGAAGTCGTCGGGGTCGAACTTCTTGCTGTTGGCGAACTGCCAGAAGATCGGCCCCAGCTTGTCGCCGAGCTCGCTGATGCCCTGGTCGAAGAACTTGCCGAGGCTCTCGCCGGCGTCCGCCAGAACCTTGCGGTTGGTGGTGAAGCGGCTGCCCTTGACCGTGAACACGAACCCGTCCGGCGTCTCGTCCCGCCACTTGCGCCAGCTGTCGGGCTTGAAGCTGGAATAGTAGGTGCCGTTGATCTCGATCGAGCGCAGCTGACGGCTCATGTAGCCGAGCTCGTCCTTCTGCTTGAGCGTGTCCGGGTAGAACACGCCCCGCCAGGGCTCGAACGTCCAGCCGCCGACGCCGACGCGGATCTGGTTGGGGCTGCTCATCTCGACCTCCGCTCATCCCGGCGAAGGCCGGGACCCAGGAGTTTTAGCGTTCAACGCAGCGTTGTCAGGGAAAAAGCCTGGGTCCCGGCCTTCGCCGGGATGAGCGGGTTTTCGGGAATCCGTTCAGCACTCCACCCGGTTCACCGCCAGCCCAACGGCAAGCCCGCCGAGCGACGTTTCCTTGTAGATCTCGTTCATGTCCTCGCCGGTGCGTTTCATCGTGGCGATGACCTTGTCGAGCGACACCGAGTGCTCGCCGTCGCCCAGCAGCGCCAGCCGCGCGGCGTCGATGGCCTTGATGGCGCCCATGGCGTTGCGCTCGATGCAGGGGATCTGGACCAGGCCGCCGATCGGGTCGCAGGTGAGGCCGAGGTTGTGCTCCATGCCGATCTCGGCGGCGTTCTCGATCTGGTTGTTGGTCCCGCCCAGCGCCGCGCAGAGGCCGGCGGCGGCCATCGAGCAGGCGACGCCGACCTCGCCCTGGCAGCCGACTTCCGCGCCGCTGATCGAGGCGTTCTTCTTGTAGAGGGCGCCGATGGCGGCGGCGGTCAGCAGGAAGGTGCGGCGGCCCTCGGCCGTGCCCTGGTAGAACCGGTTGTAGAACCGCAGCACCGCCGGGATCAGGCCCGCCGCGCCGTTGGTCGGGGCGGTGACCACCTTGCCGCCGGCGGCGTTCTCCTCGTTGACCGCCAGGGCCCAGAGGTTGACGAAATCCATCGCCGCCAGCGGGTCGCTGATCTGCTTCTCGACCTTGGCCATGATCGCCTGGTGCACCTGCTGCGCGCGGCGCTTGACGTTCAGGCCCCCCGGCAGAGTGCCGCCGATGCGCATGCCGCGGTCGATGCAGGCCTCCATGGCCTCGAAGATCGTGTCGAGCCCGGCGACCACCTCGGCTTCCGACCGCTGGACCCGTTCGTTGGCCATCATGGCTTCGGCGATGGTCAGGCCCGCGGCCTGGGTCATCGCCAGCAGCTCGGCGCCGGACTCGTAGGGGAAGGGCACGGGCGGCCCCTCCTCGTCGCCGGTATTGCGGAAGATCTCGTCCTCGTCGCGGACGAAGCCGCCGCCGATGGAGAAGTAGGACCGCTGCAGCAGCACCGCGTCACCCGCAAAAGCGGTCAGCGTCAGGGCGTTGGGATGCTGCGGCAGCCGCTCACGGCCGGCCCAGACGATGTCCCGCGCTTCGTCGAACGCGATGCCCGGGCCGTCGCCGCCCAGCGTCATCCACTGCTCCGCGCGCAGACTGGCCAGCGCGACCTCGCCCGCATCCGGGTCGAGCGTGGCGGGCACGAACCCCATCAGCCCGAGCATCACCGCCGTATCGGTGGCGTGGCCCCGGCCGGTGAGCGCCAGCGAGGCGTAGAGCTTGACCTCGACCCGCGTGATCGCCGCCGGCAGGCTGGCCGCCCGCAGCAGGGCGACGAACCGCACGGCGGCGGTCATCGGCCCCATGGTGTGCGAGCTCGACGGCCCGATGCCGGGCTTGAACAGGTCGAAGACGCTGACGGTCATGGCCGGTCAGGCCGGGACTACTGGCGCGCGGCCGCCGAGGCGTCGCGGGCGGCCTTGAACTCCGAGCCCTCGCCCCAGGCCGGCCAGACGTCCGAGCCGGCGAGGGACTTGCCCAGCTGGACGAGCAGCCGGATGTCGGAGGCCATGCCGTCCAGCGGCCAGGCGTCGGACCATTCGTCCGCCGGCTGGTGGTACTGGTCCTTGCGATAGGCCGCCTGCCAGGCGTCGCCCGCCGGCACGCCGCCCGAGACCAGGTCCAGGCCGGAGCCGAACGAGATCGCCGGCACGCCCTGTTTGGCGAACGGGAAGTGGTCCGACCGGAAGAAGTAGCCCGCTTCGGTATAGGGGTCGGGCGTGTAGGTGCGGCCGACCTTGGCGCCCTCGGCCACCAGCATGTCCAGCAGTTCCAGCTTGGCGCTGCCCGAGATGGTGAAGTCCTTCGCGGGGCCGACCGGCTTCAGCGCGTCGGTGTTCAGCACCCCGACGGTCGTGGCCAGCGGATAGAGCGGGTTGTCGGCATAGTATTCAGACCCCAGCAGGCCCCGCTCCTCGGCGGTCACCCACAGGAAGACGATGGAGCGGTCGAGGCGCGGCCCGGCCTTGTACAGGCGGGCCATTTCCAGCATCGCGGCGGTGCCGGTCGCGTTGTCCACGGCGCCGTTGTAGATCGCGTCGCCCTTCGCGTCGGGGCGGCCGATGCCCAGGTGATCCCAGTGGGCGGTGTGGAGGATGGTCTCGCCGGGCCGCGTGGCGCCCGGCAGGATGGCGACCACGTTCTTCGAGATGATCACCTCGTGCTTGACCTTGTAGTCGCCCGAGAGGGTCACGCCCTTCAGTTCGACCGGCTTGAACGCGCGGGTCTGGGCCTCGCGCTTGAGGGTCTCGTAGTCGAAGCCCGAGGCGGCCAGCCAGGCGGCGGCCGTATCGCGCTGGACCCAGCCCTCGACCGGCGCATGGACCTTCGTGGGGTCGGTGCGGACGATGTCGAACATCTCATTGGTGTTGGAGTTCTTGACCGTCGCCCAGCCGTAGGAGGCGGGGCCCGTCTCGTGGACGACGATGAAGCCGAGCGCGCCCTGGCGGGCGGCCTCCTCGAACTTGTAGGTCCAGCGACCGTAGTAGGTCATGGCCTTGCCGCCGAAGTCGCCCTTGCCGGTCTCGTAGTCGGCGTCATTGATCATCACCAGGACGATCTTGCCCTTCAGGTCCATGCCCTTGAAGTCGTCCCAGTCGCGTTCGGGCGCCTTGATGCCATAGCCGGCGAAGACGATCGGGGCGTTGGCGAAGGTGACGCTGTCGACGTTGGTCTGGGCGGCCCGGATGGCGATCTCCTCGCCCTGGGTCAGCGGCGTGGTCTTGCCGTTGATGGTCACGCCGAGGCTCGGCGTTCCGACGATCTGGAAGCGGGCCAGCGGCACGTCCTGGGTCCAGGCGCGCTTGCCGTCCTTGAGGTCGCCGCCCGGCTCCAGGCCGATCTCCTTCAGCCTGGCGACCAGGAAGGCGACGGTCTTCTCCTCGCCCGCCGAGGCCGGGGCGCGGCCCTCGAAGGCGTCGGACGACAGCGTCTTGATGTCGGTCGCAAGGCGGGCGGTGTCGACGGCCGGAGCGATGGCCGGGACGGCGGCGAAGGCGATCAGGGGAGCCGCGCAGAAGGCTGCGGCGATCAGAAGCTTTTTCATGGAACAGCGCTCTTGATAGCGAGGATTTTGCGGCCCGGACCCTATCGCCCGAAATCGCTTACCGCAAAGCGCAAGTTCAGAGGGTCAGTCCTCCGTCGACGATGATCGTCTGTCCGGTGATGTATCCGGCCAGCGGCGAGGCGAGGAACAACGCCGCCCCGGCCATGTCGGCGGGGGTGCCGAGACGATGCATCGGAATGCCCCGCAAGGCGCCGGCCAATCGGTCGGGGTGCTCGGTGGTGACCTTGGTCAGCTTGGTGTCGACCAGCCCGGGCGCAACGCCGTTGACCCGCACGCCGTCGGTCGCCCAGGCCTGCCCGAGCGTGCGGGTCAAGGCCACGACTCCGGCCTTGGAAGCGTTGTAGGCCGGGTTGCCGCGCGTGGCGTGATAGGCCGAGGTCGAGCTGATGGTGATGATGCTGCCGCCCGAGGCCTTGAGGTCGGGCAGGAACCGCATGGCGCAGGCCATCATGCTGTCGAGGTTGACCGAGACCACCTTGCGGAAACCGTCCATTTCGAACTCACCCTTGCGATAGAGCACCGTGCCTTGGGCGAGGATCAGCACGTCCAGGCCGTCGAATGGCGCGGCGGCGGCGGTGACCGCGTCGGAGTCGGAGGCGTCGACCCGGGTGAAGGCCAGGCCAGACAGGTCCGAGCCGTCCTCGACCCTGTAGTCGGACGCGTCACGGGTGCCCCAGACGGCGACCTGCGCCCCGCGCTCGCGGAACGCATGGGCGATGCCGTTGCCGATGCCGCTGGTGCCGCCGACGACCAGCACGCGCTTGCCGGTGAAATCCATGTCGTTCATCGCGTCGCTCCCTGTTTTGCGCAGTTTGCGCGGATGACGCGGGGACAGGGCAAGTCCCCGATCAATCCTCGGTCTCTCCCGCGCGGGAGCGGACGCCGGCCCGGCTGGACCGGCGGGCGTCGATCGCCCAGCGCTCGATGTCGCCGTTGTCGGAAACAACGTGCAGGGCGTCATAGAGGTTGATGGTCGGGTCGCAGTGGCCGGGCTGGAGCCAGACGAGGCCGCCCAGGGCGGGGGCGTCGGCAGGCCAGGGCGCGGCGGGGTCGGCGTCGAGGGCGTCGACGGCGCCGACGAAGTCGCCACTCTTCAAGGCGGGCAGACCCGACGGATGGATGATCATGCCGTGCTCGTCGCCCATCGGTCGCCAGAGCGAGCCGTCGGCCGCGCCGGCCGCGAGCCGTGCGGGCGGACCGTCGCTGGAGAAGGCCTTGAAGCCGGCATCGACGGTGACATGGCTCTTGTGGTTGGCCGAAACGACGCTGGCGACAACGAACAGCGCCTGCTGGAACGGCCAGCCGCCCTCGGGGCCGCCGCAGGCTTCGTATTCGACGTCCATGACCGCATAGGAGCCGGCCTGGATCTCGGTGAAGACGCCGGAGTCGAGGTCCCAGGCGTGGGTGCCCGTCCCGCCGCCGGTGACCACGCCGGGCGCCAGATTGGCCCCGCGCAGGGCCTCGACAACCCTGGCCAGATCGGCGGTCACCGCGTCGTCCGCCGCGCGCCGTTTGGCGACGTCGTCCAGATGCTGCAGGTGGCCGGCGTAGGCCTGGACGCCGGCATAGTTCAGACCTTCGGTCGCGGCGGCCAGACCGGCCAGGGCGACGATCCTGGAGGGATGGGCGCCGGTGCGGTGGGTGCCGGGGTCGATGTCGATGACGCAGTCCAGGGTGACGCCCGCCGCGCGGGCCGCCGCGCCCAGCCGCTCGATCTGGGCTTCGTGATCGACCGTCGCGCCGATCCGGGCGCCGGAGGCTCCCAGCGCGGCCAGACGCGCGGCGCCCCAGGGAGCGTGTGGCGCGGTGACCAGCACATCGCGGATGCCGCCGGCGACGAAGGCCTCCGCCTCGCCGACCGTCTGGGCGCAGAGGCCGACAGCGCCGCCCGCGACCTGCAGCCGGCCCAGCGTCGAGCATTTGTGCGTCTTGCCGTGCGCCCGCAGCCGCACGCCGGCCTTGTCGCAGCGGCTCTGCATGGTCGCCAGATTGTGGTCGAGCGCCGAGCGCAGGACGACCAGCAACGGCGTCTGGGGCGGAACGAAACCAGGGATCATCAGAGCTCTCCCGCCAGGATGCGGCTGAACAGGGTCGGGTCGATATTGCCGCCCGACAGGACAATGCCGACCGTCTGGCCGGAGACATCGAGCTCGCCGGCCAGCAGAGCGGCCAGGCCGACGACCCCGCCGGGCTCCACCACCAGCTTGAGCGTCGTATAGGCGTAGCGGATCGCCTCGGCGACCTGGGCGTCGGTGACGGTCAGCACGCCGTCCAGCATGCGCTGGTTGATCGGGAAGGTGATCGCGCCGGGTGATGGCGACTGCAGCGCGTCGCAGATCGAACGCGCCGCAGGGTCGATGGCTTCACGGCGGCCGCTGACCATCGAGCGGGCCGTGTCATCGAACGCCGAGGGCTCGACGCCGTAGACCTGGGCGCCCGGCCGCAGGTGCTTCACCGCCGTCGAGACGCCGGCCGCGAGCCCGCCGCCGCCGACGGGGGTCAGGACCACGTCGAGCGCCGCGCCGGTCTCCGCCGCCTGGGCGACGAGCTCGAGCCCGACCGTGCCCTGTCCGGCGACGATGTCGGCGTCGTCGAACGGCCAGACGATGGTCATGCCTCGCGCATTGGCGATGCCGTGGGTGATGGCCTCGCGGTCCTCGGTGTAGCGGTCGTAGTGGACCACCTCCGCCCCGTAGGCCCGGGTGTTGGCCACCTTCATCGCCGGCGCATCGGCCGGCATGACGATGACCGCCGGGGCGCCGAGCATCCGCGCCACCAGGGCGACGCCCTGGGCATGGTTGCCGGACGAACAGGCGACCACGCCGCGCGCGCGTTCGGCGTCAGACAGCTGGGAGATCTTGTTCATCGCCCCGCGGAACTTGAACGCTCCGGCGTGCTGCAGCGTCTCGGGCTTGAGCAGGACGCGGGCGCCGAGACGCGCGTTCAGCGCCGGGCTTTCGACCAGCGGGGTCTTCACGGCCACGCCCGCGATCCGGGCGGCGGCGGCTTCGATATTGGCGAAGGTGACGGTGCTCATGCACCTGTCCTAGACCGATGCGGCAAAAAGGGCGACGTTGCGATGATCACATCCGGAGTCCGTTTATGAACGCCCTGACCATCGACCGCGAAGGCTGGACAGCCGCCGGCGACGACCTGCTTCACGACGCCATCGAACTGCGCCGCGCGATCCACATGGAGCCGGAGCTGGGGCTGCATCTGCCGAAGACCACTGAGAAGGTGCTCAAGGCGCTGGAAGGCCTGCCGCTGGAGATCCGCCAGGGGCCGTCGACCACCGGGGTGCTGGCCATCCTGCGCGGGTCGGCGAACGGGCGGACGGTGCTGCTGCGCGGCGACATGGACGCGCTGCCGCTGACCGAGGACACCGGCCTGGACTTCACCTCGCGGACCGAGGGGGCGATGCACGCCTGCGGGCACGACACCCATGTGGCCATGCTGGCCGGGGCGGCCAGGGCGCTCTGCGCGAAGAAGGACCAGCTGGCCGGGACGGTGATGTTCATGTTCCAGCCCGGCGAGGAAGGCTGGCACGGCGCGCGCTTCATGCTCGACGACGGCCTGATCGACCCGCTGCCCGACGCCGCCTTCGCCCTGCACATCTCGCCCAACATGCCGACGGGGGTGTTCGCCGGCCGGCACGGCCCGCTGCTGGCCTCGTCCGACAGCATCCGCATCAAGGTCATCGGCGCGGGCGGCCACGCCTCGATGCCGCAGGACGCCATCGACCCGATCCCCGTCGCCTGCGAGATCGTCACGGCGATGCAGACGATGATCACCCGGACCATCTCGGTGTTCGACCCGGCGGTGATCACCATCGCCCATATCGAGGGCGGCACGACCTACAACATCATTCCCGAGTTCGCCCGCATGCGCGGCACGCTGCGGACCCTGTCGGAGCACACCCGCGAGGCGGCCCACGAGGGCATCCGCAAGGTGGCCGAGGGCATCGCCGCGGCCCACGGCTGTCAGGTCGAGGTCGAGATCGAGCGGGGCTTCCCGGTCACCGTCTGCTCCGGCCGCGAGGTCGATCTGGCCGAACGGGTGGCCAAGGACCTCTATGGCGACAGCGCCTGGATGACGATGAAGACGCCGATGATGGGGGCGGAAGACTTCGCCTACGTCCTGCAGAAGGTCCCCGGCCTGATGGCCTTCCTCGGCGCGGCGCCGACGGGCGTCGGCGGCGACTACCGCTCCTGCTGCGCGCTGCACTCCAACCGCATGACACTGGATGAACAGGTCATGGCGCGCGGCATCGCCATGCACTGCGCCTATGCCGAGGCGGTGCTGTCGGGAGCGCTGGTGGAGTAGGAGGAAGGGTTGGCGTGATGTCGCTGAACGGCGTTGATCTGCTGTACGTGGTCTGGACGGCGGTCCTCTACTGGACCGTCCTGAACATCATCAACCGCCTCGGCTACATCTGGGCGGTGTGGGCAATGGTTGGGGGCATTGCCCTTTCAATCTTGTCCTTGGGGTGGATGCAATACTCTCCCTGGCACCCAGATCACGCGTTCACCATTGTCGCTACGGCCGCTGTCCTTTGGGGTCTGACGCTTTTTGTCCGATGGACGAAACGCTCATTGAAAAAGCGCTCTTAGCGAGCTGCCTACTGCTTCGCCAGGGTGTCCTGAACGGTGATGATCGCCGGGCCGAGGATCATCACGAACAGCACCGGCAGGAAGAACAGGATCATCGGCACGGTCAGCTTGGCCGGCAGGGCCGCGGCGATCTTCTCGGCGGCGGACAGGCGCAGTTCGCGGTTTTCCTTGGACATCACGCGCAGCGCCGCGCCCAGCGGCGTGCCGTAGCGCTCGGCCTGGATCATGGCGGTGGCGACGGCCTTGATGCCCGGATGGTTGGTCCGCTTGGCGAGACCCTCGTAGGCCTGGCGCCGTTCGGGCAGATAGCTCAGCTCGGCGCTTACGAGCGTCAGTTCCTCGGCCAGCTCGATCGAGGAGCCGCCGACCTCCTGGCTGACCTTCTGGATCGCCGCCTCGATCGACATGCCGCTTTCGACGCAGATCAGCAGCAGGTCGAGGGAGTCGGGGAAGGCCGCCACGATCGACTCGCGGCGCTTCTGGGCGATGTTGCTGATGTAGACGTTGGGTGCGTAGTAGCCGACCAGCAGGGCGGCGACGCAGATCGTGAACCGGCTCATCGGCGGCAGGCCGAAGTCGTTGACCACGAACAGATAGAAGGCCGCGATCATGGCGAAGACGAACGGCATCACGAAGCGGAAGAAGTAGAAGGCGCTGATCGGGCGGGGGCCGCGGAAGCCGGCCTGGGCCATTTTCTCGGCGACCTTGGGATCCTCCAGCAACCGTGACAGCTGCAGCCGGTCGACGACCTTGCGGTACATGCCCTCGTCGGTCTGGCGCAGGCTGCTGCCCGAACCCCGCTTGGCCATTTCCTCGCGCGAGCGGCGGCGCAGCTCCTCGCGACGGTTGGCGACAGACTTCAGCCGGCCCTCGAGGCTCGACCTGTTCATCATCGGCAGGACGAGCGTCATGATGGTGGCGAAGCACACTACGCCGACGAAAGCCGTCAGCAGGTTGTCCGGGTCGGTCAGGAACTGGACGAGATCCATCGGGTCCGCCTCAGAACTTGAAGTTGATCATCTTGCGCATCACGAAGATGCCAAGACTCATCCAGAACACCGCCCCCATGAGCATCAGGTGGCCGCGCGGATCGGTGAACATGGGGGCCATGTATTTGGGCGAGGTGACCGAGATCAGGGTCACGACGCCCGGCGGCAGGCTGCCGATGATGAACGACGAGGCGATGGCCTCCGACGACAGCGCCTTGATCTTCTCCCGCATCAGCTTGCGGCCACGCAGCACGACGGAGAGGTTGTTGAGCGCCTCGGCCAGGTTGCCGCCGGTCTTCTGCTGGATCGCCAGAACGATGGCGAAGAAGCGCAGCTCGTTGGTCGGCATGCGCTCGTACATCTTCTCCAGCGCCTGATCCATCGGCGCGCCCATGCCGACGCTCTCGACCAGTCGGCGGAACTCGCCGGCGAGCGGCTCGGGGCATTCCTTGCCGATGATCTTGAGGCAGTCGTGGACCGGCAGGCCGGACTTGATGCCGCGGACGATGATGTCGATGGCGTCGGAGAAGGCCTCGGTGAACTTCTTGATCCGCGCCTTGGCGAGGAAGCCGACGATCCAGCGCGGCAGGCCGAGACCCGCGGCGAAGGCCAGACCGAGCGAGATCAGCGGGGACTTGGCGAACGGCAACGAGATGGCGCAGACGATCAAGCCGAACACGCCGCTGGCGATCCAGAACTGTTTGGGCGTGAAGGCCAGTCCGGCCTGCTGCAGCTTGGCCGTGATCGACAGCAGGGCCTTCTTCTGCAGCTTGTCCTGGTCCTTCAGCGTCTTGAGGATCTGCTTGCGCCGGGCCTCGGGCGAGTTGGCGGCCGCGCGGGCGGTGCGCACCCGTGTGGCGGGGCTGCCGCCGCTGACGATCGCCTGGGTCCGTTTGGCGGTGCGCGCGTTGGCGTTGTCGCCGCCGGCGAAGACGAATCCGAGACCGGCGATCGTGACGAAGGCGAGGACGGCGACGAGGACGATCATCATGGCGGTCTACTCCGCCGCGTCGAGGGCTTCCGCCAGCTCGCGCTCAAGCCCGTAGTAGCGGGCGCGGTCCCAGAAGCGCGGGCGAGCGATGCCGGTCGAGCGGAACTTGCCCAGCACGCGGCCATTCTCGTCCTCGCCGGTCATCTCGTAGACGAACAGGTCCTGGGTAACGATCACGTCGCCTTCCAGGCCGACCACCTCGGTGATGTGGGTGATCCGCCGGCTGCCGTCGCGCAGACGGGCGGCCTGGATGATCACGTCGACCGAGCCGGTGATCATCTCGCGGATGGTCTTCGAGGGCAGGCCGTAGCCACCCATGGTGATCATCGATTCCATCCGGCTGATGGCCTCGCGCGGGCTGTTGGCGTGCAGCGTGCCCATCGAGCCGTCGTGGCCGGTGTTCATCGCCTGCAGCAGATCGAACGCCTCGGGACCACGGACTTCGCCGACGATGATCCGCTCGGGACGCATCCGCAGGCAGTTCTTCACCAGGTCGCGCATGGTGATCATGCCCTGGCCCTCGAGGTTCGGCGGCCGGGTTTCGAGACGCACCACATGCGGCTGCTGCAGCTGCAGTTCGGCCGCGTCCTCGCAGGTGATCACCCGCTCGGTCGGGTCGATGAAGGCGGTCATGGTGTTGAGCAGGGTCGTCTTGCCCGAGCCGGTGCCGCCCGAGATGACGATGTTGCAGCGGCAGGCGCCGATGACGCCGAGAACCCGTGCGCCTTCCGGACTGATGGACTGAAAGTCCACCAGATCCTTCATCGTCTGCTTGTCCTTCTTGAACTTCCGGATCGTCAGGGTCGGACCGTCCAGCGCCAGTGGCGGCGCGATGACGTTGACCCGTGAGCCGTCCGGCAGGCGGGCGTCGCAGATGGGCGAGCTCTCGTCGACGCGCCGGCCGACCTGACTGACGATCCGCTGGCAGATGTTCATCAGCTGGGCGTTGTCGCGGAAGCGGACGTTGGTCAGCTGGACCTTGCCGCCGACCTCGATGAACACCCGGTTGGCGCCGTTGACCATCACATCGGCGATGTCGTCGCGGGCCAGCAGCGGCTCCAGCGGTCCGTAGCCCAGAACGTCGTTGATGATGTCCTGGACGAGATGCTCGGTCTCGGCGACCGACATCTGGACGTTCTTGATCGCCACCAGTTCGGCGACGATGTCCTTGATCTCTTCGGCCGCCGACTTCTGGTCCAGCTGGGCCAGCTGGCTGAGGTCGATGGTGTTGAGCAGGGCGTTGAAGATCGTCGTCTTGGTCGCGTGATAGTAGTCGCTCTGCTCACGGACGATCTGCGCGGTCGGGTTCTGGGCCGAGCGCAGCTGGTCCAGCCCCTTCATCACCTTGGGCGTGGTGCGTTGCGGACCGGGCGCGACCGTCGCGGGATTGTGCGGTTCGGCGGCGCGGGAGCCCGCCTCCGACTTGACCGGCGCGGCGGCGGATTGCGGTCGCGTCGAGATGGCCGCGCCGTCCGCGGCGGGCGGAGGCGCCCTCCGTTCCGGAGCCGTACTGCCTTCGGACCGTTTGCCGAACACGCTGGACTACTTCTTTCTGAACAGGCCGCCGAGGAGCGACGATTTCTGGGCGGGCGGCGGTTCGCGGCGGGCCACCAGACGCGCCAGCTGGTCGATGCCCTCCGCAGCCTTCGACTTCGGCGCGACCTCGCCCAGCATCTGGCCGTGGTTGGCCGCCTGGCCGAACGCCTTGGGTTCGAACGGCAGCACGATCGAGGGCGCGATGCCGAGGGCCTCGCCGAAGTCCTTGACCGGGATCTCCGGACGGCCGGGCACCCCGACCTGGTTCAGCACCAGCCGCGGCGGCGCATCGTTGGGCCGGGCCTGACGGACCAGATCGATCATGTTCTTGGCGTTGCGCAGCGAGGCCAGATCGGGCGAGGCGACGATGACCATGTCGTCCGACGCGATCAGCATCTTGCGCTGCCAGCTGCTCCAGGCGTGCGGCAGGTCGAGCACGACGAAGGGCGCGGCCGCGCGGATCTTCTGGGCGACTTCCTCGAAAGCGTCCGGATGGATGTCGAAGTCCTCTTCCAGCGTCGCCGGGGCGGCGAACAGCGAGAGCCGGTCGGTCACCCGCGCCATCATCCGGTCCATCAGCACCGGGTCGAGCCGGTCGGGCTGGCCGAGCGCGTCAGCGATGCCCTGCAGCGGGTCCTGGTTGAAGTTCAGGCCCGCCGTACCGAACGGCAGGTCGAAGTCGGCCAGAACCGTGCCGGCCTGCATCTTTTCGGCGAGGCACCAGGCGAGATTGTGGGCGATCGTCGAGGCGCCGACACCGCCGCGGGCGCCGACCACTGCGATCTGGCGGCCGACAAACGGCGCGGCCGGATCGGCGTAAAGGCTGGTGATCGAGCGGATCACCTGCAGCGGGCTCAGCGGCGGCACAAGATATTCGCTGACGCCGCGCCGCATCAGTTCGCGATACAGGGCGATGTCGTTGGCCGAGCCGATCGTCATGACCTTGGTGCCCGGGTCGCAGACCTCGGCCAGACGGTCGAGCAGGGCAAGCAGCTCCGGCGCCGAATCGAGGCTTTCGACGATCACCAGCGAGGGCGTCGGCTGGTTCTGGTACTGCTCTACGGCCGCCTGGAGACCGCCCGGCAGCACGGTCGTCGCCGCGCGGGCCATCCGGCGATCGGCAGCGGCCTGTTCAATCAGTTCCGCCGTATCGGGACGGGCGCAGAACACATGGATCGAGATGCGCGGAACGCTGACGTCGCCCAAGGTTCCGTCGCCCCCGGCCAGCATCTCTGGCGCGAGACTGGCCGCGGGACGGGCCGGCTCCGGCAGTGACGAGGGCGTCGACTGCAGGTCGAGGAAAGGATCCTCGTCGGCGCCCTGCCGGGCCAGCGGAAAGTCGGCGAACGGATCGGCCGCCTCGGCGCCACGGGCCGGCGTGGGCGCCTCGCGCCAGGGATCGCCCGGCGACGCCGCGAAGTCGTCGTCGGCGTCGAAGCCCAGGTCGAAGGGATCGTGGTCGTTCGGTCCGGGCATGGGCTATTGCACCGCCGTCGAGACAGCGCCGGACGCTTGCTCGTCCTTCGCGGTGGAGGTGACCTCACCCGCCCGGTACTTGCCAAGCACGGTGGTCCGCCGGCCGGTGTCGGCCGGGTCCATCGGACGGGGTCCGCGCAGGTCGCCAGGGTTGGCCACCTGGGCGGCCATGTTTGCGGTCACGGCGCAACCGAGATTGGCGTAGGGCTGGTTGCCGGCGGTGCGGGTCACCGGGGCCCACTCGCCGCAGCGCGGGGCGACAGCGACATAGCGTTCGAAGCCGATCACGATCGGGGCGTTCGCCGTCCCGGCGCCGTCATAGCCGATCAGCCGCACCTGGTCGGCCGCGGCGCCCTGCTCGAGCAGGAAGGCGCGCGCGTCGGCGCTGACCCTGTAGGCGCCCGAGCCCTGCGTGCCGGTGGGCGCGGCGACGGTGATCACGCCGCCCTCGGCGATCGTCCAGCGGGCATGGAATTCGGCCAGGGCGCGGGCCTGGGTTCCCGACAGACCCGTGGGGTGCGGCGCCAGCCGGATTTCCTCAGGCTGGGCGATGACCTGCACGCGGCTGGACCAGGTGTCGAGCGGGGTCAGGGCCGCCGAACCGGTCGCGGGCGGCGGCGTCGAGGCGCAACCGGTCAGAGCCAGGGCGGCGGCAAGGGGCGTCAGACGGACAAGGGGGGACATCATGGCGCTTACTCGATCACGTAGCCGATGGGGCCCTGGTAGGCGCGGCCCGCGTTGGCTCCCGGCGGCGCGCCGACAGCCTTGTTCAATCTGCCGAACAGCAGGGTTTCGGCGTCATTGGCGAACTGCAGCCCGTCCGCCGGCGTCTGGAAGGCGCCGGGGTTGGTCGGGTCGACGATGAAGGCGGTGACGATGACCACCATCTCGGTGTCGCCCTGGAGGAAGTCGCGCGAGCGGAACAGGGAGCCGATGATCGGCACCGAACCCACGCCGGGCAGCGCGTCGAGATTCTCGCGGGTGGTCTGCTGGATGAGGCCGGCGATCATCATCGACCCGCCCGACGGCAGCTCGATCGAGGTTTCCGCGCGGCGCACCGTCAGGGCCGGAATGGTCAGGCTGGTCCCGGTCGTCCCGCCGCTGAGGGTGAAGGCGCCCTGGGTGGTCAATTCGGAGATCTCGGTGGAGATCTTCAGCGAGATGCGGCCACCCGACAGCACGACCGGCGTGAAGGCCAGACCGACGCCGAACGGCTTGTACTCGACCGTCACCGACCCGTTGCTGGAGTCCTGGTTGACCGGCACCGGATACTCGCCGCCGGCGAGGAACTTGGCCGCTTCGCCCGACACGGCCGTCAGGTTCGGTTCGGCGAGGGTGCGGACCAGGCCGACCCGCTCAAAGGCGCGGATCGAGCCGGTCAGGAGGTCCGCGGGGGTGTTCGAACCCGTGTAGGATCCGCCGATGCTTGCGCCGCCGCCCAGCGTGCCGTTGATGCTGAAGGCTGCGGTCTGGCCGAGCGTGATGCTGCCCGAGCCCTGCTGGAGGACGGCGTTCAGATTGACTCCGAGCTGCTTGATGACGCTGCGCTGGACCTCGACAACCCGCACACGGAGCATCACCTGGTCCTTGCCGGCGATGCTGAGCATGTTCAGCACCTGCTCGGGCTTGGACACGTAGCGCAGGGCGATCTGGGCGGCCTTGTCGGCGTCGCCGGCATTGGCGACCAGGCCGGTCAGGATCACCGCGTCGCCGATCGGCTCGACCTTGACGCGGGCGCCGGGCAGCACCCGGTTGATGGTTTCCGCCAGCGCCCCGAAGTCGGCGTCGACCCGGATGTTCAGGGACAGGATGCGGCGGCCGGAGGCGTCGAACAGGATCGCGTCCGTCTGGCCGGAGGTCATCCCCAGCACATAGATCTGGCGCGGCGTGCGCAGCACGGCGTCGGCCACGGCCGGGTTGGTGATCAGGATGTCGCGCACGTCGACGGGCAACTCGATCACTGCCGACTTGCCGCGCGGCAGGGCGAGGTTGCGCGTCGCGCCGCCCGATCCGAGGTCGACCCGCACCGTGGCCGGGCCGCCGCCCGGGCCGCCGGACAGGCTCTGGGCCTGGATCGGGAAGTCCTGGGCCGAAACGACCGGCGCCGCGGCCTGGAGGATGGCTGCGGCGAGCATGGCGGGGGCGGCGGCGCGCAGAAGGCGGGACTTGTTCATCGCGACACCGTCACTTCACTTGACTGACCGGCCCGGTAAACCCGGATCGTCCGGCCTGGTCCGCCAGGTCCCGAACCGCCGCTGCCGGCCGGAGCGCCGGCGTCGGTGTAGGCGCGCAGGGCGAGCACCAGGCTCCCGCCCTTCTTGGATTCGGCCTGGGCGTCGGCCAGCAGCTCGGCGTCGCCGGCGGCGACCTCGAGCGTGGCGACCGCGCCGACGATGGTCTTGGCGTCCTTGGCCACCTCGGCCGCCTGGTCGATGGCCAGGACCCGCAGGTTCCGCAGGACGGTCTGGGTGATCAGGCCCTTGTCGTCGTCGTCGCGGCTGAGCAGCACATCGACCCGGTCGCCCGGCATGATGAAGCCGCCGGCGGCCGTGTCGACACTGACCGGCACGGCCATGGCGCGCATGCCGGGCGTCAGAACGACGGAGAGGAAGTTGCCTTCACCGGCGCGGACGATCTTGCGGGCGACGACCGGCTCGCCCTGCAGCAGCGGCTCGCGGACGACCGCGCCGACGATCGACTGGACGGCGGCGCCGCCGAACAGGTTGCCCGCGGCTTCGGCGGCCTTCTTCGCGGCGCCGGCGGCCCCGGTCTGCTGGACCTGCGGCGCGGCGCCGTCGGTGATGTAGGCGGCGTTGAGGTTGGCGGACGGCCAGTCCTGCCAGGTCATGTCCGCCGCGGTCAGGCGCGTGCCGGCGGGAAGGTCACGCTGGGCGACCAGGACCTTGACGGTCGGCGCGGCCGTGGGCCCGGCCGGGGCCGCGGCGCCGGCGGCGGCGGTCTCCGGCTTCTTGGGCGCGAAGGCGCCACGCACGACAAACGCCAGCGCGATGGCGGCGATTGCGGCGATCACCAGGATGAAGAGGCGGACGGCGCTCATGAAACTCGAACTGGCCCCGGAAGGGGTGAAGCAGTGTCAGGCCCGGCCAGTCTGGCCCGGGCGAGCGGGCGATTCGTCACCGGCCATTCTGGCGGCAGCCCCAGCTTTTGGGCCGCCATGGTTAACGTCCGCCTAAACCGCCTGGGAAAGACCCCGGAAGAGAGCGGTCAGCAGACTTTCCGGAAAGGCGGCGAGGGCGCCGAACGCGATGGCGATGCCGTAGGGTACATTTTCGCCGGGAGTCGCGAGCCGGCCGATCCAGCCCGGCCCCCGCGAAACCAGCGGACGCAGCCACACCGACCGCAGGGCCAGCAGCATCACCGCCAGGGCGCCGCCGGCGAGGGCGGTCACGAGAAGGTAGGACAGCAGGGCTCCAAGACCCATCCAGAGTCCGGCCGCCGCGAACAGCTTGGCGTCGCCGCCGCCGATCCAGCCGACGGCGAACATGCCCATGCCGGCGATCAGGGTCGCAAGACCAATCAGGCAGGCGATGCCGATCTGCGCCGGGCTGGCGCCCATGATCAGCGCCGTCGGCAGGAAGGCCGCCGCCAGGGCGATCGATATCCAGTTGGGAATGGTGAAGCTGACAGCGTCGCGCATCGCCCCGACGATGACGAGGGCCGGAAAGGCGAACAGCAGGACAGTCTGGACCAGATGAAGCATGGGACTCCGCCGGAGAGCTTTCCCCGACCATCGCGCGCCGCGGTGAACCGATCATTTACGCGGGATGAAAAAGCGAAGGGCCGCGGATTGCTCCGCGGCCCCGGCCTCGTGAACGTGAACCGGACAGTTTAGGTCAGGTTGCTGTTGATGGTCGTGAAGGCGGTGTTCAGCTTGGTGCCGAGGGTCGTCACGGCGGTGATGATCACGACGGCGATGAGGGCGACGATCAGGCCGTACTCGATGGCGGTGGCGCCGGACTCGTCCTTGGCAAAGCGGCTCATGAACTTGGTCATTGGTAGTTCCCCTTCCTGTGACCGCTTCAGTGAACCGGTCGGTTGATTGCAAAATCCAGGGCCCGTTCAAGTAAACTCAGGAACTCGTTGGGCCTTCGAGGAGCAATATGGCGGGGGAACGTGAATCTCTTATTGAGCGGGATAGTTAAAAGCCGGAAACCAATGGTATTTCGTAACCCGTTTTGAGCCATGGAAATGCGCCCCGGAAAAAGCAGAAAGGCCGCGGATTTCTCCGCGGCCTCCTGTTTTCGACGGTGAGCTGGACGCGTCTTACGTCAGCTTGCCGTTGATCGTCGTGAAAGCGGTGTTGAGCTTGGTGCCCAGGGTCGTCACGGCGGTGATGATGACCACCGCGATCAGCGCGACGATCAGGCCATATTCGATGGCGGTGGCGCCGGATTCATCGCTGGCGAAACGCTTCATGAACTTCGTCATTTGAGTAGCCCCTTCAGTAGACCGGCGTTTTGCCGGCTGGATTGATGCCTGTTGCAGATCCCGGAAACAGCAACCCTTTGCCGACGCCGGGCCTTCGAGTGAGACTGTCGCAGAAGATCGTGAATCGATGATTGACTGTCGGGCGCCCGGAATGCCGAACGACGCCTGATCCAGCGCGAGAAAACCTGTGCGCCGGACAGCAGAAAGGCCGCGGATCTCTCCGCGGCCTCCTGTCTTCGACGGTAGCGCGACGCGTCTTACGTCAGCTTGCCGTTGATGGTCGTGAAGGCGGTGTTCAGCTTGGTGCCGAGGGTCGTCACGGCGGTGATGATGACGACGGCGATGAGGGCGACGATCAGGCCGTACTCGATGGCGGTGGCGCCGGACTCGTCTTTGGCGAAGCGGGTCATGAACTTGGTCATTGCTGTATCTCCTGTCGGCAGGCTTGCGGTGATGGGGATCAAGCCGCATGGCCTGCTCGCCCTCGAAAACAAGGCCAACCTAGACGGACGCGTTTAATGGCCAGTAAACAGCAAAGTATTGTCGAAAATTTTGTATGGTTTACTTAGGTTTACTATTACCATCGCTTAACCATGTCGGCGAAGCCGCCCCCGGAGTCCTTATAGACTCACGTGCAGGCGCGCGCGGGACAATTTCAGCCTTTGTTGACCATTCGGGCTGACTCTGCGGCGTCCAAAGCCGAGGTCTGTCTTCGCCATGCGCCGTCATCTGGCCCTTCTCGCCGCCCTTTCCGTCCTGACCTGGGCCGGCAGCGCCGTCGCCCAGGGGCTGACGGTCCGCATCGATCAGGCCACCCGGGTCGCCCTGTCGGCCCCGGCCCGCGACGTGGTGATCGGAAATCCCTCGGTCGCCGATGTGACGATCCTCGATGCGCGCAACCTGCTGGTGATGGGCAAGGGTTACGGGGTGACCAACATCGTCGTGATCGACGCCCGCGGCCGGACGATCCTGGATCGCCAGATCGTGGTCTCGGCCTCCGACGACGGGCGCGTGTCCTTCTATCGCGGACCGGACGTCTACAACTACGCCTGCGCGCCGCGCTGCGAGCGGACCCCGATGCCCGGCGAGCGGGACTCCGGATCGGGCGTCTACAGCCAGTGGTCCGGCCCCTACACCACCTATTCCGACCGGGCGGCCGCGGCCGCGGCGGCGGCGAAAGCAGCCGCTCCCGAGTAAACCGACGGTTAGGGACGACCGGCTAGACTGCCGCCTCCACAGGGAAGAGGCGTCCCGGACCATGGCCAGACCGGCCCGCAAGACCAGGACTTTGCTGAAGCGCTTCGGACGCGCCCGCGAGGGCTCGGCCGCGGTGGAATTCGCGTTCGTCGCGGCCCCGTTCCTGGCGCTGATGTTCGGCATTCTTGACCTGGGCCTGGTGTTCCTGGTCTCCACGACGCTTGAAAACGCCGTCGACGAGGCCTCGCGCAAGATCCGCACCGGTGAGTTCCAGACCGCGGGCGGCACCGCCTCGACCTTCAAGACCACGGTCTGTGACGAAATGAGCTGGATGGGGTCGGGCTGTTCCTCGTCGGTCTATGTCGACGTGCGCACCTTCCCCAAGTTCGCCGACGTCACCACGACCGATCCGACGACCAACGGCGCGTTCGACGCGACCAAGACCGTCTTCTCGACGGGATCGTCGGAATCCATCGTCGTCGTGCGCGTCTACTACGAATGGTCTCTGATGACGCCGCTGCTGAACCCGGGCCTCAAGAACCTGTCCAACGGCAAGCGCCTGATCTCGGCCACGGCGACCTTCCGCAACGAGCCCTACGCATCATGATCCGGTTCCTGAGAAAGCTGGCCCGCGACAAGCGCGGCGTTTCCGCCGTCGAGTTCGCCCTGATCGCGCCGGCGATGGTCGCCAGCTATTTCGGCATGGCGGAGATCACCCAGGCCCTGCTGGCCGAGCGCAAGGCGGCCCACGCCGCCTCAGCGATCGGCGACCTGGTCTCCCAGTCTTCGAGCGTCAGCAGTTCGGACATCACCGACATCTTCCAGATCGCCTCGACGATCATGAAGCCCTACTCGACCACCACGCTGAAGATGCGGGTCAGCAGCCTGACCGGCGACAGCGGCGGCACGCCGAAGGTCGACTGGAGCAGCGGCTCGGGCCTGACCGCGCTGACCACCGGATCCACGGTCACCGGCGTCCCGACAGGCGTCATCGCCGCGGGCCAGAGCGTCGTGATGTCGGAAGTCACCTACAGCTACGACTCGCCGGTCGACCTGATGATGCCCAATGCCGTGACCTTCACGCGAAAGTTCTATCTGCGTCCGCGGAAGTCGGACAAGGTCGTCAAGACTAACTGACGGCCGCCAGGGCCGCGGCGAGTTCCTCCACCTTCCGGTGGGTGCGCAGGGGCGCGCCGTCGAGACTGGCGACCGGTCTGACGCCGATCAGGCTGCTGGTCAGGAAGATGGCGTCCGCGCCTTCCAGCATCGCGCGCGGCGCCTGGACTTCCTCGACCTTCGCCATGGCCATCACCTGGCGCCGCATGATCCCGTCCAGCACGCCGCAGTCGCGGTGCGGAGTGAACAGCTTGCCGCCCCGCAGCCAGAAGATGTTGGCCGCCGCCGCACAGGCGATCTCGCCGCGATTGTTGAGCAACAGCGCCTCGGCCGGCGAGGCCATCCGCCGGGCCAGGACATTGTCGACATAGGACAGGGTCTTGAGCCGGGCCGAGGGCGAGCCCTCGTTGCGGCGAAGGTCGCTGGTCACCAGCGCCACCGGACCCAGCGGCCGGGGCGAGAGCGCGGCGCTGGCGAAGATGTGTGGCTCGGGCAGGTCGGGCCGCTCCAGGCCCCGTCCACCGGAGCCGGCGGTGAGGGTCATGCGCACCGCCGCCCGGTCGGTGCTGAAACCGGAGTCGTCGAGGGTCGACTGGCAGAGCTCGCGCGCGTCCTCAAGGTCCGGCGCCGACAGGCCGAGCGCCATGCAGCCGCGCTGCATCCGGTCGATATGCTCGTCGAACAGGACCAGCGTCCCGTCTTTCGCCAGGATGGTTTCAAACAGGCCGTCGCCGAGCAGCAGCCCGCGGTCGTCGAGAGGCATCATGGCAGGGACTCCGTCAGGGCGCGCAGCAGGGCGGCGATCTTGGTTTCGGTTTCGAGGCGTTCGGACGCCGGGTCGCTGTCGGCGACGATGCCGGCGCCGGCCCGGGCTTCATAGCGCCATCCGCCGGCCTCCTCGACCAGCCCGACCGTACGGATCAGGACACTGGAATCGAAGGCCCCGTCGAAGCCGGCCCACAGCAACGCGCCGCAATAAGGTCCACGCGGCGGCTCGAGCCGGGCGATCGACTTCATCGCCTGGACCTTGGGCGCGCCGGTGACCGATCCCGGCGGGAAGGCGGCCTCGAGCAGGTCGATCGCGGTCAGGCCCGGCGCCAGAACGCCGCGCACGGTGGACACCAGGTGGTGGACGTTGACGAAGCTCTCGACCCGGAACAGTTCCGGCGTGGTCACCGCGCCGGGCGTGCAGACGCGCGACAGATCGTTGCGCATCAGGTCGACGATCATCAGGTTCTCGGCGCGATCCTTTTCGCTGGCGACCAGTTCAGCGACGAGGGCGGCGTCCTCGGCGGGTGTCGCACCGCGCGGTCGGGTGCCCTTGATCGGCCGGGTCTCGACAGACAGCGCGCGGCCGGCGCCGACGCTGATGAACCGTTCGGGCGAGTTGGACACCACCGCCAGACCCGGCAGGCGCAGGTAGCCGGCGAACGGCGCCGCGCTCTGGCCGACCAGCCGCGCGAGCAGGTCGAAGGGAACGGCGCCGTCGGCCAGCCGTCCGGTCCAGCGGCGGGCGATGTTGGCCTGGAAATACTCGCCGTCGTGGATCCGGGCGATCACATCGGCGACGGCGGCCTCGTAGTCGGCGGCAGGGGTCGGCGGGTCGGCGCGACTGACCAGGCCGCCGGGACGCGGCGCCCGTTCCGGCGCGTTCAGCCAGGACGCGGCGGCTTCCGCGCCCGCCGCGTCCTCGCCGATGGCCAGCACCCGACGGGTCTGGTGATCAAAGGCCAGCAGGGACGGATAGCGACCCACAGCAAGGTCCGGCCAGGGCGCCTGCCGCGCCAGGTCCAGCGCCTCGATGCGGTCGCCCAGTTCATAGGCCGCCAGCCCGGCGAGCCCGCCCTGGAACGGCGGACCGTCCGGATGCGTCGGGCGCGGCGGGCCGAGCAGCGCCTTCATCGGCGCGAACGGTTCGCCCGCCGTGTCGGGTGTCACGGTCAGGGTGATGTCGGGATCGCGCAGCAGATAGGACCAGCGCGCGCGCTCGCCGGCGCCGCCGGACAGGAAGGCGCAGGTCCACGGCGCGTCGGCGAACGCCGACAGCACCGCCTCCGGGGCCCTCCAGGGCCGTTCCAGGATCGTCGCCGTGCGCATGGGGGGCAGATAGCCCCCCGGCGGCCCGCCGCAAAGGTCAGACGCTCTGTTTGCCGCCACCCTTGACGAACATCATGCCCATCAGGCCCAGCGCAAGCAGGCCGGCGATCGGGATGAACCCGCCCGCCTGGCTCTGGGTCAGGCTGGTGAACAGCCCGACCAGCATCGAGCCGATCCACACCGTCAGGGTGCCCGACAGGGCGTAGAGACCGAAGAAGGACGGCAGCTTGTCGGCCGGAACCAGCCGCGTCAGCAGGGTGCGGCTGGAGGCGTACTGGGCCGTGACGAACACCGCGACCCCGAAGCCGATGAGCAGGTAGAGCGCCTCCGGCAGGGTGCGGAACATCGGGCCGTTCCACAGCGGCGCATGGGCCGCCGGGTCATAGCTCCAGAAATAGAGGATCCGGTCGCGGCCCATGCCCAGCCAGGCGATCAGACAGATCAGCGAGCCGGTGATCTCGATCCGCACGGCGTTGCGCGGCCCGAACATGTTGTCGAACACCGCGCCGCAAAGGCCGCCGGCCACCGCGAAGATGCTCAGCAGGATGCCGTAGGCCAGCATCTCGAGGATCTGCCACTGCATGACGCCCGCCGTGTAGATGCCCGAGAAGATCAGCAGAGCGGTCATGCCGTCGTTGAACAGCATGCGGGCGCCCAGATAGATCACCGCGTCCCGCTCGGTGACCAGCACGCCCAGCACCTCGCGCAGCTTCGCCGGACCCCGCGCCGCCGCAGCGATGATCGACCAGGCGACGCCGCCCATGTGTTGAGCGGCCTTGCCGAACGCCGAGAGGAAGCTGACGCCGCTCTTGGGCGCATCGGGGGTGAACAGGAACAGCGGGATCGCGAACAGCACCAGCAGCACCGCCGCGATCGGGGCGACCACGCGGGAGGTCTCGGCCTGGCTCGGATCCAGCCCGAACAGCGGCTGGTCGGGCACCAGCGGCCAGCCGGCCACGGCCGGGTTGCCCGGCAGGGCGAAGGCCAGCAGGCAGAAGGTCAGGGTGATGACCGAGAAGAAGTTGCCCGCCGACAGCGCCAGCCCCGAGGCCTGCGGCGCGTGATGGTGGCCCGCCGCGCGGATCAGCATCGAATTGTGGATCACCTCGCAGTAGGCGAACAGCACCCCGATGATCCCGAACAGCCACAGGCCGGCCATCACCGGCAGGCCCTCGCCGCCGGGTTTGGAGAACCACAGGGCGAAGATCATCGGCGCCATGGCCGCGACGATCGCCAGCATCAGCGGCTTGCGCGCGCCGTAGCGGTCTATGGCCATGCCCAGGATCGGCGCGGTCAGGGCGATGAGGATGCTGTTGAGGGTGCTGACCGTGGCGATCATCGCCTGGCCCTTCACCGGGTCGCCGACGACGGCGGTCGTGAAGTACGGGGCGAAGATGTAGATCGTGATCAGGATCACATAGGGGTCGCGGCCGCCCTGGAAGATCGACCAGCTCCAGCCGCCGAGCGAGAGCCTGCCCGCTGCCGGGGGCGCTGCCGCCGCGCCGCCCGCCGGCTCGACGCCATCGGGAAGCACCTCGCCGAGCACGGTCAGATCGTGGTCAGCCTCGTTCGGCGCGCGGTCGCTCATGCGGCGTTGGTCCTTCCTGGAGAGAGGCCGACTGCCGCGGCCTTGGTCTCACGGTGGACTTCAAACGCGTGTTTGTCACGGGCGCCGCCGGGGCAGCGGGGCGATATTCTGGGCGGGGACTGAACCGGGGACATGCACTACAGTGCGTGTCCCCCAATCGCGCCGCCGGGTTCAGGGGACACGTACCTTCGGTACATGTCCCCGCGCGTTCGAAGCACGGCTTCGCGCCCTCGCGTGCGGTGAGGGCTGGGAGGGCGCGGCGCGCTTCGGTCCCAGCGGATGCCGGGGGTGTAGAGAGGCCGGGAAGGCCGGGGCCGTCGCGCGCCGCGAAGTCCGTTATCCGGTGGCCGCCGGTAGGCAGTGCTCTTAGCACTTGGCCGGCAGAAGCCTCCGGCGGGCGGGGGGCGGCTGACCCTCCCCGGACCGTGAGCGTAACCCCCGCTCACCTGTCGCCCCTTCGGCCAGAGGCCGTTCCGCTTGCCCTCCGCGCCCTGCTCCAACGCCGGCGACGGAGGGACCTGAACGACTGGCGCCGTCAGAGCTACCCGCTCGAACTCCACCCCGCCGCCGCATCGGATCGCCTGGCCGAGGCGCCCTCCCCTGCAGCGGGATGGGTGTGAGTATGGGGGCGGGGCTGGGGGACGATGGGGAGATTGTTTGGCGCGGTGGCGTAGCGGGGGTGGAGGTGAGGGATTTCAGCGGGTTGGGGGCGGGGATCGGCGGATGGGACGCGGACTTTCCTCCCCACAAGCGAAGCGCGCTGGGGAGGGGGACCCTGCGGAGCAGGGTGGAGGGGTCTGCGCCCGGCTCGCCGGACAGACCGGAATTCAGGATAGGGCAACTGACGTTCGCGCCGCCCCCTCCACCGCGCTCCGCGCGGTCCCCCTCCCCGCGATGCCGGAAGGTTCGGCCATAGCCCAGTGCAAGAACCGCGCCGCTTAAGGGTGGCGTTAACTGTCGCCCGTCCAAGCTGCCCCCTGGTTGTTCCGACGGGTGGGGGAAGCGCGTGGCGCTCGGTCCAAGACTTGAGCTGAGACAGGGCCAGAGCCTCGTCATCACGCCGCAGCTGCAGCAGGCGATCAAGCTGCTGCAACTGACCAATCTCGAACTCGAGGCCTATGTCGAGGGCGAGCTGGAGCGCAATCCGCTGCTGGCGCGCGATGACCGCGACAACGAGCCGGAAGCCGAGCCTGTCCGCGCCGAAACCCCCGAGTATTCCTCCGACCAGGTCCCCGACGGCGCCGCCCAGGCCGACATGGACGCCGGCCCGTCAGACTTCTCGCCCGGCGAGCGCGACGCCGGCGACGGCGACACCCGTGAACCGGGCCAGGCCGGCGGCGACATCGACTGGTCCCGCGCCGGCCGCGGCGCGACCTTCGAGGGCGAGGACAGCCTGGAAGGCCGGCTGACCCGCGACAAGACCCTGGGCGAGCATCTGCATGACCAGCTGGCCGTCGCCCGGCTGAGCGAACCGCAGCGGGTCGTGGCCGCCGTGCTGATCGATGCGGTCGACGACGGCGGCTACATGCGCGCCGACCTGGTCGACATGGCCGAGCGGCTCGGCTGCGAACTGGCGTTTGTCGAGGAGGTCCTCGGCGTCCTGCAGGGCTTCGAGCCCGTTGGCGTGATGGCCCGCGACGTGCGCGAATGCCTGACAATCCAGCTGAAGGACCGCAACCGGTTCGATCCGGCGATCGCGGCCCTGCTCGACAATCTGGAACTGCTGGCCCGCCGTGACATGAGCGGGCTGAAGAAGGTCTGCGGGGTCGACGACGAGGACCTGCGCGAGATGATCGGCGAGCTGAAGGCCCTGACGCCCCGTCCAGGCGCAGCCTTCGGCGGCGAGCCGTCCCAGCCGGTGGTGCCCGACGTCTTCGTCCGGGAGGGCTCGGGCGGGCTGTGGCTGGTCGAGCTCAACACCGACACCCTGCCCAAGGTGCTGGTCGACCGGCGCTATCACGCCAAGGTCGCCGGCGGCGCGCGGACCGATCAGGAAAAGACCTTCGTCCAGGACTGCCTGGCCAGCGCCAACTGGCTGGTGAAAAGCCTCGACCAGCGGGCGCGCACGATCCTCAAGGTGTCCAGCGAGATCGTCCGGCAGCAGGACGGCTTCCTCGCCTACGGCGTCGAACACCTACGCCCGCTCAATCTGAAGACCGTCGCCGAGGCCATCGGCATGCACGAGAGCACGGTCAGCCGGGTCACCTCGAACAAGTACATCGCCACGCCGCGCGGGGTGTTCGAGCTGAAGTTCTTCTTCACCTCGTCGATCGCCTCCTCGTCGGGCGGCGAGGCGCACTCGGCCGAGTCGGTGCGCCACAAAATCCGTCAGCTGATCGAGGCCGAAGGCGCCGAGAGCGACGTTCATTCCGATGACGCGATCGTCGACATCCTGAAGGAAGCCGGCGTCGACATCGCGCGGCGAACCGTCGCGAAATATCGCGAAGCGATGCGGATTCCGTCATCCGTCGAACGCAGACGGATGCTACGCGCCTCTGTCTGATGCGCGGGACCGAACACCCGGTCGCGCGTTTCGTTCCGGATGCAGAGCGACGCCATGGATCCCGTTGACCGAAAACGACCGCTGTCGGACTTGCTGACCGATATCAGCAACGACCCCGATCCCGAGGTCACTATCGGCGAGATCGTGCATCGCCTGGGCCGGCGCTCCTTCGGCGCACTGCTGTTCATCTTCGCCGCGCCCAACTGGTTGCCGCTGCCGCCAGGCTCGTCGACCTTCCTCGCCGCGCCGCTGATCCTGCTGGCGCCGCAGATCGCCCTGGGGATTCGCGGCCCCTGGTTGCCTCGCTTCATCGACACCCGGAAGCTCAGGCGCACCGATCTCGCCGGCGCCCTGCGCAAGCTGATCCCGACGCTGCAAAGGGTCGAGAAGGTCTCGCGACCCCGGCTGGTGTTTCTGTTCGGCCCGATCGGGGACCGGCTGATCGGCCTGACCGTGACCCTGCTGTCGCTGGTGCTTCTGCTGCCGATCTTCCTCGGGAACATGGCCCCGGCCGCGGCGATCGCGGCGTTCGGCCTGGCGATGATCCAGCGGGACGGCGTCCTGGCCCTGATCGGCTATGCCATCGCGGGCTTCAGCGTCGGACTGCTGGTCGTCGGATGGCGCGTCGCCGTGGCCTTTTTCACCCACATCGCCCAGGTCCTGGGCTTCGCCTGAGGCTCGCCGCTCACAAGACCGGGAGCAGGCCGTCGATTGCTTGACACCTATGTCCGGCAGGCGCGTTCTGTTCACATGCAAGTGCACGTTTCCGGCAAGCACGTCGACGTTGGGGAGGCCCTGCGTTCGCGGGTCTCGGACGACATCACCGCCACCATTGGCAAGTATTTCGAGCGCGGCGGGACCGCCGACGTCGTGATCTCAAAGGACGGCTACGCCTTCCGGGTGGACTGCACGATCCGGCTTGATTCCGGCCAGCTCCTGCAGAGTCACGGCCTCGCCGCGGAGGCTCACGGGGCGTTCAGCTCGGCGCTGGAGAAGATCGAAAAGCGGGTCCGCCGCTACAAGCGACGGCTCAAGAGCCACTCGATCCAGGCCGGCGCGCGCCGCGAGGAGACGGCCGCAATGTTCGTCCTGCGGGCGCCCGACGATGACGTCGAGGAGTGGGACGGCGTGGACGACCACGCCCCGCCGTCCGGCATGATCATCGCCGAAACCGAGGAAGTCCTGAAGACCATGACTGTTTCGATGGCGGTCATGGAGCTGGACTTGACCGAATCTCGTACAATCGTGTTTAGGAACGCCGCCCACGGCGGATTGTCCGTGGTGTATCGCCGACCAGACGGAAACATCGGCTGGATCGACCCTGAGCGCACACAGTCACAGAGCGGCAATGGAAAGCGGGTAGTCGCCTGATACGGCGCGACCTGCCTTTCGGCATCCGGTCTGAATCGAGCGAGTTCTGAGCGTATGAATATTGGAGATCTGCTGGAGCCCCGCGCGATCGCGCCGCGGGCCGGTGGCGGAGGCAAACGTCAGGTTCTGTCGGCGGTCGCCGATATCGCCGCCCGCAATTTCGGCCTGAAGGCCGATGTCGTGCTCGACGCCTTGCTGGAGCGTGAGGCCGCAGGCTCCACCGGAGTCGGTCACGGCGTCGCGGTGCCGCACGCCCGCCTGCCCGGCCTGACGCGCATCCGCGGCGTGTTCATGCGGCTGGACCAACCGACGCCCTTCGAGTCGGTCGACGATCAGCCCGTGGACCTGGTGTTCGCCCTGTTCGCGCCGGTCGCGTCCGACACCGAACATCTGCGCGCCCTGGCCCGCGTCTCGCGGCTGCTGCGGCAGCGGGAGCTGCGGCTGCAACTGCGGCAGGCGCGGACGGCGGAGTCGATCTACGCCCTGCTGGCGCGCGAGCCGCAGTCGACCGCCGCCTGAGGCCGCGCTCCCGCTGCCTGACCAGAAACCTGTCGGGATGACGAATAGCCCTTAAGGCCTTGATGGAATGGGAGCTCCGGTCGGAAGCCCTGGTCAAGGACGACCCCCGCGGGGTCGCCGCTGCGCGGCCGCGAAGCGGTCCTTGATCAGGTCTCCCGCCGGAGCAAAACTGGCCGTCAAGACATCAGGGCAAGGCCCGCCATTCGGACGACCGGTGATGGTTTCAGACCTAGTGGACTGAGACCGGGGCCAGCTGGTGTGCGAGCGCGGCGGCGACGGCGGAGTCGCGATCGCCCAGAACCGCCAGGCGTTCGCCGTCGGCGCGGTGCACCGCGAACAGGATCTGCCGGGGGCTGAGGTCATGACCTTCGAGGGCACCCGCCGGGATATCGGCGATGATCTCGGCGGCCGTCACCGGGCGTACATAGACCAGGTCCGGCGCGCCGAGGGCCGCAAAGGCTTCATTGGTAAGACGTTGGGGTGTCATTGAGACCACCTCCTTCACTAAGCAAACGCCGGGATCGGCCGCCGGTTCAGCGAACAGGCCGGCATTCCGGAAAACGGGGTCATTCGGCCGTCCGGATCGGAATCCGCTGGACCAGCCGCTCGGGTTCGGGACGGGCCAGGTCCACGTGCAGCAGGCCGTGTTCGAGCAGGGCGCCGCGCACCACCATCCCGTCGGCCAGCACGAAGGTGCGGATGAACCCGCGGGCCGCGATGCCGCGGTGCAGATAGGCCTTGTCGGCGGTCTCCGCGCCGTCGCCGCGACGGCCGGCGACCGTCAGCTGGTTGCCCTCGACCTGGATCTCGAGCTGGTCGGGCGAGAAGCCGGCCACCGCCAGGGTGATCCGGACCTCGCCGTCGTCGCGCGCCTCGACATTGTAGGGTGGATAGCCTTCGGCCGCGGCCTTGGCGGCGCGCTCGATCAGGGTGCGGGTATGGTCGAAGCCCAGCAGGAACGGGCTGTCGAACAGCAGGGGTCGTGTCGTCATCAGCAGCGAGTCCTCAGCAAAGCGACTCCCGTCCCGCCGGACCCGTCAGGCGTCCGGCGAACGGTGTGACCTACAGGTGGCGATTGTCGGGCCGGGGTGCAAGACAGCGACAATCGGTCATGGGGCGGCGCAAAAAAATCCCCATGCCGCCAGCTAGGCGCCCTAACCGAAACGCGGTTAGTTGCAGATAGTACAACTCGGGGCGGGGGACTCCCTTATGAAGCGTATTCTGACGCTGGCGGCAGCCTGTTTGATGCTGGCTGCCTGCACGACAACCAACGTGAAGTCGGCCGCCGGCCTGCCGACCGCACCGCCCCAGAACGCCCTGGTTCTGCTCGCCCAGCCGGACATCGAGCTGAAGCTGCTGACGGCGTCGGGCCTGCTCGAGCCGCGCGCCGACTGGACCGCCTCGGCCAAAAGCAACATGCAGGCCGCCGTCGAGGCCACGCTGAAGGGCAAGTCGCACAAGCTCACCGTGCTTGACCCGACCACCGCCATGGAGGGCCGCGAGGGCCAGGTGCTGCGCCTGAACGGCGCGGTCGGCAACTCGATCCTCGCCTACGGCATGTACGGCGTGGGCCTGCCGTCCAAGACCGGCTTTGACTGGACGCTCGGCGACGGCGCGCAGCTGCTGGCGGCCAAGTACGGCACCGACTACGCCCTGTTCGTCTATGGCCGGGGCTCCTATTCGAGCGGCGGCCGCGTGGCGATGATGATCGGCGCCGCGGCGCTGGGCGTCAGCATTCCGATGGGCGGCCAGCAGGCGTTCGCCTCGCTCGTCGAGCTGAAGACCGGCAAGGTGATCTGGTTCAACCAGGCCATCGCCAGCCCCGCCGCCGACATGCGCTCGCCCGAAGGCGCGAAGATGCTCACCGAGGCGTTGCTGACGGGCCTGCCGCTTTGAGGCGACAGGCGACCCTTCGGTCGGCGGTTTCCTCGGTCCTGGCGGCGTCCATCGCCGTGACGGCCGTGACGCCGGCGTTCGCCCAGGACGGCCGCATGGTCGGCCGGCGTCCGGACATCAGCACCGACGAGGGCGGCCTGTGGGCCCAGTCCGACAAGGCCGAGACCGAGGCCAGAACCAAGGCCGAGCTCAACCGGGACCCGGACCTGACGCCCTATGTGCGGGGCGTCGCCTGCAAGGTGGCGGCGGAGTACTGCGGCGACATCCGCGTCTATGTGATGGACCGGCCCTATTTCAACGCCTCCATGGCCCCGAACGGCTACATGGAGGTCTGGTCGGGCCTGATGCTGCGCGCGCGCAGCGAGTCGGAGCTGGCGTTCGTGCTCGGGCACGAGGTCAGCCACTTCGCCCACGGCCACTCGCTGACGACCTGGCGGACGATGAAATCCCGCTCCAACGTCGGCATGGTCCTGATGCTGGCGGGCGGCGGCATCGTCGGCAGCCTGCTGTATCTGGGCGTCATGTCCACGGTCTTCGCCTTCTCCCGCGAACAGGAGATGGAGGCTGACCGGCTGGCGTTCGAACGCACGGTCAAGGCCGGCTACGACCCCGCGGCGGCCGCGGCGCTCTGGCGATCGCTGCGCGAGGAAACCGCCGCGTCGGACTTCCCCAAGACGCGCACGTCCGACACTCGCGGCAGCATCTTCAACACCCACCCGATCACCCCGGACAGGATCGCGGCGCTCGACGGGCTGGCCGCGGGGCGCACCACGCCCTCCGAGGGCGAACGCACGCGCTATCGCGCCCAGATCCGCAAGTTCCTGCCGGCCTGGCTGGCCGACGATATGCGCCGCCGGGACTACGGCCAGACCCTGCACCTGATCGACCGGCTGGCGGCCGATGGCGAGGATCTGGGCGTGCTGGAGTTCTACAAGGGCGAGGCCTATCGCCGGCGTCGCCTCGACGGCGACCAGGACAAGGCGCTGGCGGCCTACACCGCCGCGTCCGGCCACGCCGATGCGCCGGTCGCGGTCTGGCGGGAGCTCGGCGACATGCTGGGCAAAGTCGGCAAGACCGCCGAAGCCCGGACCGCCTGGGAAACCTATCTCGCCAAGGCGGTCGATGCCGAAGATCGCTGGCTCGTCGAAGCCAACCTGAAGAAACTCAACGAAGGTTCCGAATCATGATCGCCCGCAAGCTGCGCGTCGCCGTCGCCCTGGCCGCCCTCGTCTCCCTGTCCGCCTGCGCGGGGCTCAAGGCCGTTCCGGCCGGTCCCTACGCCTCCGGCGGCAACCAGATCACCGTCGGCCGGACCTGGACCGACATGGGCCGGCTGTTCGACGCCTCCAAGGGCGTGCGACTGCTGTCCATTGACGGGCCGCAGTTGAACCGCCTGTTCGTGATCGACGGACTGAAGCCCGGCGAGTTCATCATGCGCCCGACCAGCAAGGAAAAGCCGACCCCGACCTGGAAGGCCGGCCTGTCACCCACCGAACAGGTCGAGTTCCTGTCCGACACCCTGTCGGTCATGCAGTACTACCGCGTCGAGACCGCCGGCCTTCGTCCGGTGAAGGTCGGCGACCGCAGCGGCGTACGCTTCGACATCACCGCCCAGACCGTCGACGGCCTGGACGTCTCGGGGATCGCCCAGCTGGTCGAGGCGGGCGACCGTCTCTACGTCCTGCTCTATCTCGCCCCGACCGAACACTATTTCAGCGCCACCAAGGCCGAGGTCGAAGGCATCATGGGGTCGGCGCGGGTCGGCGCCTGAAACGGCAGTTTTTCCAAAAATTCCCCATTTGATTGAATTCAGGCGCGAAAAGGGGCACCTTTCAGGAGAAATCGGCCCGCGAGCCGCCGGCTGGCGTCGATTTTGCGGCAAAAGCTGCTTTTTCTCGGAAACTGGCGCAGTCAGACGTCGGGCCGACTCTGAAGGGAAAAACGCACCATGGCCCTGGCTATGCTTCCACTCGACGACCGCTCCAGCGGTCGTGACATGCTCTCGCGCGGGTTCGCCGTCGCGGGCGCGCTGTTCAGTCTGATGGCGCTGATCACCGCCGGCGTCGCCGCCCTGGGCCTGCTCGGCCTGGCCGGTGTGGCGGTGGATCCCTCCGCCGCCGATCCGGCCCGTATGCTCGGCCTGCCCTGGAGCCTGGCGATCAGCCCGGCGATCGCCCAGACGCCGGCCGTGACCCTGCTGCTGACCTGCGCGGCGATGGCGGTCAACGCGGCGCTGCTGATGCTAGCCTCGCGCCTGGTCCGCACCCGCGCCCGCTGAAGGCGCCACCGGGACGACGACGAAAGGCCCGCCGGTCACCCCGGCGGGCCATTTCCGTAGACGCGTCGTCCGACTGCGGATGGGCTGGCCCGGAAACGGCGAAGGCCGCGCCCTTTAGGGGCGCGGCCTTCTTGGTGGAGCTAAGCGGAGTCGAACCGCTGACCTCTTGAATGCCATTCAAGCGCTCTACCAGCTGAGCTATAGCCCCGGGGTCTCGGGTTTCCCGCGACCGGCGGGCCGGCGGCGAGGGCGCGGTTCTAGGCCGCCATCCCTCGCCGATCAAGAGCCTCTGAGCGGAATTTCCGCTTATCGGTCCTCGGCGTCGTCTTCACCCGGCAGACCGTCGATTTCGTCCTCGGGGAAGTCGTCCTCATCCTCGTCCTCGAGGAAGGGCACGCCGTCGGCTTCTTCGTCGGCGAGTTCCTCGTCTTCGGCGAAGTCGACGCCCAGATCACCGGCCGGCGCGGGGGCCGCGACGGGATCGTCGGACTCATCGTCAGTCTCGATCGGCTCGGCGGCGGATTCGTCGTCGATTTCCGGAGTCTGATCGGGTTCTTCCTCGAAGCCGTCGGCGTCGGGGTCGACCGCCTTGACGGGTTTCTCCTCGGCGTCCTCGTAGTCCGGCACCGCCGTGCGGGCGCGAACCCGACGGTTACGCACGGCTTCTTCGGGGTCGAAAGTCTCCCCGCATTTGGGGCAGGCGGCCGGGCGGCGGCCCAGGTCGTAGAACTTGGACTGACAGGAGGGGCAAATCTGTTTTGCGCCCAGTTCAGGATTGGCCAAGGGGCGAACCTCTAAGGTCTTGGTGCGGAAGCGGCGCGTCCCTTGCCACGGGCCGGGGGCGCTGTCAAAAGCAATCCCCGCCTTCCCCCAAGCGTTACAGGAGCTTGCGCCCGGCATGACCGCCGCCGTGCTTTCGGCCCGCCCCGGCGCGGCTCTCTCAGGGACTGTCAAGGTCCCCGGAGACAAGTCGATTTCCCATCGCTCCCTGATCCTGGGCGCCATGGCTTCGGGCCGCACCACAATCACAGGTTTGCTCGAGGGCGACGACGTCTTGGCGACCGCAAAGGCCATGCAGGCCTTCGGTGCGGTGGTGACGCGCACCGGCGAGGGGGCCTGGACCGTCGACGGCAGGGGCGGCCTTTGCGAGCCCGACGATGTCATCGACTGCGGCAACGCCGGCACCGGCGTGCGCCTGATCATGGGCGCCGCGGCGGGCTATGCGATCACCGCCACCTTCACCGGCGACGCCTCGCTGAAAAAACGTCCGATGGGCCGGGTGCTGGAGCCGCTGGGTCTGATGGGCGCGACCTGGCTGTCGCGGGAAGGCGGCCGTTTGCCCCTGACCCTGCGCGGCGGCGGGCTCGCGGGCATCGACTATGTGCTGCCGATGGCCTCGGCCCAAGTGAAGTCCGCCGTGCTGCTGGCCGGGCTGAAGGCCGAAGGGCCCGTCACCGTGGTCGAGCCCGAGCCGACGCGCGACCACACCGAACGGATGCTCAGGGCCTTCGGCGCCAGCCTGACCGTCAGCGACCACAATGACCGCCGGGTAATCACCCTGCAGCCGGGCGCACGCCTGACCGCGAGCCCGGTGGACGTGCCGGGCGACCCCTCGTCGGCCGCCTTCCCGATCGTCGCGGCCCTGATCACGCCGGGCTCGGAGGTCACCATCACCGGCGTCATGCTCAATCCGCTGCGGACCGGCCTGTTCGACACGCTGCGCGAGATGGGAGCGGACCTGACGATCAGCAACCGCCGCGACGCCAGCGGCGAGGAGGTCGGCGACATCACCGCCCGATACTCCCGGCTGAAGGGGGTCGTCGTGCCGCCGGGCCGCGCGCCCAGCATGATCGACGAGTATCCGATCCTCGCCGTCGCCGCCGCCTTCGCCGATGGCGAGACCGTGATGCGCGGCGTCGGCGAGATGCGGGTCAAGGAAAGCGACCGCATCGCCCTGATGGCCGCCGGGCTCGAAGCCTGCGGCGTCGACGTCGAGGAGGAGCCGGAGGGTTTCATCGTCCGCGGGACCGGCGAGCCGCCGCGCGGCGGGGCCCTGGTCGAGACCCACGGCGATCACCGGATCGCCATGAGTCACCTGGTCCTGGGCCTGGCCGCCGGCGCGGCCGTCCAGGTCGATGAGCCCGGCATGATCGCCACCAGCTTCCCCGACTTCGCCCCGATGATGCGCCGCCTCGGCGGCTGCATCGAGGAGGCCTGACCATGGGATTCACGATCGCCGTCGACGGGCCGGCCGCCTCCGGCAAGGGCACGATCGCCGTGCGCCTGGGCGCGCAGTACGGCTACCCGGTGCTCGACTCCGGCCTGCTCTACAGGGCGGTCGGCATGAAGGTGCTCGGCCAGGGCGGCGACCTGTCCGACGAGGCCGCCGCCACGGCCGCGGCCCGGGCGCTGGAGCCGTCCGAACTGGAGGGGCCCGTGGTCCGCACCCGCGCCGCCGGCGAGGCCGCCAGCCGGGTGGCGATCTACACCCCTGTCCGCCAGGTGCTGCGGGACTTCCAGCGGGCCTTCGCGGCCCAGGAGCCCGGCGCGGTGATCGACGGCCGCGACATCGGCACCGTCATCGCCCCGGACGCCCCGGCCAAGCTCTATGTCACCGCCACCCCCGAGGCCCGCGCGGAGCGCCGCTGGAAACAGCTGGTCGGCCAGGGCGAGACCGTGACCTACGAGGAGATCCTCGCCGACATCCATGTGCGCGACGCCCGCGACAGCGCCCGGGCCGACTCGCCGATGGTCGCCGCGCCGGACGCGGTCTTGCTCGACACCACCGAAATGACTATAGACGCGGCCTTCGATGCGGCCCGCCGTATCGTCGAGGCGGCGCGCAGCCGGCGGGAAACCGCCAAGGGCTAATCCAAGCGCGCTCCACTCGTACGGCCGCGGGCGCTCAAATCCACCTGAAACCCATGGACCGCCCGGACTCCGCCGGCATCCCGCCCGCCTGTCCGCGATCCGCAACCAAGAGACTGAAACACTATATGGCCGACGATCTCAGCCTGAACCCCAGCCGCGATGACTTCGCGGCCCTGCTCGACGAATCCATGGGCGGCGCCGGCGGCGACTTCGCCGAAGGCACCGTCATCAACGGTATCGTTGTTGGCATCGAAAAGGACTTCGCCATCATCGACGTCGGTCTGAAGACCGAAGGTCGCATCCTGATCAAGGAATTCGGCGTCGACGACGCCGGCAAGCCCACCCTGAAGATCGGCGACACCGTCGAGGTGTTCCTCGAGCGTCTCGAGAACGCCCTGGGCGAAGCGGTCATCAGCCGCGAGAAGGCCAAGCGCGAAGAAGCCTGGACCCGCCTGGAAGGCGTGTTCGCCAAGCAGGAGCCGGTCATGGGCTCCATCGTCGGCCGCGTGAAGGGCGGCTTCACCGTCGACCTGGGCGGCGCCTCGGCGTTCCTGCCCGGTTCGCAGGTGGATATCCGTCCGGTCCGCGACGTCGGCCCGCTGATGGGCAAGGAACAGCCCTTCGCCATCCTCAAGATGGACCGTCCGCGCGGCAACATCGTCGTCTCGCGTCGCGCCATCCTGGAAGAAGCCCGCGCCGAACAGCGCACCGAGCTGGTCAGCCAGCTGCAAGAGGGCGAAATCCGCGAAGGCGTGGTCAAGAACATCACCGACTACGGCGCGTTCGTGGACCTGGGCGGCATCGACGGCCTGCTGCACGTCACCGACATGAGCTGGAAGCGCGTCTCGCACCCCTCGCAGGTGCTCGCCGTCGGCGACACGGTGAAGGTGCAGATCATCAAGATCAACCCGGACACCCAGCGCATCAGCCTCGGCATGAAGCAGCTGCAGTCCGATCCCTGGGACGGCGTCGAAGCCAAGTACCCGGTCGGCGCCAAGTACACCGGCCGCATCACCAACATCACCGACTACGGCGCGTTTGTTGAGCTGGAAGCCGGCGTTGAAGGCCTGGTGCACGTCTCGGAAATGTCCTGGACCAAGAAGAACGTCCACCCGGGCAAGATCGTCTCCACCTCGCAGGAAGTGGACGTCATCGTGCTCGACGTCGACAGCTCCAAGCGCCGCGTGTCGCTGGGCCTCAAGCAGGCCATGGCGAACCCGTGGGACGCCTTCCTGGCGACGCATCCGATCGGCTCGACCGTCGAAGGCGAAGTCAAGAACGCCACCGAGTTCGGTCTGTTCGTCGGCCTCGACGGCGACATCGACGGCTTGGTCCACCTGTCCGACCTGGACTGGAACGCGTCTGGCGAAGAAGCCATGGCGAAGTTCAAGAAGGGCGACATGATCAAGGCCCGCGTGCTCGACGTCGACGTCGAGAAGGAGCGCATCAGCCTGGGCGTGAAGCAGCTGGCCGGCGATCCGATGACCGGCGACACCTTCCGCAAGGGTCAGATCGTGACCGTCACGGTGACGGAAGTCACCACCGGCGGCATCGAGGTCAAGTTCGGCGAGGACGACGCGCCGATGACGGCCTTCATCCGCAAGTCGGACCTGTCGCGCGACCGTCAGGAGCAGCGCCCCGAGCGCTACGCCGTCGGCGATCGCATCGACGCCCAGGTGACCAACATCGACAAGGCCGCCCGTCGGGTGTCCGTCTCGATCAAGTCGCTGGAAATGGCCGAAGAGAAGGAAGCCATCGAGCAGTTCGGGTCCTCGGACTCCGGCGCCTCGCTGGGCGACATTCTCGGCGCGGCCCTGCGTGAGAAGGCCTCGAAGGACTAACCTTCGCGTTCTGCTACGAAGTCAGACGGCGGTCGGGGTTTTCCCCGGCCGCCGTTTTCGTATGGGCGGCGAGGCTGGCCGATTCCGACGCCCCCGGGACGATGTCGAGACTCGCCCAGCTGGCGCCGGCGGCGCGCACCGCCGTCAGGCCGGCCACCGAACGGACGGCGTGCACCAGAACCCCCGGTCCGATCTTCTGCAGCGCCAGAACGGTGCGCAGCATGGCCGCCTCGTCCTCGGCGTCCGCCAGTGCGGCCGCCTCGACGGTCGCGCCCGTGAAGCCACAGTCGGTAAGATCCCTGATCACCTGCCGTTTTGGTGTCGCCCGGGCCAGCACGCCGCGGAAAATCGGCTGCAGCTGGCCGGTAACCTCGCGCAGGGCGGCCTGGGGCGTGCCGGCCTCGATGCCGGTGATCTCGCAGACCGGCAGGTTGCGCAGCTTGACCTGCCCCTCGGCGGCCAGTCGCAGCAGCTTGCGTCGCGAGCGGCTGTTGCGCAGCGACGACCAGGACAGAGGCAGGATCAGCAGCGGCGGCCGACCGCCCTCGACCATGGGTTCGGCAACCGCGAAGGCCTTTTCTAAGACCGCCACGTCAAGGCGCTCCTGATCGATGGCGTTGAGCGCCGACCCGCTGACCGCGGCCAGACGGCCATCCGGCTGCTGTTCGCTGACGGCGTAGGCACCCGCCCGGCCGCGCAGGGCGCCCTCGCCCAGAGCGATCACCGGCCGCAGGAAGCCCCGCGCCAGCAAGGGGCGGCCCGAGGCTCCGGCCATGCTGACGGCGATCTTCGGGCCGCGAAATCGCTCAAGGGCCGGATCCCGGGGCAGAGGCTTGATAATGACGTGGTCCATTCCTGACGCAGACCTGGCTACCGGGCTCGTTTCTCAACCCAAAATGAGCCTCTCACGACGGCATTGCGCCCAGCTTAATGCGCCGACCGCCGACAACCCCTTGAAGACTCAAGAATGATTGGGCAAAGGTCGGTTGGCCGACGACCGGGCCGGGGGGACCGCCATGATCAAATCCGAGCTGATCGCCAGGCTGGCCGCCGAGAACCCCCATCTGACCCAGCGCGACATCGAACGCGTGGTCGGCGTGATCCTCGAGAAGATGACCGTGGCCCTGGAAGGCGGCGGACGGGTCGAGTTGCGCGGCTTCGGCGCCTTTTCCGTCCGCTCACGGCCCGCGCGCGCCGGGCGCAACCCGCGCACCGGCGAGCCGGTGTCGGTCAAGGGCAAGCATGTGCCCTTCTTCAAGAGCGGCAAGGAACTGCGCGAGCGGCTCAACGCCGACTGACGCGCGCTTGACCTGGATGGCCCGGCCCGGAAAGCTCGCCGTCTGAACCGGACGGGAGACACCCATGAGCGTGATCAAGGAATTTCGCGAGTTCATCGCGCGCGGCAATGTCGTCGACCTGGCCGTCGGGGTGATCATCGGCGGGTCGTTCGGGGCCATTGTAAAGAGCCTGGTCGACCAGGTGGTCATGCCGCCGATCGGCCTGATCACCGGCGGAATCGATTTTTCCAAGCTCGAATGGGTGCTGCGCGCCGACAATCCGGCGACCGAGGTGATCGAAAAGGTCGCCATCGGCTATGGCGGCTTCATCAACACCGTCATCCAGTTCCTGATCGTCGCGGCGGCTGTGTTCCTGCTGGTCAAGGCGATCAACAGCGCCCGGCGGGAGGCGCCCGCGGAGCCGGAAGCGCCGCCCGCGCCGACGCCGAGCGAAGCCCTGCTGACCGAGATCCGCGACCTGCTGAAGGCCGGCAAGGCCGGATGATGCGGCTCTGAAGCCCACATGACCGGAACCAAGATCTGCGGCCTGTCCACGCCCGAGACGGTGGCGGCCGCTGTGGACGGCGGCGCGGCCTTCATCGGGCTGAACTTCTTCCCGCCCAGCCCGCGCTATCTGACGCCGGACGCCGCCGCACGGCTGGCCCTGCCGGCGCGCGGCAAGACGACCATCGTCGCCGTGACCGTCGATCCTGACGACGACCTGGTCGACCGTCTGATGGCGACGCTTCGGCCGGACCTGATCCAGCTGCACGGCAAGGAGTCACCCAATCGGGTGCGGGATGTCGCGGCGCGATCCGGCGTGGGGGTGATCAAGGTGATCTCCGTGACCGATGCGTCCGATCTCGAGACCGCCCGGGCCTACGACGGCCTGGTCGACCATCTGATGTTCGACGCGCGGCCGCCGGCGGGATCCAGCCTGCCGGGGGGCATGGGTGCGAAGTTCGACTGGACGATTCTGGCTGGACGCCGGTTCGCGCGGCCCTACCTCCTCGCGGGCGGCCTCGATCCGTGGAACGTCGGAGAGGCCCTGCGCCAGTCCGGCGCCCCGATCGCGGACGTTTCCTCTGGCGTGGAGCGCGGCCCGGGGATAAAGGACCCCGGCCTGATTTCGGCCTTTCTGGAGGCGGTGCGCCGCGCCTGAGTGTCTGACGCTGTGAACGCCCAATCCAAGCCTAATGACTGGTCCGCCTTCCCGGACGCCCAGGGACGCTTCGGCGACTATGGCGGCCGCTATGTCGCCGAGACCCTGATGCCGCTCGTGCTCGAGCTGGAGAGGGCCTATGCGGCGGCCGACGCCGACCCGGCCTTCCATGGCGAGCTGAACGGCTTCCTCAAACATTACGTCGGCCGGCCCAACCCGCTGTATTTCGCCGAGCGGCTGACCGCGCACATCGGCGGGGCGAAGATCTATTTCAAGCGCGAGGAGCTGAATCACACCGGCGCGCACAAGATCAACAACTGCATGGGCCAGATCCTGCTGGCCCTGCGGATGGGCAAGACGCGGATCATCGCCGAGACCGGCGCCGGCCAGCATGGCGTGGCCAGCGCCACCGTCTGCGCCCGCTTCGGCCTGCCCTGCATCGTCTACATGGGCGCGGTCGACGTCGAGCGGCAGAAGCCGAACGTGTTCCGCATGAACCTGCTGGGCGCGGAGGTCCGGCCGGTGACGTCCGGGGCCGGCACGCTCAAGGACGCCATGAACGAGGCGATGCGCGACTGGGTGACCAACGTCGAGGACACCTACTACATGATCGGCACCGCCGCCGGTCCGCACCCCTATCCGGCCATGGTTCGCGACTTCCAGTCGGTGATCGGCAAGGAAATCCGCACCCAGATCATGGAAGCCGAGGGCCGCCTGCCTGACGCCGTGGTCGCCTGCGTCGGCGGCGGCTCGAACGCCATCGGCACCTTCCACCCGTTCCTCGCCGACGAGGGCGTGCGCATCTACGGCGTGGAGGCCTCTGGCCACGGCCTGCTGACCGACAAGCACGCCGCCTCGCTGACGGGGGGCAAGCCGGGCGTCCTGCATGGCAACAAGACCTATCTGCTGCAGGACGACGACGGCCAGATCCTCGACGCCCACTCGATCAGCGCCGGCCTCGACTATCCGGGCATCGGTCCGGAGCACAGCTGGCTGCACGACACGGGCCGGGCGAAGTACCTGACCTGCACCGACGACGAAGCTCTGGCCGCCTTCCAGCTCTGCGCGGAGCTGGAGGGGATCATCCCGGCCCTCGAGACCGCCCATGCGATCGCCAAGTTGCCCGAAGTGGCGAAGGACGTCGGCAAGGACGGCGTCATCGTCCTGACCATGTCCGGCCGGGGCGACAAGGACGTCAACACGGTCGCCGCCGCCCTGGGAATGACGATTTGACCGCCAACAGACTGACCACGCGCTTCGCGGCCCTGGCCGCCGAGGATCGCGCCGCCTTTGTCACCTATGTGATGGCCGGCGACCCGGACATCGCCGTCTCGTCGGAGATCCTCGCGAAGCTGCCGGCGGCGGGCGCGGACATCATCGAGCTCGGCATGCCGTTCTCGGACCCGATGGCCGAGGGCCCGACGATCCAGCGCGCCGCCCAGCGGTCGCTGGCCGCCAAGACGAAGATGTCCGACGTGCTGGCCATGGTCGCCGCGTTCCGCCGGCAGGACGACGTCACGCCGATCGTGCTGATGGGCTATCTCAATCCGGTGCTGTTCCGCGGTTTCGAGACCTTCGCGGCGGACGCCGCCGCCGCCGGCGTCGACGGCCTGATCATCGTCGACTGTCCGCCGGAAGAGGCCGATCCGCTGGCCGACGCGCTGGACGCAGTCGGCGTCTCGCTGATCCGCCTCGCCGCCCCGACCACCGACGACGCCCGCCTGCCGGCGGTCGTGCGGCGCACCTCGGGGTTCATCTATTACGTCTCCGTCGCCGGGGTCACCGGGGTGAAGGAAGCCGTCACCGGTTCTCTGGCCCAGCCTGTGCAGAGACTGCGCGCGGCGTCCGGTCTGCCGGTCGCGGTGGGATTTGGCATCCGGACGCCCGAAAAGGCCGCGGAAGTCGCCAGACTGGCCGACGGCGTGGTGGTCGGATCGGCGCTGGTCGATGAAATCGAAGGCGCCCTGAACAGCGGGGCGAACGAAAACGTGACTGAAAGAGTTCTTTCCAAGGCGGCAGAGCTGGCTAAGGCTGTGCGCTTGGCGCGAGTCAGGGATGCTTGAAGCGATGGCGATGGCTGACCCGAAGAACGAAAAACCGACCCGGGGTAATGCGCGTGAGCGTCAGGGCTGGCTTGCCCGGATCGCCCCCGGCGTCCGCGGCGCGTTCGTAAAGCGCGAAACGCCCGAAAATCTCTGGGTCAAATGCCCCGACACCGGGGAGATGATCTATCGCCCCGACCTGGAGGCCGCCTGGTGGGTGACGCCCGCCGGCCGCCATATGCGCATCGGGCCCGAGCTGCGCTTCAAGTTCACCTTCGACAACGCCGCCTACGAGACCTTCGACACCCCGACGGTGCCCGAGGATCCGCTGCACTTCACCGATGGCCGCCCCTACGCTGATCGTCTCGCCGCGGCCCGCAAGGCGACCGGCGAGCCCGACGCCATGGCCCTGGCCGCCGGCGATATCGGCGGCACGCCGACCGTGGTGCTGGTGCAGGACTTCGCCTTCATGGGCGGGTCGCTGGGCATGGCCGCAGGCGAGGCCTTCATCGCCGCCGCGCGGCTGGCGATCGAGCGTCAGTCGCCGCTGGTGGTCTACACCGCCGCCGGCGGGGCGCGGATGCAGGAAGGGACCCTGTCCCTGATGCAGATGGCCCGCACCACCCTGGCGATCCAGGAAATGAAGCGCGCGCGCCTGCCCTATATCGTCGTGCTGACCGACCCGACCACCGGCGGGGTCACCGCCAGCTACGCCATGCTGGGCGACATCCATTTCGCCGAGCCGGGCGCCCTGATCGGCTTCGCCGGCCAGCGGGTAATCGAGCAGACCATCCGCGAGACCCTGCCGCCGGGCTTCCAGCGCGCCGAGTATCTGGTCGAAAAGGGCATGGTCGACCGCGTCGTGGCCCGCCACGAACTGCCCGCGGTGCTGGGTTCGATCCTGACCACCCTGATGATGGGCCGGGACGGTTCGAAGGCGGCATAACAAATTTCCGTTCATCCCGGCGAAGGCCGGGACCCAGGCGTTTTTCTGAAACCCCGGTGTGAGCGGACCTGAACACAAACAAACCTGGGTCCCGGCCTTCGCCGGGATGAGCGGATTTTAGTGTCAGACCATCTTCGCCAACACGACGCCGCCCTCGAACGGCTCCGGCTGCTGCATCCCAAGCTCATCGACCTGTCGCTGGGGCGGATGCACCGGCTGTGCACGGCGCTGGGCGATCCGCAGCGCAAACTGCCGCCCGTGGTCCATGTGGCCGGGACCAACGGAAAGGGCTCCACCGTCGCCTTCCTGCGGGCCATCGCCGAGGCGGCGGGGCTGCGGGTGCATGTGTTCTCCTCGCCGCATCTGGTGCGCTTCGCCGAGCGGATCCGGCTGGCCGGAACCCTGATCACCGACGCGCATCTGACGCAGGTCCTGGAGCGGGTCGAGCAAGCCAACGCCGGCGAGGCGATCACCTTCTTCGAGATCACCGCGGCCGCGGCGCTGCTGGCGTTCTCGGAGGTGGAGGCCGACCTCTGCCTGCTGGAAGTCGGGCTCGGCGGCGCGCTGGACGCGACCAACGTGCTCGAACGCCCCGCGCTCAGCGTCATTGCGCCCGTCGACCACGACCATCGTGAGTTCCTCGGCGACACGATCACCGGCATCGCCGGAGAGAAGGCCGGCATCATCAAGCGGGGCGCGCCGGTCGTCGTCGGCCGCCAGTCGGAGGAAGCGTTCGCGGTCATCGAGGCGCGGGCCATGGCGCTCGGCGCGCCGCTGACCGCCATGGGCGTGGACTTCGACGCCTGGAGCGAGCGCGGCCGGCTGGTCGTCCAGACGCCGGACCGGCTGCTCGACCTGCCGCTGCCGTCGCTGGCGGGGCCGCACCAGATCGACAACGCGGGCCTCGCCGTGATGGCCGCCCTGCAGCTGCGCGAGGCGCGGATCGACGAGGACGCGATCAGTCGCGGCGTCGCCTCGGCGATCTGGCCGGCGCGGATGCAACGGTTGACCACGGGTCCGTTCGGCGAGCGGGTCCAGACTGCCGGCGCCGACCTCTGGCTCGACGGCGGCCATAATCCGCACGCGGCAAGGGCGCTGGCCCGGACCATGGGCGACATGGCGGCGCGGGATGGACGGCCGGTGGCGCTGATCTGCGGCCTGCTGGCCAACAAGGATCTCGACGGCTTCTTCGCCGCCTTCCGCGATCTGCGGCCGCGCATCGTCGCCGTGCCGTTCGAGGCCGACGCGGCCAGTCCGCCGGAGCGGCTGGTCGAGGCCGCCGGCCGGACGGGCTTGAAGGCAGACGTGCAGGGGAGCGCTCTTGCCGCGCTGGAGACCGTGCTGGCGGGGGACGGGCCCCCGCCGCACATCGTTATCTGCGGATCGCTCTATCTGGCCGGCGAGGTGCTGGCGGCGTCGGAGAGTACCTGGCCGGTGTAGGGGGCGCCCCAAAGGCAGACCGCGCCCTGATGACTTGACGGCCAGTGTTGCTCCGGCGGACGGCCTGCTCAAGGACCGCCTTCGGCGGCCGCGCAGCGGCGGGTCCGCAGGACCCGTCCTTGACCAGGTCCGTCGTCCGGAGCTCAAATTCCATCAAGGCCTTAAGGGCACTTTGTCATCCGGACCGTTTCGGGCCCGTCATCCGGGGCTGGCTATCAGGCCGCCGAGGCCTGAACCCCCGCTTCGTTCAGCCACTCGAGGATCTTCTGCTTGGGCATGGCGCCGACCTTCATCGAGGTCATCTGGCCGCCGCGGAACAGCATCATCGTCGGGATGCCGCGCACGCCGTAGCGCGACGGCGTCGTCGGGCTTTCCTCGATGTTGACCTTGGCGATCACGACATGGTCGGCGAGTTCCTCGGAGATCTGCTCCAGGGCCGGGGCGATCTGCTTGCAGGGGCCGCACCATTCCGCCCAGAAGTCCACGAGGACGGGCTTGTCGGACTGGAGCACATCGCGCTCGAAGGACTCGTCGGTCACCGTCACGGTGCTCATCGGTATTCTCCCGTTCGCCGCGCCAAGGGGCGCGCGCCGTCAAGCCAACGATGTAGGCCCGGCCCCGCTCCCTATCAATGACTCGCTGCCAGCTGGTCCAGCGTTCGCGTGATCATGTTTTCTGGAACAGGCATCAGCCGGGGTCCATCGGTCCAGACCAGCGCCGCCTCGATGCGCCGCCCGGGGAAGATTTCCGCCAGCACGGCGGCGTAGAGCGCCATCTGGACGCGATAGGCGAAATCAGCGTCCTCGATGCGCGCCGGCGCCGGCCTGTTGGTCTTGTAGTCGACCACCAGCACCCGCTGCGGCGTCACCAGCAGCCGGTCGACCCGGCCCGAGACGCCCAGGCCGGCGGGCAGGCGCGGCGAAGTCCCGGCGATGGCCGCCTCGGCGCGGCTGCCCGGCCCGAACACGTCGGAGAACACCGGATCCTCCAGCACCCCGAAGGCGGCGGTCATCATTTCGGCGCGCTGGCCAGCCGTGAGATCCGGCTCACGATCAAGCAGTCGGGCCGCCGCCACGCGGCGGTCGGCCGGGGCGACGTCGGGCAGCAGCTGCAGCAGCCGGTGGATCAGGTCGCCGCGCCGGAACCGGCCGAGGCCGTGCAGCGCATCCAGCGGCGAGGGCGCGGGGCCCCGCTCGCGCTCGGCCACCTGGGACGGCGAGGCGTAGCGCATCACCGCCGACTCCGGCGGCGCGACGCGGCGCACCCAGTCCGGCAGGGCGGCGAGCGGCGGCAGGGACGGCGCGGCGCCGGGCCGCTGCAGCGGATCAGGACCCAACCGGAGGATCTCCATGCCGCCGGACGACGTCTGGCGCACGTCCCCCGCAATCGCCTCCCGGCTGAAGGCGTTGCGCATGGCGGCGTACCAGCCCTTGATGTTCTCGTCCTTCGCCCGGGCGTCGATGCGGCCGCAAAGCACGAGCCGGTCGCGGGCGCGGGTCAGGGCGACATAGAGCAGGCGCCAGGCCTCGTCCCCGTCGCGCTCCTTGCGCAGTTCGCGCGCGGCGGCGCTGGCGGGACAGTCGTCGCCCTTGCTGGCGCACCAAAGGAACCCCCCGGCCGCCGTCTGCATCAGCGGCGAGCCCTGCCCGCCCCCCTTCACCGTGGTTTCCGGCAGGAAGACGATCGGCGCCTCAAGGCCCTTGGAGCCGTGGGCGGTCATCACCCGCACCTCGTCGGCGCCCGACTCCAGTTCGCGCTTCACGCTGACATCGAGGTCGGCGAAGGCGGCGACCAGCCGCTCGAGATCGAACAGGCCGCGCCGTTCGGCCGCCAGGGTCCGGGCGACGAACTCGTCGAGCACATCGCCGGCTTCCGAGCCCAGCCGCGTGGTGATCCGGGCGCGCATGGAGCGGCCCAGGCCGTCCGTCAGGCCCAGCACACGGCGATAGAAGTCGAACGGCTTGTGGGTCCGGGCCAGCGTCCGGAAAGTGTCCAGCCGCGCCAGCGCTTCGGTCCAGGCCGGGCGTTCGCCGGCCCGGTCGCACAGCACCGTCCAGAGCGTCGTCTTCCCGCGACCCCAGGCCAGGGCGAAGATGTCGTCGTCATCCAGGCCGCAGAACGGGCTCTTCAACAGGGCCGCCAGGGTCAGGTCGTCCTGCGGGAACAGGGTGAACCGGGCCAGGGCGATCAGGTCGTCGAAGGCGATATGGGCCGACAGCGACAGCCGGTCGGCGCCGGCCACCGGTACGCCGCGCTGCTTCAGCTCGCGCAGGATTTCCTCGAACAACACCTTGCGCCGCCGCACGAGGATCAGGACGTCGCCGTAGCGGGCCGGACGCCATTCCCCCTTGTCACCGAGATCCTTGTCGAAGACGGCGTCGCCGCGCGCGACCAGCGCTTCGATCTCGGTGGCGATCTTCTGCGCCAGGCGTTTGTTGGCGCTGGTGGCGGAGACGGCGTCGAGCGGATCGGTCCAGGCTTCGCGCTCCTCGCGGCCTTCGTCGCGCTCCAGCGGCCAGAGATCGACGCAGCCGTCGTGGTCGCGGAACGGCTTGTGGACGATGATGTCCTCTTTCTGGGGCGCCGGAACGCCCCGCCGCGTCTCGGGATCGACGAACACCGCATCGACATAGCGCAGGACCTGCTTCGTCGAGCGGAACGACAGGTTCAGCGGCACGACCCGCGAGTCGAACCCGGCCGCGCGGATCAGCTCGTCGTAGCGGCGGGTTTCGTCGATCAGCCGCTGGGGGTCGGCGCCCTGGAAGCTGTAGATCGACTGCTTCTCGTCGCCGACGACGAACAGGCTGCGGGCGAGGGTCTGGTCCGTCGGCTGGCCGGCGCCGGCATAGAACTCCGTCGTCAGACAGTTGAGGATGTCCCACTGCTCGGGCGCGGTGTCCTGGGCCTCGTCGACGAGGATATGGTCGATGCCGCCGTCCAGCTTGTAGAGCACCCAGGCCGCGTCGGGCCTGGCGGCCACCAGATCGCGGCTGCGCTCGATCAGGTCGGCGAAGTCGAGCGCCCGGCGGTTGGCCTTGGCCGAGGCGTAGGCGTCGGCATAGACGGCGGCGAGGGCCAGGACCATGACCGTGTCCTGTGCGACCTTGGCCGACTTCGCACGGTTAAGAGCCTCATGGATTCGGGCCTGTTCGGCGATCAGCCATTCGGCCACCGCCTCATCGACGCCCTTGGTCGACAGCTTTTTCCGCGGCTCACCGTCCTTGGTAAAGAACAGGGACTTCACGGCGTCTGGACGGCTATCGCCCAGCGCCGCAGCTTCCGCCACTCCGGCGCACAGACGGCCATTGGCGACATCCGTGACGCCGTTCCGAAGACTGAGGGCCACCGCCGCGCGCTTCCAGCTCGTGGCGTCGATCGCTGGCGGCGACAGCGCCTCGCGCTCGATGAGCTCGGGGTCTTCCAGTCCGTTCAGGCCGCAGGCCTTTGCGATTGCCGCCGGCAGGCCCGCCAGTCCCCCGCAACGCTTGACGTAGTCGGCCAGCGCCGCGCGGCGTTCCTCGAAGGCGCGGAACATCGCCTCGAACCGGTCGATATCGAGCGCCACCGCAAGACGGGCGTAGGCGTCGGCGACCAGACCCTCCTCGTCGAGCGCGCGGTTGGCGAGGTCGGCGCGGGCCTCGCGGGCGATCAGCGCCGCCTCGGCCTCATCCATGATGGCGAAGCCTGGCGACAGGGCCGCCTCGACCGGGAACCGGCGCAGCAGCTTCTCGCAGAAGGCGTGGATGGTCTGGATCTTCAGCCCGCCCGGCGTCTCCAGCGCCTTGGCGAACAGTTTGCGGGCCTCGGACAGCTGTTGGTCGTCCGCCGGGGCCTCGCCCTCGCCGGCCAGCGCCGTGAGTTCCTTGCGCAGCTTGTCATTGTCCATGACCGACCAGTCGCCGAGCCGGCGGAACAGCCGGTGCTGCATCTCCGCCGCCGCCGCGCGGGTGTAGGTCACACAGAGGATCGCCTCGGGCCGCACCTTGCGCAGCAGCAGCCGCGCCACACGGTCGATCAGGGTCTTGGTCTTGCCGGTCCCGGCGTTGGCCGTGACGAAGGCGTTGATCGTCGGATCGGCGGCGAGGGTCTGGTTCTGGAGGCTCATTCGTCGCGCGCCTCGCCGTCGCCGCCGGTCGACCACTCGAAGACCCGGGCCAGATGGTCGTAGTCGCCCGGGTATTCCTTGATCCATTGCGGCGCGACCTTCGACGGGTAGCCGCGATCAGGGTCCTCATAGAGGGTCAGCAGCGCAACAACCCCGGCCAGGGCCTTGGCCGTCGCCTCCTCGCTGTCGGGACCGGAGGCCTTGCGGATGACCTCTTCCCCCGGCGGCTTGCGGCCGGTGACGCGCAGGTAGGTCAGGTCGCCGGGCTCGGCCCGGAAGTCCCCGAACCCGCCCTGCTGGAGAATGGCCGCCGTCAGGGTCAGTTGCGGCGAGAAGCCGGCGTCGATCTGCGACTCGGTCGGCGCGCCGCCGGTCTTGAAGTCGACCACATGACCCCGGCCGTCGGCGGTCACCTCGATCCGGTCGGCCCGGGCGGTGATGCTGATCGTCCGATCGCCGATGGCCAGGGCGAGGACGCCCTTCTTCTCGACATGGATATCCCGCCCGTCCGCCCGGCGGTCGCGCTCCAGATCCGTCGCCCAGACCCCGATTTCGCGCGCCAGCGCCCGCTCCCGCGCCAGCGAGGCGCGGGGCAGGCCCTTCTCGACCAGAGCGGCTTCGTACAACTGCTGGAACAGGACCGGCGCATCGTCCGGTTCGCCGCCCGCCCAGGCCGCCGCGAAGTCCTCGAACGCCTTGTGGATCGCGCTGCCCCGCGCCTTGACCTCGACCGGCTCGTCGGGCCGTTCCAGCGGATACAGTTTCAGAATGTCCCGCGCCCAGATGGCGTAGGGGTCGCGCGTCAGGGTCTCGACTCGCGTGACGGCGTACTCCCGGGGCCGGGAGTTCAGGGGCGGAACGGGAGCGGGCCGGGCCACCGGTGCATAGGGAGCCGGCGCGTCGAGCCCGCGCGCCCAGTCGAGCACCTCGGGCCGACCCGGCAGGGGCATGCCCGCGCCCCGCGCCAGGGTCCGCAGCCGCCAGAGCCAGCGCGATTCCACGGCCGGCGAGCCCTCGCGGCGCTGGCTGTGCACCAGCACCACGTCCGGCGCGCAGGCGGCCTGGGCGAAGTCGTGCGCGGTCAGGCCCAGCCGCCGCTCGGGCGCGGGCACGCCCAGCCGCTCGCGCATCGGCCGCGACAGGAACGGATCGACGGGCGCGCCCTGCGGCCAGACCCCGTCCTCGAGCCCCGCCAGCACCAGCCGGTCGGAGCGGATCAGCCGCGCCTCGAGCGCGCCGAGGATGCGGATGCGCGGATGGGTCTCGCCCGCGGCCCGCACGCTCTCGTCCTCCAGCAGGCCGCCGGCCAGGTCGGCGAAGTCGCGCGGGGTGACGGCGGGAAGGTCGCGGCCATTGACGATCAGGCCCGACAGCAGCAGCGAGGCGCTCTCGCCGGCGCCACCGGACCACACCGCCTCGCCGGCCAGCGCCTCAAGCGCCTCGACCAGCGCATGGGCGGCGGCGTCGACCTCGGCCGGGCCGTCGGCGAAGGGGACCGCCGCCAGATCGAGCGCGCCCAGCAGGTCGTCGAACAGGGCGCCCGCCTCAGGCTGGTCGGCGAAGCGCTGCAAAAGCGTCTGGCGGTCGCCGGCGCGGGCGCCGCGCAGGCGGCGGTTCTCGCCGCCCTTCGGGGTTTCCAGCACGGTCAGCAGCGGCGCGAGCTCTTCCGTCGTCCTACCCAGCCGGGTCAGCGGGTGCTTGAGGATCGCCAGCAGCAGCACCGGCGAAAGCGGATCGACGATCCAGTCCGCCACCAGCCGCGCCAGCACCCCCACCGGGAATCCGGACAGCGGCTCGCCGGCGGAGGAGTCGGCCATCACCCCGAACTGCGCCAGCCGCGCGCTGACCCGGCGGGCCAGGGCGAGATCCGGCGTCACCAGCGCAGCGGTGCGGCCCGGCGTCTCCAGCGTCTCGCGCAGCAGCAGGGCGCAGACATCGGCGGCCTCCTCCTCGTGCCGGGCGGCGATCACCGACAAGCCCTTGAGCCCCTCGGCCAGCGGGTCGACGCCGACCGCCTCGCCCTCGCGACGCAGGGCTTCCAGCACGTCGCGCCAGTCGGCGGTGGCCTCGGCCGGGCGCAGGGCCTCGTTGATCAGCCGGCGACGCCAGCGGCCCGCGGAATCAGCGTCCGGCCGCCAGACGCGAACCTCCGCGCGAGTGACGCCCGCGCGGATCAGCAGACGTTTCATCGCCCCCTGGGGATGCTGGTCATCGACCCTGGCCCAGGCGTCGTCGGCCAGCCCCTCGTCGAGGCCGGGCAGGATCACCGCCCCCTGCGGACAGCCGGCGATGACCTTCAAGAGGTCCGCCGTCGCCGGGGCCGTGCCGGTCGAGCCGGCGGCGATCAGCGGATGTGCGGGCGGATGGTCCGTCCACTGCCGCGCCAGCGCGCGCAGCAGCTGGACCCGCCGCCAGGTGACATCGACCAGCCCCATCTCGCGCAGGCGCGCGGGCCAGGCGTCGAGCGCCACGCGCAGCACGTCCGCCGACCGGCGCCAGTGGGCGGCCATGTCGAAGTCCACCAGGCTGTCGAGCTTCGCGGCGGGATCCCCGACCTCCTCGATCTGGACGCTGTCGAGAAAGCCGCCCAGCGCGTCGGCCAGCTCAAGGGCGCCGGCGGCGTCGAGCTTGCGGCCGAGATCCTTGTGACCGGCCACCAGCCGGGCCAGTTCGAACCGACGCCGCAGCGGGTCGATCGCCGGGGGAATGTCGAGCGACAGGTCGCCCGGTTCGAACGGCGGCTCGCCCTCGTCGAGGTCGCCGATGGCGCGGATCTGCGGCAGCAGCACCGCGCGACCGCCCGCCGCGCCGACAAAGGCCTCGGCCAGCGAGCGCGCGCCGCGCCGGGTCGGGGTGAACACCACCGCGCCGGCCAGGGCTTCAGGGTCGGGCAGCAGGGTCAGCAGCCCGGCGGCGAGATCATCGAGAAACGGCCGCTGGGCGGGGATCGAGAACCAGCGCGGCGCCGGACGCTCGAACAGGTCGCTCATCCGGCCAGCCGGGCCTGCGCCGCGTCACGGGCCTGGGGATCGCCGACATGCATCCAGAGCCCTTTCGGCGCGACGCCATGAACCCGGCCCGTCGCCGTCAGTTGCTTCCAGATCGGCAGCAGGCCGAAGGGGCCGTCCGGGCCATCGGCGACCACCGACGGCTTGGCGATATGCACCCCGACATAGACCAGCGGGGCCATCTCGCCCGGGGCTTTGAACCGCACCGCGCCCGCGTCAGACACAAACAGGTCGCCGGTGTCGTGGAAGCCCATCGACTCGGCGGTCGAGGCCGTCAGGAGGCAGACGTCCATGCAATCCGGGTCCCAGGCCGCCGCGACCGCTTCCAGCGCCCTGTCATCATCATTGATCCAGACCGAGTCGATGTTGGCGACCCAGAACGGCTGGTCGGGCAGGAGATGCAGCGCGTGCTTGATCCCGCCGCCGGTTTCCAGCGGCTCGGCGCGCTCATCCGAAATGATGATCCGCGGCAGGACGCCGGTGGCGTCGCGGGCCTTGAGATGCGCCTCCAGCCGGTCGGCGAAGGCGTGGACGTTGACCACCGCCGTCTCGACCCCTACCTGGGCCAGGCGATCGAGCATGTGGTCGATCAGCGCGCGGCCGCCGACCTCGACCAGCGCCTTGGGCCGGTCGTTTGTCAGCGGGCGCATGCGGGTGCCGAGGCCGGCGGCCAGCACCATCGCGGTTGTCGGACGACCGCTCATGACCGCGCCTCCGCGGGCACGTGGTGGTCGAACCACGCCTTCATGCCGGCCATGGTCGGGTCGGCGAGGCAACTGTCGAGATAGCGCCAGAGCCGGGGCAGCATGGACTCGTACTTCGGCTTGCCGTCGCGCACGACCAGCCGGGCGAAGATGCCGATAATCCGCGCGACATTGAGGGCGCCCAGCGCGTGATAGTCGGCCAGCAGGGTCTGCCGGTCGAGCTGCGGATGGGCGGCGAAATAGCGCTCCAGCGCGGCGGCCTCACGCTCGGGCGAGACGTCGCGGCGGGCGTCGTGCAGCAACATCGACAGGTCCCACATGCGGTTGGCGCGCACGGCGTCCTGGAAGTCGATCAGCCCGACCCGCGCCGGGCCGTCGCGGTCGCCCAGCCAGATCAGATTCTCGGCGTGATAGTCGCGGTGGCAGAAGACGTCCGCCGTCGCCTCGCCACGCGCGCGGATCGGCTTCCACAGCGCCTCCCATTCGGCCAGGGCGGCGGCGTCCGGCGCGAAGGCCGGCCGCAGCTTCGGCAGCCATTCCGTGAACAGGTCGGCGGCGCTGACCAGCGCCAGGTCGTCATAGGTCAGCAACGGCCAGCTGACGCCGTCGAAGGCCAGGACCTCCGGCGGCCGGACGGCATGCAGCACGACCAGGGCGTCGATGGCGGCGTCATAGAGTTCGCCCTCATCGCCGCCGGCGGCGATCCGCGCGGCATAGAGGTCATCGCCGAGGTCCTCGAGGACCGCCAGGCCGGCGGACGCATCGAACGCCTCGACCTCAGGCGCGGAAAGGCCGAGCGACGTCAGATAGCGGGCGCAGGCGACGAAGGCGTCGACCCGGCCGGACGCCAGGCGATAGGCGGCGTTGAATCCCAGCGCGAGCCGCTCCTGCGGCGTCGCCTGCGGCGGACAGGGCGCGGTCTCGGCCCTGGGCGGCTGGTCCATGAAGATGCGGCTGGTCCCGTCCGCCAGATACAGCCGCTCGTAGACCCGCGTGGAGGCGTCGCCGCTCATCAGCTCGCGGCGGGCGTCGCCAAAGCCATTGGCCGTCAGAAAAGCGGCCTTGGCGGCCTCCCGCTCAGCACTCAAGCGTCCGTCCCTTCCATGCGCCGTGAGGGGTCAGCCGCGCCCGCCGCGTCTCGCCCCCGTTTTCGAGACTGATCTCTATATCGAGTCGGTCGGGCGGCAGCCGCCCGTCCAGCCGCTGCGGCCATTCGATCAGGGCCGCGCCCTCGTCGAGCGCTTCGTCGAGCCCGATCTCGAACGCCTCGTCCGGGCTCGCCAGACGATAGAGATCGAAGTGGGCCAGCGGGAACGCCGCCGTCTCGTAGAACTGCACCAGGGTGAAGGTCGGGCTGGGCACGTCCTCGTCCGGCCGGGTCAGGGCCCGCACCAGCGCCCGGGCCAGGGTCGACTTGCCGGCGCCGAGCGGGCCCGACAGGCAGATCGCCTCGCCGGGGCGCAAAGCGGACGCCAGCGACGCGCCCAGCCGCGCGGTCGCCGCCTCGTCGGCGAGGTCGAGCTGCGCGGGCAGGGTCATGCGAACGGACGATCAGGGTGATGAGGCAGCACCTGTTCCACATAGGCCTTGATCGCGGCGCTGGCGACGGCGGCGTCGGGATCCAGCGCGTCCGGCGGGATGGGACGACCGATTGTGACGTCGAAACGCCGTCCGCGCTTGTTCAGCAGCTCGTGAAACAGGGTGATGTCGCGCAACTCGGGCGAGACGCGGTCGAACAGGTGGAACAGCGTCGCCCAGGGTCCGGCGACATGGACCGGGACCACGGGCGCGGCGTACTTCGTCGCCACCGACAGGGCTGTGGGCATCCAGACCGGATCCTGCAGCACGCCGTCGGGGCCGCGCCGGGCCAGCTTGCCGGCGGGGAAGACCATCAGGGCGCGCTCCGCCTCCAGCACCTCGCGGGTCATGGTCAGGGTCAGGCGGGTGCGGTCACGGGTGCGCTTGGCGGCGACCCATTCGACCGGGATCAGAGTCTCGTCGAACTTCGGGCAGACGCGGTGGGCGTCGGAGTTGGCGTAGAAGATGAGGTCCGGCCGGGCGGCCTTCAGCGCGTCATAGACCGCCACGCCATCGGCGATGCCGGTCGGATGATTGCCGACGATGATCAGACGCCCCTCGCGCGGCAGATGCTCCAGACCCCGCACCCCGACGTCGATGGCCAGCAGGTCGGAGACGAAATCCATTGCCGCCTTGCCGCCCATCGGTGCGATGGCGTCGGCCATGGCCCGCGCCCGGCGATAGCCCAGCAACTGGTAGAGCAGCGGTCGAACCACCGGCCAGGCAGCCGACCGCGACAGCTTCGGCGCCCGCTCGGCGATCAGCACATCGACGATGTGCGCGCGCGCGGCGGGCAACGGAACTGGCGGGGCGGGAGCGTCTTCGGCCATGACGGGAGACTATCGGCCCGGCCGCATTGCGCAATCGGGGCCGTCAGCCGACGGACGCACCGAGGATCAGGGCGCGCGTGACGCCGTCGAGCATGACCCGGCCGGTGGAGGTGGCGCGCAGACGGGCGGGATCGGCGGCCAGAAGGCCCTGCCCGACCAGGTCGGCGACCGCCGGATGGGCCGGGGACAGGCCGAGCGCGGCCAGTTCGCCGAAGGCCACGCCTTCTCCCGTTCGCAGGCCCATCAGCAACCGCTCCTCGGCCGCCTCGACCGGCGACAACGCCTCCGGGGCCCGGAAGCCGAGGCCGGTCTCCCCGACATTGCGGATGTAGTCGGAGACGCGCGAGGCCGCCTCGGTTGCGGTGCGGACGCCGTGCAGGTGCAGTCTGCCATGGGCGCCCGGCCCGACGCCGACATAGTCCTGGCCGCGCCAGTAGACGAGATTGTGCCGCGACCGGGCGGCCTCGCCGCGGGCGTGGTTGCTGACCTCGTAGGCTCCGAACCCCGCGCCTTCGAGCACCGTCTGCGTCGTTGCGTAGAGCGCCGCGCCGACCTCGTCGTCCGCCGGCCGGAACAGGCCGCGGCCCACGGCCCGGTCAAACGCGGTGCCCGCCTCGATGGTCAGCTGGTAGGGCGAGATATGTTCGGCGCCGAGGTCGATGGCCCGGGCCAGCTGGTCGGTCCAGGCCGCGACGGTCTGGCCCGGCAGGGCGTAGATCATGTCCACCGACAGGCGCGGGAAGGTCCTGGCCGCCAGATCGGCCGCCCGGCGCGCCTCGGCCGCGTCGTGGTTGCGGCCGAGGAACTTCAGCGCCGCGTCGTCGAACGACTGCAGGCCGAGCGAGAGGCGGGTGACGCCCGCCGCCGCGAAGGCCGCGAACCGGCCGGCTTCGGCATCCGTGGGATTGGCTTCGAGGCTGACCTCGAGGTCCGGCGCCGGGTCCCACAGCCGGCGGGCCGTGGCGACGATGTCGGCCGCCCACTGCGGATCCATCAGCGAGGGGGTCCCCCCGCCGAGGAACACCGACACCAGCCGCCCGGGACCGGTCAGGGCGCGCTGGGCCTCCAGGTCACGAACGATGGCGGCGGCCAGGTCGGCCTGCTCGACCTGTTTGCGGTCGCGCACCACGTTGAAGTCGCAGTAGGGGCAGATCTTCGCGCAGTACGGCCAGTGGACATAGACTCCGAGCGGCGCGGGGTCGGTCAAAACAGGGCGGCCTTGAGCTTCTCGAACGCCCGGGCACGGTGACTGATGGCGTCCTTCGCGGCGGGGTCCATCTCGCCGAAGGTCTCGGTGTAACCGTCGGGGACGAAGATCGGGTCGTAGCCGAAGCCGCGATCGCCACGCCCCGGGAAGACCAGCCGGCCGTCGATGCGGCCCTCGACCACCACCGAGGGTCCGTCCGGCCAGGCCACAGCGAGCGCGCTGGTGAACCAGGCGGAACGGTCGTCGGACCCGGTCTCGATCAGCCGCACCTCGACCTTGCCCATGGCGACCGCGAAGTCCTTGGCCGGACCGGCCCAGCGGGCGGAGAAGATGCCCGGCGAGCCGTCCAGCGCCGCCACCGACAGGCCGGAGTCATCGGCCAGGGCGATCCTCCCGCTCAGGGCCGCCGCATGACGGGCCTTGAGCAGGGCGTTGCCGGTGAAGGTCGATTCGATCTCGTCCGGCTCGGGCAGGCCCAGGCTTCCGGCGGCGAGGATCTCGAACCGGCCGTCGAGCAGGGCGACCAGTTCCTTCGCCTTGCCGGGATTGTGGGTCGCGGCGACCAAGGTGGTTCCGGGCTGGAGGATCAGCGGCATGGGATGTGTCCTTTCGCGCCCGCCTTCCTCGCGCCGAAGCGGCCCGGGCGCAAGCGCGCCGAATTCATGCTGCAGTGCATTACGGCCGCGTAATGATGTTACGCAAGTTTAATATCGTTTATCGATAATCTTCTTGATCGAAGAACGGCAAATCCCTAGTTTGGGGATGCGGACGGGACGCGAGTTCAGCCGCTGGGTGTGGAGGGGATCCACATTCATATTGCACTGCAACATCAAGGAGGGACTCATGTCCGCGCAAAAACTCACCAACATCGTCGACAAGATCGCGATGACCTTCGTCAACGCTGCTCTGCTGGCCGCCCTGCCTCTGGCGGCGGTTCTGTTCGTCTCCAGCTCGCTCTGATCGGCCTCTTTTATGAGGGCCCCGATCAGGGCATCCTCGCCGGCCGCCCTGCGGCTCGCCTCCCCCGACCGATGCCATGCGCATCTGTCCGGCGAGGCGAGCTGAAAGGGGCCGGCGGGATCCGGGCATCCGGACCGGACACGCATTCACGGGGGACTGCGCCATGCGCGCTTTGGGACCAGGTTCGGTTTCGAGCTTCCTGAAGACCATTCTCGACGTCGTGCACTACGCGTTGTGGGTGCTCATCGGCGGCGCGCTGCTGTTCGCGCTCGTCTCCCTGCTGTTCAGTTTCAACCCGGGCCTGCTGGCCGACCGGGTTCCGTTCGGCGAGAAATTCGCCGGGTTCGTCGAACGCGGCCCGGCCTTCGCGACCGTGCTGGTCGCCGGCGCCGCCTACATGGGCGGGGTGCTGGCGATCGTCGACATCCTGCGGCGCATCTTCGTCACCCTGACCGCGGGCGACCCGTTCCATCCGGACAATGTCCGCCGCCTGCGGCTCGTCGGGCTGATCTTCGGCGGGCTGGAGATTGGTCGCTACATCCTGGCCGCCGTGCTGGCGCTGATGCTGCCGGGTCAGGTGCGGACGGTCGAAGGCACGCTCAATCTGACCACCTGGTTCGCCGTTCTGGTGATCTTCGTTCTGGCCGAAGTGTTTCGTGAAGGCGCCCGCCTGCGCAACGAAGCCGAACTGACGATCTAGGACCCGCACGCGCCATGGCCATCCGCTGCACTCTCGACCGCATGCTGCAGGAGCGACGGATGTCGCTGACCGAGCTGGCCGACCGCGTCGGCGTGACCATCGCCAATCTGTCGATCCTGAAGACCGGCAAGGCCCGCGCCCTGCGCTTCTCGACCCTCGACGCCCTTTGCCGCGAGCTGCAGTGCCAGCCCGGCGACATCGTCATCTTCGAGCCCGGCCCCGGCATGGAGATCGAGGACGATGAGGATGCTTACGGCGGGGCCTAAAGGGGACATGTACCGCAGGTACGTGTCCCCCAATCGAGGTGCAGCGGGTTTAGGGGACACGTACCTTCGGTACATGTCCCCGGATCACTACCCCACCGCCGCCCGCTGCAGGGCGAACAGCTCGCCGATGCCCTTTTCGGCCAGGCCGAACAGCGCCTCGAACTCGGCGCGGGTGAAGCCGCGCTTTTCGCCGGTGGCCTGGATCTCGACGATGTCGCCATTGCCCGTCAGGACGAAATTGGAGTCGGCCTCGGCCGAGGAGTCTTCCTCGTAGTCGAGATCGAGCACGGCCAGATTCTGATGCACGCCGCAGGACACGGCCGCGACCTGGTCGAGGATCGGGTCGGTCTTGATGACCCCCTCGTCCAGCAGGTAGCGGGTCGCAAGCCGCAGCGCGACCCAGGCGCCGGTGATCGCCGCCGTGCGGGTGCCGCCGTCGGCCTGGACCACGTCGCAGTCGAGCTGGATCTGCCGCTCGCCGAGCGCCTTCATGTCGACCACGGCGCGCAGGGACCGGCCGATCAGCCGCTGAATCTCCTGGGTGCGGCCCGACTGCTTGCCCTGGGCGGCCTCGCGGCGGCCGCGGGTGTGGGTGGCCCGGGGCAGCATGCCGTACTCGGCCGTGACCCAGCCGGCGCCCTTGCCGCGCATCCAACCCGGGACGCCCTCGTCGACGCTGGCGGTGACCAGCACCTTGGTGTGGCCGAAGGTCACCAGGCAGGAGCCCTCGGCATAGCGGTTGACGCCGGTCTCGAGGGTCACGGTGCGCATCTGGTCGGGCGCGCGCTCGGAAGGTCGCATGGTATTGTCCCCAGGATCGGCGCACGGGTTGCGCACGGGCAGGCGCCGCTTATCCTATTGGCCGACAGGTCGTCCACCGGCCTGCAGCAGGACCCATGACCCCGATCTTCACCAGCGGCCCCTCACGCACCGCCAGCCTGACCGACCTGGATGACCGCGCCCGGGACATCTTCCGGCGGATCGTGGAGAGCTATCTGGAGACCGGCGACCCGGTCGGCTCGCGCACCCTGTCGAAGGGCGGGGTCCAGCTGTCGCCGGCCTCGATCCGCAACACAATGCAGGACCTTGCGGGCCTGGGCCTGCTCGACTCGCCGCACACCAGCGCCGGGCGGATGCCGACGCACGCCGGGCTGCGGTTGTTCGTCGACGGCCTGCTCGAGGTCGGCGATGTCGGCGAGGCCGAGCGACGCGAGATCGACGCCCGCCTGTCCGCCCACGGCCGCAACTTCGAAGACGCCCTGAACGAGGCCAGTTCGATCCTGTCGGGCCTGGCCGGCGGGGCGGGCATGGTGGTCAGCCCCTCGCGGGACGCCGGGGTCAAGCATGTCGAGTTCGTCGCCCTGGACGCCGACCGCGCGCTGGCGGTGATGGTGTTCGAGGACGGCCAGGTCGAGAACCGGCTGATGCGTCTGTCGCCCGGCCTGACGCCCTCGGCGCTGCAGGAGGCGTCCAACTTCCTCGCCTCGCGGCTGAAGGGCCGGACGCTGATTCAGGCCCAGGCCGAGATCCGCACCGAGCTGGACCGGGCCCGCACCGAGCTGGACCAGACCGCCGCGCGACTGGTCGAGGACGGCCTGGCCGCCTGGGGCGGCGGCGAGGGCGCCGACCGGGCCCTGATCGTCCGCGGCCGGGCCAACCTGCTGAACGACCCGGCGACGGCGGGCGACCTGGCCAAGGTGCAGCGGCTGTTCGACGATCTGGAGCAGAAGGAACAGCTGATCGGCCTGCTCGACGGGGTCCGCGACGCCCAGGGCGTGCGGATTTTCATCGGCGCCGAAACACGACTTTTCTCGCTTTCGGGTTCCGCCGTGATCGCGGCGCCCTATATGACGGGCCGACAGAAGGTGCTGGGCGCGATCGGCGTGATCGGTCCGGCCCGCCTCAACTATGCCCGGATCATCCCGCTGGTGGACTACACCGCGCGGGTTCTGGGCCGAATGCTGGACGGATAGACGAGTATGACTGACGACACCGCCGCCAACGGCCACGACTCCGAGATCGAGACCGCCGAGGAGGCCGCCGAAGCCGACATCGAGGCGATGAAGGTCGAGATCGCCGCGCTGAAGGACCAGATCCTCCGCTACGCCGCCGAGGCCGACAACACCCGCCGCCGCGCCGAGCGCGAGTCGAACGACGCCCGCGCCTACGCGATCCAGAAATTCGCCCGCGACCTGTTCGCGGTCGCCGACCACCTGTCGGCCGCCACCACCCATGCACCGCGCGATTTCAACGACCAGGTGGTCAAGAACTTCGTCGTCGGCGTCGAGATGACCGAGAAGGAACTGGCCTCGGCGTTCGAGCGCAATGGCCTGAAGAAGCTGGCCCCCGAGCGCGGCGGCAAGTTCGACCCGCACCTGCACCAGGCGATGATGGAGCAGCCCGGCGAGGGCGTGGCCCCCGGCGCGGTGATCAAGACCCTGCAGGCCGGCTACGAACTGCACGGCCGCATCGTCCGCCCGGCGATGGTCGTGGTCGCCTCGAAGACGGGCGCGGCGGACGCCGGCGCAGCTCCTGCCGCCAACCCCTATGCCGACGCCGACGGCGCGGATGCGGGCGGGGCGGTGGATACGAAGGCGTGATTTCGAGGTTTTGAGATCCTCCCCAGCAAAGCTGGGGAGGGGGACCACGCGAAGCGTGGTGGAGGGGAGTCCGTGCACCGACTCCCCTCCACCGCCTCCGGCGGTCCCCCTCCCCGCCAAAAGGCGGGGAGGATTGGATCAAACAAAGCCCGCGACCCCTTCCGCAAGCCGCTGTTTCCGCTAATGTCCATAGTCCCCTGACAGGCGAAGCGGCGGGGGCCTCGACGATTCGCCTGCCCATTCCGGATTCGGACGAGACATGAAGCTTACGATCGAGCGGGCGGCGCTGCTGAAGGCCCTTGGCCACGTGCAGAGCGTCGTCGAGCGGCGCAACACCATCCCGATCCTGTCGAACGTGTTGCTGACCGCCGAGCGCGAGCGGGTCGGCTTCTCCGCGACCGATCTGGACATGGAGATCATCGACGGCGGCGCGGCCCAGGTCGATGTGCCGGGTCAGATCACCGCGCCGGCGCACACCCTGTACGAGATCGTCCGCAAGCTGCCGGAAGGCGCCGACGTGTCCCTGACCCTGTCGGGCGATGATCCCCGGCTGCAGGTTGCGGCCGGCCGCAGCAAGTTCAACCTGCCGGTCCTGCCGGCCGGCGACTTCCCGGTGATGAGTTCGGACGGCCTGTCGGCCCGCATTCCGGTCGACGCCGGGGACCTGATCCGGCTGATCGACAAGACCCGCTTCGCCATCTCCACCGAGGAGACGCGCTACTACCTGAACGGCCTGTACGTGCACACCGTGGTCGAGAACGGCCAGCCGATGCTGCGCTGCGTGGCCACCGACGGCCACCGCCTGGCCCTGGCCGAGATGCCCGCCCCCGAGGGCGCCGCCGGCCAGCCGGGCGTGATCATCCCGCGCAAGACCATCAACGAGGCTCGCCGCCTGCTCGACGACGCCGGCGAGACGGTCGACTTCCAGGTCAGCGCCCAGAAGGTGCGGTTCGAGTTCGGCCAGGCGGCCCTGACCTCCAAGGTCATCGACGGCTCGTTCCCGGACTACATGCGGGTCATCCCGCGCGACAACCAGAAGATCATGATCGTCGACAACGCCCTGTTCGCCCAGGCGGTGGACCGGGTGGCGACCATCTCGGCGGAAAAGAGCCGCTCGGTGAAACTGGCCATCGAGTCCGGCAAGGTCACCCTGACCGTGCGCAACATGGAAGCCGGCCAGGCCGTCGAAGAGGTCGAGGTCGACTACGACGGCGAGTCGTTCGAGATCGGCTTCAACGCCCGCTACCTGCTCGACGTCACCGCCCAGATCGGCGGCGAGACGGCGGAGTTCCGGTTCGCCGACCCGGCCAGCCCGACGCTGGTGCTGGATCCGACCGACGCCGGGGTGAAGTACGTGCTGATGCCGCTGCGGGTGTAGAACGCGAAACGCCTCTGATCCGGGACCGCTCCGCAATGATCTACCTTGCTGCAGGAGTCGCTTTTTCATTGGCGTGGATCATCGGTCTGGTTTCCGGCGCGGTCCTGATCGGCGGGTCACCCTCGAAGCCGCTGCTTCTTCGCCGGCGGACCAACCTGGCGGGCTACTCAGTGGCCATGACCGTCCTTGCGGCCGTCGCGGCCTTTTGCTGGTTTGAAGGCGGCAGCGAAGCGGGCTGGTTCGGGAATTGACGGGGAGCGCCTCGCGCCGCTGTTCCACTCCTCATCGGGATAGCGGTCTGTCCCTCGTCATCCCGGGCCTTGTGCCCGGGATCCCTCGTTCAGCCGCACGATCGGCGGCCGCCGGGCCATGGAGACAGGGATCCCGGGCACAAGGCCCGGGATGACGGGGAAGAGTCGGTCTATCCCAACACCTTCACCAGCAGGACCGTCGTCAGGCCGCTGTTCCATTCCTCGTCGGGATAGCGGCCCGCTTCCAGATACCCCCGCCCGGCGTAGAAGGCCTGGCTGCGCAGGTTGAAGGTGTCGGTCTCCAACCGCGCCGCGGGGAACCCTGCCGCCGCGATCTCCGCTTCCGCCCGGTCCATCAGCCGCCCGCCGACGCCGGTCCGTGCATGGCTTGCCAGCACATGCAGGGCGTTTACGAAGTCGCCGTTCCAATCGACGAACCCGACAACCTCGCCGCCGATCTCCGCCACAAGGAACAGCAGCCCCCGCTCGCCGACGTAGGCGGCCGGCCGGTCCTCGCTCTGAAACGCCCGAGCGGCTTCGGCGGTCAGCTCGGGCCGCCAGGTGCTCTCGAAGGTGTCGCGCAGGATCGCCCTGCATGCCGCGGCGTCTTCGGGGCGGGCCCGTCGGATGAGGGTGTTGGGCGCGGACGTCATGGCAGCGAGGCTACGCATTCGCTCCGGCCGGCGCTAGATTGCGTCCATGTCCCTGCGCCTGCCCCAGACCCTGGCGACCACAGCCTCGACCGTCGAGGTCTTCGACGCCGGGCTGCAGACCGAGCTGATGGCCGAGAAGGCTGCGTCGCTGGGTCAGGCCGGAAAGCGGGTCGAGAGGATGCTGGCGGCGTTGCGCGAGGCGTCCGCGGAAGAGCGCCCCGCCGCCCTGAAGGCCGCCGCCGATGCGGTCTGGAGCCTGTTCGTCCAGCGCGAGATCTGCGGCCAGCGCGACCAGAAGCCCGTGATTGAGATCTACAGGATTCCGAAAGAGGTGCTGGTCCGGCTGGGCGCGCGCTGAGCCACCACTCAACCCCCGTCATCCTGGGCCTTGTGCCCAAGACCCCTCTACCCGGCTCGCACGTGAGAGCGTGAACTTGCACCGCCCCCGCGGCGGAAAAAGGGGTCCTCGCCACAAGGGCGAGGATGACGGATGAGGGTATGCTAGGGAGCCCCATGCACTCCGCGCTCACCGCCCTGACCCTGACCGACTTCCGCTCCTATCAGCGGGCGGAGCTGCGCGCGGCGGGGCAGACGGTGTTCCTGTTCGGGCCGAACGGGGCGGGGAAGACCAATCTGCTGGAGGCGATCAGCCTGCTGTCGCCGGGGCGGGGGCTGCGCGGGTCGGGACTGGCGGAGGTCGGGCGGCGGATGCCGGGCGAGGCTGTCGGACGCGCCTGGGCGGTGTCGGCGCTGATCGATACGGGCGAGGACGCGGTCCAGCTGGGCACCGGCGTCGACCAGCCCGGCTCGGCGCGGCGCATCGTGCGGCTGGAAGGCGAGACCGTGCCGCCGGGGCGGATGGCCGACCATATCCGGCCGATCTGGCTGACCCCGGCGCAGGACCGGCTGTTCCTCGAGGCGGCCGGCGACCGTCGCCGGTTCTTCGACCGGCTGGTGTTCGCCGCCGAGCCCGCGCACGCGGCCCATGCCGGAGCCTACGACAAGGCCCAACGCGAACGGATGCGCCTATTGACCGACGAGGCCCAGCGGCCTGATCCGGTCTGGCTGTCGGCGCTGGAGGCGCGGATGGCGCAGGCCGGGGCGCTGATGGCGCAGGCCCGCGCGCGGACCCTCGCCGCCCTGCAGACCGAGATCGACGGCCGCGGCGAGCGCCCCTTCCCGCAGGCCCGGCTGAGCCTCACCGGCGACTGGGAGAAACTGGCCGCCGAGGGGGTCGAAACGGCTGAAATCGAGACCCGGCTGGCGGCCGCCCTGGCCGCCGCGCGCAGCCGCGATTCGTCCGCCGGACGGGCGCTGACCGGCCCGCACCGGGGCGATCTGGCGGTGATCCACGCCGAAAAGGACCGGCCTGCCGCGGAATGTTCGACCGGAGAGCAGAAAGCCTTGATTCTGAACCTGGTTTTGGCCCAGGCGGCGCGACTTTCCGCTGCAGAATCAGCGCCGGCTCCTGTATTATTGCTGGACGAAGTCGCCGCTCATCTCGACCCGCTCCGGCGGGCCGCGCTGGCGGATGAAATCGCGGCGCTCGGCCTCCAGGCATTCCTGACGGGGACGGACGAGCAGCTGTTCGACCCCTTCAAGGGTCAGGCCCTCGGCGTCCGCGTGGAAGCCTCCGGCCTGACCGTTCTGGACTGCTGAATGACCGACGAAACCGAAGACCATGGCGCGCCCCAGGCGCACGGCGAATACGACGCCGACTCGATCAAGGTGCTCAAGGGCCTGGACGCCGTGCGCAAGCGCCCCGGCATGTACATCGGCGACACCGATGACGGCTCGGGCCTGCACCACATGGTCTATGAAGTGGTCGACAACGCCATCGACGAGGCGCTGGCCGGTCACGCCACCAAGGTCGAGGTGATCCTCAACGCCGACGGCAGCTGCACCGTCACCGACGACGGCCGCGGCATCCCGGTCGACATGCACGAGGGCGAGGGCGTCAGCGCCGCCGAAGTGATCATGACCCAGCTGCACGCCGGCGGGAAATTCGACCAGAACAGCTACAAGGTGTCCGGCGGCCTGCACGGCGTGGGCGTCTCGGTGGTCAACGCGCTGAGCGACTGGCTGGAGCTGAAGATCTTCCGCAATGGCAAGGCGCACCAGATGCGCTTCGAGCGCGGTGACGCGGTCTCGTCCCTGGTCATCACCGGCGATGCGCCGATCCGCGGCGAGGGCGACAGCCGCGAGGGCCAGCCCCTGACCGGGACGCAGGTGACCTTCTTCCCGTCGATGACGACCTTCGCCTTCATCGAGTTCGACCGGAAGACGCTGGAACATCGTCTGCGCGAGCTGGCCTTCCTCAACAGCGGCGTGACGATCCACTTCCGCGACCTGCGCGACGCCGAGCCGTGGGAAGAGATCCTGCACTACGAGGGCGGCATCGAGGCGTTCGTGCGCCACCTCGACAAGGCCAAGACGGCCCTGATCAAGGCGCCCATCTCGGTCCGCGGCGTGCGCGAGAAGGTCGAGATCGACCTCTCCCTGCAGTGGAACGACAGTTACCACGAGCACATGCTGTGCTTCACCAACAACATCCCCCAGAAGGACGGCGGCACCCACCTGTCGGCCTTCCGCGCGGCGCTGACGCGGGTGATCACCAACTATGCCGAGAGCTCCGGCCTGGCCAAGAAGGAGAAGGTCTCGGTCACCGGCGAGGACGCCCGCGAAGGCCTGACCTGCGTGCTGTCGGTCAAGGTGCCGGACCCGAAGTTCTCGTCCCAGACCAAGGACAAGCTGGTCTCCTCCGAGGTGCGCCCGGCCGTTGAAGGCCTGGTCCAGGAGGGCCTCGCCACCTGGTTCGAGGAAAACCCGGCCGAGGGCCGCGCGATCGTGATGAAGATCGCCGAGGCCGCCGCCGCCCGCGACGCCGCCCGCAAGGCCCGCGAACTGACCCGCCGCAAGAGCGCGCTCGACATCACCAGCCTGCCCGGCAAGCTGGCCGACTGTCAGGAACGCGACCCGGCCAAGTCCGAACTGTTCATCGTCGAAGGGGACTCCGCCGGCGGCTCGGCCAAACAGGCCCGCAACCGCGAGAACCAGGCCGTTCTGCCCCTGCGCGGCAAGATCCTCAACGTCGAGCGGGCGCGGTTCGACAAGATGCTCGGGTCCGAGCAGGTCGGCACCCTGATCATGGCGCTGGGCGCCGGCATCGGCCGTGACGAGTTCGACATCAACAAGATGCGCTACCACCGCATCGTCATCATGACCGACGCCGACGTCGACGGCGCCCACATCCGCACCCTGCTGCTGACCTTCTTCTACCGGCAGATGCCGGAGGTGATCGAGCGCGGCTACCTCTACATCGCCCAGCCGCCGCTCTACAAAGCGGCCAAGGGCAAGTCCTCGCGCTACCTCAAGGACGACGCGGAGATGGACATCTTCCTCATCGACGAGGGCGTCGACGGGGCGGAACTGGACCTCGCCAGCGGCGAGCGGATGACCGGGGCGGACCTGCTCGCGCTGGTCCAGACCTGCCGGGCGGCCAAGGCCAACATCGAGCGGCTGTCGGCGCGCGCGCCGTCGTTCGCCATCGAACAGACCGCCCTGGCGGGGCTGATGGGCGACACGCCGGACCTGGAAGAGGCGGCCCGGCGGCTGAACCTCTACGCTCAGGAAGGCGACGGCCCCTGGTCCGGCGAGCGCGGCGAGACCGGCTTCGTCTTCAGCCGGGTCAAGCGCAGCGTGTCGGAAAAGATCGTGCTGGAAGACGCCCTGCTGCAGGCCGCCGACGCCCGCCGGCTGGCCGAGCGCGCCGCGCTGCTGGCCGAGACCTTCCAGGGCCAGGCGGTGTTCCGCCGCAAGGACAAGAGCACCACCATCCGCGGCCCGCTCGACCTCGTCGCCGCGGTGATGGACGCTGGCCGCAAGGGCCTGTCGATCCAGCGCTACAAGGGCCTGGGCGAGATGAACCCCGAGCAGCTGTGGGAAACCACGCTCGATTCCGAGGCCCGGACCCTGCTGCAGGTGAAGGTCAACCACGCCGACGACGCCGACGACATGTTCGCCCGGCTAATGGGCGAACTGGTCGAACCGCGCCGGGACTTCATCCAGGCGAATGCGCTGGATGCGGAAGTCGACGTCTAGTCGTCCGTCGGCGCTTCGGTCTTCAGCCGCTTGACGGTCAGTTCCTCGACCTCGAGCCGTTTGACCTTCAGCGTCTTCACCTTGAGCTTGCCGATGGTCAGCCGGCCGATGACCATGCGCGCCACGGTCAAGGCCCCGAGCAGGCCCATGCCGATGGCGGCCATGCCGAGCGCCGTGGCGCCCGTCGCGGCGGCGCCCGAAGCCCGCAGGCCCGTCGCGTCCAGTCCCGTCGCGGTTCGCGCCGGCGGGGTCGTCTCGTGGTCGTGGGGCTGTTCGGTCATGCCTGGCCCTCCTGTCCGGAGGCCATGGAACAGGCCCCGCAGCGCCGGACGCCTTGAGCGGGATCAAATCCCGTCGGTGCTAGTTGTCCTTGACCACCTTGAGCACCGCGGCGCCGTAGCGCTGCAGCTTGGAGTCGCCGACACCGGTGGCCAGCAGCAGTTCGGCCGGCGAGCGGGGCTTGAGCCGGACGATATCGTGCAGGGTCTTGTCGCCAAAGATCACATAGGGCGGCACATGCTGTTCGTGCGCCTCGTCGCGGCGCCAGGCGCGCAGGGCCTCGAACAGCACCAGATCGTCGCCGGTGAACTCCGCCATCGCCTCGCGCGTGCGCTTGCGCGGGCGGCCTGAGCGGGTCGAGGCGTCGGCCCCCTCCGGCTGCTTGCGCACCGCCACCCGCCGCTCGCCGCGGTAGACGCCCTTGACCCCGTCCGCGTCGCCCAGACCGATCAGGGGGCGGCCGTCGTTGGCGTCTTCCTTCAGCAGGCCGTCGAACAGCAGCTGGTCGATCAGGTCGCGCCAGGCGTTCGGGCTGAACTCCTTGCCGACGCCGTAGGTCGACAGGGCCGCTTCGCTGTCGTGGACGTCCTTGGTCTTGCCCAGCAAGTGGTCGATCAGGCGGCCGCGCCCGAACCGCCCGCCGAGGCGGTGCACGGCGGCGAGGGCCTTCTGCGCCGGGACCGTCGCGTCGATCGACTCCGGCGGCGCGAGGCACAGATCACAGACGCCACAGGGCTCGACGCCCTCCTCGCCGAAATAGCGGCGCACGGCGGCGGCGCGGCAGGAGACGCCGTCGAGCATGCCGTAGAGCTGGCGCAGCTTGCGGTTCTGGACCTGGCGGACCTCCTCGCTGACCTCGCGGCCGGCCGTGCGGCGCAAGGCCCAGGCCATGTCGGCCGAGCCATAGAGGGTGATGCCCTCGGCCGGCTGGCCGTCGCGGCCCGCGCGGCCGATCTCCTGCCAGTAGGCCTCGATCGAGGCGGGCGGATCGGCGTGGATGACGAAGCGGACGTCCGGCTTGTCGACGCCCATGCCGAAGGCGATGGTCGCGACCATCACCGCCGCGTCGGCCTCGAGGAACTTTTCCAGCCGCTCGGTGCGCAGGTTGCGGTCGAGGCCGGCGTGGTAGGCCAGGGCGGGGACGCCGACGGCGGCCAGCCGCTCGGCCAGCTTGTCGGTGCCGTCGCGCGAGCCGGCGTAGACCACGCCCGACCGGCCCGGCCGGGCCAGCACCAGCTCCTCGACCCGCGCATGGCCCTGCCCCCGCTTGCGCTCGGCGGCCAGCGCCAGTTCGGGCCGGGCGAAACTGTCGACGAACTCGGCGCTGTCCTGCAGCCGCAGCTCGGCGCGGATGTCGTCGCGGGTCCGGGCGTCGGCCGTCGCGGTGACCGCAAGTCGGGGCACATCGGGGAACACCTCGGCCAGCCGCCCGAGCATCCGGTATTCCGGCCGGAAGTCGTGGCCCCACTGGCTGACGCAGTGGGCCTCGTCGATCGCCGCCAGCGACAGCGGCAGCCGCCGCAGCCGGTCCAGGGTCGCGCCCTGCATCAGGCCCTCGGGCGACAGATAGAGCAGGTCCAGCTCGCCCTGTTCGGCGCGGCGCCAGACGTCGGCGCGCTCGTCGAGAGAGTGGTTGGAATCCAGCCGCTCGGCGGCCACGCCGGACTGCTTCAGCCCCTCGACCTGGTCGGCCATCAGGGCGATCAGCGGCGAGACCACCAGCCCGACGCCGGGGCGCAGCATGGCCGGGATCTGGTAGCAGAGGCTCTTGCCGCCGCCGGTCGGCAGCACGGCCATGGCGCTGCGGCCGGCGAGGATTTCGGTGATCACCGCGGCCTGCAGCCCGCGGAACTCGGCATGGCCGAAAACGCGGCGCAGGATGTCGCGGGCGGGAGCGAGAGAATCGGTCACGGCCCGCTTATGGCCTCCGGGCGCGGCCTTGCTAACCCCCTGCGCGGTTTCTGCATGGACACGCCGCGAAAAGGGCGTGTTCATTGCCCATCAACCATGAACAAGGCATCAGGATTGCGGCGCTTCGACGGAAGCGTCGGCGGCATTTTCCCGGAACAGCGACAACGACATGGCGAACCAGCAGGGCGTCAAACGGACACCCCTTCAGGCCTTCCTCTACTGGGGAGCCGTGGTCGGCGTGTGGGGGCTGATCTTCCTCGTCGCCTTCTTCGCGGTGTTCGCCACCGACCTGCCCGATGTGTCCAAGCTGAACACCGTCACGCGACAGCCGTCGATCTCCTATCTGGACCGGTCCGGCGCCCTGATCGCGGTGCGCGGCAGCCAGTACGCCCCGCCCGTCGATCTGGAGAAGCTGCCCGACTATGTCCCGAAGGCCTTCATGGCCATCGAGGACCGGCGCTTCTACTACCACCCCGGCTTTGACCCGATCGGGATCGGCCGCGCGGTGGTCAAGAACATCTCCTGCTGGTGCTTCGCCGCCGGCGGCTCGACGATCACCCAGCAGCTGGCGCGCAATTTGTTCCTGACGCTCGACCAGACGCCGCGCCGCAAGGCCCAGGAGCTGATCCTGGCCCTCTGGCTGGAGATGAAGTTCACCAAGAAGGAGATCCTGGCCCTCTATCTGAACCGGGTCTACTTCGGCGCCGGCGCCTACGGCATCGAGGCCGCGGCCCAGCGCTACTTCAACAAGCCGGCCTCGCGGCTGACGCTCGGCGAAGCGGCGCTGCTGGCCGGGATGATGAAGGGGCCCTCACGCTACAGCCCGGTCTCGGCCACCGAGCGCGCGGCGCGACGGGCGACCATCGTGCTCGACGAGATGGTGCACACCAGGGCGATCACGAGCGACGAGCGGGCGGAAGCCTTCCGCAGTCCGGTTCGCGTGTCCGCCGTGCTGGCCAACCAGCGGGCGCAGTATTTCACCGACTGGGTCGACGCCCAGGTCCGCGCCCTGGTGGGCGAGCCGACCGAGGACCTGATCGTCGAGACCACGCTCGACCTGCCGATCCAGGCCGCCGCCGAGTCCGCCGTCCGCGCCGGGGTCAAGGGCGCCGCGGGACAAGGCGTTCAGCAGGCCGCCCTTGTGGCGATCGACGGCGAGGGCCGCATCCGCGCCTATGTCGGCGGCGCGGACTACAACGAAAGCCAGTTCGACCGGGCCACCAGCGCCCGTCGTCAGGCGGGATCGGCGTTCAAGCCGTTCGTCTATCTGGCCGCGATGGAGGCCGGGCGCACGCCCGCCGTGATCGTCGCCGACGAGCCCGTCCGCATCGGCGGCTGGGAGCCGCGCAACTACACCGGCAAGTATCTGGGCGCGATCACCCTGCAGACGGCGCTCGCCCAGTCGGTCAACACCGTCGCCGCCCGGCTGGCCAACGAAGTCGGGGCGGGCAATGTCGCCGCCGCCGCCCGCAGGCTGGGGATCACCAGCAAGATCCAGCTGGCGCCGTCGATGGCGCTGGGCGCGGTCGAGGTGAACCCGCTGGAGATGGCGCAGTCCTACGCCGCCTTCTCCAACGGCGGCTTCCTGGCCAAGGGCTACGGCATCCAGCGCATCCGCACGGCGACCGGCCGGGTGCTCTATGACCGGAACCTGGAAAAGCGGCCGCGTCGCTCGGTGATCGGCTCGCCGTCGCTGCAGTACATGAACCAGATGATGCGCGAGGTCGTGACCACCGGAACGGGCAAGCGCGCGCGGGTGGCGGGCTATGACATCGCCGGCAAGACCGGCACGACGAGCGATTATCGCGACGCCTGGTTTGTCGGCTACACCGGCGGCTTCGTCGCCGCCGTCTGGACCGGCAAGGACGACAACACCTCGATGAAGGGCGTCACCGGCGGCGGGGCTCCGGCCACCATCTGGCGCAGCTTCATGGCCCAGGCCCTGCCGCGGCTGAAGGCCCAGGCGATCCCGGGCGGCGTGGTCCAGGTGGAGGCGCCGCGCGACGCGATCGGGGACATTCTCTCGACGCTCGGCATGGGCGGCGGCGAACAGGATCGACCCGCGCCACAACCTGAGCCCCGGCCCGCCGTACGACTGCCGGAAGAGATTCCTTACTAGGCGCGACCGACGCTCGCCCTCACTTCGGCGTCATGGCCCGACTTGTTCGGGCCACCCAAGCGTGGCGGCGTCAGTATATGGCCCGCCGATGGGTCCGCCGTTCTGCCGGCAAAGATCGTGTTCATGGGTGGCCCGAACAAGTCGGGCCATGACGAACCCGGTTGGACCAATGCCGGTGAGTACCGACCTAGCCCCTGCCGACCGCCTGGAGCCGGGCGCCTTCGCGCTTGAGCCAGCCGCGATGCGGGGCGGGGTCGCCGTTGATCTGGCGCACCAGCGCCCAGAAGCGTGGCCCGTGGTTGGCCTCGATCAGATGGGCGCACTCATGGGCGACCACGTAGTCGGCGACCTCCGCCGGCGCCATGGCCAGCCGCCAGCTGTAGCGGATCGCGGCCGGCCCGCGGGCGCTGGTCGGGCGGCAGGAGCCCCAGCGGCCGCGCGTATCGGTGATGGCGATCTTCGGCAGGGGCTGGTCGAGCGCAGCGGCGTGCACGACGGTTCGTTCGGTCAGCCAGCGTCGCGCCTCGGCCTTGACCAGACGCAGCACCCGGTCGCCAAAGGCCGCATCGTCAGGCGCGATGATGGTGAAGCCATCCACATCCTCCGCCAGCTTCGCGCGGCCGATTCCCGCGACAAGGCGTACGGGCCGGCCGAACAGGCTGAGCGCGCCGCCCGGCCGCAGCGGGGTGGTTTGCGGCAGGTCGGCGAGCTGGCCGGCGATCCAGTCGGCGCGTTCACGGGCGAAGGCCACCGCCTCGCCGAGGCGCCGGGCGCTAGGCGCGGTGGCGATGGCCTCGCGCTTGACCCGGTCGACCCGCAGGCTGATGCGCCGGGCGCGCGCATTGACCGACAGCCGCACGGGCTGGCCGGCCGCCTCGATGCGGTCGCCGTGGCTGAAGGCGGATCGGCCGAACAGGTTCATCGCCCCGTGATTAGGCCGGGCGGGGCGTCGAGCAAAGCCCGATTCAGAAGTCGGGATCGCACTGGCGGATGAAGGCCTGCACGCGGGGGAAGATCTCTTCCCGGAAGCGCTTGCCGTTGAACACGCCGTAGTGGCCGACGCCCTGCTGGACGTGGTCCAGCTTCATGTCGGCGGGGATGTTCGGACACAGGTCGTGCGCCGCCTGGGTCTGGCCGATGCCGGAGATGTCGTCCAGCTCGCCCTCGACCGTCATCAGGCCGATGTCGGTGATGGCAGCGGGATTGACCCGCCGGTCGCGGTGCGTGAGCTCACCCCTGGGCAGGTCGTAGGACTGGAACACCTTGTGGATCGTATCGAGGTAGAACTCCTCGGTCAGATCCATCACCGCCAGATACTCGTCGTAGAAGGCGATGTGCTTGTCGGCGCTGTCGCCGTCGCCGGCGACGAGGTTGTCGAAGTAGCGCCGGTGGGCGTCCTTGTGACGCTCCAGGTTCATCGACATGAAGCTGGCCAGCTGCACGAAGCCCGGATAGACGCGCCGGCCCACGCCGGGATAGGGCGCGGGCACGGTGTAGATCATGCTCGACTGGAACCAGGTGAAGGGCCGTTCCTCGGCCAGCCTGTTGGTCACGGTCGGCGACAGCCGCGCGTCGATCGGCGAACCCATGAAGGTCATGGTGCGCGGCCGGTAGCGGTTGTTCTCCTCGGCCATCAGGGCCGCGGCGGCGAGCACGGGCGGGCCGGGCTGGCAGACGGCGACCACGTGCGCCCGGTGGCCAAGGGCCTCGAGCATCAGCTTGATGTGGTCGATGTAGTCGTCGAAGTCGAAGCGGCCCTCCATCATCGGAACGTCGCGGGCGTTGGACCAGTCGGTGATGAACACAGCATGGTCGGGCGCGAAGGCCTCGACCGTGCCGCGCAGCAGGGTGGCGTAATGGCCGGACATCGGGGCCACGATCAGCACCGCCGGATCGAGCTGCAGCTTTCCGGCGCGGCGCATGTCGGCCATGTCGCGGTCGAACTGGATCAGTCGGCACCACGGGCTTTCCCAGACCACGGTCGGGCGCACCCGGACCTTGTGGTCGTTCACCGTGATCTCGTCGATGTGCCAGTCCGGCTTGCCATAACGGCGGGTGACGTTGGCGTAGAGGTCGGCGCCGGCGGAAATCTTGCGGCCGACCTGCGAATTGCGAGCGGGGTTCAGCGGCGACGTCCACCAGTCGCGCGTCGCGCGCGCGACGGCGCGCATCGGGGAGGCGGCGTAATAGGTCGCTTCGTGCAGGGCGTAGAGCAATCGAACCTCGTTCGTTGTGCAGCGCAACATAACACGGCGCGGCTTAACGAAGTCCAGTCCCAATTGAAGCGCTAATCGCCGCGCATGCCCTTGCGGATCTGGTCGGCCATCTGCTCGGGCGTCAGGCCGTAGGCCAGAACGCGGTCAAACCGCCCGTCGGGATTCATCAGGTAGGCGGCCGTGGAGTGGTTGACCTGGTAGTCGGCGCCGTCGCCCTCGCGCTGGTAGACCACGCGATAGGCCTTCGCCGCCGCTGCGACCTGTTCCGGCGTGCCGGTCAGGCCGAGCGTCGAGGCGGGCAGGCCCTGGGCGTCCAGCCAGTCCTTCAGGACGCGCGGCCTGTCGCGGCCCGGATCGACCGAGACGAAGACGATCTGGACGTCCTTGCCGTTGGCGCCGAGCAGGTCGACCGCGCCGCGGACCGCCTGCATCGTCGCCGGGCAGATGTCGGGGCAGTAGGTGAAGCCGAAGAAGACCACGCTCCACTTGCCCTTGAGCACCGACTCGTCGACCGGTCTGCCGTCCTGGTTGACCAGCTGGAACGGTCCGCCCACCAGCGCCTGGCCCTGGCTCTGGCTCGGGCGGCCGGCGTTGAAGCTCAGGGCGATGAGCACGGCGAGCACCAGTCCGAGGGCGACGGTGACGATCAGCAACAGGCGTTGACGCGACAAGAGTCTCTCCATCAGGGCTCGCCATCGGCGCGCGTTCGGCCCACTCTGGCGGGCATGGCGCTGACCCCACCACCGGCCGCGATGGCCGATCCGGAGCCGGGACTCGATAGGCCGGACAGACCCGCCGCGCAAGGCTGGGACGCGCTCTGGCCGGCCGGCGTGCCCCGGCGCGGGCGGCTGCGGGTGCGGGCCCTTACCAATCTGCGCTGGGTCGCGATCGCCGGCCAGACGATCGCCGTGCTGGTGGTGGCCTACGGGTTGAAGCTGCCGACGCCGGTCGCCGCCTGCTTCGCCCTGATCGCGCTGTCCGCCTGGCTCAATGTGCTGGTCAGTCTGGCCACATCGGGACAGCGGCTGGCGACGGACAACGAGGCCGCGGCGCATATCGCGTTCGACATTCTGCAGCTGTCGGCCCTGCTCTATCTCACCGGCGGCATCATCAATCCGTTCTCGCTCCTGCTGATCGGTCCCGCGACCCTGGCGGCGGCGACACTGCCGCTGCGCCAGACCGTCCTGCTCGCTTTGCTTGCCATCGCGGCCTGCATATTCCTGGCGATAACCGCCCTGCCGCTGCCCTCGCCGGACGCCGAACCGTTCGATCCTCCGCTGCTGAACCGCGCGGGCGCGGTGATGGCCCGGGTGCTCGGCATTTCGTTCACCGCCGCCTACGCCTGGTACGCCGCACAGGAAGCCGCGCGCATGGAGCTGGCGCTCGACACCGCCCACACCGTGCTGGCCCGCGAGCAACGCCTGTCAGCCCTGGGCGCCCTGGCCGCCGCCGCCGCCCATGAGCTTGGCACCCCGCTGGCGACCATCTCGATCGTCGCAAAGGAGATGGGGCGCAACACGCCCGAGGGGCCGCTGCGCGAGGACACCGACCTGCTGATCGCCCAGGCCCAGCGATGCCGCGACATTCTCCAGCGTCTGACCCGGGCGCCGGAGGCGGGCGACGCGGTGCACGAGCGGATGAGCCTGTTGCAGGTGGTGCAGGAAGCCATCGCGCCGCACGCCAGTCGGCCTGACGTGCGGGTCGAGGCCGTCGTGTCCGGGGCGCATGGGGAGATGGCGCCGGAAATCTGGCGGCTGCCCGAAGTACTCCACGCCCTGACGGCGTTCGTCGAAAACGCGGTCGACTTCGCCCGTTCGGAAATCCTGGTCTCGGCGCGGTTCGATGCGCGTCACGTGGCCATCGAGGTGCGCGACGACGGACCTGGCTTCGCCCCGGAGGTGCTGGTCAAGCTGGGCGAGCCCTATGTGACCAGCCGGCCCGGCGCCGAGGCCATGCGCAGCGGCCATGTGGGCATGGGCCTGGGCTTCTTCATCGCCAAGACACTGCTGGAGCGGACGGGCGCCAATGTGGACTTCCGCAACGGCCGGCACGGCGGCGCCGTCATCACGGCGCGCTGGCGGCGGGAGGCGATCGAGGCGCCGGCCCTGCCAGACCCGTTCGGTGACGCATCGGGGTTTGAAGCTCCCCAGAATGATGCGACAGTGTGACGCAAGTTTTGCAACCGCGGCGTGAACCGCGCCTGAGGGTACGGCGATGACCGATCTGTCCAGTCTGATAGCCGCCCTGCCAGACCGGAGTCTGCTGGTGCTGGACGACGACCTGGCGCTGCGGACGCGGCTCGGCCGGGCGCTGGAGCAGCGCGGCTTCGTCGTGACCATGGCCGCCGGCGTCGCCGAGGCGCTGGACGCGGTGAAGGCCGCCCCGCCCGCCTTCGCCGTGCTCGACATGCGGCTGGACGACGGGACGGGCCTGAAGGTGGTCGAGGCGATCCGCGACGCGCGCCCGGACGCGCGGGTGGTCATGCTGACCGGCTACGGCAACATCGCCACCGCCGTGGCGGCGGTGAAGGCCGGCGCGGTCGACTATCTGGCCAAGCCGGCCGACGCCGACGACGTCGCCCGCGCCCTGCTGGCCGCCGGCGACATGCTGGCCGCGCCGCCGGAGAACCCGATGAGCGCCGACCGGGTCCGCTGGGAGCATATCCAGCGGGTCTACGAGCTGTGCGGCCACAACGTTTCCGAGACTGCCCGCCGCCTGTCGATGCATCGCCGCACCCTGCAGCGGATCCTGGCCAAGCGCGCGCCGCGGTAGGGTTAGGGAGTAGGGCGTAGGGAGTAGGGCGTAGGGAGTAGGGAGTAGCAAGAGGATCACTGAAGCGCGGCGAGCGCCGCCGCTTCGCTCGACTACTCCCTACTCCCTACGCCCTACTCCCTATCCCCCAAGGCCCAACCGCTCGGGCACAGCCCCCCCGATCACCCCCGAAACGCCGCCAGCCGCGCGAACGCCAGGGTCAGCGCCTTGCGGCGCGCGGCGGCGAGCGGGGTCCAGCCGGGCTCGCGCACGACGGCGCCGCCGAAGCCGTCGGCGACGATCAGGCCCGGCTCCGGCGGGATCAGGTCCGCCGGAAAGCCCGGCGACACGGCGAAGAAGAAGGCGTCACAGTACGGCGCGTACTCCGCCCACTTGCGGTCGGTCAGATAGTCCTCGGGGCTCGACTTGACCTCGACGATGATGATCTCGCCCTTGCGGCCCAGCGCCATCAGGTCCGCCCGCCGCCCGTTGGGCAGCCCCACCTCGGCCAGCGGCGCATAGCCCATCTCGACCAGCAGCCGCGCCGCGCCGCGCGTGACCGCGAGCGTGGTTTCCGGCCGGGTGACCGTGACGAGCGTGAGGGCGACGACTTCCACCACCCGAATTTATGTTCCGGTTTCGTTCGAGGTCAACCGGCATGCGCCGGGAACTCCAGCGTCTGGCCATAGCCCAGCGCCCGGATGCGGGCGATGGCGGCGGCTTTCGCGCCGGCGGGCATGACGGCCTTGCGGGACAGCAGCCAGATATAGTTGCCGCCGGGGGTGGCCATCAGGGTCCAGCCGCCGTCGGCGGCGGTGTCGAGCACCCAGTACTCCTGCTTCCGGATGCCGCCGAAGAAGCTCATCTCGAACCGGGCGTTGTTCGTACCGGGCAGGATGCGTCCGGTGGTCACGAAGGTCTTGGCCGCGCCCCTGGGCGAGCCCTTGCGGCAGACCTGGTTGACCTGGAACCGTGCGCCGGTGCTGGCGAACTGGGTGTAGGGCGCCTGGCAGTCGCGCTGGCCGGCGTTGGGGATGCGGGCGATCTCGTACCAGCGGCCCGAATAGAAGCTGGTCGACACCGGCTTGGTCGGCTGCGGCGCGGCGGCCAGGGCGGCGCCGGCGATGAGCAGGCCGGCGAACAGGGCGATGAGCGGCGTTCGGTTCATGGGACCCACTTTAGCGCGCCCGGCCGCAAAGTGGATTCCGGTCTTCGGCGCAAGGATCTGAAACGCAAAACGCCCCGCCGGGTTGCGGCGGAGCGTTCGCGGGTCCGTCGAAACGGAGGCCCTATTCGGCGGCGATGCTGACCGGCTTGTGCTCGCGGTCCTTGAAGTTGATCGCCTGCAGGTAACGGATGCCGTCTTCGGCGATGTCGTCGCCGACCATCCGGTCGCCTTCCGACTTCAGCTCTTCCAGATCGACATACATGCCGTAGAAGGCCTTGGTGCGGTCGGTGATGATACCGGCGTTGAGCAGCGTCTTGACCAGCACGCGGAAGATGTTGGTCTGCTCCTTCATGCTCTCGCGACGGATGTCGTCGGTCATGATCTGGGCGAACTCGGCGACCACCTTGTCGGGGTCGAGGCCGAAGCTCTCGTACAGGTCACGCTGCTGGTTGGGACCGACGAGGTTGAACAGCACCGCCTGGAAGCAGTGGGCCGCCCAGTCCTCGATGACGGCGTGCTCTTCGGGGCTCAGCTTGGGGATCGTGCGATCGGCCCAGATCTTCCCGAACTTGTGGTGGAAGGCCTCGTCGGTCATGACCAGCTGCATCAGCTTCTTGCCGACCGGGTCATTGAGCTTGTTGTAGAAGGTCGCGAAGGCGCCCATGGCCAGGCCCTCGACCAGCATCTGCATGCCGATGATCTTCTTGTAGACCTCCGGCGCGCCGATGATCTCGACCAGCAGGTTCTTCAGCGTCGGGCCGCATTCGACCGGACGGCCCCAGCGGGCCTTGACGTATTTGGCGAAGGCCGTGACGTGGCGGGCCTCTTCGCGGGTCTGGTTGGCGGCGTATTCCTGCGCGCCCTGGTCCTTCAGCACGTGGCAGAGGCTGGCCGACAGGTTCAGCGCGCCCTGCTCGCCGTGCAGGATCGAGGAGAAGCTGCGCAGGGTGGACTCGTTGATGAAGCGGATGCGCTCCAGCGGGTCCGACAGGTGGTTGGAGACGTAGTCGGTCGACAGGGCCACGACCATGTCCTCGGGAACCAGCGGCTGGTTCACCATGTCGAAGGGCTCGTCGAAGTCGATGTAGTCCTTGTCCAGCGGATCCCAGAAGTGGTCGTGGGTCGCGGAGATGATCTTGTCGAAGGCCGTGGAGCGGTTGCCGTAGCGGTCGAGTTCGAGCATCGACTCGAAATCGTCCGGCGCAACCGCGTCGTACATGGCGTCCTTGGTGATGTTCTTGTCGGTCATCGCAACGATCCTCCGGCCAGTCATGGGATTACGGGCCCGTTGCAGCCGGACCTCGCTCAAGGTGAACACTGTCCACTTGATGCGACTGCGGGTCAATTGAAAAGTGACGGGGGCGTCAACTTCTTACGGGGAGTTAACGATGAGGGGGCGGGCGTAGGGACCAGGGAGTAGGGACCAGGGAGTAGGGAGTAGGGAGTAGGGAGTAGGGAGTAGGGAGTAGGGGGTAGGGAGTAGCAAGGGGATTGGCGCGGCGCCGGCGGAGGGCGCAGAACGAACTACGCCCTACTCCCTACGCCCTACTCCCTACGGCCTACTCCCTTCCTCACCCCACCGGCTCGCCTTCGAGCTCCCGCAGCAGTCCGGGGTCGCGGCGGGCGCGGTCGACGGCCAGGGCGGCGTCATCGCGGCCCTCCATTTCGAGCATGTCGGTCAGACGGGTCAGGCGGTCGGCGGCGGCTTCCAGCGTCGCGTCATCGGCGTCCAGCACCGTGAACACCGTGGCCACCACATGTTTGCAGCGCAGGCCGCTGTCCTGGAAATCGGGGCAGGTGCAGCGGGCGTCCGAGCCGTCCGGCGCGGCGACCTCGACGACATAGGCAATGCCCCGCTCGCCCGTCACATGGGCCAGCACGCCGGCCCGGGAGACCTCGACCAGATCGACCCAGCCCTTGGCGGCATAGGCCTCGCCGCGCATGATGCGGGCCTCGGGCATATCCCGGCGAACGGCGTCATAGTCGAAGTCGGGCGCGAGCATGGGCCAGTCCTATCCGATTCGTTCACGGTTTGTCTTGGGCGACCGAAAGGCGGCGCGGCGCGGCCTCAGTCACGGGCTTCGATGGCGTGGATGGCGTCGTCGGACAGGCCGAAATGATGGCCGATCTCGTGCACCAGCACATGGGTGATCAGCTCGCCGAGCGTCACATTCCCGCGCTCGGCCCATTCATCGAGGATCGGCCGGCGATAGAGGAACACCATCGAGGGCTGCGGCAGCGGATCGAGCACCGAGCGCCGCGACAGGTCGACGCCCTGATAGAGGCCAGTCAGCTCGAAGGCATCCTCGATGCCCAGCTCCGCCAGCACATCGTCCTCGGCGAAGTCGGCCACCCGGATGACCGCCTCGCCCGCCAGCTGGCGGAACGGGTCGGGCAGGGCGTCGAACGCGGCGCGGGCGATCCGCGCGAAATCATCGAGAGAGGGCGCCAGAGCGTCGGCCGGAAAGGTCATGCGACGAAGATGGCGCCCCGCACGACGCTTCGCCAGTCGCCGGAGCGCGCCGCCTCGCCTATCGTGAGGCACCCATGATTCGGGCGGGTCTCGCATGACGCAAATGGAACTGATCGTCGCCGCCACGGCGGGCGCCGTCTGTCTGGCGATCTGCGCGGTGCTGTGGGCGCTGGTGCAGCGTCGGGCGATGGACCGTCGGCTGCACGCGATGCAGGACCGGCTGGAGGCCGTCGAGGGCCGCGCCGCCGCCGCCCAGGCCTCCGCCGAGGCCTTCGACTCGAGCCTGCTGGTGATCGACGACGGCCGCGCCCTGCTGGCCTCGGGCGAGGAAAACCTCGAGGCCTGCGCCGCCGCCTTCAACCTGCCGGCCGCCGAGCCGCAGGCCATGGTCAACGCCATCATGCGCGCTGAGCCGGACCACGCCACGCGGCTGCGGGCGCTGTTCGAGCGGGGCGAGCCCTGCGCCTTCGAGGCCCGCGGGCCGAAGGGCGTGGTGTCGGTCGAGGGCCGCGCCGCCGGGGCGCTGGCCTGGCTTCGCCTGACCGCCGCGCCGGGGGACGAGACCGCCCTGCCGAGCGCCGCCCGTCTGGCCGCCTTCCTCGACGCCCGTCCCGAGCCCGCCTGGATCGCCGGGGCCGACGGCGCGGTGCAATGGGCCAACAAGGCCTGGCTGGCCGCGGTCAGCGCGCGCGACGCCGGCGCCGCCGCCAGCCTCGGCCTGTCCCTCGACAAGGGGGCCGACGCCATCGCCAGCGAGGCGGCCAATCTGGGCGAGCGCCGCGAGACCACCCGCTGGATCTCGCTGGGCGGGCAGCGCAAGGCGCTGAAGGTCACCGCCGAACCGCTGGAGGGCGGCGGGGTGGCCGTCTGGACCGCCGACGTGACCCAGGCCGAGGAGATCCAGGACGCCCTCAAGCGTCACGTGGCCGCGCACGACGAGACCCTCAACCACATCGCCGAGGCGGTCGCCATCTTCGGCCCGACCCGGCGGCTGTCGTTCCACAACACCGCCTTCGCCGACCTCTGGGGGCTGGAGACGGCCTGGCTGGCCGAGCGGCCGACGCATGGCGAGATCCTCGATCGCCTGCGACAGCGCCAGCGGCTGCCCGAGACGCCGGACTATGCCCGCTGGAAGGCCGCCGAGCTGGCCCGCTACGAGACCCTCGGGCCGCAGCCGGACGACCGCTGGACCCTGCCCGACGGCCGCACCCTGCGGCTGATCCGCCAGCCGCACCCGATGGGCGGCCTGCTGCTGCTCTATTCGGACATCACCGGCGAGGTGCGGCTGCGCGCGCAGTACAACGCCCTGATCCAGGTGCAGCAGGCGACGCTCGACAAGCTGAACGACGCGGTGGTGGTGTTCGGCTCGAACGGACGGCTGAGGCTGCACAACGAGGCCTTCGCCCGGTTCTGGAATGTCGCCGAGGAGGACCTCGACGAGGGGGTCAACTTCGAGCGGGTGGTCGAGCTGTGCACGCCGCGCCTGCATGACATCGCCTTCTGGCAGGAGCTCAAGGGCCGGGTCGGCGATCCCGATCCCGAGGCCCGCGCCCCGACCGCCGGCGAGATCCGCAACGCCGTGGGCCGCATCGTCGCCTGGCAGACCCGGCCGCTGCCCGACGGCGCGACCCTGATCGCCTTCGCTGACATCACCGACGCCCGCCAGCTGGAAGGCGCCCTGGCCGACAAGGAGGCCGCGCTCGACAGCGCCGAGCGGCTGAAGCGCGAGTTCGTCGGCAACGTGTCCTACGAGCTGCGCACCCCGCTCACCACGATCATCGGCTATTCGGAACTGCTCGACCGGATGGGCGAGGCGATCCCCGAGCGCGGCCGGTCACACCTGGGCGCCGTACGGCAGGCCGCCGTCCAGCTGGGCCGGTCGATCGACGACGTGCTCGACATCGCCGCCATCGACGCCGAGGAGATGGCGCTGGAGCTGGGCGACGTGCGGGTCGGCGCGCTGCTGACCGAGGTCGCCGAGCGCTGGAAGGTGATGGCGGAAGCGGCCAAGGTCACCCTGGCGCTCGAAGGCGATCCCGACGACATCGGCCTGATCCGCGGCGACAACCGCCGGCTGGTCCAGACCCTCGACCATCTGGTGGAGAACGCCCTGCGCCAGACGCCGCCGGGCGGGGTGGTGACCCTGTCGGCGATGCGGGCGGCGGGCGAGGTGCGGCTGGCGGTGCGTGACACCGGCCGGGGCGTGCCGTTCCACGTCCAGGCGCACATCTTCGACCGCTTCGTCGGCCGCGACCGCGGCGGACCGGGCCTGGGCCTGGCGCTGGTCAAGGCGCTGGTCGAACTGCACGGCGGCTGGGTGGCGCTGGAAAGCGAACCCGGCCAGGGCTCGACCTTCACCTGCCACCTGCCCGAGGCGGCGCATGTGGAGACCGGGCAGAAGGAATTGGGGTTTTAGGGTGCGCTGAAGGCCCCGTCTGAGCCAAGGCCTAGAGCGTTCGACGGTTAAGTTGGTGCATAGCCGGCATGTTGGAAGTAGTTGGCGCATTCCTGGGGTGTGAAGGCGTCGAGGACTTGGCCGATCCTGTCCCAGAGATTGTCTCGGGTGCGTTCGGATGCCTTGCG
>JAIOXZ010000016.1 GCA_021741355.1 Caulobacter sp.
CCGCGCTTCCGCCCCGCCGACCAGCACCGACCTCGCCAAAGCCAAGCTGACCCGTGCCCTTCACCGACATCAACGACCCTCCGCCTCAACAGACAGAGAATCACGATCAGCGAATTACGCAACGGTCCCCATAAAGGGGGGGGGACGCTACTCGTCCTGGCCCCAGCGCCAGCGCCATCCCCCGCGGGTCTTGGCGACCACGATGACGAGCAGCACCACGACAGCCAGGACGCCGAGACCTGCACGCAGGCGCAAATGGGCGTCGTCGATCAGGAAGGGGCCGCCGAGCATGATGGCGCCAAAGGCCGCAAGGACGGCCCAGCCTTCCCAGCTACAGGGCAGGCCGACGCCGTAGCCGTATCGTTTGGGATGAAACCAAGGTTTGCCCATGCGGATACCTCCTCGGGATCAGTTCGGCAGCTTCACGCCCAGCTCACCGGCCAGGTCGCGGATGAACTGCCAGGCGATGCGGCCCGAGCGGGAACCGCGCAGCTGCGACCAGCGCAGGGCGCGGCCGTGCAGGTCGGGCGCGGTCAGGCCGAACCGCGTCGCATAGGTTTTCACCGCCTCGAGGTAGCCGGCCTGGTCCATCGGCGGGAAGCCGATCCACAGACCGAAGCGGTCCGAGACGCTGACCTCCTCCTCGGCATCCTCGGCGGCGGCGATCATGCCGCGGCCCTCGGCGTGGTCGCGCGGCATCAGGTGACGGCGGTTGGAGGTGGCGACGAACAGCACATTCTCCGGCGGGCCCGCCACGCCGCCTTCCAGCGCCGACTTCAGCGCCTTGGCCGCCGCCGCGCCGTCCTCGAAGGACAGGTCGTCGCACAGCACCACGAATCGTTCCGTCCGGCCGCGCAGCCTGTCGAACAGCGGCGGCAGGGCGGCGACCTCGTCGCGGTCGACCTCGATCAGCTTCAGCACCGGATGGGTGGCGGCGATGGCCATGAAGGCCGCCTTTGCCAGCGAGCTCTTGCCCGTGCCGCGCACGCCCCAGAGCAGGGCGTGGTTGGCGGGTAGATGGCAGGCGAACCGCTTGAGGTTCTCGAGGAAGCGCGCCTTCTGGCCATCCACGCCCACAAGCAGATCGAGGGGCAGGGGATAGTCCGGCGCTGCCGGAAACGAGTCGCTCGCCGGCTCGTGCCGAAACAGCTTCGCCGCCGCAAAATCCGGCTCGCGCGGCGCCGGCGGAGCCAGCCGTTCCAGCGCCTCGGCGATCCTCGTCAGCAGCGTCTGTGTCTTATCGTCCATACCCCGCCCTTACCGGCAGCGCCGCGCATTGCAAAGCGAGGGGCCACACCTTAGTTTCCGCCGACCTTTGGCGCGCCTTGTCGGCGGCGCCTGTCCCCATGCCTCTCCGGAGACGAAATGACTGATCCCAATAGCCTGATCCAGCTGGTCGGCTTGCCGCTGATGATTGGTGGCCTGTTCTACATCATGATCTGGCGCCCGCAGCAGAAGCGCATGAAGGATCATGCGGCGATGCTCGGCGCGCTGAAGCGCGGCGACAACATCGTCCTCAACAGCGGCCTGACGGGCAAGATCGTGCGCGTCGAGGACAAGGAAGTCGGCGTCGAGATCGCCCAGGGCGTTACGGTCAAGGTGATCAAGTCGATGATCGCCGAGGTGCGTGGCAAGGGCGAACCGGCCGCCATCGCCAACGACACCAAGTCCTGACCAACAGCGCCAAGGCCTAACCTGTCATGATGCAGCTCGCGCGCTGGAAGTTTGTCGTCGTAACGGCGGCGATCCTTTTTGGATTGCTGTTCGCCCTTCCGAACGTGCTGCCCGCCAGCGTGCGGGACTCCATGCCGGGATTCCTGCCGCGCAAGACGTTGAACCTCGGCCTCGACCTTCAGGGCGGCTCCTACCTGCTGCTCGAGGTCGACACCGGGGCGCTGCAGAAGGAAAAGGTCACCAACCTCCTCGAGGACGTCCGCAAGACCCTGCGTGACGAGCAGATCGCGTTCACCAACCTCGTCGCCACCCCGGCCGGCGCGACGGTGCGGATCACCGATCCAGGCCGCATCAACGACGCCTACGGCGTCATGACGCGCAAACTGGTCCAGCTGACCAAGAGCAACCAGCCGGACCTGCGCCTCACGCGCCAGAACGACCAGCAGATCGAGCTGGTCTTCCCTGAGGCAGCGCTATCGGAACAGGCCGCATCGGCGGTGGAACAGTCGATCGAGATCATCCGCCGCCGTGTTGATGAACTGGGCACGCGCGAGCCTTCCATCACCCGCCAGGGCACGAACCGGATCGTCCTCCAGGCGCCCGGCGAAAGCGATCCCGAAAAACTCAAGGCCGTGATCGGCCAGACGGCCAAGCTGACCTTCCAGATGGTCGACACCAGCGTGTCGGTCGCGGAAGCCCAGGCCGGCCGCCTGCCGCCCGGCTCCGAGATCCTGCCCAGCACCGACCGCTACGCCCAGGCCTATGTCGTGCGCCGGCGGGTCGACGTGTCGGGCGACATGCTGACCAACGCCCAGCAGGTCAACGATCCCCAGACGGGTGAGGTCCAGGTCTCCTTCCGGTTCAACGGACAGGGCGCCCGGCGCTTCTCCGAGGTGACCAGCAAGAACATCGGCAAGCCGTTCGCCATCGTCCTGGACGGTAAGGTGATCTCGGCGCCGAACATCCAGTCGGCCATCACCGGCGGCAGCGGCGTGATCACCGGCAGCTACACGGTGGAGTCGGCCAATGAGCTGGCCATCCTGCTGCGCGCCGGCGCGCTGCCGGCGCCCCTCAAGGTTGAGGAGCAACGCACCGTCGGCGCCGAACTTGGCGCGGACGCGGTCGAGGCCGGCAAGATCTCCACGGCGGTCGGCTTCATGGCCATCCTGGTCTTCATGCTGATCGCCTACGGCGGCCTGTTCGGCGGCATCTCGGTGATCGCGCTGGTGGTCAACGGCCTGCTGATCATCGCGGCGATGAGCGCCACCCAGGCGACGCTGACACTGCCCGGCATCGCCGGTCTGATCCTGACCCTGGCCGTGGCCGTCGACGCCAACGTGCTGATCTATGAACGGATGCGGGATGAGGTGAGGGCGGGAAGACCGCTGGTCACCGCCATGGATGCGGGTTTCTCGCGCGCCATGGAGACCATCATCGACGCCAACCTGACCACGCTGCTGGCTGCGCTGATCATGTTCTTCTTCGGCGCCGGTCCGGTCCGCGGCTTCGCCTGGACGCTGTCGATCGGCGTGTTCACCTCGGTGTTCACAGCGGTCGTGGTGACCCAGCTGCTGCTGGCCATGTGGTTCAAATACACGCGTCCCAAGACGCTGCCGATCGCGTGAGGAGCGCCCAATGACCTTCTGGCCTCTGATCAAGATCCTGCCGGTGAAGACGAACTTCCGGTTCGTGGACTTCGCCAAATACGCCGGCGCCCTCTCCATCGTGGCGGCGATCGCCTCGCTGGCGCTGGTGCTGATTCCGTTCAAGGGCCCCTGCGGCGGCCTGAACTGCGGCATCGACTTCAAGGGCGGCACGGTGCTGGAGTTCAGCACCGCCCCGCAGACCGTCGATCTGGCGAAAGTGCGCGCCGCGCTTGCGGAGAAGGAGCTCGGTGAGTTTCGCCTCCAGGCCTTCGGCGACAACACCGGCGCCATGGTCAGCTTCCAGAACCCGCCGGGACGCGACGCCAACGCCGCCAAGTCCGAGATCCGCCAGGAGATCGAGCGGGCGCTGGGCACGGTCAAGTTCACCAACGACGCCACCGTCGGCGCCAAGGTCTCCGGCGAGCTTTTCACCAGCGGCCTGCTGGCGCTGATCGTCGCGATCGTCCTGATGCTGGTCTACATCTGGTTCCGCTTCGAGCTGCAGTTCGGCCTGGGCGCGGTCGTCGCCCTGTTCCACGACGTGTTGCTGACGTTCGGTCTGATCGCCGTCACCAAGATGGAGTTCAGCCTGACGACCATCGCCGCGATCCTGACGATCATCGGCTACTCGATGAACGACACCGTCGTCGTGTTCGACCGCCTGCGCGAGAACCTGCGCAAGTACAAGAAGATGCCCCTGCGCGAGGTGATCGACCTGTCGATCAACGAGACCCTGTCGCGGACCATCATCACCGGCCTGACGGCGGTGCTGGCGCTTGGCGGCCTGGCGGCCTTCGGCGGCGAGGCCCTGTTCGGCTTCTCGGTGATCATGATCTTCGGCATCGTCCTGGGCACCTACTCGTCGATCTACGTCGCCGCGCCGGTGATCCTGCTGTGGGGCGTCAAGCGTGGCGAGGAAGAGGCGACGCCGATCAAGTTCGGCGCGGCCTCCCGGCCCTGAGGGCTGTCGTGCGACAGCCTCCGTCCATCGACGCCTGGGGCGGCGGCGGCTTTCGCGTCGCCGGTCTCTGGCGGCCGGGTTCGCTGCTGATCCTGGATGACGTGGCGCGGGACTGGTCAGTGGCCAGCCTCGCGGCCCTGACGCCCGACGACTTCGCCGACGTGCTGGCCAACCGCGACGCGGTCGAATTCGTCCTGCTGGGCACGGGCCTGACGCCCGGTCTGCCGTCCCGCGAGGTTCGCGATGTCCTCAAGGCCGCCGGCGTCGGGCTGGAGTTCATGGCCACCGAGGCCGCCGCCCGCACCTACAACCTTGTCGCCTCCGAGGGTCGGCGGGTGGCTGCGGCGCTCATCGCCGTGTGATCGGCAAACGGTTTACCCGCCCCGCCGAACCGGCCTATAGCTGAGCGTCAGGGTAGGACTCTTCTGAGGGGCATTTTCGATGATCTCCAATCTTCTTTCCAACTTCCGCAACACCATGATCCTGAGCGTCGTTCTGGCGCTGGTGATGGTGTTTGCGTACTCGACGAGTCCTCACGGGGTCGACGGGACGTTCTTCCAGGCGGTGTTCCGCTGGATGCACACCTTCTTCGGCATCCTCTGGATCGGGCTGCTGTACTATTTCAACTTCGTCCAGATCCGCGTGATGCCGGCCATTCCCGCCGAGCTGAAGCCGGCCGTATCGAAGCACATCGCGCCCGAAGCGCTGTTCTGGTTCCGCTGGGCCGCCCTGGCGACCTGGATCATGGGCATGGTTCTGGCCTTCAGCCGCGGCCACGGCTACGCGGCCGAGGCCATCACCCTGGGCATGGCCGGCGGCTACGACCCCGCGCTGGACAAGGGCTTCACCATGATCGGCATCGGCATGTGGCTGGCGACGATCATGTTCATTAACGTCTGGGGCGTGATCTGGCCCAACCAGAAGATCGCCCTCGGCATCAAGGAAGCCGACGCCGACGCCAAGGCCAAGGCGGCGAAGACGGCGATGCAGTTCTCGCGCATCAACACGCTGCTCAGCATCCCGATGCTGACGGCCATGACCATGAACCAGACGCTGTTCGGCTAGCCTCTGGTCAATGAGAGAGGGGGGGGCTCGCCGGCTGGCGGGCCCTTCTTCGTTTGAGGCCATGACCGAAGATCTCGATGCTCTTGTCCGACGGGTCGATTCCGACCGCTGGCTGTCCAGCCGCTTCGTCGCGGACGTCGCCGCGCGCGCGGACCTGATCGCGCTCTACGCGCTCGACCATGAACTGACGCGGATCCCGCAGATCGTCAGCGATCCGCTGATGGGCGAGATCCGCATGACCTGGTGGCGCGAGGGGCTCGAGGATATCGCCGAGGGCAAAACGCCGCGCTCCCATCCCGTCCTGAGGGCGATTGCCGCCAGCGCCCTGCCGGCCACGGCGCTGGCGGCCCTGACTGAAGCGCGGATGGGCGACCTGGACGGCGCGAAGACCGGGGCGGCGGCCCTGGCCCATGCCGACGCCACCGAGGGCCTGCTGATGGCCCTGGCCGCCCGCAGGCTTTCGATCGCCGCTACGGCCGACCAGGTGAAACATGCGGCCCGCGCAGTGGCGCTCGCTCACACTGAAGCGCCCGCTGCGTTATCCGCGCTCAGGGCCGCCCGCGCCGAGCTTGCGGATCTGCCCGTGGCGGCCTTTCCAGCTGTAGCGCACGCGACTCTGGCGGGGCCGTACGCGCGCGGCCGCCGGCCGGGCGATCTTGAAAAGCGCCTGCGCCTGTTCCTCGCCGTCCTGCGCGGGTCCGTCGGCTGAAGGCTGCCGCTGGGTGAACTGGCGCGGCTCGCCGGGATCGGCATAAGCTTCCCGCAACAAGCAAACGGGGAGCGACTACGACATGGCCGAAGGATTTGCACAGGACCGGTTCGCCGCGGTCCGGACGGCCTTCGAGGCCAATCTCGCCAACGGGACCGACGTCGGCGCCTCGTTCTGCGCGACGCTGGAGGGTGAGACGGTCGTCGACCTCTGGGGCGGCTTTGCCGACGAGGCCAAGACCCGCCCGTGGGAGCAGGACACGATCATCAACGTCTATTCGACGACCAAAACGATGACCGCCCTGACGGCCCTGCTGCTGGCCGACCGGGGCGAGCTCGATTTCGACGCGCCCGTCGCCCGCTACTGGCCGGAGTTCGCGGCCAACGGCAAGGAAGCGGTCAAGGTCAGCCACCTGATGAGCCACAGCGCGGGGCTGTCGGGCTGGAAGGAACCGATCACCACTGAAGACCTCTATGACTGGGACAAGGCGACCAGCCTGCTGGCCGCCCAGGCGCCCTACTGGGAGCCTGGCACAGCGCCCGGCTACCATGCCCTGACCCAGGGCTACCTCGTCGGCGAAGTTGTCCGGCGCATTGCCGGCAAGTCTCTCGGCGCCGTGTTCCACGACGAGATCGCCGGGCCGCTGGGCGCGGACTTCCACATCGGCCTGCCGGCGTCGGAGGACGCGCGGGTCGCCGAGCTGATCCCGCCGCCGCCCGGCGTGGGCATTTCCGACGGGGTCCAGACTGAACTGCAGACGAACATGTCCCACAATCCCGGCATCGATGTCCGGGCGACCCGCACGCGCGCGTGGCGCGGCGCGGAGATCCCGGCGGCCGGCGGCACGGGCAACGCCCGCTCGATCGCCAAGGTGCACACGATCCTCGCCAACGGCGGGGTGTCGGGCGGCCGGCGCTATCTCTCGGAAGCCGGTTGCCGCAAGGCCCTTGAGCTGCAGATCGAGGGAACGGACCTGATCCTCGGCACGCCGGTGCGGTTCGGCATGGGCTTTGGCCTGGCCGGCGGCATGGTGCCGCTGCCCAGCCCCAACAGCTTCTTCTGGGGCGGCTACGGCGGCTCGCTGGTGATCATCGACATGGATGCCCGCACCACCTTCGGCTACGCGATGAACCGGATGGCCGGCACGACCACGGGCGACATGCGCGCGCTCGGGCTGTCCGTGGCCATGTGGCAGGGGCTGGGTTTGATCCCCGCCTGACCAGCCGCGCAAACGAACAGGGCGGACGCCGCATTGCGACGTCCGCCCTTTTTCATGCCCGCTTGAGGCCGGCTACGGCGCGGTGTGCGCGCTCAGCCAGCCGAGCACTTCATCGTGCCACTGCACCGAGTTCTGCGGCTTGAGCACCCAGTGGTTCTCTTCCGGGAAGTACAGCAGCTTGCTGTCCACGCCCTTGCGCTGAAGGGCGGTGAAGGTCGCGATGCCCTGTTCCAGCGGCACGCGGTAGTCCCGGCCGCCGTGGATCACCAGCATCGGTACGGTCCAGTCGGCCACATGGTCGGCCGGGTTGAACGTCGAATAGGTCGTTCCGGGCGTCCAGGGCGTGCCACCGTTCTCAAACTCGGTGAACCACAGTTCCTCGGTCGAATAGGCCATGAAGCGGCTGTCGAAGATGCCGTCGTGGTTGACCAGGCACTTCCACGGCTCCTTCCACTTGCCGGCGATCCAGTTGACCATGAAGCCGCCGTAGGAACCGCCCAGCGCGCAGGCGCGGCCGCCGTCGAGGAAGCTGTAGGACTGCAGCGCGTAGGCCCAGCCCTTCTGCAGGTCTTCCAGCGGGCGGTCGCCCCAGTGCTGGCTGATCGAGTCGGTGAAGGCCTGGCCGTAGCCGGTCGAACCGTGGAAATCGATCATCACCACGGCATAGCCCGCGCCGGCGTAGGTCTGGGCGTTCCAGCGGTAATGGAACAGGTTGCCGAAGCTGCCCTGCGGCCCCCCGTGGATCAGGAAGGCGACCGGGTACTTCTTGCTCGGGTCGAAGCCGACCGGCTTGATCAGGTAGCCGTGCACCGTTTCGCCGTTCCAGCCCGGAAAGCTGAACTGCTCAAAGTCGCCGAACTCGACGCCCGCCAGTTTGTCGGCGTTGGCGTTGGTCAGCTGGACGGGCTTGCCGCCCTTCAGGCCGATCATGAACACCTGCGCCGGACCGGCGAGGGTGTCCTGGGTGTAGACGATGCCCTTCTTGCTGACGTCAAAGCCGCCGACATGGCCGGGGCCGGTCAGCGGCGTCACCTTGCCGGACTTCACATCGATGGCGAACAGGCGCGTCTGACCCACGTCAGCGGCGGTGGCGTAGAGGGTCTTGCCGTCCGGCGACCAGGCGAGGGTGTCGGCGGAGCGGTCCCAGTCGGCGGCCAGGGCGCGCGTCTGACCGGTCGCCTCGTCGCGGATCAGGATCTGCCAACGGTCGGCCTCGAAGCCTGGGCGCTTCATGGCGCGGTAGGCGCCCAGCTTGCCGTCCGGCGACAGGACCAGGCCGGTGTCCCAGGCCTTGTTCGCCTCGGTCACGTTTTTCGGCGCGGCGCTCCCGTCGGCGGGCGCGACATACAGGTCGAAGTTGGTGCTCCAGGGCTCTGTCGTCCCGGCGAGACGCGCCGAGAAAGTCACCTGCTTGCTGTCCGGCGAGAAGGTGAACTCGGACTCGTCCCCGAACGGCTTGGACGGCGCGTCGCCGTCGAAGCCCTGCATGATGGCGACCGGGGTGTCGGCCGTGATGCCCTTCTCGTCGAAGGTCAGCACGAACAGCTGGTTGCGCGTGCCGTCGGCCCATTCGTCCCAGTGGCGCACGAACAGGCGGTCATAGACCACGCCGGTGGTCTTCATGGCCGCCTTGGCGGTCATGCGGTCGGTGGTGCACTGCAGGGTCGGGCAGTCGGGGAAAACGGCCAGGCTCACCAATAGCTTCTTGCCGTCGGGCGAGGTCTTGAAGGCCCCGACGTCGAACGGGAGATGGGTCACCGGGCTCGCGCCGGGGGCGTTCACGTCGCCGCGCCAGACCTGCATCGTTCCGTCGGCTACGGCCAGGAAGTAGATGCTGTGGCCATCGGCGCCCCACCGGGCGCTGTTTATGCCGCTTCCCGCGGCCGCAACCATTCGCGGCGCTGCCGGGGTCTTGCCCGACAGGTCGATCAGCCAGAGCTCGGACTTGGCCTTGTTGGCGTCGTAGTCGGCCACGCGGCGCGAATAGAGGACGAACCGGCCGTCCGGCGAGACCCGCGGATCGCTCAGGCGGTCGAGCGTGACCATGTCCTTGGCGGTGAAGGGGCGCGCGTCGGCGGCGGAGCTGATCGACAGCGCCAGGACTCCGGCGGCGATCAGGCGAAGCATGGTCTTCATGGGGGCGTTTCCCGGTGGATCGTTGCTCAACAGGGCGGGCACCCTAAGGGCGTCATGCCGTCCGCGCCAGTAGCCGGGGCAGCATTTTCCACCCCTTCGGGACTATCCGACGGCGGCCGGGACGCTCTCCGCCAGCCAGCCTTCCAGATCGTTCAGCGCCCGCTCGCTCATCAGCCGCTTCTTCGCTCGGCCGCGATCCTGGGGGTGCAGCTTGCGGCCCTCGGCGTCCTGGCGCGGGGCCTCCATCGGCGGCAGCAGGCCGTAGTTGATGTTCATCGGCTGGAAGCTGGCCTTGGGACCATCGAGGAAACCGCCGGTGATGTGGGTCGCCAGGGCGCCCAGGGCGGTGGTCGCCGGCGGAAGATCGATCGGCTTGCCCAAGCGCTCGGCGGCGGCGAGCCGCCCGGTCAGCAGGCCGAGCGCGGCGCTCTCCACGTAGCCCTCGACCCCGGTCAACTGTCCGGCGAAGCGCAGGCGCGTATCGGCCTTCAGCCTCAGCTTTTCATCCAGCAGGCGCGGGCTGTTGACGAAGGTGTTGCGGTGCAGGCCGCCGAGCCGGGCGAATTGGGCGTTCTCCAGGCCAGGGATCATGCGGAAGATGTCGGTCTGGGCGCCGTGCTTCAGCTTGGTCTGGAAGCCGACCATGTTCCACAGCGTGCCGAGCGCATTGTCCTGGCGCAGCTGGACGATGGCCCAGGGCTTGACCGTCGGGTTGTGGGCGTTGGTCAGACCGACCGGCTTCATCGGGCCGTGGCGCAGGGTTTCGCGGCCGCGCTCGGTCATCACCTCGATGGGCAGGCAGCCGTCGAAATAGGGCACATTCTCCCAGTCCTTGAACTCGGACTTGGGGCCGGCCAGCAGGGCGTCGATGAAGGCGTCGTACTGTTCGCGGTCCATCGGGCAGTTGATGTAGGCGGCCGCGTCGCCGCCCGGGCCTTCCTTGTCGTAGCGCGACTGGCGCCAGGCCTTGCTCATGTCGATCGAGTCGAGGTGGATGATCGGGGCGATGGCGTCGAAGAAGCTCAGGGCGTCCTCGCCCGTCAGGGTCAGGATCGCCTCGGCAAGGGCCGGGGAGGTGAGGGGGCCGGTGGCGATGATCACGCTGTCCCAGTCTGCGGGCGGCAGGCCGGCGATCTCCTCGCGCAGGATGGTCACCAGCGGATGGGCCTCGAGGCGGGCGGTGACTTCGGCCGAGAAGCCATCGCGGTCCACCGCCAGCGCCCCGCCGGCGGGCACCTGATGCTTGTCGCCGCTTGAGAGGATGATCGAGCCGCAGCGGCGCATCTCGGCGTGCAGCAGGCCGACCGCGTTGTACTGCCAGTCATCCGACCGGAAGGAGTTCGAGCAGACCAGTTCGGCCAGCCCGTCGGTCTGGTGGGCGTCGGTGCGCACGCCGTCGCGGCGCATCTCGTGGATGATGGCGGGAACGCCGGCCTCGGCCAGTTGCCAGGCGGCTTCGGATCCGGCGAGGCCGCCGCCGATAACGTGAACAGGTTTCATGGTCATGGCGGACAGATAGGCCCAAGCGGGCCGCCGTCAAAGCGGCCAAGGTGGCGCGGAAGCGGAAACTGTGATGGTCTTCAAGCTTAACGCGGCGCGGGGAGGCGTATCGTGGTCAAACTTGATGTTGTGAAGGCGGCCTTTTCAGGGTTCGGCGTCATCGGACGCAACCCGCTGGCTGTTCTGGTCTGGGCGTTGTTCGTCGGCGTTGTCGGCCTGTTGCCGGCGTTCGCCCTGTTCGGCGGCATCTTCAGTACGGTTACCGAGCTCATCGCCGCAGAACAGCGTGGCGTGGAGCCGACGCCGGAGATGGTCATGCCCATGCTGGGCTCGATCTTCGCGCTGCTGCCGGTGCTGATGCTGACCGGACTGGTGGTGCGGGTCGTGATGACCGGCGCGATCTATCGCGCGGTGCTGTTCCCCAAGGATTCCGGCTGGTTCTATCTGCGCCTTGGCGCCCGCGAACTGTGGCTGGGGCTGCTGTTCATCGTTGTCGGCATCATCGGCTTCGCGCTGGCTATGGTGATGATGGCGGTCGTCGTGCCGCTGATCTTCGTGGCCGGCCAGAACGCCGATCCCCTGGTCCAGATGGTGATGGTCAGGGTCGCGATGCTGCCTGTGTACGGCGTGATGATCTTCCTGTTCGTCCGCTTTTGCCTGGCCTTCCCCATGACGTTCGCGGAATCGAACTTCCGCCTCATGGAGTCGTGGTCGATGACGCGGGGCAACGGCTGGCGGCTCCTGCTGGTGATCCTGTTGCTCATCGCCATGGTGATCGTCGCCGAGGTCATCCTGGGACTCATCATTCTCGCCGCTGTTGCGGCGGTGATCGGCGCGGGCGCGATGAAGGGTGACTGGAGCGAGGAGCGGATCGTCGCCTTCTTCAGCCAGGATCCGTCGGTCTGGGTCCAGTCGCTGCTGCCGTGGATCATCGGCGGCAGCGTGATCGCCTGTATCCTCACGGCGCTGATGGCGGTGATCTTCACCGCGCCCTGGGCGGAGGCCTATCGGCAGCTGCGGGCAAGCCCCGACGGCGTGGCCTGAGAGACACGCCGGGCGGCCTTCTTCGCGGGGGCGCAAATCCGGTCGCCACAGAGGCGCGAAGCAGGGTTTAACTCGACCAGGAACTAGCCGCGCTCCTGGCGCGAGGGGTCGTATGTCGCAGGCGCGTTTTTCGGTCCAGTCGGCGGTTTCCGCAGGCTTAGACTTCTGGCGCTTCAACGTCCTGAAGGTGGCCGGTCCGTTGATCGTCGCCATCGCGGCCCTGGCGGTGATTACCACGGCCGGCGCCGCCCCGATCGCGCTGCTGGCCTGGATCCTCTACGGCCTCGCAGGCTCCGTGGTGGCGGCGGCCTGCTATCGCATCGCTCTTGCCGGACCTGCGCCGGAGCTGGAGGGGCAGCGCGGCCCCCTCGGGCTGCAGTTCCGCGGGCTGGAACTGCGGCTGGTCGCCATCGGCCTGATGACGACATTTCTGTTCGCGCCGATTGTCCTGATGGCGGGGGCGACACTGGATTATGTGTTCGCCAGGTTTTCCCTCGCCTCGGCCGTGGCCACCTCGCCGGAAGCCTTCTTCAGCGTCATGAGCCCCGCCGGGCAGGCCGCTTTCATCATCACCGCGATGCTGACTCTGGGCGCGCTGCTGATGCTGGATGCGGCGCTCGCCCTGGCCGGGCCATCGACGGCCGTCGATGGTCGTCTGCGCTTCCTGTCGAGCTTCAGGCGCACGCGCGGGTCGGTCCTGCGCATCCTGTTTGCGACCCTGGTGATCCGCGCGCCGCTGATCGCCTTGCAGAGTCTGGCGACCGTCTATGTCGATCTGGCGGAGGCGCCCGGGGCGATGCACTGGATCCAGTTGGGGATCGGCATCGTCTCGACCTGCTTCTACCTTCCAATTTCGGTCGGCATGATGTCTTACATCTACCTGCGCCTGCGGGAGGGCGAACCCGAATGAAGCTGTCGCCGACCGATACGGCCTTCGAGGGCTTTCGCATCATCCGGGCCCGGCCGGGGCTCGTGCTGGCCTGGACCGGCTTCTACCTGCTGGCCCTGCTGGCCATGATCCTGATCCTGCTGCTGCCGAACCTCGGCACCCTTGCCGCCGTCGAGGCGACCGACGGGCAGCGGGACTTCGGCGAACTGCTGGCCCGGTTCGGAACGCCGATCCTGATCATCTTTCCGATGGCCGTGGTCATGCAGATCATGCTGGTGACGGCGGTTTACCGCACGGTGCTGACGCCTGAGGACAAGGGCTTCGCGCATCTCAAGATCAGTGCGGACGAGTTGCGGATGTTCCTTGTCAGTCTGCTGGTGATCTTCATCTTCGCCCTGGCCAGCGGCCTGTATGGCGCCGCGGTGGTGATGGCGGCGAGAGCGGCCGGTGGTTTGCACGGCGCGGTGACCTTCGTCGGCTCGCTGGGCGGCGTCGTGCTGCTGGGATGGCTGGCCGTGCGGCTGGCGCTGGCGGGCGTGATGACCTTCGCCGAGCACCATTTCCGGCTCGTGGAGGCCTGGCGGCTGACCAGAGGCCAGTTCTGGCGGCTCTTGATGAGCCTTGGCCTGACGATCCTCTACGCGATCCTGATGGTCATCGCGGCCCTGACCCTGGGCCTGGTTCTGGCCCGACTGACGGGCGGCCTTTCGCTGATGGGCGCGCTGGCGAGCCCGGACCTGACCAACATCACGCCGATCCTGGCGGTCCGGCTGCTGGCTGAGCTGCTGCTTCAGATGGCGCTGCAGACCCTGCTGATCGTGCTGGTGTTCGTGATCTTCTACGCGCCGCCCGCGGCCGCCTACCGCAGGCTGAAGGCGACCGGCTAGGCCGCGGCGCTCGGCCGGGACGAAACCCGCTCATGCCAGGCGTGCAGATGCGGGGTTTCCGGCGGAAGCTCGAGGCCGGTGAAGGCCGCGAAGTCGACCGTCGACTGGGCGCAAATGTCGGCCATGGAATAGGTGTCGCCCGCGAGGAACGACCGTCCGTCCGCCATGTCCTTGTCCAGCCACTGGCAGACCCGTGCGTAGGTCTCGCGGTTCGACTCGCCGAAGTCCTTGAACTGGGTCAGCAGCGCGGCCGTCAGCGGATGGGCGTGACGCCAGAACATGCCGACCGGAGTCATCAGCTGGAACTCGACGCGGCGAATCCACATGTCGATCAGGGCCTGTTCGACCGCGGTGGTCCCGAACAGCGCCGGCGTCGGATGGACGCTTTCCAGATAGCGGCAGATCGAGACGCTCTCCGAGATCGACGCGCCGTCGTCGAGCACCAGCGTCGGCACCTGGCCGAGCGAGTTGCGGGCGCGATGTTCGGGTGACTTGTGCTCGCGTTCGCGCATGTTCACGCGCGTTTCGGGAAGGTCGATGCCCTTCTCGGCGATGAAGATGCGCACCCGGCGCGGATTCGGCGCTGGGTTGCGCTCTCCATACAGGATCATGTCAGGCGATCAGCCGCCGCAGGGGTTGGTCGCGCAGGTGGTAAGGCCGCCGCGCTGGGCAGCTTCCAGGTCCTCGCGGTCGGCGCGGGCGCGGGCTTCCCATTCGGCGCGGGTCATGCAGATGCGGCTGGGCACGCGCGTGCCGATGACCGGGCTGGTCTTGCAGATGCGCGCGTTGGGGTCCTTCTTGGTGGACGGCGGCGCGAGCGGAGCAGGCACGGCGGTCGGCGTGGTCGAGGCCGGCGTCGTCTCCTCTGCCGCGACCACGGCGGTGGCGACGGAAGCGGCGGCGAAAAGCGTAAGAAGAAGAACCTTCACAGGGACCCCCTTGGGGAAAAAGCAAGCGGATCGGGATCTCGTCACCAACCCAGACGACCGACAAAAAAGCACGATTGGCCGTCCGTGTCATCGTTCTGTTGTCGCTCGCCGGTCGAGCGCGACGATTTTGCTCAACCGGGCGGCGCCGGCGCCTCGCTTGCCTCGCGGCGCGGGGAATGCTCCCCTTGCGCGGGTCCGGTCGGGACGAGCGCGTGTGAGGGATTCATGTTTTCAGCGTCGGATGCGGCCTTCAGCGGGTTCAGGGCTGGGCGGGAGCACGCCCGGGCTATGCTGGTCTGGATCGTGGTGTTCGGCCTCGCATCCATCGCCCTGACGCTGTGGATGATCCCCGCCATGGGCGCGACCCTGATGGAGATGCAAGCTGTCGGTCAGCAGACCCGGCCTGACCCGGCCGCGGTGCAGGCGTTGATGGCGAAGCTGACCCCGATGGTCGGGCCGATCCTCCTCTATGCCCTTGTTCTCAGCGCCGTTCAGACCACAGCGGCCAACCGCCTGGTGTTGCGGCCGGCCGACAGCGGGTTCGGATTCCTGCGTCTCGGCGCGGCGGAGTTTCGCCAGTTCGTGGTGACCGTGGCGATGATGGTGATCCTCAATATCGCAACCTTCGGGCTGCTCATCGTCGTCACGGTGGCCGCGACGGCGGCGGCCGCGATCAGCCCGATTCTCGGGGCTTTCGTCGGCGCGGTCGCCTTCATCGCCGCCGCCAGCGCGATCGCGATTCTGCTGGTCCGGCTGTCGCTTGCCGGCGCCCAGACCTTCGCCACCGGGCGAATCAACCTGTTCGGCTCCTGGAGCCTGACCCGCGGCAAGTTCTGGCCGATGCTCGGCGCCTATCTGCTGTCGTTCGTGATGGTGGTCATCGTCTGGGTGGCGCTGCAGGCGATCGTCATGCTGGCCGTGGTGCTGTTCGGCGGGGGCTTCGCGGCGGTCGGCGCGATGTATCAACCCGACATGAGCTCGCTGACGGCCTTCCTGACGCCGGCCACGATCGTCCGCTGGGGCGCCGCCCTGGTGGCCGCGCCCTTCCTGCAGCTGATCGTGCTCTGCCCGGCGCCGGACATCTACCGCAGCCTGACCGCCGGTGCGCGCTAGGCGCGCTTGCGCTTCTCGCCCGCGCGGTCGCGGTGACGCTTGAGCACCTCGGCGAGGTAACGGCCGGTCCAGCTGCCGGCGATTCCGGCGACCTTCTCGGGCGTGCCGACGCCGACGATCTCGCCGCCGCCGTCGCCGCCCTCGGGCCCGAAGTCGATCAGCCAGTCGGCGGTCTTCACCACGTCCAGATTGTGCTCGATCACGACGACGGTGTTGCCCTGGTCGACCAGTTCGTGAAGCACCTCGAGCAGCTTCTTGGTGTCCTCGAAGTGCAGGCCGGTGGTCGGTTCATCGAGGATGTACAGCGTCCGGCCTGTCGCCTTGCGGCTGAGCTCCTTGGACAGCTTGACCCGCTGCGCCTCGCCGCCTGACAGGGTGGTCGCCTGCTGGCCGACGTGGATGTAGCCCAGGCCCACCCGCTTGAGGGTCTCCATCTTGTCGCGCACCGGCGGCACGACCTTGAAGAAGTCGGCGGACTCCTCGACGGTCATGTCGAGGATGTCGGCGATCGACTTGCCCTTGAACAGGATCTCGAGCGTCTCGCGGTTGTACCGCTTGCCCTTGCAGACGTCGCAGGTGACGTAGACGTCTGGCAGGAAGTGCATCTCGATCTTGATCAGGCCATCGCCCTGGCAGGCCTCGCAGCGGCCGCCCTTGACGTTGAAGCTGAACCGCCCCGGGCCATAGCCGCGCGCCTTGCTCTCCGGCAGCTGGCTGAACCAGTCGCGGATCGGCTGGAAGGCGCCGGTGTAGGTGGCCGGGTTCGATCGCGGCGTGCGGCCGATCGGGCTCTGGTCGATGTCGATGACCTTGTCGAAGTTCTCCAGCCCCTCGATCTTCTCGTAGGGGGCCGGGGCGTCGCTGGCGTTGTTCAGCCGGCGCGCGGCGGCCTTGTAGAGGGTCTCGATGGTGAAGGTCGACTTGCCGCCGCCGCTGACCCCGGTGATGCAGGTGAAGGTGCCGACCGGGATCTCCGCGGTGACGCCCTTGAGGTTGTTGCCCGTCGCGCCCGTTACGCGCAGCACATGCTTGGTCGAGATCGGTCTGCGCTGTTCGGGCACGGCGATCTCGCGCACGCCGGACAGGTACATGCCGGTGATGCTGTTGCCGTTGGTGATGATGTCCTGGGGCTTGCCCTGGGCGACCACATGGCCGCCGTGCACGCCGGCCGCCGGGCCCATGTCGATGACGTAGTCGGCGGTGAGGATTGCCTCCTCGTCGTGCTCGACCACCAGCACCGAATTGCCCAGGTCGCGCAGGCCGCGCAGGGACTGCAGCAGGCGCGAGTTGTCCCGCTGGTGCAGGCCGATCGACGGCTCGTCCAGCACATAGAGCACGCCGGTCAGGCCGCTGCCGATCTGGCTGGCGAGGCGGATGCGCTGGCTCTCGCCGCCACTGAGCGTGCCCGACCCGCGCGACAGGTTGAGGTAGTCCAGCCCGACGTCGACGAGGAAGTTCAGGCGGTCCTTGATCTCCTTGAGGATCCGCCGGCCGATTTCCATCTGTTTGTCGGTCAGTTGCGGCTCGAGGTCCTCGAACCATTCGCGGGCCTTGCGGATAGCCAGGCCGCTGACCTCGGAGATGTTGCGCCCGCCAATCTTGACCGCCAGCGCTTCGGGCTTGAGCCGCGCGCCGTGGCAGGAGTCGCAGGGCGTGTCGGACTGATAGCGGCCCAGTTCCTCGCGGACCCAGCTGGAATCGGTCTCGCGCCAGCGCCGTTCGAGGTTCGGCAGCACGCCTTCGAACGGCTTGTTGACCTCATACTTGCGGGCGTTGTCGTCGTAGACGAAGTGGATCTTCTCCGTCCCCGTCCCATACAGCACGACCTTCTGCGCCTGTTCCGGCAGGCTGTGCCAGGGCGCGTCCATCGAGAAGTCGTAGTGGCGGGCCAGCGCCTGCAGCGTCTGGGTGTAGAGCGGCGAGGGCCCCTTGGCCCAGGGCGACACCGCGCCCTTGTGCAGGCTCTTGTCCTTGTCCGGCACGATCATGTCGGCGTCGAAGGCCAGCTTGGCGCCGAGGCCGTCGCAGACCGGACAGGCGCCGAACGGGTTGTTGAACGAGAACAGCCTGGGCTCGATCTCACTGATGGTGAAGCCGCTGACCGGGCAGGCGAACTTCTCGGAGAACAGGATGCGCCGGGGCTCCTCGCCCTCGGCGGGCGCATCGGCCCATTCCGCCACCGCGATGCCGTCGGCCAGACGCAGGGCCTGTTCGATGCTGTCGGCGTAGCGCTGCTCCAGGCCGTTCTTGGTCACCAGCCGGTCCACGACCACGTCGATGTCGTGCTTGAACTTCTTGTCGAGCTCCGGCGCGTCCTCGATCGGAAAGAGCACGCCGTCGATCTTCAGCCGCTGGAAGCCGAGCTTGCGCCACTCGGCGATCTCCTTGCGGTACTCTCCCTTGCGGCCGCGCACGACGGGGGCCAGCAGGTACAGCCGCTCGCCCTCGGGCAGGGCGGTCAGCTTGTCGACCATCTGGCTGACGGTCTGACTCTCGATCGGCAGGCCCGTGGCCGGCGAATAGGGAACCCCGACCCGCGCCCAGAGCAGGCGCATGTAGTCGTGGATCTCGGTCACCGTGCCGACGGTGGAGCGCGGGTTTCGGCTGGTGGTCTTCTGCTCGATGGAGATGGCCGGAGACAGGCCCTCGATCAGGTCGACGTCCGGCTTGCTCATCAGCTCGAGGAACTGGCGCGCGTAGGCCGACAGACTCTCGACGTAGCGGCGCTGGCCCTCGGCATAGATGGTGTCGAACGCCAGCGACGACTTGCCGGACCCCGACAGGCCGGTGATCACCACCAGTTCGCCCCGGGGGATGTCGACGCTGACGTCCTTGAGATTGTGCTCGCGCGCGCCACGCACGCGGATGAAGTTCTGTTGTTCGGCCATGACCTGTCGGGAACGCTTCAGCCGGCCAAAGGGCGCGGCGGCAACCGCCATATGTAGTGCGCAGACTCGGAATTAACACAAGAACATTGTGCGAACGTTTGCCGCGAGGCAGGATGGTAGTGTGCGGTGCTGACACTTGGTGTCAGCAGGCAGCTGATGTCCACATTTGCGCGAACCCCACCGATCATGACGTTCCAGCTAAGCTCCGATCCAGCCAACGCCACCGTGGGAAAGCACTATGAGGAGGCGCAGAATCTGGCTTGGCTGAAGGGCGGCGATCTCGGGCAACGTTGGATCGCAACCTACCTTCGGCTAGTCGCTTTCGGAGTTGGGCATGCGAGCCATTCGGATATTCGAACGGATCTCGTTCTGCGGGCAATGGAATCGGAAATGATGCAGCGGATCGCCGCCAGCGAGGCGGAGACCGGAGGTATAGGCGACATTCAAGGTGCGTTGTCCCGCTACTGGGTTTTGAGCGTCTACGAGATGCTGCGAGTCGCCAAGGACTCAGATGGCGGCAAGACGAACGAGAAACTCAATCTTCTCTATCAGCAATTTCGCTTGGTTAGAGTGCCAGTCGGAAAGCTTGAAATAGCGAGAGGAAACAAGGCGGAGGGGATCGAACTTGTAAGGGAGGGTGCTGACCCATCTGAGCCGGGTCGCCCATACCACGGCCCGGGTTGGCGAGCGCAGTACCGTCCTCCAACGTTTCTGCGGTTGGACACAGGATCAATTGGTTGGGCAGTAGTGGATGTTGAAAGCATGACCACCATTGAGATCACCCGCCGGGAACTTTCCGACGAACTGCTGACCCTCTTCGAGTAGAAGGGGGATCGGGAATCTCGGTGCTAGGGCTCGTCGAGCACAAGGGTGTGCTAGCGGCATCTGGTGGCTGAGTTCGACGGCAAGGGGCGCATCTGGCGCTTTAGCTCCTGTCGATCCGCGCGGCAAAACAGCCGCGACGGGCGTTGTGCGCGTGCAGGTAGGCGGTCCTTGGGTCTGCGATCAGACGTTCAATCAGCGGGATGGCGTCGCGCCCCTCGATGACATCCGCCTCAATCATCATGCCCCGGTCGTCATAGGCGCGAATGGCCAGCAGCCGGTTGGAGAGGGCGGGCGGCAGCCGGTTCTCGTAGCGCGCCGGCGCGTCCGCCGCCTCGCGCACATAGATGGCGTGACGGGCGCGGTAGGGCGTGTCGGCCGGCTGGTGTTCGTGGTTGAGCAGCAGGACCGTCTCGCCCGGTTCGGCGTCCACCAGCGAGATGCGGCACGGGAAGCCGGGCTTTGCGTCGACCCGGCAGCGGATCGCGCCGGCGGCGGCCAGGGTCGCCTCATCGGCGCCGAAGAGCGGGGCGAAGGGTTCGGGCGCGAGGCCGGTGACAACGAAGGACATGTGGGGGCTCCAGCGAGACTGTTCGCCGGGACCCTCGTCGAACCACGCGCCCGCCGCGACCCGGAACTTGCTGTTCGGCGATCAGCCGTCCCGACGGTACCGTTCGCCCAGGCCCAGCATGACGCCGTTGTGGTTGGCGACGCCCAGTTCGAGACTTTCGGCGATGTTGCGGGCGCGGGTCACGAAGTGCCGGGCGGCCAGCGGCGTGCAGAGCGCCTGCGCCGTCTCCTCGAAAAGCGCCAGCCAGCGGTCGAAGTGCCGCGCATCGACCGGAAGCGGCATGTGTTTGGGCATCGGGCGGCCGTCGTAGACGCCGGTCGCCAGCGCGACCGACGACCAGAACCGCTTCATCTGCGCCAGATGCGGACCCCAGTCGGCGATCCTTGCGGCGAAGATCGGCCCGAGCAGCGGATCGGCCCGAACCCGGTCGTAGAAGCCCTCCACGAGGTCGGAGATGAGCGTCTCGTCGATACCGGTGACGGCGCGGATTCGCGCCGACGCCTCGGCCCGGCGCGCCTCGGCCTCCTCGCGCGACAGGCGCGGTCCGGCATCGGGGAAGGGAAGGCTGGTCACGGTCGGTTCCTGGTCACGGGACGCAGATAGGGGCCTGAGGCGGCTGCCGCCATTGCGCTGCATCAAGGCCGCGCGCTTCCGTCGCGGGGGCGAAGGGCCTATATTGGCTGTTCCGAGACCGGCCCGGTCACCGATGGAGGCTCCCATGACCGACAGGACGCAGAACCGCTTCGCCGCTTCCGCTGACCTGCTCGAGAGCCATCATGTCGACCCTGCCGTACTTCACCCTGGACGCCGTCTCCGCGACCACGCCTGACGGCCGCGTCCTCTTCGACAATCTGACCCTCGCCATCGGGCGGGAGAGAACCGGCCTGGTCGGTCGCAACGGCGTGGGCAAGTCCACCCTGTTGCGGCTGCTGACCGGCGAGCAGGCGCCGGCCTCCGGGACGGTGACGCGGTCGGGCCGCGTCGGCGTCCTGCGCCAGACGCTGCAGCCGCCTCGCGGCGCGACGGTCGCGGACCTGCTGGAGATCGCCGACGCGCTGTCTGTCCTGGCGCGAATCGAGGCCGGCGAGGGCGGCGAGGCCGATCTGGACGTCGCGGACTGGACCCTGCCGGTGCGAATCGACGCGGCGCTGGCCGAGGTCGGCCTGGGCGGGCTCGCGCCGGATCGCCCCGCCGACAGCCTCAGCGGCGGTCAGCTCACCCGAGTGGCCCTCGCGTCGCTGTTGATTGCGCAGCCCGACGTCATCCTGCTCGACGAGCCGACCAACAACCTCGACGTCGAGGCCCGGGCCTTCCTCGCGGCGTTCCTGGAGCGCTGGAGGGGCGGGGCCGTGGTGGTCAGCCACGACCGGGCGCTGCTGCGCCGGATGGACCGGATCGTCGAGCTCTCCGGTCTGGGCGCCAGGGCCTATGGCGGGAACTTCGATCTCTACGCCGAACGGCAGGCCGCCGAGCGCGCCGCGGCCGAGCGGGCGCTGGGCGACGCCGAGCGTGAGCGGGGCCGCATGGAGCGCGACGCCCAGCAGGCGCGGGAACGCAAGGACCGCCGCGACTCCGCCGGCCGTCGCTACGCCGCCTCGGGCTCCGCGCCGAAGATCCTGCTGGGCGCCATGGCGGAGCGCGCGGAGCAGAGCGGCGGTCGCGGCGAGCGTCTGGCCGAACGGCAGCGGGAGGCTGCCGCCGAGGCGCTGGAGACCGCCCGCGCCCGCGTCGAACAGGTGCGGACGCTGGCCTTCGGCCTGCCGTCTTCCGGGCTTGCAGCCGGCAAGACCGTGCTGGCCCTCGACGGCGTGACCTTCGGCTACGGGCCGGCGCCGGTGATCGAGGGCCTGTCGCTGCGGATCACAGGTCCCGAACGGGTCGCTCTCACCGGGCCGAACGGGACAGGCAAGACCACCCTGCTGCGCCTGGCGGCCGGTGAGCTGCAGCCGACGGCGGGAACGGTCATGCTCGGCGCCAGGGCGGTGTTGCTGGACCAGAAGACCGCGATCCTGCGGGACGACGAGACCGTGCTGGACGCCTTCCGCCGGCTCAATCCGGGCGCGACGGTGAATGACGCCCAGGCGGCGCTGGCCAGGTTCCTGTTCCGCAACACCGCTGCGCGGCAGACGGTGGGCGCGCTTAGCGGCGGAGAGCGCCTGCGCGCGGCGCTGGCCTGCGTGCTGTCGTCAGCGCCAACGCCGCAGCTCCTGATCCTCGACGAGCCGACCAACCACCTCGACCTGGCCTCCATCGAGGCCGTCGAGGCGGCGCTGTCGGCCTACGACGGCGCCCTGCTGGTGGTCAGCCACGATCCGGATTTCCTCCAGGCGATCGGCGTCACGCGCGAGGTCGTCCTGTCGGCCGGGCCCTGACCGCAGTCCGGGCATGGTTCCTGCTGTGCAACCCCCGGATCGTTTCGTTCGGGGACAAGGCGTTGAAGACACTCGCCATTATCGCCCGCAAAGGCGGGACCGGGAAAACCACCCTGGCCGTGCATCTGGCCGCGGCGGCCCATGCGGCCGGCCATGTCACGCTGCTGGCCGATACCGACCGCCAGCATTCCGCCGTCGAATGGCGACGCATGCGCGCCGAGGCGCAGCCCGTGGTCGAGGCGGTCAAGCCCGGCGCCCTGTTCGCGCGACAACAGGACGCCGCCCGCGCCGGGGTCGGGCTGATGATCGTCGACACCGGTCCGTCGATCGAGGAAGAGGTCGAACAGGCTGTGCGCTGCGCCGACCTCTGTCTGGTCGTGGCCCGTCCCAACTTCTTCGACATTCGCGCCGTGGCCGACTCCGCCGCGCTGGCGGCGCGCTTCCACCGGCCGGTGGTCTTCGTGCTCAACCAGGCGCCGCATCGCCAGCAGTCGATCGAGGCGCCGGTGCTGATGGAGGCTGTCGCGGCCTTGCGCGGGCTCGGCTTCCCGGTCGCGCCGATCGGACTGCGCACGCGCGTCGCCTACCAGCGCAGTGTCGCCGGCGGCTCGACCGCCCAGGACATGGAGCCGTCCAGCTCCGCCGCAAGCGAGATCACCGCCCTGTGGGACTGGGTCGACGCGCGGCTGCATGCCGAGCGGCCGGCGGTGCGCATGCCGACCTTCATGGCGGCTGCTGAAAGCCCGGCGTCCCTGACGTTCTAGCGCGAATTCTAACGCGGCGTCGGCGACAGGGCCTGGGCGATTACGTTGCGCTGGGTCTCGCTGGATCCCGAATAGATGCTCGCCGCCCGGGTGGCGAAGTGCTTGGCGGTCGCCCGCGCGCCGTCCGCCAGCGGGCCGTCCTCGTCGCGGAAGGGCTCAAGCGCCAGATTCCGCGCGGTTCCGGCGATCTCCATGGCCAGTTCGGCGACCCGCTGGTGCAACTCACTGCCGATCAGCTTCAGGACCGAGGGGCTGGTCGCATCGCCGTCGCGCAGCCGCCCGCCGGGCAGCAGGTTCAGCTCGGTCTGCTCAAACGCCGTCAGCTCGATCTCCGCGGTGATCAGCCGGGTCATCAGGCCGGGTTCGAGATCCTCGCTGGCGAGCGCCGCGTTGCGCGCCCGCTGGTAGACCCGCCGCACCAGCGCGGCCGGCGTGTTGTTCGACCGCGCCAGCTGCATCAGCCGCTTGGCGACGGCCCAGCCCTGGCCCTCCTCGCCGATGCGGTTGGCGACGGGCACGCTGACCTGGTCGAAGAACACCGCGTTGAGCTCGTGCTCGCCGTCGATGGTGATGATCGGCGAGACGGTCAGGCCGGGCGAGGCCATGTCGAGCAGCAGGAAGGTCAGGCCCTGTTGCGGACGCTCGCCCGTCTGCGTCCTGACCAGGGCGAACATCCGGTTCGAAAGGTGGGCGCCGGTCGTCCAGATCTTCGAGCCATCGACGATGTAGCGGTCGCCCGACTGGACCGCCCGGGTGGCGACCCGCGCCAGGTCCGAGCCGGCGCCGGGCTCCGAGAAGCCCTGGGCCCAGAGGTCCTCGCCCGACAGGATCGCCGGCAGATAGCGCGCGCGCTGCAGCGGCGTGCCCATCTCGATGATCAGCGGGCCGAGGCTGCGGATGCCGCCCGCGAACAGCACTGGGGCGTCGTTCAGCGCGCACTCGCGGTCGAACAGAAAGCGCTGCCGCGGGGTCCAGCCGGCCCCGCCGTGGGCCGTCGGCCAGCCCGGCGCGATCCAGCCGCGGCGGTGCAGTCGCTGGTGCCAGAGCTTGCAGGCGGCGATGTCGGAATGGACGCCCAGCGTGCGGCGGCCCGCCTCGCGCAGGTCCGGTGTCAGGGCCTCGGCGAGAAACGCGCGAACCTCGGCGAGGAAGGCCGTATCAGGATCAGCGTCTGGGGTGGCGAGGCAGGCAACCGGCATGCTCTCACGAAGCCGCGAACCGCCAGTTCCGTCCGTGATTCAGATCAATAGAGTGAAGAGGGGCGGTGGCCGAACGCCCTGTTCGGAAACCCGAATGGCGTGCTGCACTTTGTCGAACGCTGATTTGCCGTTTAACACTCCGCGGATGAGCCGCCGTTCCGCGCCGCAACGCGGACAGGGCCGGACGAACAAGGGGGGGGGGGCGGGATGAGCCGATTGTTTGCTGTGCTGGGCGCGGCGGTCTATTTCGCCTGGGGCGCGCTTCACCTGCTTGCGGCCGCCAGTTCGTTCCGGTTCGCCGCCGACCTGGAAGCCGGGCTCATTCAGGGTCGGCTCAACCAGGGCGCTTTCTATGTGGCGATTTTCGCCGTTGTCGCGGTCGTCGTCGCCCTGGGATTCAACTGGCGGAACAGCCGCGCCGGGTACTGGATCAACCTGCTGGCAGTCTCGGCGGCCGACATTCCCTTTGTACTCTTCATCGTGCTGCCCGGACACATGACGGGCCCCGAAGCCCTGCTTGGCCCGGCCCTTTGGCTCGCCGGGGCGGCAACGTCGACGCTCGCCTTGATGATGGCCCGGCGAACGTAGGGGCGCTGCCGGAGCGCCTTCGCTACGCCCGCTTGTTCAGCGTGATGGCGCGGGAGTCGCCGACCTGGCTGACGGCGTCGGGGCCGTAGCCGGCGCCGGTGGTGCGCTGCGAGGCGACTTCGTCGGCGATGGCGCGGACCAGGCCCTCGGTGACGGTGCGGGCGGCTTCCAGCGCGCGGCCCTGACGGGCGAGCACGGCGTCGAACGCCTCGGTCGACTGCATCAGCTTCATCCGCTGCTCCAGCGGCGCGGATTCGATCAGGGCCGGCGTCTGACGCACCCGCGCCGACTCGTGGCGATAGATGTTGGCCAGTTTCGACAGCTCTTCCATCTGGACGGCGGCGTCCTGCGGGCGGCGCTGCTCGAAGGCCTGGCACTGCTGGGCCATCAGCGCTGTCAGGCGGTCGGTCAGGGAGATCAGCTGGTCAACGCGATCAGTCGCGTCGCGGGCGTCGAGGGCCATGGAATGCGTCTTTCTAACTGAGACCTTGGAGTTTGAGCATTTCGCGCTGGATGCTGTCGGCAATGCCCAGTCCGCCACGCTTGGTCGTCTGTTTGGCGATCGCGTCGGTCAGGAAGGAGCGGAACATCGACTCGCCCTGGCCACCACCGAACGGGGCCTCGGTCGAGATGCCCTCGAACATCGGCTGCATCATCGTCGACAGGAACGAGACCTCGAAGGCCTTCGCCGTTTCCTCCGCCTTGCGCCGGCCGGCGAGGTCGGCGGTCGAGGCGGCCGGGGTCCGGGCCTGACCCATCAGGATGTCGGTGGCGACTGAAAGGGGCGCGGTCATCACATCACCTCGATATCGGCCTGGAGGGCGCCGGCGGCCTTGATCGCCTGCAGGATGGAGATCATGTCGCGCGGCGTGACGCCCAGGGCGTTGAGGCCGGCGACCAGGCTGGAGAGGGACGCGCCGCTCTTCAGCGTGAGCAGTTGGCGGCCGCGCTCTTCCTCTACGCTCACGGCGGACTGGCTGGTGACCACCGTCTCGCCGGCGCGGCTGAACGGGGCCGGCTGGCTGACCTGCGGGGTTTCCTGGACCGCGATGGTCAGGTTGCCCTGGGCGATGGCGACAGTGGAGATGCGCACCTGGTCGCCCATGACGATGACGCCGCTGACCTCATCGACGATCACCTTGGCCGGCGAGTCGGGCTCGATCTCGAGCGTCTCAACGGCGGTCAGGAACCCGACCATGCTCTGGCCGGCGGGCGGGCGGATGGTGACGATGGTCGGGTTCTCGGCGATCGCCGTCCCGGGGAAGCGGGTGTTGACCGCCGTGGCGATCCGCTGGGCGGTGGTGAAGTCGGGATTGCGCAGCGTCATGCGCAGCTGGCCCATCTGGGCCATCTGGAAGCCGGTCTCACGCTCGATGGTCGCCCCGCCGGCGATCCGGCCGGAGGTCGGCACGCCTTTGCTGACCGAGCTGCCCGAGGCGCCGGAGGCCGAGACCGAGCCGGTCTGCACCGTGCCCTGGGCCACCGCATAGACCTGGCCGTCGGCGCCCATCAGGGCGGTGACCAGCAGGGTGCCGCCCAGCAGGCTCTTGGCGTCGCCGGCGGCCGAGACGGTCACATCGATGGCCGAGCCGGCGGCCGCGAACGGCGGCAGCTTGGCGGTGACCATCACCACCGCGACGTTCTTGGTGTTGAGGTTGGTGTCGCGCACATTGACGCCGAGCCGCTCGAACATCGCCTCGAGGCTCTGGCGGGTCATGGGCGCGTTGCGCAGGTTGTCGCCCGTGCCGTTCAGGCCGACGACCAGGCCGTAGCCCGTCAGCTGGTTCTCGCGCACGCCCTCGAATGCGACGACGTCCTTGATCCGCGACTTGCCGTAGCTCGGACCCGCAAGCGCGAGGGTCAGGGCCAGGATCAGACTTCCTACGAGAGTTGGACGCATTTCGCTCCGCCGGGACGCTGGGCACTCACCCGCGCACCCCTGCGAGAACCACGCCAGAAAAAAGGCGCGTTAAATCAATGGTCTAGGTCGTATTGGCATGCTCGGTCTCCAGCGGACGGCAGAAATTGCCCGGCATTAACCATGCCGCAAGCCTGAGGCCCGACAGTCTCGGCAGAACAAGGGTTCGGAGCGGCGTATCGCCTCCATGAAAGTCACGGGTTCCAGCAGTGCCGGATCGCTCGGCGGCGCGAAAAGCGCGGCGCGTCCGGCGGGCGGGCAGGGGAGTTTCGCCCTGCCGACGACCACCGGCGCCGGCGCGGCCACCGATGTCGCGCGCAGCATGGGTGTCGGCGGCGTCAGCTCGGTCGACGCGCTGATCGCCCTGCAGGATGTCGGCGGGCCGCTTGAACGGCGCCGGCGCGCCATGGGGCGGGCGGGCCGCATTCTGGATGTGCTGGACGAGGTCAAGCTGGCGCTCATCGACGGCGAGGTGTCGCGTCGCGACCTCGACCGGCTGATGCGCGCCGTCCGCGAGGAGCGGATGGCCACCGACGACAGCGCGCTCGAAGGCGTGCTGAACGAGATTGAAACCCGCGCTGCGGTCGAGCTGGCCAAGCTTGAACAGGCGAGGGTTGCGGCATGAACGCCCGCTGAGCGCGAGCTTCATTGAACGTTGCAGAGCTTTTGCTATAAGGCCTCGCTCTTGTGAGCATGGCGTAAATGGGGGCGTGAGACGTCAATGGCGACGGCTACGGTTCTTGCTGAACAGAGCGGTTATCGTCCTTCGGACGATGAGCCGTTCATGAATGAGCGACAGCTCGAGTACTTCAAGAAGAAGCTCCTCGGCTGGAAGGATGAGATCCTTCGCGAATCTCGCGAAACGGTCACCCACCTCCAGAAGGAAACCGAGAATCACCCCGACCTGGCCGATCGCGCCACGTCGGAGACTGATCGGGCTCTTGAGCTGCGCACCCGCGACCGGCAACGGAAGCTCATCTCCAAGATCGACGAGGCCCTGCGCCGAATCGAGGACGGTTCCTACGGCTACTGCGAGGAGACGGGGGAACCCATCGGCTTGCCGCGGCTCGAGGCCCGTCCGGTGGCGACGATGAGCGTCGAGGCCCAGGAACGGCACGAGCGCCGCGAACGGGTCCATCGCGACGACTGAATTCAGCGGGGACATGTACCGAAGGTACGTGTCCCCTAAACCTGGCCGCTCGATTAGGGGACACGTACCTTCGGTACATGTCCCCGAGGGCATGACCGGCGAGGTAATTGACCGCCAGCGTGCCTGGCGGTCAGGCTGCGCGCCTCAGCGGAGGCGTAGCGCATCATGACCAGCACCCCTGAAGCGGCCCGCGCCGCCAATCTCGCGCCCGCGCAGCGCTACGCCGATGCCTGGGTCGCCGGTGACTTCCCGGCAATGCTGGCGACCTACAGCGACGACTTCGTTCTGCACTGGTCCGGGAACAACCCGATGGCCGGGACCAAACGCGGCAAGGCGGCGGCGATCGAAGCGCTGATGGAATTCACCCGCCGCACCCGCCGCCGGCTGGTGGCCATCGACGACGTCATGGCCGGCGCGACGCGCGCGGTGATCCTCGCCCGGGAATCCATCACCGCCGGGGGCGAAACCCGCGAGGTCGAGCGTGTGCTGGTCTATCGGGTGGAGGGGGGCCTGCTGGCGGAGTGCTGGGTGCATGACGCGGACCCGGCGTTCATTGACCGGGCGTTGTCGGCCTGAAAACCCTTCCCCCTCGATGGGGGAAGGGTTGGGTTGGGGGTGTGTCTCAGGAGATCGCGCGGTCCAGGATGACGGCCCTCACGTGGTCCGTAGCCAACCGGCGCCGCCGGAGCACCCCCAACCCCGGCCCTTCCCCCATCAAAGGGGGAAGGGAGCAGTGCCTTTGTCTCATGCAGGCCAGCGTGCCGGACGGGTCAGGTCGGTCAACGACGGACCTCCGGCCCGCCGCATGCGGCCGCCCGGCGGGCGGTCCTAGAGTGACCTGACCCGACCGGCGATAGTCTCGCCATGAGATGAGGGGCATGCTTGACTGGGCTTCTTTGCGGAATTGCGCGCCCCCCCAACCTGCAGCTGGAGATGCCAATGCGGAGCCTGAACTCGGCGACGAGGATCGCATGACGGGCTCTCCATTCGATCCGGAGCCGCCAAAGTCGCCGAACACGCTCCTAGGGCTAGTTCTTTCGACGTTCAACACCATCCTGTTCGCAGGCTTGGCAGTCGGAGCAGGCGTGCTTGATCTTGGCCTGTTCTTTACCTCGATCCCGGCGCTAATCGGCGTCGCGTACGCATTTGATGTGTGGAGGCAGTACAAGCGCCTTTAGGGGACGCGCGGGGGACTACGCCCCCCCCACCTTGACTTCCGGCCTCCCAAAGCCGACCTAGCCCGGCTCTGAGAAGGACTGCCCCCATGACCGTCAGGGTCCGTTTCGCGCCGTCGCCCACCGGGCGGCTGCATGTCGGCAACATTCGCACCGGCCTGATCAACTGGCTGTTCGCCCGCGCGCAGGGCGGGCAGTTCGTGCTGCGGATCGACGACACCGATCTGGAGCGGTCGACCAAGGAATACGAACAGGGGATCGAGACCGATCTGACCTGGCTGGGCATGGTCTGGGACGAGAAGCACAGCCAGTCGGCGCGCTTCCCGCTCTATCGCGAGGCCATGGAGCGGCTGAAGGCCGCCGGCCGCCTTTATCCCTGCTACGAGACCGGCGAGGAGCTCGACCGCCGCCGCAAGGTGCAGCTCTCCCGGGGCCAGCCGCCGGTCTATGACCGCGCCGCCCTGAAACTAACCGAGGCCGAGCGCGCCGCGCTGGAGGCCGAGGGCCGCCGTCCGCACTGGCGCTTCCGCCTCGAAGGCAAGCGGGTGAAGTGGGAGGACCTGGCGCGCGGCGCCTGCGAGGTCGACACGGCCTCGATGTCCGACCCCGTGCTGATCCGCGAGGACGGCGCCTTCCTCTACACCCTGCCGTCCGTCGTCGATGACATCGACATGGCCATCACCCACGTGATCCGCGGCGAGGACCACGTCACCAACACCGGCGCGCAGATCGAGATCTTCGAGGCGCTCGGCGCGAAGTCGCCGCAGTTCGCCCACACCACCCTGCTGGTCGGGGCCGACGGCGAGGGCCTCTCCAAGCGTCTGGGCTCGCTGTCGATCATGGACCTGCGCGAGGGCGGCTATGAGCCGCTGGCGATCGTCTCGCATCTGGCGCGGATCGGCACCTCCGACCCGCTGGAGCCAGGCGAGAGCATCGAGGCCCTGGCCGCCGCCTTCACCTTCGGCAAGATGGCCCGTCACCCCGGCCGCTACGACCAGGCTGATCTGGCGCGCCTGAACGCCGCGGTCCTGCATGCCATGGACTACAGCCAGGCCCAGCCGCGGCTGGCCAACCTCGGCGCTGATCTGGGCGAGCTCTTCTGGCTGGCGATCCGCGCCAACCTGGGCCTGTTCTCCGGCGCCTCGAACTGGGCGCGCGTCGTCGGTGGGACCGTCGAACCGCTGATCGCCGAGGAGGATCGCCCGGTCATCGCGGCGGCGCTCGACCTGCTGCCGGCCGAACTCGACGGCGGCAGCTGGAGCGTCCTGACCAATGCGGTGAAGGAAAGGACCGGGGCCAAGGGCAAGGGCCTGTTCATGCCGCTGCGCCGGGCGCTGACCGGCCTGGACCACGGCCCGGAAATGGCGATGCTGCTGCCTCTGATCGGGCGGGAGAAGGCGGCCCGCCGGCTGGCCGGCGAGACCGCCTGACGGCGTAGCGCCTAGGTCAGGTCCGCGACGTCGAGATCGGTCCGGGCGCCGGCCAGTTCGGCGCCCATCGCCAGCACGGCAGGCACGAGCGCCTCGACCGTATCCACCGACCGCCAGGAGTTGGCGAATTCCGGCGGCGACAGCTTCTCGCGGATCGTGTGGAGGAGCAGCTCGAACAGCGGGTCCCAGAAACCGCGCGGATTGTAGAACACCACCGGACAGGCGTGCAGGCCCAGCCGCTGCCAGGACAGCAGCTCGACGACTTCTTCCAGCGTGCCGATGCCGCCGGGCAGCACGACGAAGGCGTCGGACCGGTCGAACATCATCATCTTGCGTTCGTGCATCGAGGTCACGACGATGGTCTCGACATCATCGAACGGCTGCTCCCGGCCCTGCAGGAAGTCGGGAATGATGCCCAGGACCTGGCCGCCGGCGTCATGGGCGCCGCGCGCGCTGGCGCCCATCAGCCCGACCCCGCCGCCGCCATAGACGAACGTCAGGCCCGCCTTGGCGATTTCCGCGCCGACGGCGTAGGCCGACGACAGGAACGCCGGGTCCGCATCGTTCGACGAACCGCAATAGACACAGATGGACTCCACGCGGACGGACGGGCTGGGCATCTCCTGAGGGCTCCGGGGATGAAAAAGGCGCGCTCGCGAGCGCGCCGTGGGACTATGATCAGCATGATCGGTTTTTGGGGGCAGGGTTGCAAGAGTCGTGTCTGTTCGGTTGAGCGTATTGGCGGCTCTGCTCCCGCTCCTGACCGTAGCCGCCTGTGACGACGGCGGGCGGCCGGCCTGGAAGGCGGAGACGGCGAAGACCGATGTGGTCGCCGGCTATGTGAAGCCGCCGAGCGTGCTGGCGGCGCGGTCCGGGCGGGGCGGCACGGCGCTGGCGGGCCTCGCGACGCCCGGCGCGCGCGTGCTGCTTGTTGCGCCCGATGGCGGCCAGACGGAAGCGCGCGCTGACGACAAGGGCGCCTGGATGATCATGGCGCCGCCGACGGCGACCCTGCGGCTCTATGGCCTGGCGATGACGGTCGGCGAGCGGTCCGTACAGGCCGAGGGATTTCTGGCCCTGACGCCCGACGGACGGCTGGCGCAGCTGCGGCCCGGCGCGGGTGCGCTGGTCCTGTCTCCGGCGTCGCGACGCCCCCGCATTCTCGCCCTGGATTTCGATCGCGACGGCGCGGCGATGGTGTCGGGGGTTGGCACCATCAGCGCGGAGGTCGGCCTGCGGCTCGACCGCACCGCCGCGGGCGGTTCGATGATCGACCGCCAGGGCCGGTTCAGTTTCGCCCTCAGCCGGCCGATGAGCCAGGCCGCGCATGACCTGGAAATCTCCGGCGAAGGCGGTGAGGACACGGTCACCGTAACCACGTCGCAGCCGACCGATCCCGGCGACCTTTACCGCGCCTCGCGGTTGGCCGGCGCCTGGCGGATTGACTGGCGCACGCCGGGCGGCGGCGTGCAGTCGACGCTGCTGTTCGATCCCGTAACGGCGGCGCGCTGATGCGCGGCCAGGCAGCCCGCGCTCGTCGCGGCGAACCCTCCGGCGTCCCGACCGAGCCGCCCCAGCCGCCACGCGCCCGGCCGCTGACGGCGTTGAAGGACCTCGCCGGCCTGGTGCTGCGGTCGAAGGCGCCCGGCCTGGCCTGGCGGCTCACCACGGCGCTGGTCCTGACCCTGGCCGGCAAGGTGCTGGGGGTGACCGCCCCGCTGCTGCTCGGCGCGGCCGTCAACCGGCTGGCGGCCGGCCAGAGCGCCGGGGTGCAGGTCGGTGCGGCCTTCGCCGGCATGGCCCTGGGCTGGGCCCTGATCCGCTTCCTGTCCGCCGCCGCGCCCCAGGCCCGCGACGCCATCGTCACGCCCGTCGCCCAGGCCGCCCAGGCCAAGGCGGCGTCGGAGACCTTCGCCCACGCCCTGTCGCTGTCGATGGACTTCCATCAGACCAAGCGGACCGGATCGCTCTCGCGGGTCATCGACCGTGGCGCGCGCTCGATGGACTTCCTGCTTCGGGCGCTGGTGTTCAACCTCGGCCCGACGGTCATCGAACTGTTCATCGCCGCCGGGGTGCTGGCCGTGACCTATGACTGGCGGTTCGCGGCCGTCGCGGTGGCCACGGTGGCGGTCTATGTCGTGCTGACCTTCTCGTTCTCGGACTGGCGGATCGCCCACCGACGCGCGCTCAACGAGGCCGACCAGGAGGCGGCCGGCCGGGCGGTCGACGCGCTGATGAACTACGAGACGGTCAAGACCTTCGGCGCCGAGGGCCGCGCCGTGGCGACCTACGAGGTCGCCCTGCGGCAGTACAGCGCCGCCCAGATCCTGGCGACCAACTCCCTGACCCTGATGAACACCGCCCAGACCGGGATCATGAGCCTTGGCCTCGGCCTGATGGCGGTTATGGCCGGCTACGAGGCGTCCGCCGGCCGGATGGGGCCGGGCGACGTCACCGCCGCCGTCCTGATCATGATCAACCTCTATGGGCCGCTGAACATCCTTGGCTTCGCCTACCGCGAAATCCGCCAGTCGTTCATCGACATGGAGGCGATGCTGGACCTTCGCCGGCAGGCGCCGGATGTCGCCGAGGCGCCGGACGCCCGCGATCTGCCACCGGCCCCGGCGGGGCAGGGCGGGGAGGTGGTGTTCGAAGCCGTCTCCTTCCGTCACGGCGCGCGGTCCGAGGGCATCTCCGACGTCGGCTTCCGCGCAGCGCCGGGAACCACCGTGGCGCTGGTCGGTCCCTCCGGGGCGGGCAAGACCACGCTGGTGCGGCTGGCCCTGCGCCTGATCGACCCGCAGTCGGGGCGGATTCTGATCGACGGCGTCGACCTGCGCGACCTGCGGATGGCCAGCCTGCGCCGGGCCGTGGCGCTGGTGCCCCAGGACGTGGCGCTGTTCAACGATACGCTGGAGGTCAACATCGCCTTCGGGCGCCCTGACGCCTCACCGCAGGAGGTGGCGGCCGCGGCGGAGGCGGCCGAGCTGTCGTCCTTCATCGAAGGCCTGCCCGAGGGCATGGCGATCCGGGTCGGCGAGCGGGGGCTGAAGCTGTCCGGCGGCGAACGCCAGCGGGTCGGCCTCGCCCGCGCCTTGCTGGCTGATCCGCGCGTGCTGATCCTCGACGAAGCCACCAGCGCGCTGGACTCCCGCACCGAGGCGGCGATCCAGGAGACCCTGCGCAAGGCGCGGCAGGGCCGCACGACCCTGGTCGTGGCCCACCGCCTGTCGACGATCGCCGACGCCGACGAGATCCTCGTCCTCAAGCGGGGCCGGGTCGTCGAGCGCGGCGCGCATGACGACCTTCTGGCGGCGGGCGGCGAGTACGCCACCCTGTGGAAGCGCCAGACGCGCGGGAAGTAAGCCCGGGCGGCCTACGCCTGCGGCGGCGGCGCTGTCCTGACGGCGTCGCCGTGGCGGCGGCGGTCGCTCCAGCGCTGGCGGTAGCGCACCATCCGGTAGATGTTGCCGAAGCGTCGGGCCAGGGTGCCCGGCGCGGCCAGCGCGGCCGGCGTCAGGAACAGGGTCAGCAGGGTCGAGAAGCTGAGACCCCAGACAACGGCGCCCGACAGCTGGACCCACCATTCCGAGCCCGGCGCCTTGTACTCCATGTGCGCCCCGCGGAAGTTCGGGTGCAGCTGGAACATCAGCGGCAGCAGGCCGATGACCGTCACCACCGTCGTCAGCATGACCGGCCGGAAGCGCTGGACGGCGGCGCGCATGGCCGCTTCGTCGGCCGCATAGCCCTGTCGGCGCAGCTGGTAGAACGTGTCCACCAGCACGATGTTGTGGCCGACGATGACCCCGGCGAGGGCGACGATCCCGGTCCCGAGCATCAGCACCGAGATGTACTCGAACGTCCCGAACAGGTTCACCACGACACCCAGCAGCACGCCCATCGTCGACAGGACCACCGCCGAGAGGGTGACGAAGATCCCGTAGAAGCTGTTGAACTGCCACAGCAGGATGATGCCCATCATGAACAGGGCGGCGGCCATGGCGGTGGCGAAGAACACCGCCGCCTCCGCGCCTTCCTCGTCGGCGCCGGTGAATTTCCAGCGAACCGAGGGGTCGAGCGGGGCCTTTTCGAGCCAGGCGCGCATTTCGGTGATCTTGAGGTTGGCGGCGACGCCGGGCGCGGCATTGGCCTGGATGATCACCAGACGCTGGCCGTCGCGACGCTGGATCGAGGTCACCTGCTGGGCCGGCGTCTGCTTGATCAGATAGCTGGCCGGGACCGCGCCCATCGGCGTGCTGATCTTCAGGTTCTGGAAGGCCGCCAGGTTGCGGCTCTCCGGCGTGAAGCGGACGCGGATGTCGAGCTCGTCCTCGGCGTCGTCAGGCCGGAAGCGGCCGACCAGCACGCCGTCGGTGACGAACTGGATCGCCTGGCCGACGCTGAGCACATCGACGCCGTAGCGGCCGGCGGCCTCGCGATCGACGCTGACGTTCCATTCAATGCCGGGCGAGGCGCGGTTGTCGTCCAGTTCGATCAGCTGGCGGTCGCTGGTCATCCGCGTCTTGACCATGTCGGCGGCCTTGTTCAGCGCTTCGGGGTTGGGGCCGCGCAGTTCGACCTGCACGTCCTTGCCCTGGGGCGGACCGTTCTGCGGCGGACGGATTTCGACCAGCACGCCGGGCACGTCGGCGATGCGCTTGCGGATCTCGGCCTCGATGTCGGCCCCGCGCAGGCCCAGCTCCTTGCGGCCCTCGAAGTCGAGGAAGTCGACCGAGATGCGGCCGATCGCGTCGTTGGGCGGCGCGCCGAAGCCGCCGCCGCCGCTGAAGCGGCCTGAGCTGACGTAGACGCTGTCGATGCCCTTGACGCCCTGGAGCCGCTGTTCGACGCGGCGGACCAGCTGGTCGGCGGCCGGCGCGGCGAGGTTGCCGCGCGCCTTGACCCAGATGCTGACGTACTCGGGATCCTCGTCGAGGAAGAACTCCGTACGGTGCTCCTTGGCGCCAAAGGCGAACATGATGCCGAAGACGATCGCGAGCGCCGCGATGGTCACGCGGAAGGGGTGGTGGCCCGCGGCCCATAGGGTGCGCGCGTACCAGCCCATGAAGCCCTTCATCTCGCGCGGATCACCCCGCTCGGACTTCTCGATCTCGGCCAGATGCTCCTCGTCGATCCCCGCCTTGCGACCAAAGATCGAGCCCAGCGCGGGCGTGAAGATCAGGGCCACGAAGATCGAGGCGCTGAGCACCATCATCAGGGTGATCGGCAGGAAGCTCATGAACTTCCCGGGGATCGAGTTCCAGAACAGGAACGGGATGAAGGCGCAGAGCGTCGTCAGGGTGCCGTTGACCACCGGCCAGAACATCCGCTTGCCGGCGGCGGCGAACGCCTTCTCCCGGTCCATGCCCTCGGCCATTTTCCGGTCGGCGTACTCGACGACCACGATGCCCCCGTCCACGAGGATGCCGACGGCCAGCACCAGGCCGAACATGACCATCTGGTTCAGCGTCAGCCCGAAGGCCTTGAGCAGAAGGAAGCCGATCATGAAGCAGATCGGGATCGACATGCCGACCATCAGGCCCTGGCGAACGCCGAGGCTGGCGACGATGATGATCATCACCAGAATGGTCGCGATGATCAGACCGCTTTCCAGAATGGTCAGGCTGCGCTCGATGAACTCGCTTTCGTCGAAGGTGTAGTCGACCTCGATCGTGTTCATCCCGGCGGCCTTCCAGCGCGCCTGCTCCTCGGCGGTGATCCGGCGCACGTCCTTCACCGAGTCGAGGATGTTAGCGCCCGAGCGCTTGACCACGTCGATCGAGAAGGCCGGCTGGCCGTTGAAGCGCGAGATCCGGCCCGGCTCCTTGAAGGTGCGGCGCACCTCGCCGATGTCGCCGATGGTGATCAGGCGGTCGCCGTTGCGCTTGATCGGCAGCGCGAGGATGTCGGCGGGGTTCTCGACCACGCCGGGAACCTTGACCGCGAACTTGCCCTGGTCGGTCTGCAGATAGCCGGCCGGGACCAGCTGGTTGTTCCGCGCGATGACCTGCGCCAGCTCGGGGGCGGTGACGTTGGCCGCCTCCATCCGCGCCGGATCGATGGTCACTTCCATGAACTCTTCGCGCCCGCCGCTCAGCTCGGTGCGCAGCACGCCGGGCAGGGCCTCGTAGCGGTCCTGCAGCTCGCGGGCGGTCTGGTAGAGGGTGCGCTCGGGCGCCGGGCCGAACAGCATGATCCCGATGAAGGGATCGTCGCTGACGTTGGCCTCCTGGATGAAGGGCTCCTCGGCGTCGGGCGGGAAGCGGCCGCGAGCCATGTCCACCTTGGCGCGGACGTCCTGCAAGACCTTGTCTTTGTTGAAACTTACCTCGAATTCGAGATAGATCATCGCCGCGTTCTGCATCGCGACGCCGTTCATTTCCTTCAGGCCCTCAAGGGACTGAAGCTCGCGCTCCAGCGGGCGCACGAGCAGGCGCTCGGAGTCCTCGGGCGAGACGCCGGGGTAGGGCACCTGGATCATCACGAATGGCACGGTGATGTCCGGCTCGGATTCGCGCGGCAGGTTCAGATAGGTGATCAGGCCGAAGAAGGTCGCGATGGCGGCGATGCCGAGCACGACCTTGCGGCGCAGGATCGCGCCGTCGATCAGGCCATCCATCAGTCCCCGCTTGGGGGCCGGACCATCGTGCTGGGCGTCGCTCATCTGTTCGCTTCCCCTGGATACGCTCCGGCTACCTGGCCGGGACGCGAACCTTCTGGCCTTCGGACACGTAGGACTGGCCGGCGGTGATCACCCGCGCGTCGCCGCGCAGGCCGGTCACCCAGACGCCTTCGGGGGTTTCTTCGAGCACCGTCACCGCGACGAAGGCGACGCGGTCGCCGTCGATGAGGTAGCGGATGCCCTGCCGGCCGGCGGAGTCGAGCACCAGCGCGGTCGTCGGCACCAGGTGGGCCGGGCCCGCGCCGGTGGTGATCTGGACCTCGGCGGACAGACCCGACCGCGACCGGCCGCCGGCGTTGGCCGCCTCGATCTCGATGCGGTAGGTGCGGGTGGCCGGATCGGCGTCTCGCGCGACCAGACGCACCCGGCCGGACAGGATCTCGCCGGACACCAGGGTGGCGGTGGCGACCGCGCCGACGCGGATGCCGCTGACGTCACGCTCGGCGACGTCGGTGACGATCACCAGCGGATCCAGCTGGATCATGGTGCCGCAGGCGCCGCCCGGCGCGAGATAGGTGCCGACCTCGGCCTCGCGGCGGTCGAACACGCCGCTGAACGGCGCGCGGATGTTGACCTGGTCGAGCAGCACCTGCGCCTGGCGGACCTGGGCGGTGGCGCCGTCGAGGTTGGCCTGGGCCTGCAACACCTGGGTCTGCGAGCGATAGCCCTGGGCGGCCAGCCGGTCGGAGGCCTCCTTCTCGAGCTGCCGCGTGCGGAGCAGGGCGCGGGCCTGGTCGAGGCTGGCCTGGCGAGCGTCGGTGGAAATACGGCACAGCACGGTGCCGCGAGCGACGAACGAGCCCTCGCGCGCCGGCGTGGCGGCCACGGGGCCAGCCGTTTCGGCGCGGACGATGACGGTCTTGTTGGCCTCGGTGCGGCCACGGACGCTGACGACATAGGCGCGCTGGGCCTCGGGGATCGTCGCCACCTGCACAAGCGGCGCGGCAGGTCCCTTGGGCGCAGCCGCCTCAGCGGCGGCCTTCTTGTCGTCCTTGCCGAACATCCCGACGATGCCGCCGACGATGAAGAACAGGGCGACAGCCGCCGCGATTCCGCCGGCAACCAGGTAAGACTGTTTGATCTTCATCTACGACCCCGGAGCGCAACCCGTGGTCGGGCGCGCCCAGGCGCGTCCGTAAACCCACCCCCGGGAGCCTATCTGAACACTGTCCATATGCTGACTTTGCGAGTGGCCCGCAAATGAAATTCCGGAAATGTTCCGTTTTTGTAGGCTGGTTTCCCTGCCTGCCGCGCCCGATAAGGCAGGGATGACCGCCGGCCCCGACCCGCACCGTCTTGACGCCCAGGATCCGCTGGCGCCGTTTCGCGATGCGTTCCTGCGGGAGGAGGGGCTGATCTACCTCTGCGGCAACTCTCTGGGACCGCTGCCGCTCGCCACGCGGGAGCGTATGACGCAGGTCGTCGCGCGGGAATGGGGGACGGGCCTGGTGCGCGGCTGGAACAGCCACGACTGGATCGGCGCCGCCCGCCGGGTCGGCGACCAGTTGTCGGCGCTTGTCGGCGCGAACCCCGGCGAGGTGATCGTCGCCGACTCCACCTCGGCCAATCTCTACAAGCTGGCCGTGGCGGCCATGCAGGCCCGGCCGGGCCGCTCGGTGATTCTCAGCGAACCCGGCGACTTCCCGACCGACCTCTACATGCTCGAAGGCGTGATCCGGACGCTCGGCGGCGGCCGTCGTCTGGAGCTGCGTGAGGCCGCCGACATCGAGGCCGCCCTGACCGCCGACGTCGGCGTGCTGGTCCTGTGTCACGTCCACTACAAGACCGCCGCGGTCCGCGACATGGCTCGCCTGACCCGGGCAGCCCACGCCGTCGGCGCGCTGGTGATCTGGGATCTCAGCCACAGCGCCGGCATCATCGATGTCGACCTGAACGGCTGTGGCGCGGACCTGGCGGTCGGCTGCGGCTACAAGTACCTGAACGGCGGACCCGGCGCTCCGGCCTTCCTGTTCGTCGCGGCGCGACACCAGGCGGCGCTGGTCTCGCCCCTGTCCGGCTGGATGGGCCATGCCGCGCCGTTCGCCTTCGTCGACGACTACCAGCCGGCGCCGGGAATCGAACGCTTCGCCTGCGGCACCCCGCCGATCCTCAGTCTTTCAGCGCTCGAAGGCGGCGTCGCCCTGTCGGTCCAGGCCGGCGCGGCGGCCATCGCGGCCAAGACCCGCGCGCTGGGCGACCTGTTCATCGCCCGCGTGGGCGACGCGCTTGAGCTGATCAGCCCGGCCGACGGTGCGGCGCGCGGCGGCCATGTCGCCTTCCGCCACCCGGAGGCCTACGCCATCGTCCAGGCCCTGATGGCGCGCGGCGTCGTCGGGGATTTCCGCGCGCCCGACGTCATGCGCCTTGGCCTCTCGCCCCTGCCGCTGTCGTTCGCCGAGGTTGCCCGCGCGGCCGATCTGCTGGTGGAAGTCCTCGCCACGCGCGCCTATGACGACCCGGCGTTCAAGGTCCGCGCGACCGTCACCTGAGGAGTCCGCTCATGCACTATCTGCACACCATGGTCCGGGTGAAGGACCTCGACGCGTCGCTGGACTTCTATGTGAACAAGCTCGGCCTCGCCCAGGTCTCGCGCGTCGATGTCGAGGCGGGGCGGTTCAGCCTGGTGTTCCTCGCCGCGCCGGACGATGTCGAGGCGGCCCGCGAGAAGCGCGCGCCGACGATCGAGCTGACCTGGAACTGGGACACCGAGGACTATCAGGGCGGCCGCAATTTCGGCCACCTGGCCTACGCGGTCGACGACATCTACGCGACCTGCCAGCGCCTGCTGGACGGCGGGGTGACGATCAACCGGCCGCCGCGCGACGGTCACATGGCCTTCATCCGCTCGCCGGACAACATCTCCATCGAACTGCTGCAGAAGGGGCCGAACCTGCCGCCGGCCGAGCCCTGGGCCTCTATGCCGAACACGGGCGTCTGGTGATGAAGCTCGCCGGCCGCAAGGCGCTGGTCACCGGCGCCGCCCAGGGCATCGGCCTGGCTTGCGCGCAGGAGTTCGCGCGCGAAGGCGCCGACGTGGCGCTGCTCGACCGCGACGAAGCCGGCGTCCTGGCCGCGGCCGAGGCCATCGCCGCCGAGACCGGCCGCAATACGATCGGCATCGCCTGCGACGTCGCCGACGCGGACGCCGCCCGCGCCGCCGTGGCCCGGGCCGGCGAGGCGCTGGGCGTCATCGACGTGCTGGTCAACAACGCCGGCATCCTGCGGCCCGGCGATATCCTGACCACCACGCTCGAGGATTTCGATGCGGTGATGGCGGTGAACGTCCGCGCGGTGTTCGTTATCGGCCAGGCGGTCGCCCGGGCGCTGGTGGCGTCCGGGCAGCCCGGCGTGATCATCAACATGAGTTCGGTCAACGCCGTGCTCGCGATCCCCGGACAGGTCCCCTACGTGACCTCCAAGGGCGCGATCAACCAGCTGACCAAGACCATGGCGCTGGGTCTCGCCGAACATGGCGTCCGCGTGAACGCCATCGGCCCGGGCACCATCGCCACCGAGATTCTCAAGGGCGTGTTCAAAGACGAGGCCGCCAAACGCGGCGTGCTGGCCCGCACCCCGCTGAAGCGCATCGGCGAGCCGCGCGAGATCGGCCGCGTCGCCGTTTTCCTCGCCAGCGACGACGCCAGCTACATGACCGGCCAGACAATCTACCCCGACGGCGGCCGTCTGGCGCTGAACTACACGGTGCCGGTGGATTGATCGCGCCAGCCTCGATTTCCGTATGGAGGCGGGCCGTCGAAGAATGCGAGTTGATTGAGGAGAAAAAGCAAGCTTAGTATTGTAATCCGCGCATGCGCGATTTGGATTTTAATTCAGCCATGACGCTCCTGGCATCGGCCTGTCAAGAAGTTGAACACAAGTTCAAGCTGAGGTGCGTTTCCACAGAATATGAAATCCTGCTTCTACTTTACGAGCTAGAGATGGCCTCGCCCAGCGACCTCATGCCACTTCAGCACGGTTCAAGCAGCACCTTCTATCGCTGCATCGATGACCTCCACCAGAAGGGGCTATTGCGCGTAGAGCGCGACTCCCACGACCGACGTCATTCGCAATACTCACTGACAGACTTCGCGCGAGCCGTCCTCGACGAGAAGTGGCACAAGATCCAGTCTTGGACACATGAGCGGCCTGCGGGCGCCTTCGCGGAGGCGGCCGAAATTGGCAAGGCCGCCGGATCGGACGATCCAGCCTGAATGCGGAGGGGGCCGGCGCTTCCGCCGCCCCCTCCTGGTCTTCATTTCGGCGCGGCGCGAAGGCGCCCGGTGCGCCTAGCCGGGGCGTCGGATGGTCGGGCCGAGGCGTTCGATCACCTGACGGGCGTTGAACACGCCCCTCTCGCCTTGCGGCATGGGGTCACGGCCCATCACGATCTCTGCGGTGGCTTCGAAATGCTCCACCGTCTGCATATCGATCCTCGAGGTCCAGAACGGGTCGACGCCCCAAGGGTACCAGGCCTGCCAGCCGGTCCCGCGGCCGTAGTAGCGCCAGGACGGGCGCCAGTAGGGATACTCCGGGCCGTACCAAGGGATGTAGAGGGGATCCGGAACGAGTTCGCGCCGGATCTCGCGTTCCGTTTCGCGTTCGACCACCCGGAACCAGTCGTAGCCCTGCTGCAGGGTCAGCTCGGCCGAGCGGTAGAGCAGGTAGCCTTCAACCTTGTCGCGGGTCGTGAATTCATCGCCGGCGAAGGTGACGCGGTAGCGGTCGGGAGCCAGCGGCCTCTCCGAGTAGCCCTCTGAACCATGCACGCCGAGTTCGGCAGGGTGATAGGGGGCGTCGACCGTGGCGCAACCGGCCATGAACATGACCGCCCCGGTGCAGATGGTCGCGCCGATGAGCCGCCTTGCGCTGGAAGCTGCTCCGGCCGTCCGTTGAATCATTGATTTGGCGTGGTTCATGGCATGTCTCCGGTTTCAGTATTCCGTCTGCCAGTTTGACGCCATTTTGGACAAATGCGTATTGATAGAGATCAAGCTAAGGCGTCGCCCGCTATATTGTCACAATAATGGCCGTCTTGATGCGGTCATAACGCCAAATGAAAACTCACGAAAACGGTAAACTATGGTCTCTTGGCTTTTGTTTGCTCTTCCTGGGGGCGGAAGCAGCGGATGTTCCAGGTTAACGTCGTCGACCTTTGGTCGGGCGTCATCTATGGGCGACGCGCAGTGAAAAGGGGCCGGCATCGCTGCCGGCCCCTTCCACGCTGCAGGTCTCCAGTCCGGGGCTATCGGGCGCCGCCGCCGAACTTGATGGTGATGCTGCCGTAGACGGCCTGGTCGTTGATTCCGTCACCGAACCGACCCGAATAGCCGATCTTGCCGGCCACCCGGTCCGTGAACGCGCCGGCCAGACTGGCGCCGGCCAGCAGCGAGCCGCGGTCGGCAGCCGGAGACTGGACAGTGAACGCGCTGCCCGCCGGAGCGTCGGCGAACCGGGCGGTCACGTCGAACGCCGAGTCTCCCAGGTCGCTACGGTAGGCGATCCGCGCCTCGGGAATGATCGGGCCCATGCGGCCCGTCCACTTCAGGCCGGCCAGCAGCGAGGCCTGAGACACCGACTGACCGGAATAGGCCAGGTTGGCGCCAGGCACGCCCGTCTCGGTAAAGGCGTCCAGCTCGGTGTCGGCATAGTCCAGCGCGATGAACGGCGTCAGCCATGTGCCGCGGACCTGGAAGCGGGCGCCGGCTTCGGCGTAGAGCGCGAGGGTGCCGGTTTCCGGCTTGCCCGCCGCGGTTCCGGCCGTGCTCAGGATGCTGATCGACCGGACGCTGGAGCCGCTCAGCTGCGTGAAGCTGCCGAGGCCGCGCACATAGAAGTCGCCGGTGTCATAGGACGCCCGCAAGCCGAGCAGCCAGCCATCAGCCTCGATCCTGCCGTCCTGGCGGTCGAAGTCGACTTCCAGGTCACGGTAGCCGACGTAGCCGCCGACCGTCGCGTTGCCCGTCACGTAGTCCACGCCGACGACCGCGTAGGGCTGCCTGGCTTCGGAGCCTGGGGCGTTAGTGTCGCTGTCGAGGTCGGCGCTGCTCTGGCCGGCGACCATCCACAGCCGTGGGCCGGTCTCGGGCTTGCGGCAGCCCTCGATTCCACCGGGGCTTGTCAGGCAGTCCGACTGGTCGGCGATGACCGTGTTCAGCTGCTGGCTGCCGTTGCGAAGGGACTGGAGATAGCCCGCCGTCTGGGCGCCCGTCAGCTGCTCAAGGGCGACGGGATAGTCCGTGGCGTCCAGCAGGAACAGGTTGGCCAGCAGTCCGGCGAACGGTCCGGTCAGGCTCGGGTCGTAGACGGCCTCGATGCCGCCCCCGACCGCGCCCTGGTTGCCGGTCAGGCCCGAAACCGCGCCGAACCCGACCCGGGTGATCGTCAGATCGACATTTGCGCCGCTGTCATAGACGGCCACCGGGACCAGCAGCGGCGTGCCGGTGCTGGTGACCACGCTGCTGAATGTGCCGATGAGCGTGTTCGCGTCGATGATGTTATCGAAGCTGTAGAAGTCCCCGTACAGGCCGTTCGGCGACGACAGGTTGAGCTGAAGCGCGCCGGACAGCGTGACCGTGTTGGCCGCGATCACCTGGATCGGTATCGGGGCCGCGAGGGCGCGGATGCCGCTGTTGACGATGGCCGACCCGCCGGACGAAAGCGGCATGTCGAGCACAAGTGTGCCGCCCGAGGCCACGGTGAAGGTGTTCAGGTAGCCGCCCGCCGGGCCGTCATAGGATGGATTGGCGATGCGCGGATCCATCAGGGACAGAGCGCCGCCGCTGGCGATCGTCAGCGAACCCTCGAAATCTCCATCAGGGTTGATCAGGCCGTCGAGATACGTCGTACCGCCCGCAATGGTGATGCTGTCGTCAGCCGAGATGTCGATGTTGCCATAGACAGTGCTCGAACCGAGGAAGCGGATGTCGACGGCATTGGGCGCCTGGGTCGTGTCGATAGCCAGACCATGGGTCCAGGTCAGGCCGCCGTCAGCGCTCTCGCGGGCGATGATCGAGCCGCCGTTGTTGATGATGGTGAAGACCGCGCCGTCAGGAGCGATGATCGGCGAGTCGGGGAAGTCGCGGACCAGGATGCCGGTCGCCGAGGCGTCGCCCACGTTGGTCCGGGCCGAAACGGTGATGGCGCCGGTGTTGGTGAGGGTGGCGGTGTTGACCGACGACATGAAGTCCATGCCCACCGCGGTGGCGCCGAGCGGCAGGTCGACCACCTCGGCGATCATCATCTCCGGTCCGGAGGTCTCCGCGCCGCTGGCGCTGGCGGTGACCGTCAGCGTGCCGCTGTTGAGCACCGTGCCGGAAAGAGAGTTGGTCGCCTCTTCCTCCCAGACGACCGGACCTTCCTCGCCTCCGCCGTTGCCGCCGTTGCTCGGGCCGCCGTGTCCCTCCGTGCCGCCGTGACCGCCGCCTTCCTCGCCCTCGACGATCGCGGTCGGGTCGAACGTTCCGTAGAAGCCCATGCCCAGGGCGCCGGCGCTGGCCGGCCCGGCAGCCTGGGAGTCAGCCTGAACGACGAAGGTCCCGCTGTTGGCCACGCCCAGGGAGAGCGGCTCGCCGAACGCGGTGTAGCCGATCGCGCCGGACAAGGCCGTCCCGGTGTCTTCGCCGAACACGCCCGCGCTCGAGCTCACGGTGAAGGCGCTGGTATTGCTGAAGTTGGCCTGGGCGGTATTGCCCACCACTTCCTGTTCAACGCCGACAGCCCCGGCTTCGGCGTCGCCGGATAGACCGGTGGCGGAGGCGGTGCTGCTCGCCAGGAAGCTACCGGCGTTGGTGAAGCTGGCGCTGGCCGCGCCGGTGGTGGTGGATTGCTGGAGCACGGCAGAGTCGAGCAACGAGCCGGCATAGACCAGATCACCGGTGGCCGAAGCCGATCCGATGACATTCAGGACGCCAGTCGCGCTGTTCGTGAACGCGACGGCGGCCGTGCGGTTTTCGATCTGCGGGGAGCCCTCGGCCTCCGCGATCTGCAGGACGGCGGCCTCGATCGTGGCGTTGGCCTCGGCCCGGGCGCCTTCGCCGCTGGCGGTGGCGGAGCTCGTCGCGCCGACATCGAAGCGGCCGCTATTGGTCGCCGTCGCGTTGGAAATCCCGCCGTCCTGACCGTTGGACTGCGCCTTGGTGACCAGCAGGCTGCTGGCGATCGCGTTGGCCGAGGCGGCCGTTGCGCCGTTGGCGATCGACGTGGAGGTGGCCGTAATCCTGCCGGCCGCCGCGTTGGTGAAGGTCACGGTCGACGTGTCGTCGCCCGATCCATTGGTCGAGGTGCGGATATGGAAGAGGCCGTGTTCGCCGCTGCCCAGGGTGGACTCGGATGTGGCGGCGCCTGCGCTCGAGGTCGCCGTGGCGCTGGCGCCGGCTGTCAGAATCCCGCTGTTGGCGAAGACGGTGCTGGTGATTCCGTCACCGCCGCCGTTGGCCTGGGCCCGCATGAAGACCGCTTCGCCGGCCGTGGCGCTCGCAAGCGCGTCTCCGGCCGCGCTGGCCGTGGCCGCGCCGTTGAACAGGATGGTCCCGCTGTTGGTGATCGATGTGGCGCCGGAGCCGCCCACGGCGCCTTCGACCGTGGCCTCCTGATGCAGGCCGCCGGTGGCGTTGGCCGTGGCTCTGGCGGCCACGTCGCCGGGGAAGTCGGTGCCGGTCGCATTGGCGTAGGCGCCGAGGTCGAGCAGCCCCGTGTTCACCAGCGAGGCGGACACATTCGCGCCGGGCGCCGTCGCGATCTGGGTCACGGCGTCGGTCAGCTGGGCGTTGGCGATCGCGTGACCTTCGGCATTGTTCGCTGTGGCCAGCGCCTTGATCGACACCGCTCCGGCGTTGCTGATCGAGATCACGGCGTCGACGCCGCCGGGGGCTGCGGCCGGCACGGCCAGCGCCACCGCGCCGGCGGGCGCGGCGTCTACAACCTCTCCGATGCTCAGACGCTGGACGATCGTGCCGTTGGCGGTGGAGGCGACGACCGCGGTCGCGGCGGGCGCGCCCGTGTCGGTGACGCCCTGATTGAGCGTTTGGTCGGCGGTCACGACGAAGACCGGCTCGACGTCCAGGCCGGGATTGACGACGGCCTGGGCAAGGGCCGGCGAGGCGACGATCAGGGCAAGCGCGGACACGCTGGCGGAAAGGCGCTGGTGTCGTGAGGAATTGGCCATCGTAAGTGTTCCTTCTCTGTGTTTCCGTGACAGCAGTTCGCCGTCGGCTGGGGCCGGATGCGCCATGTGTTGGCTGACGGCTTCACAGATCGGGGGATCTCGGTTTGGACCCGTTGACGCATGTCAACGGCTCCGAATTTGGGAGTAATGCTCCGTACACGGCCGGGCCGGCGCCAGAACCTGCCGGATCTAATGTTGCCGTTTGGCTGGCATCAGCTGTTCTCTGCGCTTCGGCGCGGGGCGACTTCCCTTGCTCTCCATTTGTGGGAGCGCGCTCAGGACGTCGGCCGCACCGCCAGCGGCAGGTCGCCGAACAGGGCGGGGGTCTCGCCGACCTTCGCGCCCTCGATCTGCAGCATCTTCAGTTTGGTCTCGACCCCGCCGGGCGCCGAGAATCCGCCCGGCTTGCCGTTGGCCGCCAGCACCCGGTGGCAGGGCATGATGATCGGGAAGGGGTTGCGGCCCATGGCCTCGCCGACGGCGCGGGCGGCCTCGCGCGGCGCACCCAGGCGGGCGGCGACCTCGCCGTAGGTCAGGGTCTCGCCGGGCGGGATGGCGCGCACGGCCTCATAGACACGCTGGTGAAACGGCGGTGTGGCGGTCATGTCGAGCCGTACGTCCCGCAGGTCGCGCTTTTCGCCGGCCAGCAGCGCGACGACCCCGTCGCGGGCGGCGATGATTTCCGGCGGCGGCGGGGCCTCCGTCGCGTCGGGGTAGCGCCGCGCGATCCTGGCGCGCAGGGCCGCCGTGTCCCGCTCCGGCAGGAACGCCCCGACCACGCCATCCGCCCGCCAGACCAGCGCGCAGGCGCCGATGGCGGTGTCGAACACGGTGAAGGCGGGCGCGGTCATGACCGGGCGAGGGTGGCGCCGCCCGCGCCAAAGGCCAAGCGGCGGCAAGCGTGTTTTGGGATTGTCGCCGGAACCTGCCATGACAGGACTCGCCCGTCGTCCTGGGCCTGAAGCGCCGCCGGGGGCCGCGATGAAACCGCCGATCAAGAGATTCTCCGACCTCAAGGCGCCGCCGCCGCCGCCCGGGACCTTCGCCCCGCCGACTCCCAAGGTCTCGCGCCGCAAGCCCGGCAAGGTGCTGACCCCCGCCGAGAAGGCGGCCTTCCTGGCCTCGCGGCCGGACCTCAAGCCGAAGGACTGACGGCTGCGCGCCGATTGACGCCGTCCAGCCCCGGCCTACCTCGCGAGTGACAACCGCAGCGAGGCTTCATGAGCGTTCCCAAGGCCTGGTCAGACGCCACCCGCACGACCGCCCTGGCCCTGATCGGTCAGTACGGTGAGGACGCCGAAGTCATGGCGGTCATGCGCGCCGCCGAACTGGCCGCGCTGGGCGACGTCGCGGGCCTGGCGCAGTGGGACGACATCATCGCCTGCATCCTCGCAATCGAGGCGGGCGACGCGGCGGCGCGGCCGCTGCAGTAGGGATCGGGGGGAGGGCCCCTGGAAGATGGCTCCGCGGGTAGGATTCGAACCTACGACCAGCCGATTAACAGTCGGCTGCTCTACCACTGAGCTACCGCGGATCACGCATCTCAGGAAGAGCGGGGGCTATAGCTTTGGCCGGCAGGGCGCGCAAGCGCCTTGCATCCGCAGCGGGCGCGAAAAAAAGCCCGGCGGGTGAGGCCGGGCTGTTCAAAGTCGGTGATGGTGGGGTGCCTTCATGGAAGACAACGCAAGGGTGCGCCCGCATGGTGAATCGAAGGTTAACGGCGTTGGGGCCGCGATTTGACCCGGATCAAGGCGCGTCGCCATGACGCGGTGGAATCTGCGGACTTGGCAGGACTCCGTCATGACCCACCGCAAGATCATCTTCACAGGCCTGCTGTCGGCGATCGCCGCGGCAGCGCTCATCGGCCAGCCGGCGGCGCCGCGCGCCCAGGGCTATGCGCCGGTCGTGTCACCGGTCGAACGGGGACGGCTGATCGCCGACCAGGAGTGCTCGTCCTGTCACGCCATCGGCCTGACCGGGGACAGCCCGTTTGAAGGGGCGCCGCGCTGGCGCGACCTGCACCGCCGATTCGACGTCGCCGACCTGGCCGAGGCGTTCGCCGAGGGAATCATGGTCGGCCACGAGGCGATGCCGTCGCGGGCCTTCCCGCCGGACGATGTCGAGGGCCTGATCGCCTACCTGAAGTCGCTTGAACCCAAGCCGGCGCAGTAGCGCCCGCCTTCGCCGTGGCGTCCGTCTTCGAATGATTGAGCAGGCTTGTCACGTCGAAGCCGGGAGGGTGCAAACCCGGAACCAGCCCTCCTACGCCGAGGCTTCGGAGGGCATCCTGCTTCGACTGTGGGAGTTGGACTTGTCCTGCGAAGCCCGGAGGGCGAAGCAGGATGGAGGCCCGGCCCGGAATCGAACCGGGGTGCAAGGATTTGCAGTCCTCTGCGTAACCACTCCGCCACCGGGCCTTGTCTTCATCATCACCGGCGCGGGCGGCGCGCCGGGAAGGGGCGTCTCGCTACCAGAGGCGGCGGACGCTTTCAATGGCTTGCCACGCTCGCATTGCGTTCCCGTTACCGCCGGACCTATAAGCCGCGCCTGTAGAGTCAACATTCACGCCGCCAGAGAACCCGCATGAGCGCCGACTTCGCCGCCGCCCGGCTGAACATGGTCGAGAGCCAGGTCCGACCTTCGGACGTCACCGATCTGGCCATCCAGGACGCCATCCGGACGGTGGCGCGCGAAACCCTGCTGCCGGCGACGAAGGCCTTTGCCGCCTACGCCGACGCCGAGGTCGAATACGCGCCGGGCCGCTGGCTGATGCGGCCGCGGGACACCGCCAAGCTGCTACAGGCGCTGCAGCCGCGCGCCGGCGATACGGCGCTGGCGATCGCCGCGCCTTACGCCGCCGCGATTCTCGAAGCGATGGGCGTCAAGGTGTCGCGGCTCGACGAGGGCGATCTGGCGACACTCCCGGCCGGCGGCTGGGATCTGGTCATCAGCGAAGGCTCGGTCGCCCGGGCGCCGGACAGCTGGAAGGCGGCCCTCAAGAGCGGCGGCCGGCTGGGCGTGGTTGAGCGCAACGGCCCGATGGGCAAGGCCTTTGTGTACCTGCGCGGCGACGACGGCGTCGGCGGTCGGGCTTCCTTCGACGCGGCGCCGCCCTACCTCCCGGGTTTCGAGCCCGTTCACGGTTTCGCCTTCTAATCGGCACAGAGTGAAATAAGCCCGCAAAGGGCATGTGAAAAAAGCTTAACTGGTCGCCACTGGCGGCGGACATTACAGGCGATCATATAAGGCTCGCCTGGCTGGCGGGTCCTTGGGGATAATACATGTTGAAGAGTCGTCGCGCGGGCCTTCTCGCCGCGGTTTGCAGTTTCGGTCTGATCGCCGGGAGCGCCTCGCTGGCCTCCGCGGAAACGCTGGCTGACGCCATCGCCCTGGCCTACCAGACCAACCCCACGCTGCAGGGGCAGCGCGCCTCGCAACGGGCGCTCGATGAGAGCATCGTTCAGGCCCGCACCGGTCTGCGCCCGCAGATCGACGCCTCCGCCAGCGCCTCGACCTCGGATGGTCAGAACGACGGCGACGCGACGCGCGGCAGCAGCGCCGGCGTCTCGGTCAGCCAGCCGCTCTACACCGGCGGCCGCGTGTCCTCGCAGATCGGCGCCGCCGAAGCGGACATCCTGACGGGCCGTGAAGGCCTGCGCAGCGTCGAGGCCGGGGTCATCCAGCAGGTCATCACCGCCTACGTCGACATCCGCCGCGACCAGGAGCGCCTGCGCATCAGCCAGGAAAACGTTGCCGTGCTGCAACGCCAGCTCGACGAGGCGCGCGCGCGCTTCGAGGTCGGCGAGATCACCCGGACCGACGTCGCCCAGGCCGAAGCCCGCCTGGCGGCCTCCAGGGCCTCCCTGGCCTCGGCCCAGGCCCAGCTGGCAATCAGCCGCGCCTCCTACGCCGCCGTTGTCGGTCAGAACCCGGGCGACCTGGAAGCTGAGCCCTCGCTGGAGACCTTCCTGCCGCCGGCCGTCGAGGACGCCTTCGACGCGGCCGAACAGAACAACGCCGAGATCCTGGCCGCCCAGTACGCCGAGCGCGCCAGCGCCGCGCGCGTCGCCATCGCCCGGTCCTCGCGCCTGCCGACGGTGACCGCGACCGGTTCGCTCGGCTTCAGCGGCTCCACCGCCCAGCAGTCCCTCATTCCGCCCACGGGCGCCGGTGGCGCGTTCGACGACTATCAGCGCAGCGTCAGCGGCCGGGTCTCGGTCAGCGTCCCGCTGTTCACTGGCGGCCTGATCAGCTCGCAGGTCCGGGCCGCGGAAGAGCGCAACAGCGCCGACCGCCAGGCCATCGAGGAGACCCGCCGCAGCGTGCTGCGCACGGTGTCCCAGGCGTGGAACAGCCTGATCGGCGCCCGCGCCAACCTGGCCGCCAACGAGGAACAGGTCCGGGCCGCCCGAATCGCCTTCGAGGGCGTCCGTCAGGAAGCCCAGGTCGGCTTGCGGACGACGCTGGACGTGCTCAACGCCGAGCAGGAGCTGCGCAGCGCTGAACTGTCGCTGGTCAACGCCCGTCGCGAGGAATACGTCGCCGCGGCCGTCCTGCTGTCCGCCATGGGCAAGCTCGAGGCCCGCTACCTGGTTCCGGGCGTCGAACAGTACGACGTGACGGCCAACGGCAAAGCGTTCAGCCACAAGCTGGGATGGACGCCGTGGGAGCCGGTTCTCGGCTTCATCGACGGCGTGGCCTCGTTCCCGACGCCGCCCCCGCCGGCCGCCGGGTCGGTCGATACGCCCGTCGCGACCTCGAATTAACCACGACGCCTCAAAAGCCTGAGCAAAAGCGCGTGTTCGCCGTTTGCACGAACGGCGGGGCGTGCTTACGCTAGGGCCTTGGAATCGCCTCTCGCAGGTACGACTCGACCATGTCCGAACAGACCGCCCAGGAACCGACAATGGAGGAGATTCTCGCCTCCATTCGGCGAATCATCTCCGAGGACGACGCGCCGCCGGCCGCCGAGGCCGCCGCGCCGGTCGAGGAGCCGGCCGTCGTCATGGCGGCTGCGCCGGCGCCCGCGCCGGTCGAGCCAGAACCCGAGGACGACGACGTTCTCGAACTGACCGAAACGGTCGAGGCCAGCGCCTTCGAGACGGTCGGTGATCTCGACGTCTACAGCCCGCCCAAGGCCGCGCCGGAGCCCGCATGGGAACCCGAGCCCGAGCCGGAACCCGAGCCGGCCTACACCGCCGCGCCCGAGCCGGCGCCGGCCCCCAGCTACACGATGGGCGCCGCCTCGATCTCGGGCGGTACGACCATCGAGGAGCTGGTCCGCAGCATTCTCGAGCCCAAGCTCAATGAGTGGGCCGACCAGAACCTGCCCCGTCTCGTTGAGCAGATCGTACGCGACAAGCTCTCCAGATAGGACGCGCTCTTCAGCCGGAGCGACGCCTGGCCGCTTCGCGATCCCGATCACCCCTGATAGAGACCGGCGGCCGCAGCCAGCGCGCCGCCGTTTTCGTTCGTGAATCTTCCCATGCTCGACAAGACTTTCGATCCCAAGACCGTTGAACCGCGCCTCTACAAGGCCTGGGAAGAATCGGGCGCGTTCGCCCCGACCAGTGATCCGACCGCCGAGCCGTTCAGCATCGTCATCCCGCCGCCCAATGTCACCGGCAGCCTGCACATCGGCCATGCGCTGAACAACACGCTGCAGGACGTGCTGATCCGCTTCCAGCGCATGCGCGGCAAGGCGGCCCTGTGGCTGCCGGGGACCGACCACGCCGGCATCGCCACCCAGATGGTCGTCGAGCGCCAGCTGGCCGCCGCCGGCAATGTCGGCCGCCGCGACATGGGCCGCGACGCCTTCGTCGCCAAGGTCTGGGAATGGAAGGCCGAAAGCGGCGGGACCATCGTCAACCAGCTGCGCCGGCTGGGCGCCAGCTGCGACTGGTCGCGCGAGCGCTTCACCCTGGACGAGGGCCTGTCGGCCGCGGTCCGCAAGGTGTTTGTCGATCTGCACCGCCAGGGCCTGATCTATCGCGACAAGCGGCTGGTGAACTGGGACCCGCACTTCCAGACGGCCATCTCCGACCTCGAGGTCGAGCAGAAGGAGGTCGACGGCGCCTACTGGCACTTCGCCTATCCGCTGGAGAACGGGGTCACCTATGAGTACCCGGTCGCCTTCGACGAGGACGGCAAGGCCACGGAGTGGGAGACGCGTGACTACATCGTCGTCGCGACCACCCGTCCGGAGACCATGCTGGGCGACACCGCGGTCGCGGTTCACCCCGACGACGCGCGCTACAGGGGCCTGATCGGCAAGACCGTGAAGCTGCCGATCGTCGGCCGCTCGATTCCGATCGTCGCCGACGACTACGCCGACCCGACCAAGGGCTCGGGCGCGGTCAAGATCACCCCGGCGCACGACTTCAACGACTTCCAGGTCGGCAAGCGCCACGGGCTGGAAGCGATCAACATCCTCGACGCCTTCGGCAGGCTTACCGGTCACTTGCCGCCGGAGTTCGTTGGAACGGACCGCTTCGTCGCCCGCAAAATGATCGTAGCGCAGTTTGAACAGCTCGAACTGCTCAAGGGCATCGAGAAGACCCGCCATATGGTGCCGCACGGCGACCGCTCGGGCGTGGTCATCGAGCCCTGGCTGACGGACCAGTGGTACGTCGACGCCGAGACCCTCGCCATTCCCGCCATCAAGGCGGTGGAGGAGGGGGCGACGGTCTTCGAGCCGGCGAACTGGGACAAGACCTATTTCGAGTGGATGCGGAACATCCAGCCCTGGTGCATCAGCCGCCAGCTGTGGTGGGGCCACCGCATCCCGGCCTGGTACGGGCACGTCAAACGCGACCCGAACAGCAACACCTTCATCGCCACCCGCGGAGACCCGGAGATCTTCGTCGCCGAGACAGAGGAAGAGGCGAAAGAACTGGCTCGGACGTATTTCGGTGGTGACGTTCACATTGTTTCAGACGCCATGGAGGCAGAGCGGTTTGCCTTCGAGGAGCTTCCAAGAGGGGACGCTCGTCGCTGGCCCATCTACCGTGACGAGGACGTCCTCGACACCTGGTTCTCGTCCGGCCTGTGGCCGTTCTCGACCCTCGGCTGGCCGGAGAAGACCGCCGATCTGGAGCGGTTCTACCCGACCCACACCCTGGTCACCGGGTTCGACATCATCTTCTTCTGGGTCGCCCGGATGATGATGATGGGCCTGCACTTCACCGGCCAGGTTCCGTTCCAGCGCGTGGTCATCAACGCCCTGGTGCGCGACGCGTCGGGGGCGAAGATGAGCAAGTCCAAGGGCAACGTCATGGACCCCCTGGAGCTCATCGACCAGTACGGCTGCGACGCCGTGCGCTTCACCCTGACCGCCATGTCGGGCCAGGCGCGTGACATCAAGCTGTCGACGCAGCGTATTGAAGGTTATCGCAATTTCGGCACCAAGCTGTGGAACGCCACCCGCTTCACCCAGATGAACGGCTGCGTCCGCGTCGAGGGCTTTGATCCGGCGACCGTCACCCAGACGATCAACAAGTGGATCCGCGGTGAGGCGACGAAGACGGCAGCCGAGGTCACGCGGGCGCTGGACTCCTGCGCCTTCGACGACGCCACCGGCGCTCTCTACCGCTTCATCTGGAACGTCTTCTGCGACTGGTACGTCGAGCTGGCCAAGCCGATCCTCAACGGCTCGGACGAAGCGGCGAAGGCCGAGACCCAGGCCATGACCGCCTGGGTGCTCGACCAGTGCCTGCTGCTGCTGCATCCGGTCATGCCGTTCCTGACCGAGGAGCTGTGGGACAAGACGGCCGGGGAAGGTCCGGCCCGCGACGGCTTCCTGATGTCGACCCGCTGGCCGGACCTGCCCGCCGACTGGATCGACGCCGGCGCCGAGGCCGAGATCGGCTGGCTGGTCGATCTGGTCACCGAGATCCGTTCGATCCGCGCCGAGATGAACGTGCCGCCGGGCGCGCGCATTCCGCTGACCCTGTCCGGCGCCAGCGCCGAGACCCTCGACCGGCTGGCGCGCCACAACGACCTGATCCTGACGCTGGGCCGTCTGGGAAGCGCCGGGGCCGGTGACGCGCCGGCGGGTTCGGCGCCCTTCACGATCGGCGAGGCGACGGCGTCGATCTCGATCGCCGAGTTCATCGACCTTGCCGCCGAACGCGCCCGCCTGACCAAGGAGATCGCCGGCCACGTCAGCGACATCGAGCGGGTCAACAAGAAGCTCGGCAACCCCGACTTCCTGGCCAAGGCCAAGGAAGAGGTCATCGAGGAAAACCGCGAGAAACTCGCCGACGCGGAGGCCGCCAAGGCCAAGCTGGAAGCGGCGTTGGAGCGGTTGCAGAGAGTCGCCTGAATCCTTCCTCCCCCGAGAGGGGGAGGGGGACCAGCCGGAGGCTGGTGGAGAGGGATGCGCCGTTGGTGCAGGTCGTCCGCTGGCATTCAACGCCGGGGCTTCAGCCACACGAAGCTGTGCTTCCCTCTCCACCATGCTCCGCATGGTCCCCCTCTCCCTCGCGGGAGAGGAATGAGGGCAGCGGTCAGAAGGGTTTCGGAATTCCCGCTACCCGCCGCGCCAGCTCACCCAACCCCGCCCGCCGGAACACCCCCAGCAGCAACGCCGCGAACGCCAGGTTCACGCAGGCCGCCACGAACAGGCCGGCGCCGTCGTTGTTGGGATCGATCCCCAGCGGCGTGAACAGGTGGAAGCTGACCGCCCCCATCATCACCAGCAGCCCGGCCAGCGCGCCGCCGGCCTGCAGGTGCTTGAACCGCGGATGCAGGCCGATGATCAGCAGCGCGGCGGCCAGCAGCTCGACCGTGCCGATCACATACTGCGAGAACAGCCCGGTGTGCCCGAACAGGCCTGGCGCGCCGATGGTCCCGGCCCAGCCGTCGAGCCGGCCGAAGATTTCCTGCGTCTTGGGATGATCGGTGAACTTGAAGCGCAGGCTGTCGAGGAAGATCACCGCCATGAAGACGGCCATCAGGTCGGGAACGTATTTCAGATAGCGTTTCATGGTCAGCTCACTTGTCCAGCACGGTCGGCCAGTTCCCGTCGCCCTTGCGGACGAAGCCGGGAATGTCCTTGACCCAGCGCGACTGAATCTCGGCGTTGTAGTTGAGGTACAGCTTGCCGCCGACGATCTTCCACTGCAGCGGATCGCCCTTGGCGGTGTAGCCGTTGGCCACCGCCCAGGCGCAGTAGCCGCCGTATTGCGGGGCGTAGGCGGTCGGGCTGGCCTTGAACTTTGCGAGGTTGGCGGCCGACGAAAACTGCTAGCGCACGCCCTTCCATTCGGTGGCGAACTTCGCATCGCCCTTCACCGGCCGACCGACCGTGAAATAGGCCACCACGTCATAGCCGCCGGCGGCGACCTGCGAGAAGGGCGCGGTATAGACCGGCGGCTTGGCGGCCAGTGCGGCGCCGGGGAGGGCTGCGGTCGCCAGGGCGAGGGCGAGGATCAGGCGTTTCATCAGGGGCTCCTTCAGGCGACCCGCCGGTCTGTCGCCGGGAGGTCGGCGGCCAGTATCGGGTCAGGCGGGGTCTGCGCCACGTGGGCGACATAGTTGGAAAGGGTCTTGAGGCCGACGGCCAGGATAACCTCCAGGCTGTTGGCGCGGGTGAATCCGGCGGCGAGAAAGGCCTCCAGAGCGCCCGCCGCCAGAACGCTGCGACCGCGAACCATCTGGAGGACAAACGCGCGCAGGGCCTCGAGTCTCGCGTCCGGGAGCGTTGTTCCGGCCCGAACATCACCGATCAGGCGCTCGTCGAGCCCCGCCTGCCGCGCCCGGACAGCGTGGGCCGGGGTGCAGTAGGCGCTGTCATGCTCGACCGAGATGGCCAGCAGGACCAGCTGCTGCTCTGGCGGCGTCAGGCTGCTCTTGCGAAAGATCGCCGACAGGCTGGCGTAGCCCTCCAGCAGGGCCGGCGCCTCGGCCATCTGGGCCAGCAGCGGCGGGATATGGCCCATCGATCGGGTCGCCTGCTCAAGGAACGGCTTGGCCTCGAACGGCGCCGTGGCGCGGGTGTGCAGGGGGAAGGACGTCATGGCCGCAGGGTGCCTGTTTCCGCTGCGCGGCGTAATCCTGGCGCCCTGCATCATGTCGATGCACGCCGCGCATGGGTCGCAGGCTGACGCCCGGCTCAAACGGGCGTTTGCAACCCCGGCCACCCTGTGCTTTTGACGACACGAGGCGTCGGCAAGAACGCCCGTCCAGTCCCAGGGAGTTTTGCATGACCGACGCCGCCCAGCCCCAGACGTCCTGGCCCGCGATGACCGTCCGGGAGGCCTACGCCGTCCTGACCGCGCCCGGCATGCCGACCGAGATGGAAGAGATCGAGATCCGCGGCATCAAGACCCGGGTCTGGAAGAACGCACCGCCGACCCTGCGCGACGTCGTAACCATCGGCCGCGCGCACGGCGAGAAGATCTTCCTGGTCCACGAAGACGAGCGCGTCAGCTTCGAGGCCTTCCATCGGGCCGTGGCGGCGTTCGCGCAGACCCTGGCCGACAAAGGCGTGAAGAAGGGCGACCGGGTCGCCATCGTCATGCGCAACCTGCCCGAATGGCCGGTGGCCTTCTATGCGGGCATGAGTCTCGGCGCGATCCTGACGCCGCTGAACGCCTGGTGGACCGGGCCGGAGCTCGAGTACGGCCTTACCGACTCGGGCAGCAAGATCTGCATCGTCGACGCCGAGCGGTTTGACCGGATGGCCGAGCACTTCCCCAACTGCCCGGATCTGGAGCATGTCTTCGTCAGCCGCATGGTCGACGAGGTCACCCATCCCTTCGTCAGCAAGCTGGAGGACGCGATCGGCGATCCCAACAGCTGGGCGAGCCTGCCGGACACTCCCCTGCCGACCGTGCCGATCGAGGCGGACGACGACGCGACCATCTTCTACACCTCCGGGACCACCGGTAAGCCCAAGGGCGCGCTCGCGACCCAGCGCAACGTCAACTCCAACATCTTCTCGGCCCTCTGCGCCGGGGCCCGGGCCTTCCTGCGTCGCGGCGAGATGCCGCCCGCGCCTGATCCCACCCTGCCGCAGAAGGGCAGCCTGCTCAGCGTGCCGTTCTTCCACGCGACCGGTTGTTTCGCCGTGCTCAACCCGACCCTCTACGCCGGCGCCAAGCTGGCGATGATCCGCCGCTGGGATCCCGAGGTGGCCATGCAGATCATCGAGCGCGAGCGGCTGACCAGCGCCGGCGGCGTGCCGACGATCGCCTGGCAACTGATCGAGCACCCGGCCCGCGAGAAGTACGACCTCTCGTCGATTGAAAGCATGGCCTATGGCGGCGCCCCCTCGGCGCCCGAGCTGGTCCGCAAGATCAAGGAAGTCTGGCCCAAATCCCACGCCGGCAACGGCTGGGGCATGACCGAGACCAGCGCCACGGCCACCTCCAACTCGGCCGAGGACTACGAGCATCGCCCCGACAGCTGCGGCCCGCCCGTGCCCGTCACCGACCTGAAGATCATGACCGTCGAGGCCCCGCACACCGAACTGCCGATTGGCGAGGTCGGCGAGCTGTGGTGCAAGGGCCCGCAGGTGGTGAAGCTCTACTGGAACAAGCCGGAAGCCACGGCCCAGACCTTCGTCGACGGCTGGGTCAAGACCGGCGACCTGGCGCGCCTCGATGAGGAAGGCTTCTGCTTCATCATCGACCGGGCCAAGGACATGCTGATCCGCGGCGGCGAGAACATCTACTGCATCGAGGTCGAAAACGTCCTCTACGACCATCCCGCCGTGATGGACGCCGCCCTGGTCGGCATCCCGCACAAGACGCTGGGCGAGGAGCCGGGTGCGGTGGTGACCCTTAAGGAGGGCGCGACCGCCACCGAACAGGAACTCCGCGCCTTCGTCGCCGACCGCCTGGCCGCCTTCAAGGTGCCGAAAAAGGTGGTCTTCTGGCACGAAACCCTGCCGCGCAACGCCAACGGCAAGATCATGAAGAACGAGCTGAAGAAGGTGTTCGAGGAGGGGTAGGACGCCGGGGACATGTACCGCAGGTACGTGTCCCCTAATCTAGCTGCTGGTTTAGGGGACACGTACCTGCGGTACATGTCCCCGTCGTCGCTCTCAGTTCTCTCCAGCCGCCCTCCGTAGAGCCTCCTCGCTCCAGGCGTTGAGGCTCTGGCCGGCGAGTTCGGCCGCGCGCATGGCGTCGGCGTGGACCTTGGGGTCGACCCGCAGCATGAGCCGGCCCGAGAAGGGCTTCTGGGGCGGCTTCCCGGCCCTGGCGCAGGTCTCGACGTAATCCTCCACCGCTTCGTGGAAGGCGGCCTTCAGGTCCTCGACCGTATCGGCGTGGAAGCCTACGATGTCCGCGATCCCGGCGATACGGCCGGTGAAGATCTCGTCGTCGGCGTCGTACTCGACCCGCGCGGAATAGCCTTTGAAGGTCATGGCGCTCATGGCTTCACTCCGATCCTGAGCAGGAACTCCCTGGCGTCGCGGACCTGATACCGCTTCGCCTCCTTTGCGGGATGCGGCCGGTGGAAGGCCGCAACCACTCCATCGAACACAAACCTCACGCGCGACCCTGATCCCTCGATCACCTCGCAGCCGACGGCGACAAGCAGGCTCTCGATCACAGACCATTTCACCGTACCGGAGACCGGTTCGGCGAAAACGGCCGCGAGCGTTTTCCGCTGCTTGCTGTTCATGCAAGCATTATGCTCGTCGATGGCAGATTATGCAAGCATAGGGGTCAGGCGCTGACCCCCGGCTTGCGTCCTGCCCACGGCTGGGCCTGCTCGAGCGCATAGGCCAGCTGGAACAGTATCGCGTCGTTGCCCGCCTTCGCCGCGAAATGCACCCCGACCGGCAGGCCGTCGGCCGTCCAGTGTAGGGGCACACTCATGGCCGGAGCGCCGGCGATGTTGTGCAGCGGGGTGTAGCCGACATAGTCGGTCAGCCGCGCCGAAAGCTCGGCGAACGGAACGTCGCCTGAAACAAAGCCCAGCGGCACGGGCGGCTTGGTCAGGACGGGCGAGACGATGACGTCGAACTTCGAGAACCAGCCGTCGTAGGCCGCTGAATCCTGCGCCAGCCGGCCGATCGCGGCGTCGACGGCGCCTTCCGGCGCCTTGGCGATCAGTTCGGCCATGCCCAGCGAGAACGGCTCGGCCATCTTCGTGTCGGGCGCCCGGCCCAGCGCCTTGCTCATCGCGGCGATGTCCATCGCGGCGCCGGCCGACCACAGGGTCAGGAAGTCCTGTCCGAAGCGGGCGGAGTCGATCGGCCAGGCGGCCTCGCTGACCTTGTGGCCCATGGCCTGCAGCAGCTTCACCGCGTCGTCCAGGCCCGCGCGGACCTCGGCGTCCGGCTCGCGCCCGTTGCCGCTGGCGCTCAGCACGCCGATGCGGAGCTTCTTGCGCGAGGCCTTCTCGATGAAGCCGATCGGACGGTACGGCGCATCGGCGTCGGTGCGTTCGGTCGCCGCGAACATCGCCGCCGAGTCGCGCACGGAGCGGCTGTCGACGTGGTTCACCGACAGGGCGATGACCCGCATGTCCGTGTTGCCCGCGAGGCGTCCGCGCGAAGGCTTGAAGCCGAACAGACCGCAACAGGCGGCGGGAATACGGATCGAGCCGCCGCCATCGCTGGCGTGGGCCATGGTGACCACGCCGGCCGCCGTGGCCGCCGCGGCGCCGCCGGACGAGCCGCCGGTCGACCGGCCTGTGTTCCAGGGATTTCGGGTCGGGCCGTAGGCGAGAGGCTCGGTCGTCGGCAGGTAGCCGAACTCGGGCGAGGCCGATTTGCCGATGACGATGAAGCCCGCCTTCAACGCGGCGTCGACCCAGGGATCGTTGGCGGTCGCGGGCGGCGCAGCGAGGCTGCCCGCAGAGCCATTGCGCGTCGGCATGCCGGCGTAGTCGTTCAGGTCCTTGATCAGGAAGGGCACGCCTGCGAACGGACCGGTCTGGCCCCCCTTCTTCGCGGCGTCGATCGCGCGGTCGTAGTCGGAATTGACCATGAAGTTCAGCGTCGGCTGCAACGCCTCGCTCCGGCGGATCGCCGCTTCAACCGCTTCGAGCGGGCTGATCTCCTTGCTGCGGATCATCGCCGCGACTGTGGTGGCGTCGGGCGTCCAGGGTGCGGGAGCGGCTGCTGCGGCGGTCTTTCTGCCCGGCCAGCCCAGGGCGGCGGCGGGCGTCGCGGCTACGGCCGAAGCAGCGGCGGAGGCGGCCATCAGGCCGCGGCGGGTAAGATTGGTCATGGAGCCCTCCCTCGGACGTCGTTGGTCGCGTCCGTGATCAGCGATCAGATTGGCCGGTCGAACGCCGGTCCGCAAGCGGGCCTGCCGCTTGACGCGGGCGTCACGCGGCGCGACTCTGCCAGCAACAAGAGGCGCGGAGGAGAAACGCCATGGCTGACGGATCAATGGCGGGCGTGAGTTCGCTCAAGGGCAAGGTCAGCGAGGAAGAGTGGAAGGCGCGGGTCGATCTCGCCGCCCTTTATCGGCTCGTCGCCCTGCACGGGTGGGACGACATGATCTTCACCCACATCTCGGCCCGGATTCCGGGCCCGGAGCACCATTTCCTGATCAATCCCTACGGCATGTTCTTCGACGAGATCACCGCCAGCTCGCTGGTGAAGATCGACCTCGACGGCAAGGTGCTGCAGGAGACGCCGTACTTCATCAATCCGGCGGGCTTCACGATCCACTCGGCGGTCCACGCGGCCCGCGAGGACGCGATGTTCGTGATGCACCTGCACTCGGACCAGGGTGTCGCGGTCTCGGCCCAGAAGGGTGGGCTGCTGCCGCTGTCGCAGCATGCGCTCATCGTGCTGCCGCAACTCGCCTATCACGACTATGAAGGCATCGCGCTCAATCTTGACGAGCGGGAGCGACTTGTGGCTGACTTGGGCGAGAAGACCACCATGCTGCTGCGGAACCACGGCACGCTGGCCGTGGGCGACACCGCGGCGGCCTGCTGGCTCAGCATGTTCTACCTGGAGCGCGCATGTCAGCAGCAGGTCATGGCGCTTTCAGCCGGCCGGGACGGGGTGTTGAACGCCCCGGACGCCGCGCAGGCGGAAGTGCGCAGTCAGATGGGCCGCGGCATGGGCGGCATCGGCGGCCTGGCCTGGCCGGGCTGCCTGCGCCAGCTGGACCGCAACCTGCCGGGCTACGACGCCTAGACATCATTGCCTCCGTCATGGCCCGGCTTGTCCGGGCCACCCAGGAACACCGATATCGAAGAGCGGGTGCGGCGATGGCGGCGCCCGCTCTTTTTCGTTCAACGCGCCTGGGTGGCCCGGACAGGCCGGGCCATGACGGGGTGAGAGGATGGATATTCGCGGGCCTGGCGCTCGCGGCGGTCTTCGTTTGTGAGCCGGCGCGGGCAGGGGCCTGGCCGGTCCCTCCGGGCGAGACCCTGGCGATCCTCAAGTACGAAGGCTCGCGCGCCGATGCCTTCTTCGACGCGGCGGGCGACCAGGTCGCGATGGCCCCGCGCGGCGATGACGCCGTCAGCCTGTACGTCGAGCACGGTCTGGCCCGACGTCTGACCTTTCAGGGACGGATCGGCTGGACCCGCGGCGAGGACGGCTTCGCCGACTACGCCGGTCGCGGCCCGCTGGAACTGGGTCTGCGATTGGCCCTCCTGCGGGGCGAGCGGTCGGCGGTCAGTCTTTACGTCGGCGGCGCCTATGCGGGCGACGGGCGCAATGCCGGCTACGCCTCCCCGGGCGAGGGCGGGGCGGATGTCGAGGTTCGTCTGCTGACCGGACGCTCGGTCACGGTCGCCGGACGCGCCGCCTTCATCGACGCGCAGCTGGCGCGGCTGAACCGGTCGGGCCTGCCGGATGAAATCCACCTCGACCTGACTCTCGGGTTCGAGCCTGACGATCGCTGGCTGCTGCTGGCCCAGGCCTACGCCGGACAGGCTGACCGCGATCCGGTGTCGCCGCGCTGGCTGAAGCTGGAGATTTCCGCCGTCCGGCGTATCGGCGACTGGCGACTTCAGGCCGGCTGGCGACAGTCCGTGGCCGGCCGCGACAGCCCCGCCGAAGCCGGACCGGTGTTCGCTGTCTGGCGTTCGTTCTGACCTCTGTTTCAGGCCCGCAACAGACCGTCACGCCGCAGCCATCGCAATACGGTTTACGTGAACGGCAATGCCCCTATATGTGCCATTGCATGCCGCCGGCCGGGCCGGCGCGGGGAGTTGTTCGTGATCCGCCGTCATTTCTTCCTGTTCGCCGCCGCCGCTTTTCTGGTGCTGATGCTGATCGGCGGCGGACTGAAGCTGGCGACGGCAGAACCCAAGGGCAAGGGCGGTCCGGGCGGACCGGGCGGCAGGGCCGCGGCGATCTCCCAGGCTGTCGTCGCGTTGCGCCCCTTCGCTGACAATATCGAGGCGCTGGGCGTGGCCAAGGGCCGCGAGTCCGTCACCATCACGTCCAGCACCAGCGAACTGGTGACCGCCGTCCGCTTCCGTGACGGCCAGCAGGTCAGCAAGGGCCAGGTGCTGGTTGAGCTGAAGGCCGGTGAAGAGGATGCCGGTCTGATCGAGGCCCAGGCCCGTCTGGCCCAGGCGGAGCGCGACTATGCCCGCTGGAAGAGCCTGGCCGACCAGGGCATCGCGCCCAGGGCGACAGCGGAACAGTTCCGCTCGGCGCTGGACACCGCCCGCGCCGGGGTCGAGGCCGCCCGCGCCCGCAAGCTCGATCGCGTGATCCGCGCGCCGTTCGCGGGCGTCGTGGGCCTGACCGACGTCGCGCCGGGCGCACTGATCAGTCCGGGCGCTCCGATCGTCACCCTCGACGACCTGACAATGGTGCGCGTCGATTTCGAGGTGCCGGACCGCTACCTGCCGATGCTCGCCGAGGGCGCGGCGCTCGCCGCCCGGCCGGACGCCTGGCCGACCGAGACCATCCAGGGCCGCATCGCCCGGCTGGACAGCCGGATCGACGCGACGACCCGCGCCATCACCGCCCGCGCCGAGTTCGCCAACCCGGGCGGCCGGATCAAGCCGGGCATGCTGATGCGCGTCACGATCGCCAACGGCGCCCGCCAGGGCCTGGCCGTGCCGGAAGCCGCCGTCCAGTTCGAGGGCGACCAGGCCTTCGTGTTCGTGGTTACCCCGCGCGGCGGCGGCGTCTCGGCCCGCAAGCAGGCCGTGCAGACCGGCTCGACGGCGAACGGCTTCGTCGAGATCACCGGCGGCCTGCAGGCCGGCGACAAGGTCGTCGCCGACGGCCTCAACCGGATCCAGGACGGCCAGCCGGTGCAGGTCGGACCCGGCCGCCGGCCGACGGCCTCGGCCCCGGCGCGGAAGGCCGGCTGATGCTGTCTGACCTTTCGGTCAAGCGGCCGGTCTTCGCCGCGGTTGCGGCGATCATTCTCTGCGTCGTGGGGCTCGCGGCCTTCCTCAGCATATCGATCCGCGAGCTGCCCAGCGTCGATCCGCCCGTGGTCTCGATCTCGACGACCTATCGCGGCGCCTCGGCCGAAATCGTCGAGGAGCGGATCACCCAGGTTCTGGAGCGCCAGGTCAGCGGCATCCAGGGCATCGACCGGGTCAATTCGTCCAGCCGCGACGGCCGCAGCCAGATCAACATCAGCTTCAAGCTGGACACCGACCTGGAAACGGCGGCCAACGACGTGCGCGACGCCGCCAGCCGCGTGGTCAACCAGCTGCCCGACCAGGCCGATCCCCCGCAGATCGCCAAGGCCGACGCGGACTCTGCGCCGATCATCATCATCAACATGACGTCGACGACGCTGAATCCCCTTCAGCTGGCGGACTACGCTGACCGCTTCCTCGTCGAGCGGCTGTCGACCATTCCCGGGGTGGCGGCTGTCCGGATGGCCGGACCGACCTACGCGATGCGCATCTGGCTCGACGCTGACCAGATGGCGGCCCGTGGCGTGACCGTCGACGACGTCGAGGCCGCGCTCGGCAGCCAGAACGTCGAACTGCCGGCCGGCGCCCTGGAGAGCACGGCCCGCGACTTCACCATCCGGGTCAAACGCGGCTACGAATCGCCGAAGGACTTTCGGGGGCTGCCCATCAAGGTGGCCGGCCAGAGCGCGGGCAGCGACGCCTACGTCACCCGCTTGGGCGATATCGCCCGGGTCGAGGAAGGGGCGGCCGAGGACCGGCGCGTGTTCCGCGGCAACGGCGTTGACCAGATTGGCCTGGTCCTGACCCGCCAGTCCCAGGCCAACGACCTGGCCATCGCCAAGGCCGCGCGCAAGGAAGTCGCGACAATCAACCAGAGCCTGCCCGCAGGCACCTCGATGATCATCGCCGTGGATTCCTCGGAATTCACGGCCGAGGCGATCCACGAGGTCTGGATCACCATGGGTATCTCCATCGCCCTGGTGGCGCTGGTCAATCTGGTGTTCCTCGGCAGCTGGCGGGCGGCGATCATTCCCTCGATCGTCGCGCCGATCTGTCTGCTGTCGACCTTCATCGTCCTGACCCCGCTGGGCTTCTCGCTCAATCTGCTGACCCTGCTGGCGCTGGTCCTGTCCGTCGGACTGGTCGTGGATGACGCCATCGTGGTGGTCGAGAACATCCAGCGACGGGTGGACGACGGCGAGCCGGCGACGGTCGCCGCCACCCGTGGCGCGCGTCAGGTTTTCTTCGCCGTGATCGCCACGACCATCGTGCTGATCTCGGTGTTCGCGCCGCTGATGTTCCTGCCGGGCTACATCGGGCGCCTGTTCGTCGAGCTTGCCGTTGCGATCGCCTCGGCCGTGGCCTTCTCGGCCTTCCTGGCGCTGTCCCTGTCGCCGATGCTGGCCTCGAAGCTCCTGCGGCCGGCCTCCGGAAACGGCTGGCTGGCCCGGCGCGTCGACTTCGCGGTCGACAAGGTGAAGGCCTCCTATCGCAACTCGCTCGACATGCTGCTGGGGCCGCGCGTCGTGGGCTTCGGCGCGCTCGGCCTGGTGGCCGCCCTGGCCGCGCTGGCGGCGGTGCTGTTTGTCACCCTGCCGCAGGAACTGGTGCCGGCCGAAGACCGGGGGCGGGTGGACATCTCGATCAGCGGCCCGGAAGGCGCGGGCTACGACTACACCCGCAAGGCCGCCGCGACCGTCGAGAGCCAGGTCCGCCGCTACTACGAAGACGGTGAGGCGAGCCGGTACATCCTCAGCATTCCGCGCTTCGGCGCGACCCAGTTCAACACCGCCAACTCGGTGGTGGTGATGAACGACTGGGGCAAGCGGACCAAGACCTCCGACCAGGTCGCCGACGAACTGAACAAGAGCCTGAGCAACATCACCGGCGTGCGGGCCGTGGCCAGCGTGCGCGGCGCCTTCCAGCGCGGCGGCGGCGGGGGAGGGGGCACCAACGTCGACCTGGTCGGTCTGGGCAACGACTACGCCGAGATCGCCCGCTGGCTGGAACCGATCCGCGACGCCATGCAGCGCAATCCCGGCTTCTCGCGGCCACGCCTCGACTACGAGCCGACGGCGCCGCGCCTGTCGGTCGAGATCGACCGGGAGAGGGCCGCTGCGCTCGGGGTCACGCCCCAGGCCGTGGGCCGGGTGCTGGAGTCGATGTTCGGTTCCCGCCGGGTGACCACCTACGTCAAGGGCGGCCAGGAATACGACGTCATCGTCCAGACCGACCTCGAAAAGCGCCGCACCATCGGCGACCTCAACACCCTCTATGTCCGCACGGGCTCCGGCGCGCTGGTGCCCCTGTCCTCGGTGGTGACGACCCGGTTGCGCGGCGACACGCCTGACCGGGAACGCACGGACCGGCAGCGGTCAGTCGAGCTGACGGCCCAGCTGTCGCCGGGCTTCACCGTCGCCGACGCGGTCGCCTTCATCCAGGACGAGATCCGCAAGAATCCCTCGCCGAGCGTGACCTACACCTGGGGCGGCCAGGCGCGGGACTACCTCGAGGCCTCCGGCGCCGTGGGTCTGGCCTTCGGCATGGCCCTGCTGCTGGTCTTCCTGGTGCTGGCGGCGCAGTTCGAGAGCTGGATCCACCCGGCGGTGATCATGCTGACAGTGCCGCTTGCCGCGCTCGGCGGCCTTTTCGGCCTGTTGCTGACGGGCCAGTCGATCAACACCTACAGCCAGATCGGTCTGATCATCCTCATCGGCATCGCCGCCAAGAACGGCATCCTGATCGTCGAGTTCGCCAACCAGTTGCGCGACCAGGGCCGCTCGATCCGCGAGGCGGTGATCGAGGCGGCGGTGCTGCGTCTGCGGCCGATCGTGATGACCTCGATCACCGCCGCGTTCGGGGCGCTGCCGCTGATGCTCTGGCAGGGCGCCGGCGCGGCCAGCCGCCAGACGATCGGCGTGACGATCTTCTTCGGCGCGATCTTCGCGACCCTGCTGACGGTGTTCGTGGTGCCGGTGTTCTACAACATGCTGGCGCGCTTCACGAAGTCGCCGGAATGGACGGCGCGGCAGATCGAGGCCTACGAACACGGCGGCGAGCCGGCCGCTTCCCCCCCGGCGCACTAGAATCAGGTCACCGTCGCCTTCGACCGTTCCACCGCCTTCTGGATTCCGTCGGCGATGGCGGCGAACAGGGGCGCGGGCACGTCGTGGCCCATGCCATCGATCACGATCAGCTCGGCGCCGGGAATGTTCTCGGCGGTGTCCTTGCCGCCGGCCAGGGGAACCAGCGGGTCGGCGGCGCCGTGGATGACCACGGTCGGCGCGGTGATGGTCGCCAGCTTCGGGCGGCGGTCCGGCGATGCGGCGGCGGCCGCGTATTGCCGTCCAAATCCAACGGGATAGTAGCTGCGGTTGAAGTCGGCGAGCGACCGCGCCCGGATGTCTTCCGCCGCCGCCGGATAGCCCGGCGAGCCCACCGCCCGGGCGCCCTTCACCGCGTGGTCGAGATAGCCTTCCAGGTCTACATGCGGGTCCGGGCCGCGGTTGTTCAGCACCGCGACGGCCTCCGGCGTCGGCGGGGGCAGGGTCCGGTTGCCGGTCGTCGACATGATCGACGTCAGGGACAGCACCCGGTCGGGATAATCCGCCGCGACCAGCTGCGAGACCATGCCGCCCAGCGAGGCCCCGACGATGTGGGCGCGGGCGACGCCCAGCGCGTCCAGCAGACCCACGGCATCCGCCGCCATGTCTGCCAGGGTGTAGGCGACGTCGGGCGTGCGGCCCTCCATCAGGGCGGTGATCACCGCCGGCAGGTCTGCCGGGCCGGCCGAGTCGATCTTGCTGGTCAGGCCCACGTCGCGGTTGTCGAAGCGGATCACCCGCAGGCCGCGTGACGACAGTTCGTCGAGGAAGCCCTGGGGCCATCGGGTCATCTGCGCGCCCAGGCCCATGATCAGCAGGACCGTCTCGCCGTCGGCCGGGCCGGTGATGTCGTATTCGATGGTCAGCCCGTTAGCCTGTGCCTGCGGCATGCGCGTCCCCTGCGTCCTGTTGAAGGACTATCCAAGGCGGTTTGCCTCCGAATGTCGACATCTGGCGGTCCGGGCTGTGACGGCCTAGAACACCGTCCGAGGGCAGGGTTCGCCTGCAAATCGCTCCGGGATGGACATGGACGACGCCAGTATCGCTGTTCGCGGCAAGGATATCGCGCTGTTGCGCCGTCTGGAGGAACGGGTTCTCTGGCTGGCCAGCTGGACGATCCACAATGCCAACCACCTGCGCGACAGCCGCGACGGGCTGAAGGTCGGCGGGCACCAGGCGTCCTGCGCCTCGATGACCACGCTGATGACGGCGCTCTATTTCAGCGCCCTGCGGCCGCAGGACCGGGTGGCGGTCAAGCCGCACGCCAGTCCCGTGTTCCACGCCATCCAGCACGTCTACGGCCGCCAGACCATCGACCAGTTGCAGCGGTTCCGCTCGCTGGGCGGGGCGCAGTCCTATCCCTCGCGGACCAAGGACATCGACGACGTCGACTTCTCCACCGGCTCGGTCGGCCTCGGCGTAGCCATGACCGCGTTCGCCAGCCTGACGCAGGACTACCTCGCCGCGCGGGGGGCGGTGAAGCCGGACGCCATGGGCCGGATGATCAGCCTGCTGGGCGACGCCGAGCTGGACGAGGGCAACATCTACGAGGCCCTCATCGAGGCCTGCAAACACGACGTCCGCAACACCTGGTGGATCGTCGACTACAACCGCCAGAGTCTCGACGCGACGACGTCCGACCGGATGTTCACCCGCTATGGCGAGATCTTCGAGGCCGCCGGCTGGACGGTCGAGACGCTGAAGTGGTCGAAGCGCCAGCAGCAGGCGTTCGCCAGACCGGGCGGCGCGGCGCTGCAGGCCTGGATCGAGAGCGCCCCCAATGACCTTTACGCGGCCCTGACCTATCAGGGCGGCGCGGCCTGGCGCGAGCGGCTGACGGCGGATCTCGCCGGCGACAAGGCGGCGCTGAAGCTGATCGCGGGCGTGGACGACGCGGACCTCGCGCTGCTGATGACCGAGCTGGGCGGCCACTGCCTGGAGACGATCCTGGAGGCCTTCGCCAAGGCCGCCGAGGACGACGCCCCGCGCTTCTTCATCGCCTACACGGTCAAGGGCTGGCGGCTGCCGTTCGCCGGTCACAAGGACAACCACTCGGGCCTGATGACCCCGACCCAGATCGCCGAGCTGCGCGGCCGGCTGGGGGTGAGGGAAGGGGAGGAGTGGGACGTCTGGTCCGGGCTCGCCGACAACGAGCTGAAGGCGATGAAACGGCTGGTCGAGACCGCCCCGTTCGCCGCCCGCAAGGACGGCCACAAGGCCGCGCCGCTGGTCGCCACGCCCTCCGCCGAAACCCTGCTGAAGGCGGTCGAGGGCGGCGGCGAGCAGTCGACCCAGGCGGCCTTCGGCAAGGTGATGTTCGAGATCGCCAAGGGAACCGACGAGTTCTCCGGCCGGGTGGTGACCACCTCGCCGGACGTGACCGTCTCGACCAATCTCGGCGGCTTCGTGAACCGGCGCGGGGTGTTCCACCGCCGGGCCCACCAGGACGTATTCAAGAACCGCCGCATCCCCTCCGCCCAGGTCTGGGCCATGGGCGAGACCGGCCAGCACGTCGAGCTGGGCATCGCCGAGAACAACCTGTTCATCGTCCTGGCGGCGCTGGGCCTGTCGGGCCCGCTGTTCGGCGAGCGGCTGTTCCCCGTTGGCACCCTCTATGACCCGTTCATCGCCCGCGGGCTCGATGCCCTGAACTACGCCTGCTACCAGGACGCCCGCTTCCTGCTGGTGGCGACGCCGTCAGGCCTGACGCTCGGCCCGGAGGGCGGGGCCCACCAGTCGATCGGCACGCCGCTGATCGGCATGAGCCAGCCCGGCCTCGACAGCTATGAGCCGGCCTTCGCCGACGAGACGGCGGTGCTCATGGCCCATGCGTTCGAGCGCATCCAGGCGAGCGGCGGCGGCTCGACCTATCTGCGCCTCTCCACGCGGGTCATCGATCAGCCGGTGCGATCGGACGACGCCTGGCGGACCGGCTGCGTCGCGGGCGCCTACTGGATGAAGACGCCGGCGCCGGACGCGCGGCTGGCGCTGGTCTACAGCGGTGCGATCGCGCCCGAGGCGCTCGCCGCCTTCGAACAGCTGCTGGAGGACGAGCCGGGCGCGGGTCTGCTGGCCGTAACCTCGCCCGACGTGCTGCACACCGACTGGACGGCCGCCGGCCGCGCGCGCTGGACCACCGGGGAGCAACGCGCGGCGACCATCGAGACCCTGCTGGAGGCGCTGTCGCCGTCGGCGGCGCTGGTCACGGTCATTGATGGCTCGCCGGCGGCGCTGTCGTGGATCGGATCGGTGCGCGGCCAGCGGGTGAGGGCGCTGGGCATGGAGACCTTCGGCCAGTCCGGCGATCTTCCTGACCTCTATGCGAAGTACCGGCTGGACGCGGACGCGATCCTGGATGCGTGCGCCGACCTGATGGTCTGACGCCCTCAGATCACGTCCATGCGGACGATCAGTCCGTCCCGGAAGGCAAAGCGGTGGGTGAGGATCTCATCGGCCCAGAAGGTCCCTTGCGCGTCGCAGATATGGTGGTCGACCTTCACGGCGAGGCTGTCGTCGCCAACGGTGGTGAATTCGAGCGCCGTCGTCTCCGGGCGGATCAGGGCGAAGACGGCCTTCCAGTAGTCGCGAACCGCCGCCGGACCTGTGCGCCGTCCGCCATGGATGAGATCCTGCCAGTCGACGTCCGGATGAAGAAGCGTAGACGCGGCCTCGACGTCCTGTCGGTTCAGGGCGGCCCAAAGCGCGATGATTGTGGCCTCGCGATCGACCATCGCGCGACATCCCGGTTCCGGAGGACAACGACCTTCGCTGTAGCCGTCGTGGGGCGAAACGCCAATCGCAATCGCGTGTCAGCCCCACTCCATGCCGATGATCAGTCCATCCTCGAACCGATAGGTGTTGGCGGCCATCTCTTCGGTGAACAGCTTGCCGTCCATCGTGCGCACAACGTAGGCGATATCGACCTTCACACGGCCGTCCGGCAGGGTCGCGAAGGCCAACGGCGTGGCCTCGTGATCAATCGCTGAAAACTGTTCCCGCCACATCAGCCGCATGGCGTCGCGGCCTTGCAGCCGACCCTCGCCGAACAGGTTGGGCCAGCTGACCTCGGGGTGCAGTAAGGCGACGACCGCTTCGATGTCCTTGCGGTTGAAAGCCTCGTAAAGGCGCGTCAGAAGGGCTTCGGTGTCGCCCATCGACCCCCGTCAGTCATCGGACTTGTCTGACGTCTCGACCATAAGATACGCGATCAGGTCCGTGCGGTCTTTAGGATCCTTGACGCCGACGAAGGTCATCCGGTTGCCCGGGATGTAGCCGCGCGGATCGGCCAGCCACTTGTCGAGGTGCGAGGGGTCCCAGGTGAAGCCGGCCGCCTTCACACCGTCCGAATAGTTGAACTTTTCGACAGACCCGGCGGCGCGCCCGAACAGGCCGTACAGGTTCGGGCCGGTCATGTTGGCGCCGCCCTCGACGATGGTGTGGCAGGAGCGGCAGAGGGCGAACTTGCGCTGGCCGTTCTCAAGGTCGGCGGTGTTGTAGGGCGCGGGCAGGGCGGCGAGGGCCTCGGCCTTGTCTTCGGCGTCGTCGTCATCGGCAACCGGCGTCGCGGCCGGGGCGGGCGCTGAAGCGGCGGCGGGCGCGGCCGCGCTGTCGCTGGCGGCGGGCGTTTCGGCGGCCTTGCCACAGGCCGTCAGCAGCGCCGCGGCGCTGACCATGATCATGACTTTGAGTTCGCTACGCATCGCAACTTCTCCCGACTGACGCGGGCGCACGCTACGCCGCTTTTCCGGCGATGCAACGGCGGCGGCAGAAATTGATTCAGGACAGTTCGCGACGCTGCCGAAAGGCCTCGAAAACGGCCTCAGTCCTCGCCGCCCGGCCGTCCGCGCATCGCCTTCACCGACCCGCGCCGCGTCTTGGCGTCGACCCGCTTCGCCCGGGCCGCCTTTGAGGGTCTGGTCTTCTTGCGCGGCGGCGGTGGCGGTTCGGCGGCCTTGCGGATCAGCTCGACCAGCCGCTCGATGGCGTCGGCCTTGTTTCGCTCCTGGGTGCGGAAGCGGCTGGCGGCGATCAGGATCACCCCGTCCAGCGTCAGGCGCGACCCGGCCAGCTTCTGCAGGCGCGTCGAGACGTCATTGGGCAGGGACGGCGAGCGCCGCGCGTCGAACCGCATCTGCACGGCGGTGGCCACCTTGTTGACGTTCTGGCCGCCTGGTCCGCCGGCGCGGATGAAGGCGAACTCCAGCTCGAAGTCGTCAAGGGCGATGGCGGGCGTGATCTCGATCATCGCCGCATCCGCTTCGACTTCTGCACCGCCTCGTCGAGCGCCTGCAGGAAGCGCGAGCGGTCATTGCGGTCGAAGGGCCTGGGCCCGCCGGTGATCTCGCCGGTCGAGCGGATGTGCTCCATGATCGACCGCTGGGCCAGCGCCGAGCCGATCGAGTCGGCGGTGAACGGCTGGCCGTTGGGCTTGATCGCCGCGGCGCCGGCCTTCAGCACCCGGTCGGCCAGCGGAATGTCGTTTGTCACCACCACATCGCCCGGGGCGGCGCGTTCGGCGATCCAGTCGTCGGCGATGTCCGGCCCGGCGTCCACGACGACCCGTTCGATCAGCGGCGACTGCGGGATCATCATGAAGCTGTTGGAGACGACGAAGGTCTTCAGGCCGTACCGCGCGGCCACCTTGTAGACCTCGTCCTTCACCGGACAGGCGTCGGCGTCGATATAGATCCGGATGGGGCTGGGCGGGGTGGTCATGGGCCCCGCGTTTAGCGCCGGAACCCGAATCGGCCAACAATCGTTAACGCGAGGTCTATGAGCATTGGGGAGCTATTCACCATGCCGCTGTTCCTGAAGCGTTTCTTTGCCGACATCGACGCCCTCATCTGGAGGATGACCGCCGGGGCCTAGGCTCCAGCGGACACGCGCCGTAGCAGACGGCCCGTCATCGTCCCGATCTCGGCCACCGCTTCGCGCGCCGGGGCCGAGACGTGCGTCAGGTTGATGAACCCGTGGGGCAGGGCGGTGTAGTACCGCTCCTCGAAGTCGACATCCGCTGCCGCCAGGGCCTGCGCATAGGTCAGGGCGTCCGGCCGGCAGGGGTCCAGCGGCCCGCCCGCGACCAGCAGGGTCGGCGGCGCCTTCCCCGTCAGGGTCCCCAGCAATGACGGCGCCTCGGTGGTCGCCAGTTGCGCCCGAATGAACTGCACGGCCAGCCGCCCGACGATCCGGCCGTCCTGCAGCAGGGACGAGGCCCAGATATCGTCGTCCAGCGTCAGCAGCGGGTAGATCAGCACCTGCGCCGTCACCGCGCCGGGCGTTTCGGTATTGATCCGCGCGGTCGCCGCCACGGCCAGGTAGCCGCCGGCTGAATCGCCGCCCAGCGCCAGCGCATCGGCGCGCGCCCCGAACGTCTCCGCCCGCGCCGCGATCCAGCGGAACGCGGCCAGTGCGTCATCGAGCTGCGCCGGATAGGCCGCCTCGGGCGCCAGGCGATAGCGGCAGGCCAGCACCCGCACCTTCGCCGCGTCGGCCAGCCGCACACAGAAGGCGTCATGGGTCTCGATGTCGCCCAGCACGAACCCGCCGCCATGGAAGAACACCAGCATCGGCCCCGGCGTCTCCGCGCCCTGCGGCACGTAGAGGCGGGCGGCGAGGGGGCCGGTCGCGCCCTCGACGGTGAAGTTGCGCAGCTCCGCCAGCAACGGCAGCGCCCGGTCGCGGCGCGACAGCATGAAGTCGACCGCCTTGCGGGCGCGGGCGACGCCTTTCAGGTTCTCCGCTGTCATCCGGTCGGCGAGGGTGTCGCTAAGTCTGGCCAGGCGCGGGCTCCTTCACAAACGGCGGCGGCGGAACATCGCCAAGGGCCCACCAGGATCCGTCGCCGAGGGCGGCCGGCAAGGCGGCGAGGGCGTCGTCATTGCCCATGCGCGCGGCGATCTCAAGCCAGTGGATATACCAGCGCCTGCGGCCCGCCTGCCGTTGCCGCATCGCTAGGTTCCAGGCCGCGTCGCTGTAGCCCGCCGCGACGGCCCGCTTGAGCCAGTAGACCGCTTCCGCGGGCCGCGGCGTCGGGATCACGTCCTCGAGCAGGATCGCCAGGTTGTTCATCGCCAGGGGATAGCCGAGCTCGGCGGCCACGGTGTAGAGCGCCTCGGCCTCGGCCAGACGGCCCTCGTCCTGACGCTCCGCCGCCTCGGCGAACAGGCGGCAGGCCTCGATCTGGATGTCGGAGGACCGGGCGATATTCAAAGGGCCCTCCGGATGGGGCGTGGTGCCGGCTACAGGAATCGAACCCGTGACCTTCGGTTTACAAAACCGCTGCTCTACCATCTGAGCTAAGCCGGCCCAACGACAGTCCGGTCATCCGGCCGCCGAGCGCCCTTCCTCTGACAGAAGGGGCGCCGGGTCAACCGGCGCGCGGGCTCAGATGAACTCCGGCTCGCGCGCCGGCTTGTGGACCAGACCCGTGCCGGTCAGATCCGCGCTGTCGAAGCGCGCCACCCGACTGCTTCCGCCCTGTCCCTCAAGGGCCGACAGATCGGCGCCCTCGAACACGGCATGGGCCAGCCTGGCCCGCAGGAAGGAGGCGCCCCGCAGGTCGGCGCCCTTGAAGTTCGCGCCGCGCAGGTCGGCGTCATCGAAGATCGCGCCCTGAAGCTGGGCGCCGGAGAAATCCACCCCGATGGCCTGCGAGGCCCGGGCCGTGAGGCCGGCGAGCAGCTGCCGGGCGAACAATGGCGCCGCCGGACGCAGGTCGAATCCGTCGAGACAGGCCGGCGCGCCGTCCCGGCCATTGGTCTTGATCCAGACTTCCGACCGCTCCAGCTCGGCGCGGACTTCTCCGAGCCGCGCGATCGCCTGGGCGCTGGGATCGAGAACGCAGCCGGTCAGACGCACGCCGGACCGCTCCAGCAGGGCGGTATCGACATTGGTCAGGATCGCGCCCTGAAGCTGAACGCCGGAAAGCCGAGCCCCCGAAAGGTCGACCCCGTCGAGATTGGCGTCGGTGAAATTGGCGTTCTTCAGGTTCGCGTTCCGCAGCAGGGCGCCGCGCAATGAGCAGTTGGTGAAGTCCACGCCCAGCGCGACGGCGTCGCTCATGTCGGCGCCATTCGCGCTCGCCCCGTTCATCGAGGTGCGCGGCCCGACCCATTTGAGGCCCAGCGCGTCGTCGGCGATGCACAGGACGGGGGCCCGCAGGTCTGCCTGGTCCAGATTGGCGCCGGCCAGCTTGGCGCCGGAATAGGTCCCTCCGCGCAGGTCGGCGCGAAACAGGGACGCGCCGCGAAGGTCGCAGCGGGTCAGGTTGGCGCAATAGAAGCTGATGCGGGCAAGGTCGCTGCCGACGAAGGTGCTGCCTGTCAGGTCCGCGCCGGTGAAGTCCGCGTCGGCCAGGCGACGGCGGTCGCATCGCATGCCGCGCGCGACGGCGTAGCGCAGGTCGCCCCTCGCGCCGCCGGGCCGGCCGAGCGTGAAGGCCTCATGCGCCTTTACACGCGCCTCGAACGCCTCCGCGCTCAGCAGGACGACGCGCGGCGAAAGGCTGGAACGGGAACGTGACATGGTCCCTGCCTACGCCCGGAAGCGTGACTGATCCCTTAGTCAGAGCCGGCCGCTACCCAAAACGGGTGTATTTAGTCGGCGGGCCGCGTCAGGTCTTGGCGACGCCCGCGGCGCTCCATTTCTGGGCCACCGAGAAGATGATCACGCCGGTGGCGACGATGGCGATCAGGATGGTGCAGACCGCGTTGATCTCGGGCGTCACACCCAGCCGGACCTGGCTGTAGATGCGCATCGGCAGGGTCGTCGCGCCCGGGCCGCTGGTGAAGCTGGCGATCACCAGGTCGTCCAGCGACAGGGTCAGGGCCAGCATCCAGCCGGCCAGCACGGCCGGGAAGATGTTGGGCAGCGTCACTTTCAGGAAGCTCTGCGCCGGGGTGCAGCCCAGGTCCTGGGCCGCCTCCTCGAGCGACTTGTCGAAGGTAACCAGCCGCGAATGCACGACCACGGCGACGTAGGACAGGGTGAAGGTCGTATGCGCCAGCATCACGGTCCAGAAGCCCCGGTCGAACCGCATCGCCACGAACAGCAGCAGCAGCGACAGTCCCATGATCACCTCCGGCATCACCAGCGGCGCATAGACCATGCCCGAGAACAGCGTCCGCCCCCGGAACCGGCCGCCGCGCACCAGCGCCACGGCCGCCAGCGAGCCCAGCACGGTCGCGACCGTGGCGGACATCAGCGCGATCCGCAGTGTCACCCACGCCGCGTCGAGCAGTTGGCTGTCCTGTAGCAGCGCCACGTACCAGCGGGTCGAGAAGCCGCCCCAGACCGTCACCAGCCGGCTGGCGTTGAACGACCAGATCACCAGCAGCACGATCGGCAGGTAGAGGAAGGCGAAGCCGAGCGTCAGCGACACCAGGTTGAACCAGGAGGGGCCGCGCCTCATCCAAATCCTCCCCATCGGGGGAGGTGGACCGCCGTCAGGCGGGACGGAGAGGGTCCGCTCAGATTTCGACCGGCGTTCCGGGCGACCCCCTCAGTCAGCCCTGCGGGCTGACAGCTCCCCCGAGAGGGGAGCATTTGGCCCAGCGCCCTCATCGCCCGGCCTCCAGGGCCTTCGCCTGCTGGCGTTGGTACAGCAGGATCGGCGCGATCAGCGTGACCAGCAGCACGATGGCGACCGCCGAGGCGAACGGCCAGTTGCGGTTGGCGAAGAATTCCATCCAGATCGAGCGGCCGATCATCAGCGAGCCCGGCCCGCCGAGCAGGTCAGGGATGACGAACTCCCCGACCATCGGGATGAAACACAGCAGGCAGCCGGCGATGACGCCCGGAATGGAGAGTGGCCAGGTGACCTGCCAGAAGCTCTTCCACGGCGGCGATCCCAGGTCGGCTGCCGCTTCCAGCAAGGTCTGGTCGAGCCGCTCCAGCGCCGCGTAGAGCGGCAGCACCATGAACGGCAGATAGCTGTAGACCAGTCCGATCTGAACGGCCGCCGGCGTGTAGAGCAGGTCCACAGGCGGGATGTGCAGCAGGCCGAGGAAGGCGTTCAGCAGCCCCTGCGGCTTGAGGATCCCGACCCAGGCGTAGACCCGGATCAGGAAGCTGGTCCAGAACGGCAGGATCACCAGCATCAGCAGGATATTGCGCGTCCCGGGCCGACATCTGGCCATGCCGTAGGCCATCGGATAGCCGACCAGCAGCGCCAGCACCGTGCCCATGGCGGCGAACTGGAGGCTTGAGATGAAGGCGTCGAAATACAGTCGGTCAGAGCCCAGCCGCCGGTACATCTCGAAGTCGAGGGCCGCGAAGAAGGCCTTCAGCCCGTCCAGCCCCCGCGACCAGTCGATCTGCGGCGCATAGGGCGGGATCGCCAGCGCGGTGTCGGACAGCGACAGCCGCAGCACCAGCAGGAACGGAAAGGCGAACAGGATCGCCAGCCACAGTCCCGGCAGGATGGCGGCTCTGGACCTGGGCCGGCTCACGGGGTGGGTCCTTGGAGACGCGATCCTGAGGGATCGCTCCTCAGGATGACGAACACCTGTGCTCGCTCCTGCTCGTCATGGTGAGGAGCGAGCCTCAGGCGAGCGTCTCGAACCACGCACATCACGCCGTCAGCACCACGCCGGCGTCCGGGTCGAAGCTGACCCAGACCTTGTCGTCCCAGCCGATCGGGCGATCAACGAAGCGCCGCGAGTTGGCCCGCGCCACCCGCACCAGTTTTCCGCCCGGCAGTTCGACGATGTAGTTGGTCCAGTCGCCGGTGTAGCCGATGTCCCAGATTTCGCCGGCCAGCACATTGCGCGCATCGGCCGCGGGCGGGTCGAGACTGATGCGCATCTTCTCCGGCCGGACGGCCAGCCAGACGGTCGATCCGGGCCCGGGGCAGTCGTCGTCCAGCACATAGAAGCCTGCCTGGGCCTCGGCCAGATCCAGGTGCGCCATCGGGTGCTCGATGGCTTCGACGGTCGTCTCGAACAGGTTCACGTCGCCGAGGAACTCGGCCACGTAACGGCTGTTGGGGGCCTCGTAGACCTCCTCGGGCCGGCCGATCTGGACGATCTTGCCCTCGCGCATCACGGCGATCCGGTCGGCCATGACCATCGCCTCTTCCTGGTCATGGGTGACGATCAGGAAGGTCACGCCGAGCTCGGCCTGCAGGTCCATCAGCTCGAACTGGGTTTCCTCGCGCAGCTTCTTGTCCAGCGCGCCGAGCGGCTCGTCGAGCAGCAGCATGCGCGGCTTGCGGGCGATGGCGCGGGCGAGGGCGACCCGCTGCTTCTGGCCGCCGGACAGCTGGTCGGGCTTGCGTTTGGCGAAGGCGTCCAGCTTCACCAGCGCGAGCATCTCGGCGACCCGGGCGGCGATGTCCTTCTTGCCCATGCCCTCCTGCTTCAGGCCGAAGGCGATGTTCTGCTCGACATTCAGGTGGGGAAACAGGGCGTAGCTCTGGAACATCATGTTCACCGGCCGCTTGTGCGGCGGCGCGCCCGCGAGATCCTCGCCGGCCAGGGTGATGCGGCCGGCGTCGAGCGTTTCGAAACCGGCCAGCATGCGCATCAGGGTGGTCTTGCCGCAGCCGGACGGGCCGAGCAGGGCGAAGAACTCCCCCGGATAGATGTCCAGCGAGACGTCATCGACGGCGGCGTGATCGCCGAACCGCTTGGTTACAGACTCGAACCGCACCAGGGGCGTGGCGTCGGGATCATTCCACGGCGCGAAGCTGGACCGCACCGCCCCGATGTTGGGACGCCGGCCGGCCTCGCTGCGGACCGGTCGGGAGACAGGCGGACGGCTCATCGTCCGGTCATCACCCGGGTCCAGAGCCGGTTCACCTGTTCCAGCAGCGTCTGCTCCTTGGTCGTGGTCACGAACAGCCGACTGAACACTTCCGGGGTCGGATAGACGTTCGCGTTGGTGCGCAGTTCCTCATCCACCAGCGGCGTCGCGGGCAGGTTGGCGTTGGCGTACTCGGTGTAGTTCGAGGCCCGCGCGATCACCGCCGGCCGCAGCATGAAGTCGAGGAACTTGTACGCTGCGTCCTTGTTCGGGGCGTCCACGGGAATGGCGAACACGTCGAACCAGACCTGGCTGCCTTCCTTGGGAATGACATAGCTGATCTCGACGCCGTTCTTGGCCTCCTCGGCGCGCGTTGCGGCCTGCAGGATGTCGCCACTGTAGCCGATGGCGATACAGGCGTCGCCGTTGGCCAGGGCGTTGATGTACTCCGAGGAGTGGATCTTGGTGATGTGCGGCCGCAGGCTGACCAGCAGATTGGTCGCCGCCTCATAGTCGGCCACGTTCAGCGAATTGGGGTCCTTGCCCAGGTAGTTCAGCGTGACCGCGTACATGTCCTCGGACGCATCGAGGAAATAGACGCCACAGTCCTTCAACTTGGCCAGGTTCTCCGGCTTGAACACCACATCCCAGCTGTCGACCGTCACGCCGGGCAGGCGTTTGGCGATCTCGGCGGTGTTGTAGCCGATGCCCATCGTGCCCCACATGTAGGGCACGGTGTATTTTCCGCCCGGATCGAACGGCTCCATCCGCTGCATCAGGTCCGGCCACAGGTTCTTGCGGCCGGGCAGTTTGGTGAAGTCGAGCGGCGCGATGGCCTTGGCGGTGATGTAGCGCGGCACATTGTGGTTCGACGGCGCGACGATGTCGTAGCCGGTCCCGCCGGTCAGCACCTTGGTCTCGAGCACCTCGTTGGAGTCGAAGGTGTCGTAGACGACCTTGATCCCGGTCTCCTTGGTGAACTCTTCGAGCAGCGCCGGGTCGATATAGTCCGACCAGTTGTAGATTCGCAGCGTAGGCTCCTTGTCGCCCCCGCCGCAGGCGCCCAGCGCCAGCGCCGCCGCGCCCAGAACCCCGACCGTCCACCGTCGTGTCAGACCCGTCATTCCCGTCATCCCCACATATCCCCGAAAGGCTGGAAACCGTTATAGGGCCTTGGGCGCGCCGCGAAAGCCCTTGACCGTTCCACGGTAGCGGAGTCGCCCAACTTCCCAAGTCCGGGCACGGCGGCTATAGCCCGCGCCATGGCCCGCATCCTCATCACCTCCGCCCTGCCGTACATCAACGGGATCAAGCACCTGGGGAACCTGGCCGGCTCGATGCTGCCGGCGGACGTGTTCGCGCGCTTTCAGCGGTCGCGGGGGAACGAGACCCTCTACATCTGCGCCACCGACGAGCACGGCACGCCGGCCGAGCTGGCCGCCGCCGCCGCCGGCCAGGACGTGGCCGCCTATTGCGCGGAGCAGCATGACCTCCAGAAGGCCCTGGCGGCGCGCTACGGCCTCAGCTGGGACTGGTTCGGCCGCAGCTCGAACGCGCCAAATCACCGCCTGACCCAGCATTTCGCGGAAGCACTGGAGAAGAACGGCCTGATCGAGGAGCGGACCGACAAGATGGTCTACTCGATCGATGACCGCCGATTCCTGCCGGACCGCTACGTCGAGGGGACCTGCCCCCACTGCGGCTTCGAGAAGGCGCGCGGCGACCAGTGCGACAACTGCGGCAACCTGCTGGACCCGGTGGATCTGAAGGACCCGTACTCGGTCATCAGCGGCTCTCGGAACATCGAGGTGCGCGACACGCGCCACCTCTACCTGCTGCAGACGAAGCTGGCCGACAAGATCCGCGCCTGGGTCGATTCGAAGTCGGCCGGCTGGCCGGCCCTGACCCGCGGCATCGCCTACAAGCACCTCGACGAGGGGCTGATCGACCGCGGGATCACCCGCGACCTCGAATGGGGCATCCCGGTGGTCAAGGACGGCGCGCCGCGTCCCGGGTTCGAGACCAAGGTGTTCTACGTCTGGTTCGACGCGCCCATCGAATACATCGGCGCGACCGTCGAATGGTCCGAGGCGACCGGCGCCGACTGGAAGCGCTGGTGGCGCAACGATGAAGGCGCCGAAGACGTCGAGTACGTCCAGTTCATGGGCAAGGACAATGTCGCCTTCCACACCGTCAGCTTCCCCGCGACGATCATCGGTTCCGGCGAACCCTGGAAACAGGTTGAGCGGCTCAAGGCGTTCAACTGGCTCAACTGGTACGGTGGCAAGTTCTCGACCAGCAGCAAGCGCGGCGTGTTCATGGATGCGGCGCTCGACCTGCTGCCCGCGGACCTGTGGCGCTGGTATCTCTCGGCCAATGCGCCGGAAGGTTCGGACACGGCTTTCACCTGGGAGCAGTTCCAGTCGGCGGTGAACAAGGACCTGGCGGACGTCCTGGGCAACTTCATCAACCGCATCGGCAAGTTCAACGAGAGCAAGTTCGAGGGTGTCGTCCCGACCGGCGGCGAGCCCGGTCCGCTGGAGGCGAAGCTGTGCGCCGACGTCGCCGCCCGGCTTGAGGACCTGACCGCCCAGATGGACGCCATCGAGGTCCGCAAGGCGACCCAGGCGCTTCGGGCGCTCTGGGTGCTGGGCAACGAGTATCTGCAGGAAGCGGCCCCCTGGACGGCGATCAAGACCGACCGGGACCGCGCCGCCGTGGTCGTGCGCACGGCCCTCAATCTCGCGGCCCTCTACGGCCGGGTCAGCGCTCCATTCGTTCCGTTCGCCGCGGAGGGGATCTGTGCGGCCTTCGGCGAGCCCTGGCCGCCGCAATGGCCGTCGCTCAACGTGACCGCGGAGCTGTCGCGCCTTGAGCCGGGACGGCCGGTCCGCGTGCCGGACGTGCTGTTCCCCAAGATCACCGACGACCAGATCGCCGAGTGGACCGAACGCTTCGGCGGCGCCGACGAAGGCTGATCCTAACTGGCGAGTTTCAGGTCGGTGGACGGCGGGGGGACGGCGTGACCCATATCGCCGGCAGCTTCGATCCAGGTCGCTATCGCGTCCTGGACGTTGATGATGGCTTCCTCAGGCGCCTCGCCGTCGCTCATGCATCCGGGAAGATCCGGAACGGTCGCAAGGAAGCCTCCGCCATCTTCTTCTGACAGCGGACGGATCACGACGGGATATAGAAGTTCCTTCATGGCAAGGCCTCGACGGCGTCGATGAACGCGACCAGTTGTCGAATATACACCGGTTAAATCGGCCGGGCGAACGGGATGGCGAGCTTCGCTCTGAGACGGGGGTGGGCGACTTTGTAGTGCGAGCTTCCACCGCGCGCGGGTTCGCAGAAGATTCCGTAGAGGCGGCAGATCGTCTCGACGTCTGACAATCGCCAGCTATCGCGAGGATTGGCGCGCATCTCTGCGAGGAGCCTTGCCCGTCTGTCAGCCATATCCGCCAACAATAAATTGCACCGGGTGCAATTTATACGCGAATATCAGAGCGGGAAAACGTTTTGGGGCAGTCGGCGGTCATCGTCCCATCGGGGCGAGCCCGCGCCGGGGCAGCAGATCAGGGCGTCGCGGGCGTCGCCTGGGCGAGGCAGGTCTTGCGCGCGGCGTCTTGCGTCTCGGCGCGGCAGAACTTGCGGATCTCGTCAGCGTCGATATCGAGGAAGGCGGGCGCGGTGGCGTTGTGCTGGCCCACCTGCAGCGCCCGCACGGTGGTTGAGCGATAGCCGTCCCAGATCATGTGCACGGCGACGTACAGCACGATGACCAGGCCGATGTAGCCGATCCAGCGGTGCTTGTTCAGCAGGCGGGCGATGAAGGTCGCGGCGATGCCCATCAGGGCGATCGACAGGATCAGGCCGAACACCATGATCCACGGATGCTCGTGCGCCGCGCCGGCGACGGCCAGCACGTTGTCGAGCGACATGGTCACGTCGGCGATCATGATCTGCAGCAGCGCCGCGCCGAACGTCTTGCGCTTGATGCCCAGCTCCTCGGGCGTGGCGCCGCCGCCGTGATGGGCGGCCAGGGCCTGGTCCATCTCGACGCCGGACTCGGCCTGGTCGTGGGTCGTCTGTTCCTGCAGCTCGCGCCACATCTTCCAGCAGACCCACAGCAGCAGGAAGCCGCCGGCGAGCAACAGGCCGACAATGGCGAGCAGCTGAACGGTGACCAGCGCGAAGCCGATCCGCATGACCACGGCCGCGGCCAGACCGATCAGGATCGCCTTGCGGCGCTGTTCCACGGGCAGGGCGGCGGCGGCCAGCCCGACGGCCACGGCGTTGTCGCCCGCCAGGACCAGATCGATCATCAGGACCTGGAGCAGGGCGGCGCCCGCACCGGCTATTTCAGCGCCAAACAGACTTTCCAACATGGGCTCTCAATGCGACAGCCGCCGCCGCCTTGCAAGGGCGCCGACGGCTGTTCTGGCTCGGTTCAGGTTCGGCCGCCGCTAGTGGGCGTGTTCCGGTTCCTTGTGGTGGGCGCCGTGATCATGGCCGTGGCCGTGGTCATCGTGCCCGTGCCCATGGTCGTCGTGCCCGTGGGCGGCATGGTCGTCATGGCCGTGGCCATGGTCGTCATGCCCATGCCCGTGATCGTCGTGGCCGCTCACCGGCGTGTGGGAGATATGCTGGGCCGGGCCGTGGCCGTGATCATCATGGCCGTGCGCGCCGTGATCGTCGTGCCCATGGCCGTGGCCGGGCGCTTCATGGCCGTGGCCGTCGTCATGGCCATGACCATGGTCATCATGGCCGCCGTGACCATGGTCGTCGTGACCGTGCGAGGTCAGCGCCGCCGGATGGGCGCCGTGGCCGTGGTCGTCGTGTCCGTGTCCATGGTCGGCCGGGCCATGACCATGATCGTCATGTCCGTGGCCGGGAGCGGCGTGATCGTCATGACCGTGGGCATGGTCGTCATGGCCGTGGCCGTGCCCATGGTCGTCGTGCCCGTGCGCGTCATGAGAGGTGTGGTGGGCGCCGTGGTCATCGTGTCCGTGTCCGTGACCGTCATGGCCGTGGCCGTGATCGTCGTGCCCGTGGCTGTCGGCGGCATGGTCGTCGTGGCCGTGAGCGGCGTGATCGTCATGACCATGACCATGGTCGTCATGGCCGTGACCGTGATCATCGTGGCCATGCGAGGCGAGGGCGTAGCCGCCCGCGGCGCCCGCGGCGGCGGCGATCATCGGATTGACGTAGTTGGTGTGGTGGGCCTCGGGCTCCGGCTCGTTGACGCCGTAGTCCTGCATCGTGCGGAACTTGCGGCGGCGTTCGGCGCGGGCGCGGTTGGCGCTGGCCCCGCGGGCGAGGAAGACCAGCAGGAGCAGGGCCAGCAGGGCGAGCGCGCCGCCGACCACATTCTCGCGGGCGACCTTGCCGACCAGCGGCAGTTCGTCAGGCACCCACGGGAAGGCCAGCGCCTTGAGTGACAGCGACGGCAGCTTGAAGCCCTTGGCGGCCGATTTGGCGGCTTCCACCGGGACGGCGACCGCTTCCTCGAGCGAGCCGACCGAGAAGGCGGTCTTCGGCTTCGAGCCGTTCAGTTCCAGCCCGTAGTCGGCCTTCAGCGGGGACTTCTCGGCGGCGGTCGGCTTGACCTTCCAGGTGAAGGTGGTCGGCTTGCCGGCGGCGACAGGCGCGGTCTGCTGTCCCGGAGGGCTGATTTCGTAGCCCTGGCCCTGGAGGTTGGCGTAGGCGCTGACCTTGCGGGCGGACTTGGCGAGGCCGAGCTTGGCGGCCTGTTCCTGCACCATGGCCAGCAGATCGCCGGGCAGCGACAGAACGACGTCGGCTTCCTTGCCGGCCTTCAGGTCTGCAGGCACCGACAGCGAGGCGCCGCGATTGATCGTGGCGGACACGGCCGTCTGCAGCTGCTGGGTCGGGTTGGGCTTGGCGACCGGCGCCGCGGCGACGACAGCCGGAGCGGCAGGGGCGATCACGGGCGCGGCCGGCTTGACCGGGGCCACGGCGACCGGCGCGGGCGCAGCCTTCACGACCGGCGCCGGAGCAGGCCGTACGACGGCGGGACGGGTGACCGTCGCCGGACGCGGGGCCGGGGCGGCGGCGGTCCGCCAGGCGCGGCGTGGCGCGGCGGCCACGGCGCGGGGCGCGTAGCGGTTGCCATAGACCTGACGACGCTCGGCGGCGGTCATGTCCTCGGGATTGGCGATCGGCCGCATGGAGATCTGCAGCGTACCGTCCGCCTTGCGGCGCGTGACCAGCTGGAAACGCGGCGCACCACCCGAAGTGTAGGCGGTTTTACCTTTGGGTTCAGGCAGATGGTCGTACTTGTGACCATAGAACTTCACGCGATCGGCGCGGCTCAGATCGCCCGGATTGGGGATCGGCGCCATGCCGGTGAACGTGCGCGGGCCGCCGGCCAGGCCGTCGTAGCCTGAGCGTGCAGGCGCGGGGCGGCCCATGAGGTCGGGGGCGGAGCCGCCGCGGTCATAACTGGAAGGCGGAGGACCCGCGTAGCCGTCGTCAGGCGCGGCGCCGCCGCAGCCCGTCAAAGCCAGAAAAGCTGCGCCAGAGGCGGCACAGGCCGCCAAACGCACAAAGCCCTTCAACATAGCGAACCCCCGATCCCATGCCGAAACGGCGGGAATACAAGGTCCCGCCCTTCACAAGGCGGAAGAAAAACACGCCTTGGCGACGAAATCAAAACGCTTAATTCAGATTCTCGTAACACCTTCTCCTTACGCGCGAGTTCTGGACGCCTCGTAAAGCGCGATTGCCGCCGCATTGGACACGTTCAGGCTCTCAAAGTCGCCCGGCATCGGGATCCTGACCAGCACGTCGCAATGCTCGGAAACGAGGCGGCGCAAGCCTTCGCCCTCGGATCCGAGGACCAGGACGGTCGGCGAGCCGTCGATGGCGTCGGCCAGGTTCACTGTCGTGTGACTATCTAACCCCAAAGTGCGCCACCCCAGGTCGGAAAGGGTCTCCAGCGCCCGTGAAAGGTTAACGGCGACCCCGTGAGGGATGCGGTCGATGGCGCCGGCGGCGGCCTTGGCCAGGGCGCCGCTGAGCGCGGGAGCATGCCGGTCCTGCAGGATCACGCCGCGCGCGCCGAACGCGGCTGCCGACCGGAAGATGGCCCCGACGTTCTGGGGGTCGGTGATCTGGTCGAGTACGATGATCACGCCTTCGGCCGGCGTGCCCATCTCTATTATAGAGAGTGGCTCCAGCGCATCGATCTTCAGGGCCAGGCCCTGGTGCACCGCGCCGGCGGGCAGGGCGCGTGCGATCTCCACGGCCTCAACCGTGTCGAGCACCTTCTGCGGACCGAACTGGCGAGTCAGGGCCTGGGCGCGATCGGCCGTGGCCAGGAGTCGGCGCGGCTGGCCGCGGTTCGGATTCGCCAGCGCGGCCTCGACGGCGTGCACGCCCCACAGCCAATCCTTGCTGTCGGCTCCGGAAACCCTTTGTGGGCGGGCTTTTCCGCCTTTATCGAGATGCGGACGAAAGCCTGTTTTCCGGTCGTTGCGTTGTTTGGGGGACGACACTATAAGACGCGCTCCGATTTGGGGCCCCACGGTTTTCCGCGTGTTGCGGAAGGCTCAAGCCGCCAAGGAAGAAAGCCTTTAGACCGCGTGCGGGGGAATGTCCCGAGTGGCAAAGGGGAGGGACTGTAAATCCCTTGGCGTCAGCCTTCGCAGGTTCGAGTCCTGCTTCCCCCACCACGCAGCTGAAGGCTCTCCTCCAGGCGACAGGGGCCCCGGGTCAGAACAACGGGAGTCCATCGCGATCCCGCCGCAGGGCGGGTATAGCACAATGGTAGTGCAGCAGCCTTCCAAGCTGAGGATGCGGGTTCGATTCCCGCTACCCGCTCCAGGCGCTCCCTACATCTACACAGACGTCGCTGGCGCCAGGGATTGGAAAGAAAATGGCCAAGGAAAAGTTCGAACGTAACAAGCCGCACTGCAACATCGGCACGATTGGTCACGTTGACCACGGCAAGACGACGCTGACGGCGGCGATCACGATGACGCTGGCGAAGGCCGGCGGCGCCAAGGCGA
>JAIOXZ010000038.1 GCA_021741355.1 Caulobacter sp.
GCATCGACGTCTATTCCATGCGCCAGGCGCTGGGCGTGGTCGCCGGCATCACCCCGTTCAACTTCCCGGCCATGATCCCGATGTGGATGTTCGGCGTGGCCATCGCGGTGGGCAACACCTTCATCCTCAAGCCGTCGGAGAAGGACCCCTCGGTCCCGGTCCGCCTGGCCGAGCTGATGATGGAGGCGGGCGCCCCGGCCGGCGTGCTGAACGTGGTCCATGGCGACAAGGTCTGCGTCGACGCGATCCTGCAGCACCCGGATATCAAGGCCGTCAGCTTCGTTGGCAGCTCCGACATCGCCCACTACGTCTATTCCCAGGGCACGCTGCACAACAAGCGGGTCCAGGCGATGGGCGGGGCCAAGAACCACGGCATCGTCCTGCCTGACGCGGATCTCGACCAGGTGGTCAAGGACCTGTCCGGCGCCGCCTTCGGCTCGGCCGGCGAGCGCTGCATGGCGTTGCCCGTCGTGGTCCCGGTTGGCAAGAAGGTCGCCGATGAACTGCGCGAGCGGATGGTCGCCGAGATCGAGACGCTGAAGGTCGGCCTCTCCAACGACGCCGACGCCCAGTACGGCCCGGTCGTCTCCGCCGCCCACCGCCAGAAGATCGTCGACTACATCCAGATCGGCAAGGACGAGGGCGCCGAGCTGGTCGTCGACGGCCGCGATTTCAAGCTGCAGGGCTACGAACAGGGCTTCTTCATCGGCCCGAGCTTCTTCGACGGCGTAAAGCCCGGCATGAAGACCTATCACGAGGAGATCTTCGGCCCGGTGTTGCAGGTGGTCCGTGCCGAGAGCTTCGACGAAGCCGTCGATCTGCCCAGCAAGCATCAGTACGGCAACGGCGTGGCGATCTTCACCCGCAACGGCCGCGCGGCCCGCGAATTCGCCAGCCGGGTCCAGGTCGGCATGGTCGGCATCAATGTGCCGATCCCGGTGCCTGTCGCCTACCACACCTTCGGCGGCTGGAAGCGCAGCGCCTTCGGGGACACCAACCAGCACGGCATGGAAGGCCTGAAGTTCTGGACCAAGGTCAAGACGATCACCGCCCGCTGGCCTGAGGGCGAGGTCGGCGACTCGTCGTTCGTCATCCCGACGATGGCCTGACGGAAAACTAACGGCACTGAGGTTGCCATAATCTGCGCGGCGGCGATAATCTGGGGCCACACCCCAGGAGATATCCCGATGCATGTCGCGAACGCACCCGGACCGACCCGCGACCAGCAGCTTGCGGCGCTGGAGCGCGACGACGGCGAGCCGATCTACATGGTCAACCTGCTGAAGTTTCGCGACAGGGCCGTCTACGCCGACGGCCGGGAGACCACCCTGACCGGCCGGGAGGCCTACACGCTCTATGGTCGGGCGATGTCCAGGCTGGTGGCCGAAGCGGGCGGCAAGCTGATCTATTCGGGGCGTGTCCGTGGCCTGTTGATCGGCGAGGTCGAGGGCGTCTGGGATGGCGTGGGGATCATGATGTACCCGTCGTTCAAGGCCATGGCCGCGATCACCTCCTCGCCGGACTATGCCGCCATCCATGTCCACCGCGACGCCGGTCTGGAGGGCCAGCTGCTGATCGAAACGGTGACAGGATAGGCCGAAACCCCCGCGGCTACGTAGAATCCCTTAGGTGAAGGACCCGAATTTCGGCGTCCGAAGAGACGGCTTACTCCTTCAGCAACCTGAGGGGCGTCTCACATGTTTGAAGCTTCAGCTACTCAAGATCCCGCCATTGCGATCGACGCGATCGAGCGTCTCGGTGCGCGGGAAGCGTTCGCCAAGGACGCGGAAATCTATGGTCAGGCCGAGCCGGTGGAGCACGTCTATCGCGTGATCCGTGGCGCGGTGCGCACGACCCGCCTGCTCAGCGATGGCCGCCGCCAGGTCGGCGAGTTCTATTTCCCCGGCGATGTGTTCGGTCTCGAGACCGGGCCTGACCACCGTTATTCGGCCGAAGCCCTGTCCGACTGTGAAGTCCTTTCGGTCAAGCGCTCCGCCCTGCGCGGCGACGTGGCGGAAGAGGCGTTGCGGGGGATGATCTGGGACGCGACGGTCCGTGAACTCGACCGGACCCAGGAACATGTCCTGATGCTGGGCCGCAAGACCGCCTGCGAGCGGGTGGCCAGCTTCCTGCTCGACATCGTCGGCCGCACGAATGGTCTTGGAAACCTGCCGATGAGCCGGCAGGACATGGCCGACTATCTCGGCCTCACGATCGAGACGGTCTCGCGCATGCTCAGCCAGCTGCAGGCCGACTCCGTGGTGGAATTCGACGCCCTGCGTCATTTCCGGATCCGCAATCAGCAGGCGATCACGCGTCTGGCCGCCTGAACGCTCACGGCGCCTCGACCCGGCCACCCTCATGGGTATAGTCGGGTCAGGCGACCATGACCGACCATATCGAATCCACCCCCCCGGCTGTAAGTCCCGAGCAGGCCCTTCAGGCCCTGACGACGCTGCGCGAGCGTGAAGCGCATCTGCAGTCGATCCTCGACACGGTGCCGGATGCGATGGTCGTGATCGACATTCACGGCATCATCCAGTCCTTCAGCGCCGCGGCCGAGCGGCTGTTCGGCTGGACGCCCGCCGAGGCCGTCGGACGAAACGTCAGCATGCTGATGCCCCAACCCTATCACGACGCCCATGACGGCTACCTCGCGCGCTACCTCGCCACGGGCGAGCGCCGGATCATCGGTCTGGGCCGCGTCGTGGTGGGCGAACGCCGCGACGGCTCGACATTCCCGATGGAGCTGTCCGTCGGCGAGATGAAGTCTGCCGACCGGCGCTACTTCACCGGCTTCGTGCGCGATCTGACCGAACGTCAGGAGACCGAGCGCCGGCTGCAGGATCTGCAATCGGAACTGGTCCATGTTTCGCGGTTGACGGCCATGGGCGAGATGGCGTCGGCGCTGGCCCATGAGCTGAACCAGCCCCTGTCGGCGGCCGCCAACTATCTGAAGGGCTGCCGACGGCTGCTGGAGTCTGACACACCGGATCTGCCGCGGCTGCGTGACGCCCTCGAAAAGGCCGCCGACCAGACGTTGCGCGCGGGACAGATCATCCGGCGGCTGCGCGACTTCGTCGCCCGCGGCGAGTCCGAACCGCGCATCGAGAATCTGCCCAAGATCATCGAGGAAGCTGGCGTCCTGGCCCTGATCGGCGCGGCGGAGCGTGGTGTTCGGGTCCGCAACAAGATCGACAGCCGCATTGATCTGGTGCTGGCCGACAAGGTCCAGATCCAGCAGGTGCTGGTCAATCTGATGCGCAACGCCATCGAGGCGATGCAGGTTTCCGATCGGCGCGAGCTGACCGTGTCTGCCGCGCCTACCCGCGACAGCATGGTCGAGATGGCTATCAGCGACACGGGTCCCGGGATCAGCCCGGACGTCGTAGGGCGACTGTTCGAGCCGTTTTTCACCACCAAGCCCCAGGGCATGGGCGTGGGCCTGTCGATCTCCCGGACCATCGTCGAAGCGCATGGCGGCCGGATCTGGGTGGAATCCAACGACAGGGGAGGGGCGACCTTCCGGTTCACGCTGCGCGCGGTGCGTCCGGAGGACCTTGGCGAGCATGACTGACCGTCTGGTGCACATCATCGATGACGACGAGGCCATGCGGGACTCCCTGGTGTTCCTGCTCGACACGGCCGGTCTGCGCGCGCGCTCCAGCGCCTCGGCCAAGGCCTTCCTGAAGACCATTCCCGACCCGGCGCTGGGCTGTGTCGTGACCGACATCCGCATGCCGGACATGACCGGCCTGGATCTGGTCAGGGCGCTCAAGGCGGCCGGGCACGACTATCCGGTGATCGTCATCACGGGCCATGGCGACGTTGCGCTCGCGGTCGAGGCCATGAAGGCCGGCGTGATCGATTTCATCGAGAAGCCGTTCGACGACGAGACCCTGCTGGCGGCCATCGCCATCGCCCTCGACCGGAATACGGCGACGGCCGCGGGGAGCGATCCCGAGCGCCAGGCGATCTCCCTGCGGCTGGAGGAGCTGTCGCCGCGCGAGCGGGACGTTTTGCGCGGCGTCATCAACGGCAAGCAGAACAAGGTGATCGCCCACGACCTGGGCATCAGCCCTCGCACCGTCGAGGTCTACCGCGCCAACCTGATGACCAAGATGCAGGCGGCCAGTCTGTCCGAGCTGGTCCGCATGGCTTTGATCGCCGGATACTGACCTCGTTTGAGCCAGATCAAGGCCGAGCCCATCCCGCCGGTCGATCCTCCCGCGCATGAATGCGAAGCGCGGAACTGCGTCCGCCGGTCAGTTGACTGCGATCGTCGTCGATGATGACGAACACCTGCTTGAGGCGCTGCGGTTTTCGCTCGAGCTCGACGGGCTGCGCGTCATCGCCCACCGGTCAGCCGATACTGTCCTGCCGGGAAGCCTGCCGACGGCCAATGCCTGTCTGGTGCTGGACTACCGCCTGCCGACCGCCAACGGGCTGGATCTTCTTGGCCGCCTGAAGGCGGAGGGCATCGATCTTCCGGCGATCCTGGTGACCAGTCACGCAAGCGGCGAGGTCCGGGCCCGCGCCCGCGATCTGGGCGCGACGTTGATCGAAAAGCCGCTTCTGGGCGACACCCTGGTGACCGCGATCCGCGCCGCCCTGGACCAGCGGAGCGTTGATCCAGGTCAATGATCGGCCCGCCCGTCGGGGCGTCTAGTGGCTCCGTTCAATCGGGAGCCAGACCATGCTTGAGACCATTTCGACACTGCCCGCCGCCCACCAGGCCTATCTGGTGATGGTCATTGCGGGTTTTGCCACGTTCGCCCTGACGCTGGGCGTGGTCTCGACCTGGGTCAATCTCTCGCGCTGATCGCCAGACGCCGGCCGGGATGTCCTGTCCGGCGTTTTTCACAAACCAAAAATGACGCCCCGTCACTTTCGTGCGGGTCAATGGGGAGACAAGCCATGCTGAACGTGACGCTGGTGGACGGACCGCCGCAGGAAGTCCGCGAGTTCGACAATGAACTGACCCACAAGCTGACGTCGGGCGACGTGGAGGTGATCCGCGAGATCTTCCGCACGCCCCTGACCGGGTCCTACAACTGGGACTATCAGGACGCCAACGCCCGCATCCGCAAGCTCTACGAACTCGGCAAACGGTTCAACTGGGACGCCCAGATGGACGTGGACTGGGAAACGCCGTTCCCGCACAGCGAGATGCCGAACGATCCCGCCGGCAACGCCTTTGCCGGACACCCCAAGTACGAGGCGCTGACTCCGGAACAGAAGCTCGACTTCGCCTGGCGCAGCCATGCCCAGACCCTGTCGCAGTTCCTGCACGGGGAGCAGGGCGCGATGCTGGTGGCCAGCCAGCTGGTGAGCTGCGCCCCGACCTATGACGCCAAGCTCTACGCCTCGTCCCAGACCTTCGACGAGGCCCGCCACGTGGAGGTGTTCCACAAGTACCTGACCGAGCGCTGCAAGATCGTCTATCCGATCAACCCGAACCTGAAGCTGCTGCTCGACAAGGTGCTGACCGACGAGCGCTGGGACCTGAAGTTCATCGGCATGCAGGTGTTGATCGAGGGCCTCGCCCTGGCGGCCTTCCAGGCCATGACCCAGAGCACCCGCGATCCGCTGCTGAGACAGATCCTGGAGCTGGTCCAGCGCGACGAGGGCCGGCACGTGGCGTTCGGCGTCAACTATCTCGAGGACTGGATCAGGGCGTTGCCGGAGCACGAGATCGAGGAGCGCGCCCAGTTCGCCTACGAGGCCTGCGTGATCATGCGCGAGCGGCTGTTCAGCGTCGACGTGGCCCAGGAGTACGGCTTCACGCTGGATGAGGCCCGGGAGATCAACCACAAGGCCCAGGCTGGCGGCGCCTTCCGTGACTTCCTGTTCGCCCGGATGATCCCCAACCTCAAGCGGATCGGCCTGCTGACCGAGACGGTGCGGCCCAAGTTCGAGGCGCTCGGCGTCCTGCGCTTCGAGGACGAAGTCCACGACGGGCTGATCGACTGGGCGACGCTCGAAAAGCCCCTGCCGGTCACGCCGCGCCAGATGGCCGCTGAATAGGCTTCAAACCTCTACCTCCGAACTCAAGGCCCCCGGCTCCTCCGGCGCGGGGGCCTCTTTTTGCCCGGACCACGCCAGCAAACAAAAGCGACGATCACCTGATCAATTGATCCACGTCAGCGCCCGCCCTGATGGTTCGGTTATTTAAAGTTCATCCGGAACAACAACAGAGCCGGAACAGACATCAGGGGATACCAAGATGAAAACCATGATCGCCGCTGCGGTCATCGCCGCTGCCCTGTCCGCCGGCGGCGTCGCCGCGGCCCAGGAGTTTCAGCCCAAGACCGCCGGAACCTGGCTGGTCGACTTCCGCGCCACCTCGGTGGCCCCGGATGAGTCCGGCGCGATCCTCACGGCCGCCGGCGTCGATACCGGCCTGGATGTGAAGGTCGACAACGATACCATTCCGAGCCTCGGGATTTCCTACTTCCTGACGGACAAGGTCGCCGTCGAACTGATCCTCGGAACGTCGAAGCACACGGTTTCGGCCACCACGGCCCCCACCGACACGGCCGTGCACGACACCTGGGTCCTGCCGCCTGTCCTCTCGGTGCAGTATCACCCGCTGCCCGCGGCCCGGTTCAGCCCCTATGTCGGCGCCGGTATCAACTACATGCTGTTCTACAGCGGTGAAGACCGGAACGGCTTCAAGGTCGAACTCGAGGACGGCTTCGGCTACTCGCTGCAGGCTGGCGCGGACATCGCCCTGACCGGCCCCTGGTCGGTGAACGTCGATGTGAAGAAGGTGTTCTTCGAAACCGACGCCCGGATCAACAACGGCGCCCTGCGCTCCGACGTGACCCTGGACCCGCTGGTGGTTTCGGTCGGTCTGGGACGCAAGTTCTAGGCGGAGCCGTCACTCGCATCGAGGCCGGCCAGGGTCGCAAGCTCTGCCGGTTTCTCGATGCTGAGGCTATGCAACGTCAAAAGCCGGATCACCCCGCGCACCTTCAGGCGCGAGGTGACCCGGCTGACGGTTTCGGTCGTGAGGCCGAGGTAGTCGGCGATCTCGGCGCGGGTCATGGGCAACAGAATGACCCGGCCCTCACCGCCCGCCCGCCGGTCGCGATGCGACAGATCCATCAGGAACGACGCCAGCCGCTCCACCGCCGTCTTGCGGCCCAGCAGCAGCATCTGGTTGTGCGCGGCCTGGAGCTCATGGGACGCCCGGTCGAGCAGGGCCGTCTCCAGGTCCGGCAGCGAGACGAGCAATTTTCGATAGGCCTTCTTGTGGAAGCGGCAGGCCGAGCCGGCCGTCAGCGCTTCAGCCGAGAAGGCGTAGCGATCTCCGGTCGCCAGGCCCAGGAAGTCGCCGGCGAACAGGAAGCCGACGATCTGGCGTCGGCCGTCCGGCAGCAGCTTGTAGACCCGGACAGAACCGGCCGTGATGTTGAACAGGTTGGTGGCGGGGTCGCCCTCGCGCACCAGGATCTCGCCGGCCTGAAACGTCTCATGCTCTGAAATGGCCGACAGCCGCTGCAGCCCTTCATCGGCGAGAACGCCACAGACGCTCAGCCGGCGCGCGCTGCACAGACTGCAGGGGTTGGTCCGGCCTTCATTGGGGCAGGCCTCGACGAGGGCGATCATGGGCGGGGACTCCGGGCAGAATCAACGGCTTGACGCAGATCAACGATCCCGGGCGTCGAGGCTGCGAGCCTCATCCCCGGCATGAACACGCGTCTCGACAAGGTAAGCGTCACACGTCTCTCACCAGGTGAGATCGACGAGGCATTCTGGTTGGCGCGGCTGACGTTTCCGGATCTGACGCCCGCGCGATGGCGGGCGACGGCCCGGCGCTGGACGGCGCATCCGACCGGCGCGGCCGGCGCGCTTCTGGCGCGCGACGCCGCTGGACGGCTGGTCGGGCTGGCGCCGTTCAACGTGCGTACAAACCTGCAGGGCGGCCGCAGCCTGTGGGTCGAGAAGGTGGCGTCCTTCGCCCTGCTCGATGGCCGGCCCGTGGTCCAGGCACTGGCGGAAAGTCTGCGGGAGGTCGCGCGGGCCCTTGGCTGCCGCGGCCTCACCGTACAGATCGAGACCGGCGATACGGCGCTCCTCCAGGCGCTTGGCCGGGGGCGCCACAGCGCACGGTCCACCCTGGTGAGCGCCACGGTCTAGGCGCGCCGGTCGCCGCGGGCGGCCAGCAGCGTCAGACCCGCGATCGACACAACCGTCAGCGCCGCCGCCGGCCAGCACATGGGGCAATGCCCGAACAGGCTCTGCGGCTCGCCACACAGGCGGCCATAGACCACCAGCTGCGGCCACTCGCGGACCAGGACGCCGAGCCAGAGCGCCAAGGCGCCGATGGTCGCATGCAGGGTGACCAGCTCGAGCTGGGAGGACTTGGCCAAGGCGCGGACGGACATCTTCGACTCCTGATGTTGCACCGCATTCTTTTCCCCGCGCGAGCGCCCAAGGCCTTGATGCAGATCAACGCGACTCCCCGGCCCCGGCCCTAGCTGAACGACAAGACAGCTTGGGGCTAAAACATGACACAGGTATCGAAGCCGGGCGGAGGATCGCTCGACGGGCCGATCCTACTGATCAGCACCGTTTTCATCGGACTGTTGTTCGCAGTAGGCGCGGCGATGTCCGACGACCCGCTGTTCCAGCTACAGGCCTACATCTTCGTCGCGGCCGCCGTCATCGGCGGGTTTTCGCTGAACGCGGCGATGAGCGGCGGCCTGCTGAACAACGACGCGTCCAAGTACATGGACGGCGTTGTCAGGGCAGGGGTGATCGCCACCATGTTCTGGGGCGCGGTCGGCATGCTGGTCGGGGTGGTCGTCGCCTCGCAGCTGACCTGGCCGGAGATTTTCTACTTCTCCGACTTCGGCTGGCTCAACTTCGGTCGCCTGCGTCCGCTGCACACTTCGGCGGTGGTCTTCGCCTTTGGCGGCAACGCCCTGATCTGCACATCCTTCTATGTGGTCCAGCGAACCTGCCGCGCGCGCCTGTTCGGCGGCGTGCTGCCGTGGTTCGTGTTCTGGGGCTACCAGCTGTTCATCGTCCTGGCGGCTGTCGGCTACCTCGCCGGCATCACGCAGAGCAAGGAATACGCCGAGCCGGAATGGGTCGTTGACCTGTGGCTGACGGTCGTCTGGGTCGGCTACCTGTTCACCTTCCTGGGCACCATCTGGAAGCGCAAGGAACCGCACATCTACGTGGCCAACTGGTTCTACCTGGCCATGATCGTGACGGTCGCGCTGCTTCACATCGTCAACAATCTGGTCGTGCCGGTCGGCATTCTGAACCACAGCAGCGTTCCGCTGTTCGGCGGCGTCCAGAGCGCCCTGACCCAGTGGTGGTACGGCCACAACGCGGTCGGCTTCTTCCTGACCGCCGGCTTCCTGGCCATCATGTACTACTTCGTGCCCAAGCGGATTGGCCGGCCGATCTACAGCTATCGCCTGTCGATCGTGCACTTCTGGGCCCTGATCTTCATCTACATCTGGGCCGGTCCGCACCACCTCCACTACACGGCCCTGCCGCAGTGGGCGCAGACCCTCGGCATGACGTTCTCGATCATGCTCTGGATGCCCAGCTGGGGCGGCATGATCAACGGCCTGATGACCCTCTCGGGGGCTTGGGACAAGCTGCGCACCGACCCGGTCGTGCGGATGATGGTCGTGGCCATCGCCTTCTACGGCATGTCGACCTTTGAAGGTCCGGTGATGTCGATCCGGGCGGTCAACGCTCTCAGCCACTACACCGACTGGACCATCGGCCACGTGCACTCCGGCGCGCTCGGCTGGGTCGGCTTCATCAGCTTCGGCGCCATCTACTGCCTGGTGCCCTGGCTGTGGAAGAAGGACCGGCTCTACTCGAACAACCTGGTCGAGTGGCACTTCTGGATCGCGACCACCGGCATCGTTCTCTACATCTGCGCGATGTGGGTTTCCGGGATCATGGAAGGCCTGATGTGGCGCGAATACACGCCGCAGGGCTTCCTCGCCTGGAGCTTCATCGAGACGGTCTCGGCCAAGCATGTGGAAAACATCATCCGCACGGTCGGCGGCCTGATGTTCCTCTCCGGCACCCTCATCATGATCTACAACCTGTGGCGCACGGTCCGGCTGCCGTCCGTCGAAACCAGCGACGCGCTTTCCGCGCCGCTCCCGGCAGCTGCCTGAGGATCGCGCCATGAGCCTGTGGAAACATCACGGAAACCTGGAGCGGCACTCGCTGCTCCTCATCATCGGCATCGTCGTCGTCGTCTCGATCGGCGGCCTGGTCGAAATCGCTCCGCTGTTCTGGATCAAGAACACGATCGAGAAGGTCGAAGGGGTTCGCCCCTACACGCCCCTCGAGCTGGCCGGCCGGGACATTTATATCCGCGAGGGCTGCTACACCTGCCACTCGCAGATGATCCGCCCGCTGCGGGACGAGGTTGAGCGCTACGGCCACTACAGCCTCGCCGCCGAGAGCATGTACGATCACCCGTTCCAGTGGGGGTCCAAGCGCACCGGGCCGGATCTGGCCCGCGTGGGCGGCAAGTACTCGGACGACTGGCACCGCGACCACCTGGTCAACCCCCGCTCGGTGGTGCCGGAATCGCTGATGCCGCCGTACGCCTTCCTCGCGACCAAGGACCTGCGGACGATCGATCTCCAGGCCAAGGTCAAGGCGATGACGGCGGTCGGGGTGCCCTACACCCAGGAGCAGATCGATCAGACCCTGGTCGATCTGCAGGCCCAGGCTGATCCCTTCTCCTCGGACGCGCCCGCGCTGCGCAAGCGCTACGGGGCCAAGGTGGTCAATCGGGACTTCGACGGCGACCCCGAGCGTCTGACGGAAATGGATGCGCTGATCGCCTACCTGCAGATGCTCGGCACCATGGTCGACTTCAGCACCTATCAGGCCGACGCGCCTGCGAACCAGCGCTAGGGGCGGTGACGATGACCTACGAAACCGTCGCCACCTTCGCCCAGCAGGGCGGGCTCATCTACTTCGGGCTGATCTTCCTGGGCGGTTGCGCCTACGCCTTCTGGCCAAGGAACCGGGAAGAGTTCGCTCGCGCCGCACAGCTGCCTCTCGAGGAGGATGATCAATGACCCACCCCGTTCGCGAAAAAGACGAACACAGCGGTGTCGAGACGACCGGCCATGAATGGGACGGTATCCGCGAACTCGACAATCCCCTGCCGCGCTGGTGGCTGTGGGTGTTCTACGCCTGTATCGCCTACTCGATCGGCTATTGGGTGCTGATGCCCTCCTGGCCGGGTCTGACGGGCTATACCCGCGGTTTGCTCGGCCAGTCCGACCGCGTCGAGGTCAGCCGGGCGCTCAACGACCTGGCGACCGTCCGCGGGGCCGGCGCCGCGAAGCTGAAGACCGCCACCCTGGCCCAGATCGAGAGCGATCCCGAGCTGCAGGCTTACGCCCTTCAGGTCGGCACCTCGATCTTCGGCGACAACTGCGCCACCTGCCACGGCGCGGGCGGCGGCGGGGCCAAGGGTTACGCCAACCTGCGGGACGACGTCTGGCTGTGGGGCGGAACCCTCGAAGATATCCAGCAGACCATCACCTACGGCATTCGCTCAGGGGACGATCAGGGCCGGATGTCGCAGATGCCGGCCTTCGGTCGCGACCAGCTGCTCAATTCGGCCCAGGTGGCTGACATGACCGAGTATGTCGTCGCCCTGTCCGGTCGCCAGGCCAGCGCGGCGGCGGTGACCCGCGCCACGCCGGTGTTCGCCGAGCAGTGCGCCAGCTGCCATGGTCCGGCCGGCAAGGGCATGCAGTCGGTCGGCGCACCCGATCTCACGGACAGCGACTGGCTGTTCGGGTCTGATCGCGCGTCGATCTCCAGCCAGATCCACAACGGTCGCGGCGGCGTCATGCCGGCGTGGGGCCATCGCTTCAGCCCCGAGACCATCAAGGCGCTCGCCGTCTACATCCACGCCAACTCAGGTCAGTAAGAGTACCCCGATGACCGTCGTAATTGATCGGACCACGCCCCCCAGCGAGGCTGGCAACAGCCCGGGTCCGGTCAGTGCCGCCGCTCTGGCCCGCCGCAAGGCGGATCAGGGCGGCGGTCTCTACAAGAAGCGCGTGCCGATCTATCCCAAGCTGGTGCACGGCAAGTGGCGCACCATCAAATGGGCCATGCTGATCGCGACCCTGGCCTTCTACTGGATCGTTCCCTGGATCCGCTGGGAGCGTCCGGGCCTGCTGCCCGACCAGGCGGTGCTGGTCGATTTCACCGGCCGCCGGTTCTATTTCTTCTTCATCCAGCTCTGGCCGCAGGAGGTCTATTTCATCACCGGCCTGCTGGTGATGGGGGCCCTGGCGCTGTTCCTGGTGACCGCATTGTTCGGTCGCCTGTGGTGCGGCTACACCTGTCCCCAGACCGTCTGGACCGACCTGTTTATCGTCGTCGAGCGCGCCTTCGAGGGCGACCGCAATGCGCGGATGAAACTCGACAAGTCGCCGATGTCGTTCAACAAGTTCTGGCGCAAGAGCGGCAAGCACGCAGTCTGGCTCGGCATCGCCTTCAGCACCGGCGGCGCCTGGATCGTCTACTTCCACGACGCCCCGACCCTGATCCGGACCTTCTGGGTCGGGGCCGCGCCCATGACGGCCTACATTTCCTGCGCCCTGCTGACGGCGACCACCTATGTGTTTGCGGGGACCATGCGCGAGCAGGTCTGCACCTACATGTGCCCCTGGCCGCGCATCCAGGGAGCCATGCTCGACGAACATTCGCTGCAGGTCAGCTATCTGCGCGACCGGGGAGAGCCCCGCGCGCCGCACAAAAAGGGCCAGTCCTGGGAAGGGCGCGGCGACTGCGTCGACTGCAACCAGTGCGTCATCGTCTGTCCGATGGGCATCGACATCCGCAACGGCTCGCAACTCGAGTGCATCAACTGCGGTCTCTGCGTCGACGCCTGCGACGAGATCATGGTCAAGATGGGTCGTCCCAAGGGCCTGATCGCCTACGACACCGACCATGCCGTCGTCAGCCGCGTCGCGCAGAAGGCAGTTGTCTACAAGCCCGTGCGCCCTCGCACGATCTACTACACGGTCGCGCTGGCCCTCGTCGGCGCGATCATGCTCTGGGGCTTCCTGCAGCGGACGCCGGTCGACCTGAACGTCCTTCGCGATCGCAATCCGACCTTCATCCGGCTGCATGACGGGTCGATCCGCAACGCCTACACGCTGAAGATCACCAACCGCAGTTTCGAGCCGCAGACCTTTGAGGTCGGGTTCAGCGGCTTGAAGGGCGTGGTCCTCAAGACGCCGGGCGCCTCGGCCTCCGCCGACCGCCTGACCGTCCTGGTCCAGCCCGACGAGGTGCGCGCCATGCGGGTTTTCGTCAGCGCCCCGAAGGGCGCGCTTCCGGCCACCAGCATGCCGGTGGTTTTCTCGATTAGATCAAAGTCCGGTTCGGCCGAGACGCGTACGGTCTTCCTCTCAGGAGAGGCGAACGCGCGATGACCGAGATGACAACGACGCCGGGTTTCACGATCAAGGGCTGGCATGTGCTGGCCGCCTTCGTGCTGTTCTTCGGCGTGATCATCGCCGTCGACATCGTGTTTGTATCGCTGGCCGTGCGCACCTTTTCGGGCGAAGCGGCCTCCAATCCCTACGAGTCGGGCCTGCTCTACAACCGGACCCTGGCGCAACGCCGTCAGGAAGCCGCTCTGGGCTGGACCGCGACCATCGAGGAAACGGCCGGCGACACGGTCCAGGTCCGCGTGACGGACAGGGCAGGGGCGATTCTGGAAGGCCTGACGGTCACCGGCGAGCTCGAGCGCCCCGCCACGACGCGCGGCAAGCGCACCGTGCGTTTCGTGGCCGCCGGACCGGGCGTCTATCGCGCCGACACCGCGCCGCTCGACGGGGCCTGGGATCTGCGCGTGACGATCCGCGGGCCGGGCGAGACGGTGTTCGAGGCGCAGCGCCGGCTGGTGCGTCCGTGACCATCGCGCTGAACCACCGTGATCTGTCGGCTTTCGTCACGCACGACGATACCGATCAGGGGCGGGTGGAGCTGCTGGTGACCGGCGCCCGCTGCGCCGCCTGCATGTCGAAGATCGAGCGGGTCGCCGGCGCCGCGCCCGGCGTCGCCTCAGCCCGCTTCAACCTTACGACCGGCAAGCTGGCGGTGCGGTTTCTCGGCCGCGACGGCGATCCGGGCTTGATCATCGAAGCGCTGGACAAGGAGGGCTATCCCTCCACCCCGTTCGACCCGGGCAAGGCAGAGGCCGCGCACGACAAGGAAGGCCGGATGCTGGCCCTGGCGCTGGGCGTCGCCGCCTTCGGCGCCGGCAATGCGATGATGTTCACCGTGCCGGTCTGGGCCGGGTTCTTCGGCCAGGAACTGGACCCCTCGACGCGCCAGCTCATGTACTGGTTCGCCGCGGCGATCGCGACGCCCTGCGCGCTGTTCGCCGGCGTGCCGTTCTTCCGCTCGGCCTGGGCTTCGCTGAGCAAGGGCAAGGCGAACATGGACGTGCCGATCTCCATCGGCGTGATCCTGACCCTGATCGTCAGCTTCTCCGAGACCCTGCAGCAAGGGCCGCACGCCTACTTCGACGCCGCGGTGACCCTGCTGTTTCTGCTGCTGATCGGCCGCTACATGGATCACAAGCTGCGAGCGAAGGCGCGCGGCGCGGCCCGCGACCTGCTGGCGCTGCAGGCGCCGGTGGCGACCCGCCTGCTGGCGGACGGCGGAGAGCAGATCGTTCCGGTCGGCGATGTCGAGGTCGGCGACGCCCTGGTCGTGGTCCCTGGCGACCGGATCCCGGTCAACGCCCAGGTCGAGGCCGGCGGCTCGGACATCGACAACGCACTGATCACCGGCGAGACCGCCAGCGCGATCGTCGGGCCCGGCGCGGTGGTCAACGCCGGGGCCCTGAACCTGTCGGGCCGCCTGGTGCTTCGTGTGCTGGCCCGGTCGGAGGATTCCGCCATCGCGGCCATCGCGCGGCTGATGGAGGCCGGCGCCCAGAGCCGCTCGAACTATGTCCAGCTGGCCGACAAGGCCGCGGCGCTCTACGTGCCGGTGGTGCATACGCTCGCGGCGTTGACCTTCGCCGGCGGCTGGGCCCTCGGCCTCGGCCCGCGCGAGGCGCTGCTGCGCGCCGCGGCCGTGCTGATCGTCACCTGCCCCTGCGCCCTGGGCCTGGCCGTTCCGGCGGTCCAGATCGTCGCCTCGGGCCGCCTGTTCAGGAAGGGCGTGCTGGTCAAGACCGGCGCGGCGCTCGAGCGGCTGGCCGAGGTTGATCATGTGGTGTTCGACAAGACCGGCGTCCTGACCGAGGGCCGTCCGATGCTGCTGGAGGCGCCGGCCCCGGTCCTGGCCATGGCCGCGCCGCTGGCGCGCGCCTCGCGTCACCCGCTGGCTCGCGCCCTGGCGGAAGCGGCCGGCTGCGGGGATCCCGCGACCGAGGTCAACGAAGTCGCCGGCATGGGGGTCGAGGGGGTCATCGACGGCCGCCGCGCCCGTCTGGGCCGCGCCGCCTTCCTCGGAGTCGGGTCGCGCCATGCGGACGCCACCGAACTCTGGTTCGGCTTCGACGGGGACACCCGCGTTCGCTTCACCTTCGAAGACCGTCTTCGGCCTGACGCCGCCGCCGCCATTGCACAGCTCAAGGCGCTGGGGCTCACGGTCGAGGTCCTCTCGGGGGACGTCGCCGGCCCGGTGGCGCGCGCCGCCCATGAAGCCGGGATTGACCACTGGACGGCCGGGCTGACGCCGTTCGACAAGGTCGCCGTGCTGGACCGGCTGAAGGCGTCCGGGCGCAAGGTGCTGATGGTCGGCGACGGCCTCAACGACGCCGCGGCTCTCGCCCGCGCCCATGCTTCCATGGCGCCCGGTTCGGCCGTCGACGCCAGCCAGAGCGCGGCGGATCTGGTCTTCTCCGGCCAGGGCCTGGAGGCCATTCCCTTCAGCATCCGGATCGCCCGTGCCGCGCGGCGGCGCGCGATGGAGAACTTCGCTTTCTCCGCGCTCTACAACGTCGTGGCGGCGCCGGCGGCGATCTTCGGCCTGGTCAACCCGCTGCTGGCGGCGGTGGCCATGTCGGGCTCGTCGCTGGTGGTGACGCTCAACGCCCTGCGGATGAACCTGACGGGAGGTCGGCGGTGACCATCGTTCTGTTGCTCGCGCCCTTTTCGCTGCTGCTCGCGCTGACCGGTCTGGCCGCCTTCTGGTGGACCATCCGGGACGGCCAGTACGTAGATCCCAAGGGTGACGCCGCCCGCATTCTCGACGACCACCTGGCGGACGGGCCCGACAGCAGTCCTTGATACATATCACGGCGGGAGTGGCCCGGCGGAGCCAGATTGCGTCAAGCTCTCAGGACTCCGCCATGACCGCCACAGCTCTTTCCAGCGTCGCCGCCTCCCCGCGGGACATCATGCTCGCCCGCTACGACGGCAACGCACCGCGCTACACCAGCTATCCCACCGCCGTAGAGTTCTCGAGCGCGGTCGACGAGGACGTCGCGGCCGGCTGGCTGGGCGACATCGACCTGGCCGAACGCCTGTCGGTCTATGTCCACATTCCGTTCTGTGAGCGCCTCTGCTGGTACTGCGGCTGCAACACCCGCGCGGTTCGCAATCCCGATCTGGTCAGCGCCTATGTCGCCGGTCTGGCCGACGAGCTGGCGCTGATCGAAAAGGCGCTGCCGGGGCGGCCGACCGCCGGCGCCATCCACCTGGGCGGCGGTACGCCCAACAAGCTCTCGCGCGACGATCTGGGGACCCTGTTCCGCGCCCTGCGCCACGTCTTCAAGGTCTCGCCCGGCGCCGAGATTGCCGCCGAACTGGACCCGTCGATCCTGACCCGTGACTGGGTAACCGCCGCTGCCTTCCACGGCCTGAGCCGCGTCAGTGTCGGGGTCCAGGACCTGTCGCCGCACGTGCAGGAGGCGGTCAACCGGCATGAGCCCTTCGCCGTCGTCGAGCGCGCCGTAGGCTGGCTGCGGGAGGCGGGCCTGAGCTCGATCAACTTCGACCTGATGTATGGACTGCCGCGCCAGCGCACCGAGGATGTGCTGGCCACCCTCGACAAGGTGCTGACCCTGCGCCCCGAACGCCTTGCGCTGTTCGGCTACGCCCATGTGCCCTGGGTCAAGCCACACCAGAAGCTGATCGACGCATCCGACCTGCCGGGCGCCGCCGAACGCCTCGACCAGAACGAGGCCGCTGCGGAGAAACTGACCTCGGAAGGGTATGTCCGCATCGGTCTGGATCATTTCGCCGTGTCCGACGATCCGCTGGCCGTCGCCCTGAAACAGGGACGCCTGCGCCGCAACTTCCAGGGCTATACCGCCGATCCCCACATGACCCTGATCGGCGTGGGCGCCTCCTCGATCAGTCGCCTGCCGCAGGGCTTCTACCAGAACGACGCCACCGAGCTGGGGTGGCGGCGGCGCGTCCAGGAGGGGCGGTTGCCCGTTTCGCGCGGCGTCGCGCTCACCGACGAGGACCGCTTCCGCGGCGATGTGATCGAGACGCTCATGTGTCAGCGGGCTGTCGATCTGGCGGTGGTCTGCGCCCGGCACGGACGGTCGCTGGACGACCTCGAGTCCGAGCAGACGGCCCTGAAGGCCATGGCTGAGGATGGCGTGGTGACCGTCTCAGGCGGGGCCGTGGAGATGACCGCCCTGGGCGAGCCCCTGATCCGCTCGGTGGCCCGCGTGTTCGACGGTCGCAGCGGCGCGGCGTCGCGGTTCTCCCGGGTCCTGTAGACGCGCGGTCGCCGGAAGCGGCGCCACAACGAAAAAGGCCCGCCGGATCGCTCCGGCGGGCCTTTCCCTTTCAGCTCAGTCCCGGGCTCCGCCGCCGGGCTTGTTCGTCGGCATCTTGCCGCCGCCGCCCCCCCCCCCGGCCCGACGGCAGCTCCG
>JAIOXZ010000039.1 GCA_021741355.1 Caulobacter sp.
CCGACCGAATATGTGACCCTGGGCGCCAGCGGTTCGACGATCTTCCTCGAGGCTGTCGAGACCGTGGTCGGTCACACCTCGACGACGGCCGAAATCGTCAGCCTGGGCACCACCAACACCTCGATCACCGTCATCGGCGTGCTCGAGACCCTGACTGGCTCGACCAGCGCCAGCGAGGCGGTCACACTGCACACGGGCGGCGGCGTCACCATCGGCTACATGACCGGCGTGCAGACCCTGATCGGTCACACCTCGGTCAGCCACGTCGTCACCCTGGGTGCCGGCGGCAACACGATGCTGGTCCGCGACGGTCTCGAGACCCTGACCGGCGGCAGCGGCAACGACGCCATCAGCATCGGCACGAATGGCACGACCATTCTGCTGACGGGCAGCATCGAAACCCTGACCGGCAGCAGCAACACCTCCGACTACGTGACCCTGGGCGCCTCGGGCGCGACGATCATGCTGTCGCAGGTCGACACGCTGATCGCCAGCACCGCCAGCGACATCATCAACCTGGGGACCAGCGGCAACACCATCGCGCTGATCGGCGCGATCGAGTCGCTGACCGGCGGCTCGGGCAACGACTCGCTCTCGATCCTGTCCACCTCGGGTGCGACGATCAGCGGCGTCAGCGGTATCGAGACGATCACCGGTCACACCTCGGCCACCGAAGTGATCAGCCTCGCCAATGGCGGCGTGTCGCTGAAGATCTCCGGCGTGATCGACAGCCTGACCGGCGGCAGCGGCAGTGACACCCTGAGCATCGCCACCACCGGCGCCACCGTCACCATCGTCTCGGGCATCGAGACCATCTCGGGTGACAGCGGCGGGGATGAGGTGACCCTGCTGGGTGACGCCACCGTCGTGGTGAACGCCATCGACACCCTGATCGCCAGCACCGGCACGCAGTATGTCACGCTCGGCACCAGCAGCAGTGCGGTGACCGTGCGCGGCGTCTTCGAGACGGTGATCGGCAGCTCGGGCAGCGACGGCCTGCTGCTCGGTACCAGCGGCGCCACCATCTCGGCCCTGACCGGCGTCGAGAGCATCATCGGTCACTCCAGCGTCTCCGACGTGATCACCCTGTCGGGCACCGGCAACACCGTGTCCATCCAGGGCGGCGTCGACACGCTGACCGGCAGCACCGCCAGCGATCTCATCAATGTCGGGACCACGGGCGTCACCATGTACGTGGTGAGCGGCATCGAGTCCGTCACCGGCACCACCGCCGGCTCGGTTTCGCTGACCCTGGGTACCGGCAACCGCACCATCACGGTGATGAATGTCGACACCCTGACCGGCAGCAGCGGCTCCGATCAGGCGACGATGCTGTCCTTCTCGAGTGGCGATAGCCTCACGGTGAGCGGCGTCGAGACGGTCATCGGCAGCTCGGGCAGTGACGCCCTGGCTCTGGCGGCCGGCGGCCAGACCGTCACCGTGACCCTGATCGAGACCGTCTATGGCGGTTCGGGCAACGACAAGGTGACCCTGGGTGACGCCGGTGTCAGCATCACGCTGGGCAACTCGGCCATCGAGACCCTGACCGGCGGTTCGGGCAACGATCTGGCGATCATGACCGGCACCAGCTCGGCCTACACCATGTACGCCTCGGCGGTGGAGACCCTGACCGGCAACACCACCGGCGGCGAGGTCATCATCCTGACCAGCGCGGCCACGGTCACGCTGAACGACATCGACACCCTGACCGGCAGCAGCGGCAGCGACTACGTCAAGTTCGGCACCGGCGGCGGTACGCTGACGGTTTCGGCGGTCGAGACCGTCACCGGCGGCACCGGCACCGACACTCTGGTTCTCGCCGCGGGCGGCGCCACCATCGCCGTGTCGGGCATCGAAACCATCACCGGCCAGGCGACCAGCATCGATCCGCTGACCGGCAGCTCGGGCTCGGGCAACCGTGAGAGCGTCAGTCTCGGCAACACCGGCAACACCACCACCGTGTCGTTCATCGACACGCTGTTCGGCGGCACCGGAACCGACGAGATCACGCTGGGCAGCAGCGGCAACACCATGATCCTGGTGGGTATCGAGACCCTGACCGGCTCGACCGCCGCCAACGACGTGATCACCCTCGGCGCGGCCGGCAACACCATGATGGTGACCGCGATCGAGACTCTGACCGGCAATTCGGGTTCTGACCGCATCAGCATCGGAACGGTCGGTTCGACCATGACGGTGAGCGCCATCGAGACCCTGACCGGTTCGACCGGCAGCGACAACATCACCCTGGCGGCTGGTGGCGTGACCATCACCGTCTCGGCGATCGACACGCTGACGGGCGGTTCGGGCAACGACTCGGTGACCCTGGGCAGCTCGGGCAGCACCGTGCGGCTCAGCGCCATCGAGACGCTGTTCGGCAGCACGGCCACCGACGTGGTGACGCTGGGCAACTCGGGCAACACCATGATCATGGTGGCCATCGAGACCCTCAGCGGCGGCACGGGCACCGATGTGATCACCCTGGGTGCGGCGGGCACCACGGTCACCGTGGACGCCGTCGAAAGCCTGACCGGCGGGACCGGCAATGATCACGTCAGCCTGGGTACCAACGGCGCCACCATGCTGGTGAGCGGCATCGAGACCCTGACCGGTTCGACCGGCTCGGGCAGCGATGTCGTCACTCTGAGGGCGGGCGGCGTGACCATCTCGATCACCAACCTCGAGACGCTGACCGGCGGTTCGGGCAATGACCGTGTGGATCTGGGTGCCGCGACCTCGGCTCTGGTCATCGGCGCGGTGGAGACGGTTCTCGGTTCCACGGGCGCCGACTCGATCACCCTGGCGGCCGGCGGCAACACCGTGACGGTGGCTCGCATCGAGACCCTGAGCGGCGGTTCGGGCAGCGACTGGGTCAACCTGGGCGATGCCGGTACCACCATCACCGTGCAGGCCGTCGAAATCCTGCTGGGCGGTTCGGGTGCTGACCACGTCACCCTGGGCACGGCCGGTACCACCATGATCATGGCGGGGGTCGAGACCCTGACCGGCGACACCGGCAGCGACAGGATCACCCTGGGGGATCGCGGCGTGACGGTGACCGTCAGCGCCATCGACACCCTGACCGGCGGTGCCGGCAACGACCGCGTGACCCTCGGGACGGGTGGTCAGTCGCTCACTGTCAGCAAGGTCGAATCGGTGGTTGGCGGTTCGGGCAACGACCACGTCACCCTGGCGAATGGCGGCGCCACCGTCGTCGTCAGCGGTGTCGAGACCGTCACCGGCGGCGTCAGTGTGGTGGATCCGCTCACCGGCACCGTGACCACGGCCAATGCCGAATGGGTGGTTCTGGGCGATACGGGCAGCACCGTCACGGTGTCGCTGATCGATACTCTGCTGGGTGGCACGGGCAGTGACAGCGTGACCTTCGGCAGCAGCGGCAACACCGTGCTGATGGCCGGCGTCGAGACGCTGACCGGCGGTTCGGGCAACGACGTGGTGACCCTGGGTGCCCGCGGCGCGACCATGACCGTCTCGGCCATCGAGACCCTCACCGGTGGTGCGGGCAGCGATGTCCTGGTTCTGGCCTCGGCTCAGACCCTGGCGATCGCCTCGGGCATCGACACGGTGACCGGCAGCTCGGGCAGCGACCGGGTGAATCTGGTCGGCGGCGTGAGCCAGCTCACGGTCAACGGCGTCGAGACCGTCAGCGGGTCTACGGCCAGCGACTGGGTGAACCTGGCGGCCGGTGGTCAGACCACCACCATCACTGCCATCGACATCCTGCTGGGTGGCTCGGGCAATGACTCGGTGACCCTGGCGGCCGGTGGCAACACCGTGCTGGTGGCCGGTGTCGAGACGCTGACCGGCGGCTCGGACAGCGATCGGGTGAGCCTGGGCGCCCGCGGCAACACCATCACCGTCTCGGCTATCGAGACGCTGTCGGGTGGTGCCGGGACCGACATCATCACCCTTGGGGCGGCGACCACGCTGACCGTCGACTCGGCCATCGAGACGGTGAGCGGCAGCAGCGGCTCCGACAAGGTGACGATGAGCGGCGGCGTGCTGACGGTCGGCGCGGTCGAGACGGTGAGCGGCAGCTCGGCGAGTGAGTGGGTCAACCTGCTCACCGGCGGTCAGACCGTGGTCCTGAGCTCGATCGAGACGGTGATCGGCAACACCGGCAGCGACTCGGTGACCCTGGGCTCGGCTGGCAACACCGTGATCCTGGCGGCGATCGAGACCGTGGTCGGCGGCAGCGGCAGCGACTGGGTCACCCTTGGTGCCCGCGGCGGCTCGATCACCATGTCGGGTGTCGAAACCCTGATCGGTGGTGCGGGCTCCGACGTGATCGCCCTGGGGGCCGGTGGCAACACCATGCTCCTGGCGGGGGTCGAGACGCTGACCGGCGGCTCGGGAACCGACGTGATCACCCTCGGCAAGCGTGACTTCACCATGGCGGTCTCGAACGTCGAGACGCTGTCGGGTGGCGCGGGCAACGAAACGGTCACCGTGACGGGCTCGATCACCTTCCAGGGCAACGCCGGTGCCGACAATCTCACCCTGCAGAGCGGCGCGGGCACCGACCAGGTGGTCTTCGCCTCGGCGAATGACGGTTCGGCGGCTGGTACGGCCTCGGGCTACGACCAGGTGACCAACTTCCAGTCGGGCACCGACAAGGTCGTCCTGACCAGCACCTTGAAGTCGGCGCTGGACGACAACATCGACGGCACGCTCACCACCGCCACCCGCGCCAGCGGAGCGGTGAACATGGCGACCGACGAAGCCGTCGTCCTGAGCACCACGGTGAGCAGCCTTGCGGATACCGGCTTCGCCGCCTTCCGCACCGCCCTCGGCACCGTGACCAACAGCTCGGCGGGTGAGGATCTGCTGGTGATCGCCAACAACGGCACCAACACCGGCCTGTATGTGGTGACCGACTCGAATGGTGACGGGACCATCACCGACACCGAGGTCAAGCTCCTCGGTACGGTGAATGGCACCCTCAGCTCCACGGACATCACCCTGGCCTGAGGTTGACTGTTCACAACTCGAAGGGCGGCCGAAAGGTCGCCCTTCTTTTTTTCCCAAGCCGCAGGAGCCGAATGGAGAGATGGGCCGGAAGAAAAGGAAAATGAGCACCAAAGTGCGTGCAGGGCCGGTCTCTGCGGAGACGTTTCCCGCCGCCCCGTCGGCGGACGAGGCCGGTGCCGTTTTTGCCCGCGGCCTGCAACTGCATCAAAGCGGTGATCATTCCGGAGCCGAAGCCGCTTATCGCGAGGCCATCCGGCTGGCTCCCGATCATCCTCATGCCTACAACAATCTGGCGATCATCCTGCGGGGGCTTGGTCGTCTTGACGAAGCCGTCATCAATTACCGGCGCGCTATCGAGGTCGCCGAAGATCCGTTTCCGGTTCTGAACAATCTGGCGATGATGTTCAACACCGTCCGCCGATCACGCGAAGGGGCCGAGGTTGCGGCGCAGGCCGTGTGTCTGCGGCCCGATGTCGGCGAGGGCTGGTTCCAGCTTGGCAACGCGGTCCGCGAGCTGGGCAATCACGAAAGAGCCGAATGGATGATGCGGCTGGCGACCACCGCCGATCCCAGGCACGCCCCCGCATGGACGAATCTGGGCAATCTTCTGCGGGCCCGGGGTCTGGGACGCGAGGCGGTGATGGCCTGCAAACAAGCCCTGGACATCAACCCGACCATCATGGAGGCCTTCGCCAACGTCGCCGACACCTTGAAGGAGCAGGGGCGGGTGGCGGAATCGGTTCCGTATTACGCCCAGGCCTTCACCCTGAAACCGCGGCCGGATTTGCATTCCAATCTGCTGCTGGCGCTGAACTACCTTCCCGACCGCAAGGGGACCGAATCGCTGCAGGCCCATCGCGTCTGGGCGCAGACCCATGCCGATCCGCTGACCGCGGCCGCCCCGCCGCTCCTCAATGACCGCGACCCTGATCGCAGGCTGCGCATCGGTTTCGTGTCGGCGGATCTCAGGACCCATTCGGTCGCCTTCTTTTTCATCCCGCTTCTCGCCGGCTTGCTCGCGGACGAGTTCGAGACCTTCTGCTATTCCAACACCGCGTCCGAGGACATCACTTCGGACAAGATGAAACAGCTCGCCGACCACTGGGTCTCCATCATCGGCGTCGACGATGCCGAGGTGGCCGAAAGGATTCGGCGCGACCGCATCGACATCCTGGTCGATCTTTCGGGTCACACCGGAGGGCACCGGCTGCTGATCTTTGCCCGGCGGCCGGCGCCGGTGCAGGTGAGCTGGCTCGGCTATCCCAACACCACCGGGATGCGGGCCATCGACTACAGGCTGACCGACGCCGTCGCCGATCCGCCCGGCCAGTCGGACCCCTGGTACACCGAAAAGCTGGTCCGCCTCGGCCGCGGTTTCCTGTGCTTTCGTCCCCTTGACGATCTGGTTCCCGAGATCGAGCCGCTGGCGGCGTCGCGGAACGGTCACGTCACTTTCGGTTCGTTCAACAACGTCTCGAAGCTGACCGAGCAGGTTCTCGACCTGTGGGCCCGGGTTCTCGCCGCCGTCCCGCAGTCGCGGCTGATCCTGAAGAATCGGGCCTTCGCCGATGCTTTCGCCCGCGACTGGTTCATGGCCCGGCTTTGCGTGCACGGGGTGACCCGGGACCGGATCGATCTCCTCGAGCACATTCATTCGGTTGGCGGGCATCTGGGCGCCTACAGCCGGATCGACATCGGACTCGATCCGTTTCCCTACGGCGGCACCACCACCACCTGCGAGGCCATGTGGATGGGTGTGCCGGTGATCACCCTGCTGGGCGAACAGCATGCCGGCCGGGTCGGGGCCTCGTTGCTGACCCAGGTCGGCCTGGGCGATTGGATCGCCTTGGATGCCGATTCCTATGTCGCCAAGGCGGCGGCCCTGGCGGGCAATCTTTCCCGGCTGGCCGCCCTGCGCCGGACCATGCGCCGCCGGATGCAGCTTTCGCCCTTGCGCGACGAATCGGGTTTCGCCAGATCCATGGCCGTTGCCTTCCGTGACATGTGGCACGAATGGTGTTTTTCGCCTCCGGAGAACGGGGCTTGAACAAGGCCGAACTGTTGCGGCTGGCCGGCGCCGCCCTGGCGGCAGGGGACCGGCGGCGGGCGAGGGATTGCTGCCGGGCGGCGGCGGCGGCGGATCCGGTGGCACCCGAACCGCATCGCCTGCTGGGGTTGATCGCCACCCAGGAGAACGACTGGCCCACCGCTTACGCTCATTTTGCCCAGGGGGTGGGGGTGGCGCCCCGCGATTCGCACGGCCGCATCAATCTGGCGCAGGCGGCGGCCCTGCTGGGCCGCCCCGACGAGGCCCTGGAACAGACCCGGATCGCCCTGGCGCTGGAGCCCGATTCGGCCCCAGCCCTGCTGATCCACGGTTCCACCCTGCAGAATCAGGGTCGCATCGCCCTCAGCCTGCCGCCGCTTCGGGCGGCGGCGGTGGCGGCCCCCCGGGACGGCGCCATTCTCACGGTTCTCGGCAACTCGCTGCTGCGGGCAGGCGACCAGGAACTCGCGGTGCGCCATTACGAGCGCGTCCTGACGCTGGACCCGGTCTCGGCCGACGCCCTGGGCAATCTGGCGGCGGCGCAGTATCAGATCGGCCGGCTTGATCTTGCGACTCATCTGTTCCGGTTCGCCGGAACCCTCGAGCCGCGCAATTTCCAGGTCCACAACAATTTCGCCCTGCTGTTGTCGCGTCGGCGGCGTTTCGCCGAGGCGGCGCGGGCTTGGCGACGGGCCGTGGCGCTGGAGCCGGCTTTCGTCGAGGCCTTCGTCAACTTCGCCGCGATGCTGACCGAAGGCGGCGAGATCAGGGCAGCGGCGCGATTGTCCGGCATCGCCGAGCGCTTGTCGCCGCGCCGCGAGGAGGGCAATGCCAACCAGCTCCTCTACGCGTTGTATCTGGGTCTGGATCCCGAGGATCTGGCGCGCCGACACCGCGACTGGGCCGTTCAGTGGGCCGAACCCCTGGCGCCGGCCGTGCCGCCGGTTCTCGACTGGGACGGCCGGCGGCGGCTTCGGGTCGGCTATGTTTCGGCCGATTTCTGGTGGCACCCGGTCAGCTATTTCTTCGAACCGCTGCTCGAGGCCCACGACCGCGGGCGGTTCGAGATTTTCCTGTACGCGGCGGGCACCCGGTCCGATGCCCTGACCGAGCGCCTGAAGGCCAAGGCGGACCACTGGCTGCGCGTCGGCGGCCTGACCGACGCCGAGATGGCGGCACGCATCCGCCGGGACGGCATCGACATCCTGGTCGATCTGGGCGGTCACACCGGCGGCAACCGCCTGCTGGCCTTCGCCCGCAGGCCGGCTCCGGTGCAGGTGAGCTGGCTCGGCTATCCGCATTCCACCGGCATGACCGGCATTGACTACCGCTTCAGCGACCGCATCACCGAACCCGCTCCCCAAGCCGATCGCTGGAGCAGCGAACGGATCGTCCGGCTGCCGGGCGGCTTTCACTGCTACCGGGCGCCGTGCGACATCGCCCCGGCAGCCGAGCCGCCGCTGACCGGCGCCGGCCACGTGACCTTCGGGTCGTTCAACAATCTGGCCAAGATCAACGACCAGGTGGTCGCCTGCTGGGCGGCAATTCTGAGCGCCTGTCCCGGTTCGGTGTTGTTGCTCAAGGCCCGGTTGCTGGAGGATCCGGCGGTTTCCGGACGTTTGAACGGGGTGTTCGCCAGTCACGGAATCGGCGCCGAACGAATCGTGGCCCTGCCCTACGAGCCGGACCAGGCGCGTCACCTCGAACTGTACGGCCGGGTCGACATCGCGTTGGACACCTTCCCTTACAACGGCACCACGACGACCTGCGAGGCCCTGTGGATGGGTGTGCCCGTGATCGGGTTGCTGGGCCGCGGCCATGCAGGCCGGGTCGGAGCCAGTCTGCTCAGTCAAGTCGGGCTGGACTGGTTGGTGGGCCGCGACGAGGCCGACTATGTCCGCCGGGCCGTGACTCTGGCCGCCGACACGCCGGCGCTGGCCGAACTGCGTCGCGGTCTGCGGCGGCGCATGCGGGACTCGACCCTGTGCGACGCGGCGTTTCTGGCCCGCAAGATCGAGGCCGCCTACCTCGAAATGGCTTTTGCCGCACCACGCCGTCTGGGTGAAACCGTATGACATTGGAATTGCGGGCCGGGGCGGAACTGGCGTATCTTCGCGCTGGCGTCGGGACGAGGGGTCGTGCCGTGCCGCAATGTCCGCCGGCGTCGGCGGGCTTTGTCGAGTGTTCTCGATGGACAAGGGCGGCAAACCAGCGATCAGAACCAAACTCCGGATGGACGGCTCTGTCCGCGAATGATCGCCCGGATGCCCGTCAGCGCGGGCGTGCCGCGCGACCGGTTCGGCCGGCTTTCCCGACATCCACACCGGCCCCGGTCATCGGCCACGGCGGGGCGGATCCCGCTTGGCGGGCTTTGGCCGTTCTCAAGCACAGGGAAGACTGACAGTGTTCTACGAATTGGCCGCGCCGAGTTGGGGCGAGGAGGAAAAGGACGCCGTCCGGCGGGTGCTCGACGGCGACCGTTTCACCATGGGCGAGCAGGTTGCGCGATTCCAGGAGGAATTCGCCGCCTATCACGGCCGCCGTTTCGGAGTGATGGTCAATTCCGGATCGTCCGCCAACCTGATCGCCACCGCCAGCCTGTTCTTCAAGAAGGACCGTCCCCTCGAGCGCGGTGACGAGGTCATCGTTCCGGCGATTTCCTGGAGCACAACCTACCATCCGCTGCAGCAATACGGGCTGAAGCTGCGCATCGTCGATGTCGAACTGGAGACGCTGAACATCGACGTCGCGCAACTCGAGGCGGCGCTGACCCCCGAGACCCGGGCCATCGTCGCGGTGAGTATCCTGGGCAATCCGGCGGCCCTGGACGTCATGCGCGATTTCGCCGACCGCCACGGCCTGTATTTCATCGAGGACAATTGCGAATCCGCCGACGCCGAACTGAACGGCCGCAAGACCGGCACCTTCGGCGACCTGTCGACCTTCAGCTTCTTCTTCTCGCACCACATCGCCACCATGGAAGGCGGAATGGTGCTGACCGACGACGAGGAGCTTTATCATCTGCTGCTGTCGCTCAGGGCGCATGGCTGGACCCGTGACCTGCCCGAGAACTCGCCGGTGTTCGAGCGCTGCGGCGACGACTTCTTCGAGGCCTACCGCTTCATTCTCCCCGGCTACAACGTGCGCCCCCTCGAGATGTCGGGAGCGGTCGGCCGTGAGCAGCTCCGCAAGATGCCGGCCTTCACCGAGGCCCGGCGGCGCAATCTGGCCCTGTTTCAGCGGCTTTTCGCTGGTGACGAGCGCTTCGTCATTCAGCGCGAGAACGGCAAGAGTTCGAGCTTTTCCTTCACCATCGTTCTCAATCCCGATCTGGGGCTCGACCGCTGCCGGGCCTTCACGGCGCTGAAGGAGGCCGACATCGGCTATCGTATCATCACCGGGGGCTGCATTTTGCGCCATGACGTGATGCGTCATTACGACCATTCGGTGGTTGGCACGGCAAAGAACGCCTTCGCCGCTCACGACAACGGCTTCTTCGTGGGCAATCAGCCCTTCGATTTGACACCGCAACTGGAGCGCCTGCGCGGCGTGCTAGACACCGCCTTCAAATAGAAACAGACCAAGGGGGAGTCCGAAGATGACCCAGCAGTATTCCATTCTCGTCACCGGTGGCGCCGGTTATCTCGGCTCGATCCTGGTGCCGGAACTGCTACAGGCCGGGCACCGGGTGACGGTGCTCGACAACTTCATGTTCAAACAGAATTCGCTGGCGCATCTGTGTGCCGACCCGAACTTCGACGTGGTGCGCGGCGACGCCCGCGACCAGGACCTGATGCGTCGGCTGCTCGCCCAGGTCGACGTCGTCATTCCCCTGGCCGCCCTGGTGGGCGCGCCCTTGTGCAAGATGGATCCGGTGGGCGCCACCAGCACCAACCTGGACGCCCAGCTGATGATGCTGAAGGCGCTGTCGCCCGAACAGCGCGTGCTGATGCCCATCACCAACAGCGGCTACGGCATCGGCGAGAAGGATGCCTTCTGCACCGAGGACTCGCCCCTGCGCCCGGTCTCGCTCTACGGCCGTCACAAGGTCGAGGTCGAATCGGCGGCCCTGGACCGTGGCAACACCATCAGCTATCGCCTGGCCACCGTGTTCGGCATGGCGCCGCGGATGCGCATCGACCTGCTGGTCAACGATTTCGTCCACCGTGCCGTCACCGACCGCTTCGTGGTGCTGTTCGAAAGCCATTTCCGGCGCAACTACATCCACGTCCGCGACGTCGCCCGGGTGTTCCTGCACGGACTGGCCAATTTCGAGGCCATGAAGGGCCGCCCCTACAATGTCGGCCTGTCGGACGCCAACCTGACCAAGTGGGAACTGTGCGAGCGCGTCAAACAGCAGCTGCCCGACTTCGTCTTCCTGGAAGCGCCGGTCGGCGAGGATCCCGACAAGCGCGATTACATGGTTTCCAACGAGCGCATCGAAAGCACCGGCTGGCGGCCGGCGCACAGCCTGGATGACGGCATCCGCGAACTGATCAAGGGCTACCGGATGATCCGCAACGCCGTTTACGGCAACATCTGATGCAGGATGGGCGCGGCCTGGGAATCGACGCCCTGGTTCTCGCCGGGGGACTGGGAACCAGATTGAAGGACGTGCTGCACGGCAAGCCCAAGGTGCTGGCACCGGTTGGCGGCAAGCCGTTTCTCGACCACCTGCTGGCTTGGCTGGCCCGGGCCGGGACCGCCCGGGTGGTGCTGGCCCTGGGTCATCTCGCTGATCGGGTGAAAGACCACCTCGCCGCCGCCGAACCGCCCCTGCCGGTCACGGTGGTGGTCGAGGACCGCCCCTTGGGCACCGCCGGGGCGGTGGCCCATGCCCGGCCGGCGCTGCGCGGCGAGCCCGTGCTGGTGATGAATGGCGACACCTGGTTCGACGCCGATCTGAACGCCTTCCTCGACGACTTCCGCGCCAGCGGGGCGGCTTTCTCGATCCTCTGCGTCGAGGTGCCCGACGGCGCCCGCTACGGCCGGGTCTCGGTGGATGCCAACGGTTTCGTCACCGGCTTCGCCGAGAAGGATCCGACGGCCCGCGGCACCGCGCTGATCAGCGCCGGCACCTATCTTCTGTCCGCCGCCGCCCTGGACCGCATTGCCGCCGCCGAGGGGCCGTCTCTCGAGCGCGACGTTCTGGAACGCCTGCCTGCCGGCACCGTTCGGGCTTGGTGTCCGGGCGCGGCGCGCTTCGTCGACATCGGCACGCCGGACAGTCTGGCCACGGCGCCCCGGGTCATGGCGGGCGCCAAAGGGGAAAGGGCCCCCGAATGATCGTCACCCGCACTCCCTTCCGCGTTTCGCTGTTCGGCGGCGGCTCCGACTACCCGGCCTGGTACGAGAAGCACGGCGGCTCTGTGCTGGGTTTCGCCATCGACAAGTACTGCTATATCAGTGTCCGCGAACTGCCGCCCTTCTTCGAACACCGTCACCGCATCGTCTACAGCGCCATCGAGAGCGTGCGCGAGATCGACGAGATCCGTCATCCGGCGGTTCGGGCGGTGCTGTCCGAAATGGCCATCCTCAAGGGGCTCGAGGTCCATCATGACGGCGACCTGCCGGCGCGCTCGGGGCTGGGCTCGTCCTCTTCCTTCACCGTCGGCCTGCTGAACGCGCTGAACGCGCTGCAGGGGCGGATGATCGGCCAGCGCGAGTTGGCGCTCGAGGCGATCCGCATCGAGCAGAAGGTGATCGGCGAGAATGTCGGTTCCCAGGATCAGGTCTGGGCGGCCTATGGCGGCTTCAACCGGATCGACTTCCGTCACGACGGATCCTTCGACCTGCAACCCATCATCGTGCCGGTTGACCGGCGTCGGGACCTCGAACAGCATTGCATGCTGTTTTTCTCCGGCCTGTCCCGCTATGCCTCGCAAATGGCGGCGAAAAAGATCGCCAATCTGGCCGACCGCGGCCGCCACATCCGAAGCATGGTGTCGATGATCGACGAGGCCACGGAGATCCTGGGCTCGCCCGGCCGCGACATCACCGAACTGGGCGAGCTGCTGCATGAGAGCTGGATGCTGAAGCGAGAACTTGCGGACGGCGTCTCAACCCCAGAGATCGACACCATCTATGCCGAGGCCCGCGCGGCCGGCGCCCTGGGAGGCAAGCTGCTGGGAGCCGGCGGGGGCGGTTTCGTCCTGCTGTTCGTCCGGCCCGAGCACCAGCGGGCGGTACGTGAACGCCTCTCGCGCCTGATCGCGGTCGACGTTCGCATCGAACGTCAGGGCAGCCGGGTCGTCGTCTACGAACCGAACGGTCTGGAGCACGCGTGAGAGAATGAGCATGATCACGATCTTCATTCCAACCATGAACCGCGCCGGCTTCGTCCGGCGGGCGCTCGAATTCTATCGGCGGTCCGGTTTCAAGGGGACGATCCTGTTCGGCGATTCCAGCGAGGGTGGGCAGCTTGTCCGGATGCGCATGCTGGTCGAGGCCTATTCGGCAGCCGGAATGTCGATCGACTACCATCACGTTCCGCGCGAAGTTCCCATCGCCCAGCTTCACCAGAAAATTCTGGGCGAGGTCACCACGCCCTATGTCACCTACGCCGGCGACGACGATCTGCAATCTCCCGTCGGGCTCGCTCATGCGGTTGTTTTTCTCCAGAAGAACCCGGACTTCGCCGGGGCCAAGGCCGCCCTGGTCGAGACCAGCATAGGCCGGGCGGCGCCTCACGGCGAGATCGAAAAGATATGGCTGGCGCAACTGCCTTCCTATGAGGACGGCGCCGCCGTGGTGCGCTTGCAAAACTATTCGCGCTGCGCCCTCAGTCTGCAATACGCCGTCTATCGCACCGAGATCATGCAGCGGGCATATTCGGTACTGCGCAAGCCGTTCCAGATCTACTGGACCGAGGAGTTCCTGCCCTGTGCCATGCTGGCCGCCCTGGGCAAGACCAAGTACATTCCCGTTCTCGGCACATTGTGGCAGTACGACGGGTCCGGCGGGGTGTGGAAGCGCCACAACATGTTCGAACTCCTGTCCTCGCCGGACTGGCCGCATGTGCTGTCGCACCTCACGGCCGCCCTGGCGTCGCTCCTGGTCGAGAAGGAGGCGGTCAGTCCGGACGAGGCCGAGGAGACGGTTCGCCGCGAGATCTGGTGGCACGCCGCGATGTTCATGCACCATCACTGGCGGACGCGCTATGTGGAGCCGGAAAAACGGGCCGAGTCGAATGCCGAACTGTTCGCGCGGCTCGAGGACGACTCGATCTTCCGGATCGCGCGCGATGTCTATCGTGGTGACGACGCCTTCCTGCCCCTGCCGGGATGGGACCAGGCTGGTCAGTGACCCGCTGTGTGGCGCGTGTCCCGCATCCGCATCACGCCCTCGGCGATGGACGTGAAGCGCCGCCCGGGCAGCAACGCGTCGAGACGTGCCGTGTCGGCAATGCTGACCATGGGGTCGCCCGGGCGGTAGGGCAGCCGCCCCGGATCGGGGACATCGGGCCGGCCGGCCGCGGCGGCGATCGCGCGGGCGAAGTCGAGCAGGGTGGACGGGCGTCCCGAGGCGAGATTGATCACCGAATGTCCCAGGGGCCGGGGCAGTAGCAGCAGGTCGGCGATCCACGCCGCCGTGTCGCCGACATGGCTGTAGTCCTTGAGTTGCCCGCCCGCCGTCATGGGAAAGCGTTGCCCGGCCGCGCAGGCCCGCAGCAGCGCCGGGACGAAGCGGTGCGGCGCCTCCAGCGGGCCCCATTGATTGAACAGGCGCAGCACGCAGCTCTCCATGCCCTCCGGCGGTGCCGCCTCGGCCTGCTGGCGCAGCAGCACGGTGGCCGCCGCCTTGGTCGCGGCATAGGGCGTCAGGGGATGCAGGGGCGCGTCCTCGGTCAGCCGGCCTTCGGCGGCGCCATATTCGAAGCACGAACCGAGTTGCAGGAAACGGCGCACGCCCCGGCTGTCGGCCAGCGCCTGAAGCGTGACGGCAGCATCGACGTTGGCCGCCCGCAGTTCGTCCGGTTCCTGGGCTTGCGTCACCCCCGCCGAGGCGGCGTTGACCACCGCATCGGGGCGGTGACGGTCGAGCAGCGCCGCCATGGCGGCACGGTCGCGCAGCTCGGCGGTCTCGACGGTGATCGGGTCGGGGCACCCGATCAGGCGGGCTGGGTCGCCGCGGCACAAGGCGATCACCCGCAGACCGCGCCGTGCCAGTTCCCGCACCAGATGGCTGCCGACGAAACCGCCGGCCCCGGTGACCAGGGCGCTTCCGACCGGTGCCGTCACAGCCGGCCCGCCAGCCCGGTGATCACGGTGCGGAAGGTTTCGACCATGTAGCCGCGTCCGGCCTCGCCGGTGCCGGGCCACACCCCTACCCAGAAGCTGTCGCGCATGGTGCGGTCGGTGTGCGTCAGGTCGCCGTGGATCCGATAGCGCACCGCGGCGAAGGCCGGCTGTCGGGTCAGGTTGCCGGCGAACAGCAGGCGGGTGCCGATGCGGCGTTCCTCCAACCGGCGGATCAGGTCGTTGCGGCCGAAGGGCGCTCCCTCGCGCACCGTCAGCAAAAAGCCGAACCAGCTCGGTTCGGCGCCCGGGGTGGTTTCGGGCAGGATCAGAAACTCGTCCAGCCCTTCGCGCCGGAAGGCGTCGCGCAACAGCCGCCAGTTCTCGTTTCGCCGGGCGACGAAGCCGGGCAGCTTGTCGAGCTGGCTCAGCCCCAGGGCGGCCTGCATGTCGGTGGCCTTCAGATTGTAGCCGATCTGGGAATAGGTGTATTTGTGGTCGTAGCCCGGCGGCAACTCGCCCAGATGCCAATCGAAACGCTTGCCGCAGGAATCCGATCGGCCGGGTGGGCACCAGCAGTCGCGGCCCCAGTCGCGCAACGATTCCGCCAGCTTGGCCAGTGCCTTGTTGCGGGTCAGGACGGCGCCACCCTCGCCGGTGGTGATGTGGTGGGCGGGATAGAAGCTGACCGTGGCCAGGTCGCCGAAGGTGCCGACATGGCGGCCGTCCCAGCGGGCACCCAGGGCGTCGCAGCAATCCTCGACCAGATACAGGCCGTGGCCGCGGGCGATTTCGCTCACCGCTCCCAGGTCGAAGGGGTTGCCCAGGGTGTGGGCCAGCATGATGGCGCGGGTCGCCGGGGTGACGGCCTCGGCCAGACGGGCGGCGTCGACATTGTGGGTGGCGGGGTCGATGTCGACGAAAACGGGGACGCAGCCGTTCTGGATGATGGGCGTGACGGTTGTGGGGAAGCCGGCGGCGACGGTCAGCACCTCGCTGCCCGGCGGGATGGCGCGCTCGTTCAGACGGGGCGAGCACAGGGTCGAGAAGGCCAGCAGGTTGGCGGCCGAGCCCGAAACCGTCATGCGGGCGTGACGCAGGCCGAAGGTTTCAGCCAGCCGCGCTTCGAAGGCCTCGGCGAAGCGGCCGGCGGTCAGCCACATGTCCAGCGAGGCCTCGACCAGCATCGCCAGATCGTCGCCGTCCACCACCTTGCCCGAGGCGGGGATGAAGGTTTCGCCGGGCACGAAGGGGCCGGGCGCCGTGGCGGCGGCGTGACGCCGGCACAGCTCGATGATCTGGCGCCGCAGCGCGTCGGTGTCGTTTTCGGCCATGTCCGCCCCGTTGTCAGGAAGATCCACCCGCGCCGCCGATCAGGTCCAGCAGCCGCCCGGCCACCCGTTCGCCGTCGTGAAGCCGCCGCGCCTCGTCGGCGCCCGCGGCCAGGGCTTCGAGGGCCGCGGGGTCGCCGAGCAGGCGGTAGCCCAGGGGTTCGAGACCGACCGGGCCGTCGAAGCAGGCGAGGTCTCGGTCGCGTTGGAAACCCTCG
>JAIOXZ010000040.1 GCA_021741355.1 Caulobacter sp.
ATCGATTCACCGGCCTTCCAGCGATCCCAGATCTCAGCCCGCTGGGCCGCCGAATAGTAAATCCGCCGCCGCTGCTTCATCGCCCACGCTCCATCTCCGAAGAAAAGTTAGCGTGTTGCGGTCACCGGTTGAGCCCACCGCCTCCGCCAGGTCCAGGGTCCATTCGCCACCGAGATTGATGTCGATCACGGCGGCGTCGGGGATCGTGGCTTCCAGCGCCGCCATCGCCGCGCGCAGGGTCGAGAACGGCCCTGTGACCTGGGCCCCGACCGTCCGGAGAGCCTGTTCGGTGTCGCTGGCCAGCAGGAAATCGTCCTCGACCACCATCACCCGGCAGCCCGTCAGGGTCGCCTCCCCGGCCATGTCGCCGGCGCCGCCGTGGACCCGGGCCAGGGACGGCGCGTCGGTGCTGAGAATGCTGGCCCCGGCGATCAGCGGAAACTCCAGCCGGCACCGGGCGCCGGACGGCCCGAGGGAGAGCCGGCCGGACCCGCGCAGTTCATGCGGCACGCGGCGCTCGATCAGCTCGGTGCCGAAGCCGCGGCGGCGGACGCCGGTTTCCGGCTCCGGCGTCGCGCGCTGTTCGATCCAGTCCAGGCCCAGCCAGGGCGCGCCGTCCCGCTCGAAGTCCGACCAGGTCACCGTCAGCCGCCCCCCGGGCTCGGACAGGGCGCCGTACTTCAGGGCGTTGGTGGTCAGCTCGTGGATCGCCAGGGTCAGCACCTCGGCGGCCTTGGGCGGCACGACCACCTCCGGGCCGTCGATCCGGTACTGGTCCGGGTGCTCGGCCTGCGCCTCCACCTCGTCGCGGACGAGAAGGCCGACCTCGACCCCGGCGTTGGCCGAGCGGGTCAGCAGGGCCTGGGTGCGGGCCAGCGCCATCAGCCGGCCGACCATCAGCTCGGCGTAGGCCTCGACGCTCCGGGCCCCGTGGCCGGTGCGCACGGCGATCGAGTGGATGATCGCCAGGATGTTGCGCACCCGGTGCTGCAGTTCGGCCAGCAGGGTCGCCTGATGCTCGGCGGACTGGCGGCTCTCGGTGATGTCGGCGGTGATTCCGGCGATCCGCTCGACCCGGCCCTCGCCGTCGCGCAGGGGGAAGGCCGTATCCTGGATCCAGCGGAACAGGCCGTCGGACCGACGCAGGATGCGGAACACGTGGGTCGACGCTTCGCCGGCCAGCGCGCGCTCGAGATGGGCGCTCACCCCGTCCCGGTCGTCGGGCGCCACCAGGGCCAGCCAGCGCGGCAGGTCGCCCGGGCCTGTCACCGACTCCAGCGGCGCGCTGTAGATGTCCTGGAAGGCGCGGCTGACGAACTCCAGCCCCAGCGTTGCGGCGTCGCGGATCCACAGAACATCGGAGGAGGCCTCCGCGAACTGGCGGAAGCGCTCCTCGCTCTCGCGCAGGGTCATTTCCGCCCGGCGACGCTCGGTGGCGTCCTGGAACACCGCCGCCACCCGCCGGCTTTCGGTGTTCAGCGGCTCGGGCTTGAAGACATAGAAGTCATACCAGAGGCCGGTGGTCCGCGAGTGACGCTCCAGCCGCTGGCTGACGCCGGTCCGCGCCACCTCCGCCCAGATGTCGTACCAGTAGCGTTCGAAGTCGCCGATTTCGGTGGCTCGCCGGCCGGTGCGGTCGAGGCCGAACATCCGCGTCGCCGCCGGATTGGCCTCGATGTAGTGGACATCGCAGGGCGAGCCGTCGGCGTCGAACTCGACGTCCGAGATCAGGTAGCCCTCGTCCATGGCGTTGAACAGACTGCGGAACTTGTGCTCGCTGTCGCGCAGGGCCGCCTCGTCCCGGGCCCGGTCGAGGGCTTTGCCGACACGGGCGGCGACCTCGGCCGACAGTTGCGGGTCGCGCGCGGCCTCGAGCCGGAAGGGTGCGGCGGCGACCTCGATGTCCAGCGCATCGCGCAGCGCCGCCAGGGTGTCAGCCAGCCGCAGCAGGAAGCGGGCGTCGTCAAAGCATGACGGCGGCTCCTCGCCTTCGCGGGGTCCCGTCGGCGGTTCTTCCGGATGTCCCCGCACGCCCATGGGGCGCGTAACGCGCGAAGCAGGATTTCGATCCCCGGGATCCACGGGGACATGTACCGCAGGTACGTGTCCCCTAATCGAGCGGCTTCGGGTTTGGGGGACACGTACCGAAGGTACATGTCCCCGGCCCCTTGACCTCGCGGGGCCCAATCCTGTTGATGCCGCCACCCTTTGAGAGAAAGCCGTAGCCATGGCCGAAGACCCCAAGTCCTGGGACCCCGCGACCCGCCTGATCCGTGGCGGCATCGCCCGCAGCAACTACGGCGAGATTTCCGAGGCGCTCTTTCTGACGCAGAGCTTCGCCTATGAGAGCGCCGCGGCCGCGGACCGGCGGTTCTCCGGCGAGGACCCGGGCTTCGTCTACGCCCGCTATGGCAGCCCGACGACGCAGATGTTCGAGGAGCGGCTGGCTCTGCTGGAGGGCGCCGAGTACTGCCGCGCGCTGGCCTCGGGCATGGCCGCGGTGCACACCGCGCTGACGGGCCTGTTGAAGGCGGGCGACCATCTGGTGGCCGGCCGGGCGCTGTTCGGCTCGTGCAACTGGATCGTCCAGAACTGGCTGCCGCGGTTCGGCGTCGAGACCACCCTGGTCGACGCCACCGACCTGAAGGCCTGGGAAGCGGCCATGCGGCCGAACACGAAGGTCGTGCTGCTGGAGAGCCCGGCCAATCCGCTGCTGGAAATCACCGACATCGCGGCGGTGGCCAAGATCGCCCACGCCGCCGGCGCGAAGGTCGTCGTCGACAACGTGTTCGCCACGCCGATCTTCCAGAAGCCGCTGGAGCTGGGCGCCGACGTGGTCGTCTATTCCGCGACCAAGCATATCGACGGCCAGGGCCGGGTGCTGGGCGGGGCGATCCTGGGTGACAAGGACCTGCTGGAAGAGGCCTACCGCGACATCATCCGGCACACCGGCCCGGCGCTCAGTCCGTTCAACGCCTGGGTGCTGCTCAAGGGGCTGGAGACGCTGGACCTGAGGGTGCGGCGCCAGACCGAGACCGCCGCCGCCCTGGCCGACCAGATCGGCGACCACAGGGCGGTGACGCGCATCCTCTATCCCGGCCGCGCCGACCATCCGCAGGCGGCCGTGGCGCGGGCGCAGATGAGCGGCTTCTCCAACCTGCTGGCGTTCGACCTGGGCAGCCGCGAGGCCGCCTGGCGGTTCCTCGACGCGCTGGAGATCGTCGACATCTCCAACAACCTCGGCGACGCCAAGTCGATGGCCACCCACCCGTCGACGACGACCCACCGCGCCATGCCGGAGGCGAATCGTCTGGAGATCGGCCTGACCGAGGGCTACGTGCGGATGTCCGTGGGACTGGAAGCCCTGAGCGACCTGACCCGCGACATCGCCAGGGCGCTCGACGCCGCCGCCTGACCAGGTCTCAGAAGGCCATGAGCCGCATCAACCGCCGGGGCAGCCCGGACAGTCCGGTCTACGAAGCCCGCACGGGGGACATCCTGGTGCGGGTCTCGCCGGCCTATCTGCCCGAGGACTCCAACCCGGAGAACGGCCGCTGGATCTGGTCCTACACGGTCGAGATCGAGAACCACGGCAAGGACACCGTCACGCTCGTCTCGCGCCACTGGGTCATCACCGACGGCCTGAACCGGGTCGAGGAGGTCAAGGGCCAGGGCGTCGTCGGCGAACAGCCGGTGCTGGGTCCGCGCGAGGCGTTCCGCTACGCCTCCGGCTGCCCGCTGGCCACGCCGTCCGGCGCGATGCGCGGGACCTACCAGATGGTCACCGCCAAGGGCGAGGCGTTCGAGGCGGCGATCCCGGAATTCTCGCTGCACCTGCCGGGCGCTAGGCGGCGGCTGAACTAGGGTAATTGGGGACACATACTCATTTCGCGCGAGCGGCGCGGCCTGGGCCCGCGAAATGAGTATGTGTCCCCAATTACGGCCGCCCCCCACCCGACCGGTCAATTCTGCAGCCGGGCGCTTGTCAGCCCTGCGGCGCCCCGACATGCTTTTCTCCGGGATCGCCCACAGAGGCGACGGGAGGAAGCATGGATACGTCACTCGGACTGCCGGCCATCCGGACCATCCGCCTTTCAGCGCCGTTCGGCTGGCTCGCCGACGGCTGGAGCGACCTGATGAAGGCGCCCGGGCCGTTGCTGCTCTACGGCGCGGCGGTCGCGGCGGCCAGCTTCGCGCTCTGCTACGGCGTCTATGCCACCAACGGCGCCTTCTGGGTGCTGGCCCTGACGGCAGGGTTCGTGATCATCGCGCCGATCCTCGCCATGGGCCCCTATGAGGCAGGCAGGCGGCTGGCGCTGGGCGAGCGGCCGGGGCTGGGCCAGATCCTGTTCGTCCGCTCCGCCTTCCGCCAGGACGTCGCCTATCTCAGCCTGCTGCTGGTGCTGATCTACTTCCTGTGGGGTCGGGTCGCGCAGGTGGTCTACGGCCTGTCGACCTTCCATGTGCACCGCGACGTCGCCTCGCTGGTCGAGTTCGCCGTCGGCTCGAAGGAGGGCCACGGCATGCTGCTGACCGGCGCCCTGACCGGCGGGGCGCTGGCCTTCGTGACCTACGCCCTGGTGGTCGTCTCCGCCCCGATGCTGCTCAACCCGAACGCCAATGTGTTCGCCGCCGTGGCCACCAGCGTGCGGGCGGTCAACGCCAACTTCTTCCCGCTGCTGCTGTGGGCGGTGATCATCACCGTGCTGCTGCTGATCGCCGCGGCGACCGGCTTCGCGGCCCTGGTGGTGATCTTCCCCTGGCTGGGTCTGGCCAGCTGGCGGGCCTACGAGGCGCTGGCGGGGGACGCGCCGGCCGCCGCCTGAGGGCGTCAGGCGCCGGGGCTGTCGCCGTTTGAGATCGGCGGCGCGTCCCTGTCGGGATCCTGCGCCTGCATCCGCGCCCAGTAGCGTTTGAGACGCCGGTGGAGTTGGCGGTACCTGGCCTCCAGCGCGGCCTCTTCCTCCGGGCTGCGGATTTCAGGTTCGGGTCGACGGTCGCGGGGTCTGGACATGAGGGGCTCCTTGTTTGGGCGCGGGGACATGTACCGAAGGTACGTGTCCCCCAATCGCGCCGCCGGGTTAGGGGACACGTACCTTCGGTACATGTCCCCGCGCGTTCGAAGCACGGCTTCGCGCCCTCGCGTGCGGTGAGGGCTGGGAGGGCGCGGCGCGCTTCGGTCCCAGCGGATGCTGGGGGTGTAGAGAGGCTGGGAAGGCCGGGGCCGTCGCGCGCCGCGAAGTCCGTTATCCGGTGGCCGCCGGTAGGCAGTGCTCTTAGCACTTGGCCGGCAGAAGCCTCCGGCGGGCGGGGGGTGGCTGACCCTCCCCGGACCGTGAGCGTAACCCCCGCTCACCTGTCGCGCCTTCGGCCAGAGGCCGTTCCGCTTCCCCTCCCCGCCCTGCTCCACCGCCGGCGACGGAGGGACCTGAACGACTGGCGCCGTCAGAGCTTCCCGCTCGAACTCCACCCCGCCGCCGCATCGGATCGCCTGGCCGAGGCGCCCTCCCCTGCAGCGGGATGAGGCGAGTATGGGGGCGGGTGTGAGGGGGGATGGGGAGATTGTTTTGTGCGGCGGGGGATCGTGGGCGGAGGCGAGGGATTTCAGGGGGTTGGGGGTGGGGGTTTCAGACGAGCCCCCGGACTTTCCTCGCCCGGAGGGAGAGGGGGACCATGCGGAGCATGGTGGAGAGGGAGACACAGGGGGCGGCGGATATCGCGCCGATCCCGCCCGACAGAGGCTCCTCCCTCTCCGACCCGGCTCCGCCGGGCCACCTCTCCCTCCGGGAGAGGAAAGTGTTCCCCTGATCTCACACAGGCCAGCCTGCCCGACGGTCCAGGTCAGTCAAGGGTGGGCCCTCCGGGCCCATCGCTCCGCGACGCGAAGCGCCCTTGAGTGACCTGGACCGCCCGGCGACCATCTCGGCATGAGATGAAGGGGTTGGTGGGGGGCGTGAACGGACGTGTGAGGGTCCGGTTCTTGCCACCGTTTTAGTCCAGCTTGGCTTAGAAGTGCCGTCATACCGTCAGGGGAATGTTCTCTTCAACGTAGCGTGCGCCTACAGGGGACAGCGTCACAGCGTCGTTTCTTGCATCGAAGTGGATAAGGTCCGCCTTGTGAGCCGCCTTAAGGACGTTCGCTCGGAAACGCGATGCGTTTCCGTATTCAATGGACTGCAGGATGTCCTTGACGCTTACTGATCCGGAAGAACCGTAGACAAGAACAAGCATCTTGTCCTTAGCGCTCAATCCCGTTCCTAAGACGCGAGTGACCTCACCAACCCGCCACAATAGCGGAACATCACGCTCCGTCAGCGTTTCGACAACAGCGGCAGCTTCTTCGGGCGAAATCGAATGGAATATTCGCACGAGCTCCGACATGATCCATTTGATCATACCGTAGACCACGGTCGCGTCCATGTGGTTCGGGTCCACATCTGCGCCGACATGTCCAACATTCCGATTGTTGCGTATCTCATAGAGCGACACGAGCATTCGGGGAATTTGGATTCTCACTGACCGGGGGAAAGCGGTCGCCTGCTCTAATGCCGTGCATGCGGCGAACATATTTTTCGGCTTGGATGGGGTCGCCGGAAACTTCCCGTCTACGTGTCCCTTGAGGATACTATACGTGATCTCACAGAGCTTTCCGCCGTTCAGTTCAGCAGGCTCCCATCGCGATTCTCGGTAGTGCCGCGCGAGCTTATTGAACTCTTCAAGGAGGGGCTTACGCAGACCGTCGGGTATACCGTTAAGGGCATCTGCCGGTGACGGTGCATTCGTCACTTCTTCTTGGCCTTAGGCGCGGGCGGGAGTTCATGCTCCACAAAATTTCTGCCGGTAGGCGTGATTTTGATACTCTCAAGGTTGCTTGTATCCAGCGTACCCTTCCGTGACGAGGTTATCCGCAGACTTGCCGACACGTCACCCGGCTCCCGCCACGTTTTCATTAGTCGGAACGCGGATCCTACATGGTTTGCGCTGACGGCGGGAATTTCTGCAATCTCCGAGAAATAGTATACAACGACAGCATACTTGTCCTCGTTTGAGGAAGGCTGCTTTTCCTCAACGAACGATTCTAGCGACTGCTTACCTACCGGACGCAGGTCCAAGTCTTTGAGGAATACCCAGCCTGTTTGCTTGCCCTTCGTCGCTTTCCGCGCCTTACCGCCACCGTTCGCTGGCGGTGCGGGCTTCTCCTTCGGCGACGCCACTGTCGGCTCAGGCTCGATGTCGGCCATAGGTGTGTGCGCGTGCTTTGAGCTGTGCTTTTTGCCCTCGAAGGCCGCCACTAGGGCCGAGAATGCCTCTTGCTGCACCGTCTCGGATGTAAAGGCGTTCACTGCTTTTGCAATCGCATCCATTCGCAACAACAGGGCATCCAAGTCTTCTTGTGCCATTCCACCATTCCAACAGGACATTGTCTTTGGCAGACAATCTTCACCGTAGTGTGGTTGCGAATCGGGCGCAGGACAACTGTGGCCTGATTTTTGTGGTGGTGACGCGCGGCGCCTCTGAGTCAAGGATGGTCCCACCCTCCCCTTACCCCTACCCCGCCTGCGGAGGCTCCAGCTCATACACCCGCGAGCAGTACTCGCACGTCACCCGCACCATCCCGTCGTCCTCGACCATCGCCTGGCGTTCTTCGAGGGAGAAGCTTTCCAGCACGCCGGTGATGCGCTCCAGGGAGCAGCGGCAGAAGGCTTTCAGGGGTTTGGGTTCGAACAGGCGGACGCCGTCCTCGTTGAACAGGCGCCAGAGCAGGGTTTCGGCCGGGAGGGTCGGGTCGATCAGTTCGTCCTCGCCGGTGGTTTCGAACAGGGCCTGGGCGCGGACCCAGGCGTCGGCGGTGTCGCCGCGGGTCTCGTCGCCGGCGATGTTCTGGATCAGCAGGCCGCCGGCGCGCCAGGTCAGGCCGTCGCCCGTGTCGGACTGGCCGACGGCCAGGCGGATGCGGGTGGGGGTCTGTTCGGACTGCGCGAAATACTGTTCGGCGCAGAGGGCCAGGGTCTCGCCCTCGATGGCGGTGACGCCCTGGTAGCGGTCCATGTCCGGGCCCTGGTCGACCGTCATGATGAAGACGCCCTGGCCGAGCAGGGACCTGGCGCCCGGGCGGGCGAAGCCGGCGGCGGCCTGGACCTCGGCAAGGCGCTCGGCGTCGTAGCGGCAGTAGCCGCGCAGGGAGCCCTCGGTGTCGTAGTCGACCACGACATAGGCGACCGGGCCGTCGCCCTGGGCCTGGACGATCAGCCGTCCGTCGAACTTCAGGCTGGAGCCGACCAGGGCGGCCAGGGCGCAGGCCTCGCCCAGCAGGTTGGCGACGGCCTCGGGGTAGTCGTGGCGGGTGAGGATCTCGTGCACCGCGTCGCCCAGCCGGACGATGCGGCCGCGCACGGGCCAGCCCTCGATCTGGAAGGTGGCGACGAGGTCGTCGGCGGGGGGGACGGGGCGTGTGTCGGCGGTATCGGTCATGGCGCGGGTAGATAGGGGAGCGGGGCGGCGATTGCGAGGGGGATGGGGTGCGTCCTTCGAGACGCGGACCTGAGGGTCCGCTCCTCAGGATGACGGGCAGGGAGGGGCTGCAACGGTGTTCGTCATGGTGAGGAGCGAGCCTCGGGCGAGCGTCTCGAACCACGCAAGCAGGGCCGCCGAAGGCGGTCCTTGAGCAGGCCGCCCGACCGGCGCAATACTGGCCGTCAAGACATCAGGGCGTGGTCCGCGTATGGACGGCCCGTTGAACTCCGCTCCCCTCGAAGGCTGACCATGATTTCCGTGCTTCGCGTCGTTCTGCTCTCCACCCTGCTGGGCGCCTGTGCGCTGGTTCCGGGCCTGCGCGCCGAGGCGCCGCCGGCCGAGGTCGCGCCGATCCTGACCAGCGCCGACGCCGTCGACCGCCAGAGCTATGCGCGGCCGCTCGAGGCGCGGGTGACGCACGTGGACCTCGACCTGACCACCGACTTTGCGGCGCACACCGTTGCCGGGACCGCCGCCCTGACCGTGCAGGCCGCGCCGGGGGCGACCGAGATCGTGCTCGATACGCTGGACCTGAGCATCAGCGCCGTGACCGACGGCGAGGGCCGGGCGCTGGTCTGGGCGCTGGGCAAGAGCGAGGGGGACAAGGGCGCGCCGCTGACCGTGCAGCTGGCCGGGGCGACCAAGGTGGTGGTGACCTATCGCTCGAGCGCCACGGCGCTGGCGCTGCAGTGGCTGCCGCCGGAGCTGACCGCCGGCAAGGTGAAGCCGTACCTCTACAGCCAGGGGCAGGCGATCCTGAACCGCAGCTGGATCCCGACGCAGGACAGCCCGGGCATCCGCCAGACCTGGACCGCGCGGATCGTCGTGCCCGCCGGCCTGACCGCGGTGATGAGCGGCGAGAAGCTGACGCCGAAGGGCGAGGCCGCCGGGCCGGGCCAGCGGGCGTTCCGCTTCCGCATGACCCGGCCGACCGCGCCCTATCTGATCGCGCTGGCCGCCGGGGACATCGCGTTCCGGTCGCTGGGCCCGCGCACCGGCGTCTATGCCGAGCCGTCCGTGCTGGACCGCGCCGCCTATGAGCTGGCCGACACCGAGAAGATGGTCGAGGCCGCCGAGACGCTCTACGGGCCCTATCGCTGGGGCCGGTATGACGTGCTGGTGCTGCCGCCCGCATTTCCCTACGGCGGGATGGAGAACACCACCCTCACCTTTCTGACGCCGACCTTCATCACCGGCGACCGGGCCAACGTCAGCCTGATCGCGCACGAGCTGGCGCACAGCTGGTCGGGCAATCTGGTGACCAACGCGACCTGGGACGACGTCTGGCTCAACGAGGGCTTCACCAGCTACGTCGAGAACCGGATCATGGAGGCGCTCTATGGCCCTGAACGCGCCGGCATCGAGGCGGACCTGAGCCGCGACGAGCTGAACGGCGACGTGGCCAAGGGGCCGGACGCGGCGATCACCCTGTTCGGCGAGAACACCGAGGTCGCCTACACCAAGGGCGAGGCCTTCCTGCGGACGATCGAGCACGCGGTGGGCCGTGAGCGCTGGGACGCCTGGCTGCGCGGCTATTTCGACCGGTACGCGTTCCAGCCGCAGACGACGGCGGGCTTCCTGGCCGACCTGCGCACGCACCTGATCAAGGGCGATGCGGCGCTGGAGGCGCGGCTGCAGCTGGACGAGTGGGTCTACAAGCCGGGCATTCCGGCGAACGCGTATCACCTGCCCTCGCCGGCGCTGGCGAAGGTGGATGCGGCGCGGGCCGCGTTCCTCGCGGGCGGACCGGCGGCGGCGATCCCGGGCAAGCCGTGGACGACGCAGGAGTGGAAGCGGTTCCTCGACGGCCTGCCGCGCAGCCTGACGACGGCGCAGCTGGACGATCTGGACCGGACGTTCGCCCTGTCGGCCTCGACCAACGCCTATGTGCGGTCCGGCTGGCTCGAGCTGGTCGTGGCCAACCGCTGGGAGCCGGGGCTGCCGTCGCTGGAGGCGTTCCTGCAGTCGAACGGGCGGGGGCTGTTCGTGCGGCCGCTGTACGCCGGGCTGGTCAAGGACAAGACCTGGGGCCTGCCGCTGGCGCGCCGCTATTTCGAGCTGGCCAAGGGCGGCTACCACCCGTCGCTGGCCGCCGGGCTGGAACGGCAGATCGCGGCGGCGGAGGGGACGTAGGGGCTGAGGGGACGCGGGTCGCGCGAGCGGCCCGTCAGTCGAAGATCTTCAGCGTGACGTTCACCATTGTCACGAGGGCGGTAACACCGCCGATCATCATCCATGTCTGTTGCAGGAGCCTGGCGCCGAACTCCGCGCGGAGTTCGGCGAGGTCTGCCTTCGTGGCCGTATCGCGCTTGAGGGCTCCGATGTCCGCCTTCATCACGTCGAGACCAGCCTTCATCAGAGCGCCCTGAGCGTCGATATCAGCTTTCAACAACGCGCTCTGGGCGTCGAGATCCGCCTTCGTCGAAAGATGGCTGATGTCCGGCATCGCGGAGGCGTGCTGGAACACCGACACCACCGCCTCGGCGACACCTTCGGGCATGCCGGCTTCGCGAAGCTGCTTCGAGGCGCTGAGGGAGTCAAAGACGAAGGGTGTCATGTAAACAACTTACACGAGCGTTTGCGTTTTGTCCACCCAAACGCGATCACGAAAGGAGGAGGCCGTCAGTCCCGCGGCACCGGCCGTTCCAGTTCCTCGAGCGCTTCGGTGAGCACGTCCATGCGTTTGGCGAGCGCCGTCGCGGCGTCGCGGAGGCCGTGGTTATAGAAGCGCGGGCCGAGGCGGTCGGCCATGACGTCGAGCAGGAACTCGGCGTCCAGGCCGCCGATCTCGACGTCCAGTTCGTCCTTCAGATACGCCCGCAGGGTGCGGGCCAGGGCGGTGCGGTCGTCTTTTTCCAGCGCCGCCATGGCGTCAGCCGATCTTGCCGAAACACCAGGCGAGGATCGACTTCTGGGCGTGGATGCGGTTCTCCGCCTCGTCCCAGACCAGCGACTGCGGGCCGTCGATGACGCCGTCGCTGACTTCCTCGCCGCGGTGCGCGGGCAGGCAGTGCAGGAACACAGCCCGGCTGTCGGCGATGGCCATCAGGTCCTCGTCGACCTGGTAGGGCTCGAACGCGTCCAGCCGCTCCTCGCCGTCCTTGTCGCCCATCGAGACCCAGGTGTCGGTGACCACGCAGTCGGCGCCCTCGACCGCCGCACGGGGGTCGTCGGTCATCTCCACCCGGCCCTGCTGCTCGGCCGCGCGGGCCAGGTCGTAGAGGTCGGGGTGATAGGCCGCCGGGCAGGCGATGTTCAGCTTGAAGCCGAGCTTGGGCGCGGCGTGGATGAAGCTGGAGCAGACGTTGTTGCCGTCCCCGACCCAGGCGATGGTCTTGCCGGTGATCGGCCCGCGATGCTCCTCGAAGGTGAGGATGTCGGCGAGGATCTGGCAGGGGTGGCTCTTGTCGGTCAGGCCGTTGATCACCGGGATGGTGGCGTTCTGGGCGAACAGCTCGACGTCCTCGTGCCGGTTGGCGCGGATCATCACCGCGTCGACCATGCGCGACAGGACCTTGGCCGTATCCTCGATGCTCTCGCCGCGGCCCAGCTGCATGTCGGACGAGGTCGAGATGATGCCGTGGCCGCCGAGCTGGCGGATGGCCGCGTCGAAGCTGAAGCGGGTGCGCGTCGAGTTCTTCTCGAAGATCATCGCCAGGGTGCGCTCGGCGCCCGGCGCGTCGGCGTCGACGCGCGCCTGTGGCCAGCCCTTGCGCGCGGCCTTGCGGGCGCGGGCGTCGTCGAGGATCGCGCGCAGGTCGGAGGACTCGAGCTTCCAGATATCGAGGAAGTGTCTGGGGTTGGACATCAATTACACCGCTCATCCCGGCGAAGGCCGGGACCCAGGTTTGTTTGCGTGTCATTCCGCTCGCACCCGGGCTTTCCGAAAAAAGCCTGGGTCCCGGCCTGCGCCGGGATGAGCGGATTGGGGGTTAAGCCGCGGCCGCTTTCGCTCTGGCCGTTTCGCAGGTCTTTTCCAGCTTCTCGACCGCCTCGCGGGCTTCTTCGACGGTCAGGAGCAGCGAGGGCAGCAGGCGGACGCAGTTGTCGCCGCCGCCGGCCACCAGCAGTTTGTGGTCGCGGGCCATCGCCATGAAGTCGCGGTTCACCGGCGTGACCTTCAGGCCGATCAGGAAGCCCTTGCCGCGCACATCGACGATGATGTCCGGGAAGCGGTCCTTGAGGCCGGTGAGCTGCTGGTTGAAGTAGCCGGCCACGTCGATCACGTTGGCCAGGGTCTCGGGCTTGCTGATCTCGTCGAAGGCGGCGAGGCCCACGGCCATGGCCAGGGGGTTGCCCCCGAAGGTCGAGCCGTGGACGCCGACGGTCATGCCCTTGGCCGCCTCGGCGCTGACCAGGCAGGCGCCGACCGGGAAGCCGCCGCCGAGGGCCTTGGCCACGGCCATGATGTCCGGCGCGGCGTCGCTGGCCCACTCGTGGGCGAACAGCTTGCCGGTGCGGCCCATGCCCGACTGGACTTCGTCATAGATCAGCAGCACGCCGTGCTCGCGGGTCAGGGCGCGCAGGCCGTCGAGGCAGACTTCCGGCAGCGCGCGCGCGCCGCCCTCGCCCTGCACCGGCTCGATGATGATCGCCGCGGTGGTCGGGTTGGCGATGGCCGCCTTGATCGCGTCGTGGTCGCCCCACTTCAGCTGGCTGTAGTTGGGCAGGCGCGGGCCGAAGCCCTCGACATAGCCCGGGTTGCCGGCCGCGTTGATCGCCGCGTAGCTGCGGCCGTGGAACGAGCCGTCGAAGCCGTAGATCTCGACCCGCTCCGGCTGGCCGTTGGCGGTGTGATACTTGCGCGCCGTCTTCAGGGCGCACTCGATCGCCTCGGTGCCCGAGTTGGTGAAGAACACCACGTCGGCAAAGGTCGCGTCGGTCAGCCGCTTGGCCAGGGCTTCCTGGCCCGGGATGCGGAAAATATTGGAGACGTGCCAGAGCTTGTCGGCCTGGGCCTTGAGCGTCTCGACGAGGCGCGGATGACAGTGGCCCAGACCGTTGGTGGCGATGCCGGCCACGCAGTCGAGATACTCATCGCCCTTGTCGTCCCACAGGCGCGCGCCGAGGCCTCGCTCCACAGCCAGCGGGGCGCGGTTGTAGACGCCCATGATGTGGTCAGGGGTCGCGGTCGGAGCGGTCGCGGTGGTCAAGGTCGCCTCCCAAAAGAGAAGACGTCCCCGGCGATGGCGCGGGGACGGGAAGCTTTAGGCTTCTCACCGGGGACGGGAGGATTGTCAAGAAATCGCCCCGGGCGCTCCTCTCCCGCGAGGGAGAGGGGGACCACGCGGAGCGTGGTGGAGAGGGAAGCGCCGGAGTTGACGGAAAGAGAAAAGCGCGTTATACTTGTACTTATAGAAGCTTCAACCAGCGGGACATCCCGATGGAAACCACCGAGCGCACTCGCAACCTCGCCAAACGCCTCCGCCGCCGCATGAACGAGCCGGAGCTGCGGCTATGGAACCGCGTCCGCGCAAATCGGCTCGACGGGATCCACGTCCGCCGACAGCACCCGCTGGGTCCCTACGTGCTGGACTTCTTCTGCGCCCGCGCGAGGCTTGCAATCGAGCTCGATGGCGGGGCGCACGACGAGGGTCGACGCACGCGGGATGATAGACGCGACGCCTGGCTGGCCATGCAGGGTGTCCAGACCCTGCGTCTACCCGCCAGTCTGGTGATGGACGACATGGACGCGGCGGTGGCCGCCATCCGCCGACGGCTCGGCCTTCCGCAGGCTTGAGCGCTTCCCTTCCCTTCTCTTCATTCCTCTCCCGTGAGGGAGAGGGGGACCAGCCGGCGGCTGGTGGCGCCGGGGATGGCCGGACGCAAGCCGCCGTTGGCAGTTCGCCTTGTTCGAGGTCGACCTGGTCGTCACCTTCCACGGGCAGGGCATTCCGCGCGCGCCGGCGCTTCCCTCTCCACCCTGCTCCGCAGGGTCCCCCTCTCCCTCGCGGGAGAGGAGCGTCCGGTTGCGGTATGCGCCGGCGTGATCAACCGGTAGACTGGGCGCATCGGCAAGGGATCCAAACCATGAGCGACGCCGTCGGCCCGGGCGATCTGGTGTTGTGCGTCAACGCCTCGCCGAACCATGTCACGGGCGAGCAGGTGCCGTTGGTCGCCGGTGAGACCTATCGCGTCTGGACCGTGATGGACTTCGCCTGCCCGTGCGGGCGGTCCGACGCCCTGCTCGACATCGGCATCGACTTCGCCTGGTGCCAGTCCCGGTTCCGGCTGCTGCCGAAGCCAAAGTTCGAGGCGAAACCCCGCAAGGCGTCGGCGCCGAAGGAGAAGGAAACGATACGGTAGGCGGTAGCCGCGCTTTCCGTTCTCACCGTTTTCCCCATTTTCACCGTCATGGCCCGGCTTGTCCGGGCCACCCAAGCGCGCCGACCTTGTGGGGCGGACCGCTTGTCGGATGCTCGTCTGGCACCGTGTGCTTGGGTGGCCCGGACAAGCCGGGCCATGACGGCGCAGGGAAAGGACCCACAACCGGCCCTTGATCTCATGGCGAGAGGATCGCCGGTCTCTCCAGCCTGCTCAAGGGTGGCCCTCCGGGCCATCGCGCCGCGACGCGCAGCGCCCTTGACCAGGCTGGAGAGACCGGCACGCTGGCCTGCAAGAGATCGACGGCGGGGTGTCGACAATGTTCAGGCAAAGCCCCTCTTCTCCCCGCTCATCCTCGCGGAAGCGAGGACCCAGGTTTACGGCGGGTGCACCCACTTCAAGGGATGTCTGGCTCGGCGACGACGCCTTCCGCCCCGAGCGACAGATGAAGGTCTGGCGTCGGGCTTGGAAGATCGTGCTGATCGAGAAGGCCAATCCTGGAGGGGCGGAACCGCTTTCAGAAGATTTGCTGAGCGCCAGGCATCCCCGACCGTGAGTGCACCGGCCTTAAACCTGGGTCCTCGCTTCCGCGAGGATGAGCGGAGTTGAGGGGGCGTTGAGGTCAGCAGCGGGTCGTCAGGTCTTCAGCCGCCAGCCCGTGACAAACACCCGCCAGCACCAGCCGAAAAGCGCCGCCACCAGCGCCGCCGTCAGCGCCATGCCGATGCGGATGTCGCCGTCGGCCTGGCCGATGAAGCCGTAGCGGAAGCCGTCGATCAGGTAGAAGAACGGGTTGTAGTGGCTGAGCGTGCGGAACGGCTCGGGCAGCTTGTCGACGAGGTAGAAGGTCCCCGACAGGAAGGTCATCGGCATGATCAGGAAGTTGGTGATCGCGGCCAGGTGGTCGAACTTCTCGGCCCACAGGCCCGTGGCGATGCCCACCAGGCCCAGCAGCAGCGAGGCGCCGACGCTGAAGTAGATCACCGCCCAGGGGTGGGCGATGTGCAGGCCCGTGAACGGCAGGAGCGAGATGGTCACCGCCGTGACGATGCCGACCACCACGCCGCGCGTCGCCGCGCCGAGGGTGAAGGCCAGCACCTGTTCCAGCGCCGACAGCGGCGGGGTGAGGAAGTCCGGCGTCAGCCCCATCATCTTGGCCTGCAGCAGGCTGGAGGAGGAGTTGGCGAAGGCGTTGTTGACGATCGTCATCATGATCAGGCCGGGCGCGATGAATTCCGCGAACGGGGTGCCATGGATCGGCGGGGCCGCGCCGCGCACGGCGACCACGAAGACCATCATATAGAGCAGGGTCGTGACCACCGGGGCGGCGACCGTCTGCATGCCCACCTTCCAGAAGCGGCGGACTTCCTTGAGGTAGAGGGTGGAAAAGCCCGTCCAGTTGAAGCCCGCGTAGTCGCGCGGCTGCGGCGGAAGGACGCTGTCGGCCATGTCTTTCATGGGTCCCTAGGTGCGCTTGGTGCGGGCGAAGTGCAAGGCGCCCGTGCGCCCTCCCTCCCCTTCATGGGGACCGCTGCATTACGGTCGCTGTGTCCGGTTTCGGCGTCTGAGACGGCCTTGATGGGCCCCGGTGAGCGGGGATCGGCTGGTTTAGGTAGGAGTCCGGGCCTGGTCAGCCGGTCAGGACCGCGACACGGCGCAGGT
>JAIOXZ010000041.1 GCA_021741355.1 Caulobacter sp.
CCCTTGTCCGTAGATCGTCCGACCGCGCCTTGCCCATGCCAGCCTCCAAATCAGAGGCCGCAGTGACTCATGCAAAGGTCAGCAGGGGAATCCCGCGCCCAATCACAATCGATTCAACTCAACGGTCGAACGCTCTAGTAGCCCCAGGCCGTCCGCTGGTAGCCCGAGGGCATGACATAGGCCCGGGCGACATAGCCGATGCCGACGCCGTTGCGGCCGACCAGCACCCAGCGACCGCCATGGGTCGTGGCCAGGGCCTGGAAGCGCTCGCCCGGCTGCAGCATGCCCACGGCGCGGGCCCTGGTGGTCGGGGCGGCGCGCAGGTTCACCCGCGTGGTCGCCGCGAACTGGCCGCCGGCGCGCTCGAAGCGGGCGGGCTGAACATAGCCGGCCAGGGTGCGACCGCCCGACCGGTAGGTCCCGGCCGCATAGGCCTCCTTCGTCTGGGCGTTGCAGCCGATATAGGAGCCGGCGGCCGCGCCGGCGACGACGCCGACGGCCGTGCCGAGCCCACGCTCATTGCTGGAAACCTTCGAACCGATCAGACCGCCGACCAGCGCGCCGATGATGGCGCCCTTTTCCTGCTTCTGGCCGCTGGCCGCGCAGTTGGTCACGCCATTCGGCGCGGCGTTGGCGGCCACGGGCGCGGCGCCCAGGGCGGCGGCCAGCGAGAGGGCCAGAACGGCCGTGGCGGTCCGGGTGTTCAGGGTCTTGGTCATAGCGGTCTCCTCGAAACTCAGCGGGACATCGCCCGTCTGTGAGGAGGAGATTGCCCCACCCCGTCTGAACAGGATCGGGGCCGCGCGGTTATGTTCCGTTCACCCGGGCAGCAGCTTTCCGGCGAGGCCGTCCTCGATCAGCTGGATCGTCTTGTCGAGGCCGAAGATGGCCGCGAAGGAGCCGAAGCGCGGCCCCTGGGTCTGGCCCAGCAGCACCTCGTAGAGCCCCTGGAACCACAGGCGCAGCGGATCGAACCCGTGCGCCTTGCCGGCCTCATAGACCTCGTACTGGATCTGCTCGGCGTCCTGGCAGCCGGACGGCAGGGCGCGGAAGCGGGCCAGCAGGTCCTGCATCGCCGCCCGCTCCTGATCGGTGGCCGCGCGGAAGGATTTCGTCGGGGCGACGAAGTCCTCGTAGTAGTTCATCGCATAGCCGACCAGGCGGTCGAGCAGCGGCTGCGTTTCCGGCGTCGCGCCCGGGATGTAGCGGGTCAGAAAGCCCCACAGGACCTCGCGGTCCGAGGCGTTGCCGGCCGAGACCAGGTTCAGCATCAGCGAGAAACTGACGGGAGAGCCGCTCTCGGGCGGCTTGCCCATGTGCACGTGCCAGGCGGGGTTGTTCAGGTCGACCGCGTTGGCGCCCTCCTCCCGCTTGCGGTTGAAGGCGTCCAGCTGCTGCAGGTACTCGTCCGTCGCCTTGGGGATGACGTCGAAATAGAGCTTCTTCGCCGACTTGGGCGACTGGAACATGTAGTAGGCGAGGCTCTCGGGCGCGCCATAGCGCAGCCACTCCTCCATGGTCAGGCCGTTGCCCTTGGTCTTGGAGATCTTGTGGTTGTGCTCGTCCATGAAGAGTTCGTAGTTGAACCCCTCCGGCGGCACGCCGCCGAGCACCTTGCAGACCTGGTTGGACAGCCGGACGCTGTCGACCAGGTCCTTGCCGCTCATCTCGTAGTCGACGCCGAGCGCGACCCAGCGCATGGCCCAGTCGGGCCGCCACTGCATCTTTACGCCGCCGCCGGTGACGGGAACCTCGGTCAGTTCACCGTCCTCGTCGCGGAAGACGATCGTGCCGCGGTCGACGTGGCGTTCCAGCGTCGGGGCCTGCAGCACCTTGCCGGTCTTCGGGCTGATCGGCAGGAACGGCGAATAGGTCGCGCGGCGCTCCTCGCCCAGCGACGGCAGCATGATCTTCTGGATCGCGTCGAACCGCGCCAGCGCCGTCAGCAGCGTCGCGTCGAACCGGCCGCCGCGATAGCAGTCGGTGGAGGAGACGAACTCGTACTCGAAGCCGAAGCTGTCGAGGAAGGCGCGCAGGCGGGCGTTGTTGTGGTGGCCGAAGCTCTCGTACTCGCCGTACGGGTCGCGGACCACGGTCAGCGGCTTGTCGAGATCCGGCGCCATGACCTCGCCGCCCGGCACGTTGGGCGGGATCTTGCGCAGGCCGTCCATGTCGTCGCTGAAGCTGATCAGGCGCGTCGGCAGGGCGTCATCGGTCAGGGCGCGGAAAGCCATCCGCACCATGGTCGTGCGGGCCACCTCGCCGAAGGTGCCCATGTGCGGCAGGCCGGACGGGCCATAGCCGGTCTCCAGCACCACCGGGCGCTGCAGGGCCTCGAAGGTCCTGAACGCCTCGTCGGCCTTGCCGGAATTGATCAATACCGACGCGAGATCGCGCTCGGCGTCATCGAGCCGCACGCGCAGCACGCGCGCCAGCAGGTTGCGCGCCTGCTCGAACGGCCACGCCTTGGCGTCGCGGGCGGTATGGGAAAGGCCTTCAAACATGGGGCCGGTTTGTAGGGACAATGGGCGCGCGGTCAAGGAAGGTGCATTTTCTTCGGCAACGGTTCAGTCTCGCCCTGTCGCAAGAACCTGGGGAGGGACCACGACATGGATCTGCCGATCACGTCCGCGCTGGCCGGCTTCGCCGCCATCTTTCTCGTCCTGCTGAGCCTGCCGGTCGCCCTGCGGCGGCGCGCCACCAAACTGAGCGCCGGGGACGGCGGGGACGAGGCCTTCAACCGGAAGATCCGGGCCCAGGCCAACTACATCGAGTATGTGCCGCTGGCGATCATCGCCATCGGCCTGGTCGAGATGAACGGCGGATCGCAGGCGATGGCCTGCGGCCTGGCCGCGACCCTGGCGGCCGCGCGGCTGCTGCACGCCTTCGGCCTGTGGAGCAACGTCCTGATCGGCCGGGCGCTGGGCGCCATGCTGACCTTCGGCGTGCTGCTCGTGGCCGGCGGCGTGCTGCTCTACGGCCAGCTGGTCTAGCTGACCGCAGACCGGGCAATCGGGCGGGCTACTTGTCGACGATATCCCGCTTCATCGGGGCCAGTTTCGCGAGGAAGCGGTTCTGGGTCTGGAAGGGGATGCCTTCCTCTTCCATCGCCAGCTGGAGGTTCTCGACCAGGGCGTTCATATCGCCGGGCTGGACACCCATATCCTTGTGCGCGGTCGCCATATCCCGGCCGGAATAGGCGCAGGGTCCGCCGAGCAGGAAGCAGAACTGCTCGACCAGCACACGCTGCAGCCGCACCCGGTCATGGCCCTTGAAGATGTCGCTGATGCGCGCGTCGGCGAATGACCTGTCGAGCAGGTCGGTGACGATGCGCGCGACACCGGCCTGCCCGCCGAACGCCTGGAACATCTGGTCCCCGGCGAAGGGCTGGGCGCCCGCGTTGGCGGCCGAAGGCGTATAGGGTTCGATCGCCTCCTCGCCCGGCATCGACCAGGGCTCGCTGGCGAAAGCGACTGCGGAGACCGTCGTCAGCAGGACGGCGGAGGCGAAGGGAAGGTAGCGTTTCACGGTCATCAGAAGCCCGCCTGCAGGGAGATGTAGAAGCCGCTCTGATCGCGGAAGGTGGCGATGTCGCCCAGGCTGACCCAGGCGGCGGTGACGGACAGGTTCTTGTTCAGCGCATAGGCGGCGAACAGGTCCATCCAGTCGTCTTCCCGCGCGAAGCCCAGGTTCGAAGGCTTGGACCGATACTCCGCCCCGATGGCCAGCCGCTTGGTGGCCAGCCAGGCGACCGAACCCTCGAACTGGGCGCTGTAGTCGCTGCCGTTGGGCCCGCCGAAGCCGAGCAATCCGCCCTGGTTGGCCTTTGTCATGCGAACTGTGCCGTTCAGCAGCAGGCTGCGGTCCAGCAGCAGCTTGGTCGCGGCGACATAGTAGTCCGTGCCGGTATCGTCCTCGCCCCCGACGGCGGCGATGATCGCGCCCCGGTCGTTGCGCTTGTGCTGGGCGCCGACGGCGATCTGCGGCAGCAGGCGGTCCTGGTCGTAGACGGCGTCGCCGATGACCACGACCTTCACGCCCCAGATGTCCTGGTTGAAGGTGAACCCTTGGCCCAGGCCCAGCGCAGCGCCGGCGTCCTGGGTATCGAAGCTCTGACGCGCGTAAGACAGCTCGACCCGGTCGAACACGCCGACCGCCGCGCCCCAGCTGCGCAGCTCGAAGTCCGGCAGGGTGACATACGTCCCGTGGACATTGCCGCCCACGCCCTCTTCGGTCGCGTAGCCGGTGGTGGTGGCCCAGGTGGCCAGTCCACCGCCGCCCGATCCCTCGATGGAGCTCACCCCGCCGGTGAGCAGCAGTTTGCCGCCGGTCTTGATCTCGTCGGCCGCGGCCGGCGCGACCGTCGCCACCGCAAGCAGCACCCCAAAAAACATCCGTCTCATGTCAGCCCCCAGCTGGCCCCGGAACGCGGACCCGTGTTCCATGAACCAGCGGTGACGCAGATTGGTTAACGCAAAATAGACCAGATAAAGCCGCAAGTTGTGGCCCCTGACGCGCTGTCCCCAAATTGGGGATTTACCCTCGCTTCATGGGATGGCGGCAGACTGGAACCATGCGGCTGCTCCTGTTTTGCCTTTGCGTCCTGCTCGCCCCGGTCCCCGCTCTGGCGGGTGATCTGGTGATGACCGTCCGGGACGGCGCCGGGCGGCCGGTCCCCAATGTCGTGGTCATGGTGCGGCCGGCGGCCGGCGTTCCGGCGGGGCCGATCCGCTTTCCCTGGCCCTACACCGTGGCGCAGCAGAACATCCAGTTCGACCCGTTCGTCCTGGTCGTGCCGGTCGGCGCGACCGTCGGGTTCCCCAACAAGGACAAGGTCCGCCACCACGTCTATTCGTTCTCGGCGGGCAACAAGTTCGAGCTGAAGCTGTTCGGCAAGGACGAGACCCGCAGTGTGGTCTTCAAGGCGGTCGGGGTGGCGGCCATCGGCTGCAACATCCATGACGCGATGGTCGGCTTCATCCGCGTGGTCGACACCCCCTGGGCGATCAAGACCGGCGCGGACGGCGTCGCGACCCTGCGGGGTGTGCCCGCAGGCGCCGCGACCGTCACCGTCTGGCACCCCTACCTGCGGGCGCCGAAGAACGAAGTGGTGCGCAAGTCCGTCTTCACCGCGACCGGCGCGCTGCGCGAGTCTGTGGCGATCGAACTGCGGGCGGCGGCCCCGATGGCCGGAATGGCGCACTGATGCGCGGGGGTGGCCGGTTCACCAGTCTGCGATCCCGACTAACGGTGCTCTATGCCGGCCTGTTCGGCGTGGCGCTGCTGGTCACGGCGGTCGCGGTCTACGCCTCGGTCAGCGCCAACGCCAGGATCCAGGTCGAGCAGCAGCTGACCGCCGGCGGGGCCGTATTCGACCGAGTCTGGGCCCTGAAGGCCAGCCAGCTGACGGACAGCGCCACGGTGCTCTCGCGTGACTTCGGCTTCCGCGCGGCGGTCGCGACCAACGACACGCCGACCGTGGAGTCGGCGCTGGAGAATCTGCGCGGGCGGCTGAAGATCGACCGGGCCATTCTGGTCGGCGCCGACGGCGTGGTGACCGGGACCACCGGCCTGACCGAAACCGGCGCCAGCGAGCTCTGGTACGCCCTGGACGGCGGCGCGACCTCGGGCGTCCTGACCATCGCCGGCAAGCCCTACCAGGCCGTAGCCGCGCCGGTGATGGCCCCCCACCTGACCGGCTGGGTCGTGTTCGCCGAGCGTCTCGACCAGTCGGAGCTCACCGCCCTGGAAAAGCTGGCCGCGATCCCGCTCAGCGCCGCCGTCCTGACCCATGCGGGCGACGGCTGGTCAGGGCCGGGCGCAACGGACCGCGACCGCAGACCTCTGTCTCAGATGGTCGACGGCGCCATCAGCAGCACCTCCACGCGGCCCCATGCTGTCCGTGGCGCGACCGGCGAGGCCATCGCCCTGGTCAAACCGCTGGCCACCTTCAGCAAGGAGCGGACCGTCCTGGTGCTGCGCTACCCGCTGGCGCTGGCGCTGGCGCCCTATCGCAGCCTGATGCTGGTTCTGGCCCTGACCGGTCTGGCGGGTCTGGCCGTGCTGGCTGTCGGCAGCTGGCTGCTGGCCCGCTCGATCACGCGGCCGGTGTCCGCGCTCGACGAGGCCGCACATCGTCTTCAGCGGGGCGAGGACGCCAGCGTCGAGATCACCACGGCCGATGAGATCGGCCGTCTGGCCGCGAGCTTCAATGCCATGGCCGCCGGCATCCGCGACCGCGAGGGCCGGATCACCCGCATGGCCCTGACCGATCAGGAAACCGGCCTGCCCAACCGGCTGGCGCTCGAACAGGCGCTGGCGACGGCGTCCGGGCCGGACCTCTGGGTTGCGGCGCTGACCGTCGACCGCTTTCCGCAGGTGCGGGCGGCGGTCGGTTACCAGCTGGCCGGGGAAATGTTGCGCGAACTCGGCGACCGCGTCCTGACCCTGCGGCCCGACGCCGTCTGCGCCAGGCTGTCGAGCGAACGGCTGGGCCTGCTCCTGCCCGCCGCCGACGCGGACGCCGCCGGCCGCCAGGTCGAAGCGCTGCTCGACGCCCTCGCCCAGCCGGTCACGGCCGGCGGGGTGACGATAGACATCGGCCTGACCGCCGGTCTGGCGACCGTTGTCGACAGCCATGATGTTCCGCCGGTCGAACGCGCGAGCGCCGCCCTGGACCAGGCGCGCGCCAGCCAGCGCCGCGTCGCGGTGTTCGACGCCGCCGCCTATGGCGATCCGGCCTCCAAGCTGTCGATGATGAGCGAGATGCTCGACGCGCTGACGGATGGCTCAATCAGCCTGAACTACCAGCCCAAACACGACATCCGCGCCGGCCGGATCACCGGGGTCGAGGCCCTGATCCGCTGGAATCACCCGGAGCGCGGCTTCGTGCGTCCGGACCTGTTCGTCGAACTGGCCGAGGAGACCGGTCATATCCGCGCCCTGACGCGCTGGACCCTGGAGCGGGCCATCGCCGACCAGGCGGCGTTGCGGGCCGGCGGTCACGATCTGATGGTCTCGGTGAACCTGTCGGGGCGGCTCGTCGCCGACGAGGACTTCGCCGACGAGGTCATCGGCCTGGTCGCGAGCGCCGACTGCCGGCTGTGTCTGGAAATCACCGAGACCGCCGTCATCGGCAGCCCGCTGCTGGCGCTGCAGATCATTGACCGCTACCGCGCGGCCGGACTGTCGGTGTCGATCGACGACTATGGTTCGGGCCTGTCGTCGCTCGCCTATCTGAAGCAGATCCAGGCCGACGAGCTGAAGATCGACAAGGAATTCGTACTGAGCCTGGGCGCCAGCGCCCGCGACGCGCTGCTGGTGCGCTCGACCATCGACCTGGCCCATAGCCTCGGGCTGAAGATCGTCGCCGAAGGGGTCGAAACGGCCGAGGCCCTGGCCATTCTGTCGGGCATGGGGTGCGACCTGGCCCAGGGCTATTTCATCGCCCGCCCGATGCCGCTCTCCGCCCTGACGGACTTTCTTGAGGCGACGCCGGCCGTCGCGAAAGCCCCGGCGAAACGCCGCGCCTAGGCCGGCGCCGAGGCGGGATCGGCGATCTCGACCTCGTCACCCGGGCGGTGCAGGGCGGCTGTGACGCCCAGATCGCCGGTGACGTTGCCGATCGTGCGAAAAATGTCCGGCACGACCTCGACCGCCAGCAGGATCGGCAGCAGATCGATCGGCAGGCCGAGCGCGATGCAGATCGGCGCGACGCTGGCGAAGAACGAGATCTGGCCGGGCAGGCCCACCGACCCGACGCTGATGGCGAAGGCTACGGCGACCGCGGCCAGCATCTGCGGCAGGCCGGGCTGGATGCCGTAGACGTGGGCGATGAAATAACAGACCGCGAGGTTGGCGACCGGGCTGGTCAGGCGGAACACCGCTACCGCGAGCGGCAGCACCAGACCGCTGACGCGGGCGGGAATGCGCAGGTCGTCCTGCGCCCGCTCGAGCATCGCCGGCAGGCAGGCCAGCGACGACTGGGTGCTGAAGGCCAGCACCTGAACCGGCATGGCCGCCCGGGCGAAGTCCGCCAGCGGCACGGTCCGGCGCAGGGCGACCAGAATGTAGGGGACAATGGCCACCCCGGCGGTCACCAGCGACACCACCGCCACGTACTGCAGAAGCGCGCCGGCTGCGCCCAGTCCGGCGCGCAGCCCTACGCCCAGCGACAGGGCGAAGACGCCGACGGGCGCCGCCCAAAGCACCCAGCGGACAATGATGATCATGGTGTCGGCGACCGCGCCGAACACCGACAGCAGCGACGCCTTGCGGGTCGCCTCGAGCCGCGTGGCCGCGAAGCCGAAGAACACGCCGAACACCACCAGCGGCAGGATGGCGTCCTCGGCGGCGGACTTGATCGGGTTGGACGGGACGACAGACTTCAGCCAGTCGGCGAGTCCCGGCGCGACGACGCTGGCGAGGTCCGCGCCGCCGGCGCCGGTGCGCAGGGCTGCGGCGCTGTCAGGATTGACCGGCCATAGCGCGAGCAGGCCCTGGGTCGCCAGGGTTCCGTAGACGGCGGCGACCACCAGCAGGATGGAGAACATCGCGATCGCCCGCGCGGCCAGCTTGCCGGTGGCGGCCGCGTCCGCCACCGAGGCGATGCCGGTGACCAGCAGGCAGAACACCAGCGGCACGATGGTCATCCGCAGCAGATTGAGCCACAGCCCGCCGACCGCCTCGACCCAGCCCGCCGCGGTGGTCAGCGAGGCGTTGCCCAGGGCGTTGCAGGCGGCGCCCGCCGCCAGACCCAGAATCAGGGCCACGAGCACGCGCGCGGCCAGGGAACGGAACATGTGGCTTCTCCGGTTGCGCCGACGGCGATCCTAGAAGGTCGCCCGGGCATTGGAAGAGCGCGCGGCGGCGATTGCGAACCGCCTTCGGCTCGCACTAGGCTGGCCGCCATGCAAGCGACGCCTGACCTGCCCCGCCCGCCCCTCGATGACGAGACGATCATCGGCCGGACCGTTGATCTCGAACTGGCGGACCTGCTGCCGCACGGCCAGGACCTGTGGGAGGCCATCGGCGCGCGCGACGAATTGTGGGGCGGGATCCCGTCAGGGCCCTTCGCGACCGAGCATGACTTCCTCAACTGGCTGTCGGACCGGATCGGCCGCAGCGACCAGCGCGCCTATGCGATCATCGACAAGGCGGGCGGCGGGCGGGTCGCGGCGGGGCTGTTCTTCCTGCTGCAGGTCAAGCCGGACATGGGCACGGCCGAGATCGGGCTGGTCTACGGGCCCGGCCTCAGCCGCACGGTCGGCGGCACCGAAGCGGTCTTCCGACTGGCGCAGTATGTCCTAGAGACGGGCGGCTATCGCCGGCTGGAGTGGCGCTGCGGGCCGGACAATCCCGCCTCGATGCGGGCGGCGGCGCGCTACGGCTTCACCTACGAAGGCACCATGCGCCAGACCTACTGGCTGAAGGGCCACAACTGGGACACGCGGATCTACTCGATCCTCGACAGCGAATGGCCGCCGATCGGCGCAAGGTTCGAGGCGTGGCTGGCGCCGGGGAACTTCGATGCGCAGGGGCGGCAGATCAGGTCTCTATCCGACTTCTGACTGTCATCCCGGCCGAAAAGCCGGGACCCGGATTCGGCTTCAAGCACACAGGCGGAGATTCGATCCGGGTCCCGGATAGCCGCTTCGCGGCTTCCGGGATGACAGTGGCGGGTTAGCTGAAAGCCTTGAACAGGTACGCCGCCTCATCCCAACCACTGACCACCCGCTCGGCGCCGGCCTCAACCAGTCGCGCGGACGCCGCAGTGTCCATATGACCGCCGCCGGCGAAGCCCCAGACCGCCATGCCGGCCGCACGGGCGGACAGGACGCCGTTGACGCTGTCCTCGATGGCCAGGCAGCGATCCGGCGCGACGGCGAGCGCCGCGGCGGCATGCAGGAAGATGTCCGGATGCGGTTTGGCGCGGGCGACGAGGTCGGCCGAGTAGACATGCGGGTCGAAGGCTGCGAGCAGACCGGTCAGTCGCAGCTTCTCGCGCAGGAAGGCCGCGCCAGATGAACTGGCCACGGCCCTGGGCAGGGTCAGCGCCGCGACCGCCGCGCCGCAGCCGGCGACCTCGACAAGCTGCGTCTGGCAGGCGTCCCATCGCTGCACGTGCGCGCGATGCAGGAAGTCTTCAGGAAGCGCCCTGCCCGTCCGGGCCAGGCTGTCCTGCTCCAGCGCCTCGCGGAAGGCCGCGTCGTTCAGGCCGAGGAACCGGTGGCGATACTCGTCGGGCGGATAGATCAGGCCGCAGTCCGCCAGCAGGACGATCTCGACCTCGATGGCGAGGATCTCGGAGTCCACCAGGACTCCGTCGCAGTCAAAGATCACGGCGGCGGGCGATTGCATGGCCACGCATAGCAAAAGGGCCTCCCGATACGGAAGGCCTTTGGCATTCAACTCTGGTTTCGCAGTGTGTGTCCGCTGGACTCCGCCGGGCCGGCGTCGGGGGAGGACGTCAGGCCCGGCGGCGTTGCGCGGCGCGGATCACAGGCTGGCGACGTTGACGACGCCCGAGGTGGCGGCGGCGAGAATGATGATCAGCGGCAGGACGGCGAGCGCCAGGCTGGCGAGCATGCTGAACTTGTGAACGGAACGGGTCGACATGTTTAAATCCCCTTGGATCAGTGTGGCCGCGGGAAGTCCGCGTCCGGTGATCAGGGGTATAGGCAAGTGTTCGTCTGAACACCCGTTAAGTATGGGTCATGACTTCGATTTAAGCTTATGACCGGATTGTAAGGTGATTACTTGGTTGTAATGTTCGCCGGAGATTGGGGAGTAGGGAGTAGGGAGTAGGGAGTAGGGAGTAGGGAGTAGCAGGGCGAGGCTGCGGAGACAGTGGCGTCAACCGAACGGTCCCTGCGCCCACCGCCTCATCGGCCAACTACTCCCTACTCCCTACTCCCTACTCCCTATCCCCTAAGCCCTACGTCTTCTCCGTCGGCGTCACGAGGAAGTGGCCGCGCAGGGCGGCGATCGGCGCGGCGCGCTGGTCCTGCCAGGCCTCGACATGGACGTTGGCGATGCGCCGGCCGACCTTCTTGATCTCGGCACGGGCGTAGGTGGTCAGCGGCCGGCCCGAGCGGAGGTATTCGATCGATACGTCGATAACCCGCGGCTGGCGCGCCTGGCCTTCCTTGACCACCAGCTGGGCCAGGGCGGTCATCTCCATGAAGGCGCCCAACACCCCGCCGTGGATCGCCGGCAGGGTCGGATTGCCGATCAGATGCTGGCCGAACGGCAGGATCGCGGTCATCTCGTCACCGGCCAGTTCGATCCGCAGGCCGAGGAAGCGGGCGTAGGGGATGCGCGCCAGCATGGCGTCGACGGTTTCGGCGGGATCGCTCATTTCGGCTTCCCGTCCTTGAGATTGGCCCCGAAGCCGCGGCCGCCGCTGGAATCCAGCATGAAGGCCGCCTGGGCCGCCGCCACCGGATCGGACGGGTCGACGTCGTAGGCCACGGCCCGCACGAACGCGACCGACCGGGTGACCTTGAAGCAGTGGGCCTTGGCGAAGATGTCCTTTCCCGGCTCGGCCGGGCGCATGTAGTCGATACGCAGGTCGAGGGTGGCGATGGTCTTGAACTCCGTCAGGCCGGTGTGCACGGCCTGACCGCAGGCATGGTCGAGCAGGGCCGTGACGACGCCGCCGGCGATCACGCCGGTGTCCGGATCGCCGATCAGCTTCTCGTCATAGGGCACCCGCAGCGTCGCGCCGTCGGCGTCGAGCGAGATGGTCTCCATCTTCAGGGCGATGGCGTGCGGACTGCCATGGTTCATGGCCTGGACGAAGTTGCGCATGGCGTCGAGATGATCACTCATGCGTCGGGTTTAGACGTCGCGCGTTCCCATATCCAGATGCTGAAACCCGAAGCCCTGCTGCACCCGACGCCCGCCGGCCTCTATTGCCCGCCGGGCGACTTCTACATCGACCCCGTCCGGCCTGTGCCGCGGGCGGTGATCACTCATGGCCACGCCGATCATGCCCGGGCCGGTCATGACCATGTGGCGGCCACCCCGCAGACGCTCGACATCATGTCCGTCCGCTATGGCGAGACTTTCGCCGCCGCCTCGCGGCCGCTGGCCTATGGCGAGACCATCGCGCGCGACGGCGTCGAGATCACCCTGGTTCCCGCCGGCCATGTGCTGGGATCGGCCCAGGTGGTGGTGCGCTGGAAGGGCATGACCATCGTTGTGTCGGGCGACTACAAGCGGCGGCGAGACCCGACCTGCCCGGCGTTCGAGCCCGTGCCCTGCGACGTGTTCGTCACCGAGGCGACCTTTGGCCTGCCGGTCTTCCGCCATCCGGACGCCGCCGACGAGGTCGCGCGCCTGCTGAAGTCCCTCGAGCAGTTTCCCGAGCGGGCGCATCTGGTCGGCGCCTATGCGCTGGGCAAGGCGCAGCGGATCATCGCCCTGATCCGGGAGGCCGGCTACGACCGAACGATCCACGTCCACGGCGCGATGGACGGACTGAACGCCCTGTACGCACGACACGGCGTCGAACTGGGGTCGCTGGCCTCCGCGACAGACGCGACCGGCGGCCTGCCGGGCGAGATCATCCTCTGTCCGCCCTCGGCGCTCGGCGACCGCTGGAGCCGGCGCTTCGCCGATCCGGTCAGCGCCTTCTGTTCCGGCTGGATGCGCGTGCGGGCCCGGGCGCGGCAGCGGGGCGTCGAACTGCCGCTGGTGATTTCCGACCATGCCGACTGGGACGAACTGACCGAAACGCTTGATGAGCTTTCACCGGGCGAGGTCTGGATCACCCACGGCCGGGAGGAAGCCCTCCTGCGCTGGTGCGCCCTGCGTGGACAGGCCGCCCGGGCCCTCGCCCTGGTCGGTTACGAGGAAGAAGACGAGGTCTGAGCCCCCACGGGTGTGGCGCGAAATCAGCAGTTGCGGATCGCGGATTCCCACGTCGCTCTAAAATCCACATTCCGGGTAGGGGCGGCCTGTTCACCCCGTTCAAAAGTTGCATACCGTTGGTCGTTGGGGTGGCGTGGCCGGCGAGTCCGGCGCGTCTGAATAGACGATTGATCGGGATTTCCCGTCTTCAGGTCCGCTTTGTTCCGGCCTCGAAGACGTGCGCCTGAAAGGTCGCCGGACGGGTGCTGTACGCAGCGCCGATCAATGACGGGAATTTCCATGAAAACCTTGCTTCTTGCTTCGACCGCTCTTGTTCTGTCCTCTGCGCCGCTGGCGGCGCAGGCCCAGGACTGGACCGTGGACGGCTCCATCGGCGCCTCGCTGGGCACGACCAGCAACGTCCTGGTCGCGCCGACGAACGAACAGAGCGACACGGTCTACGGCGCCACCGGCAATCTCAGCCTGGGCACGAAGAGCGACGCGGGCAGCTTCTCGCTGTTCGGCAGCTTCGACCTGACCCGCTACGCCGACTTCGGCGACGAAGACTCGAACGACTATGCCTTCGGCGCCAACGGCGCGATCAACTTCGAGGGCGGCAGCGTGTTCGCCGGCGCCAAGCACGCGCTGAACACCGAAGACCGTCGCGAGGTCCACACCCGCCGCGACACCCGCAGCCCCATCGAAAGCACGGTCGACAGCGTCGATTTCGGGATCAAGACGACCCTCGGCGGCCTCGGCTTCTCGGCCACTGCGGACTATGTGACCTCGGACTTCGAGGACGCCCGCACCCGCGTGGGCAACTTCCCGGTCGACCAGGATTTCCGCGATCGCGGGACCTGGACCGAGACCTTCCGCCTCACCGGCTCGCCCGATGCGGACGTTTCCTGGTTCGCCCAGGTTGCCTTCACCCAGGTCGACTACGACCTGAAGCCGCCGGCCTCGATCCACAATCGTGACTCCGAAGGCTACACCGCCAGCGTCGGCGCCACGTTCGACGTCACCGACTCGGTGACCGGCGAGATCAGCGTCGGCTGGTCGGGCCGGTCGTTCGACTCCCCGACCTTCGACGATGCGTCCGACGTGGTGGTCAACGCCGACCTGACCTGGACCGTGAGCAGCGACACGACCATCGCCCTGACCGCCGCGCGCGGCTTCGAGGAGTCGACGGTCACGCTGTCGCCAATCTCCGTGGCGACCTCCGTCGGGGCCAGCATCACCCACAACTACACGCCCGACTTCAAGGTCGCGGCCTATGTGGGCTCGGCCTGGGATGACCACGAGAACCGCGACCGCCAGGACACCACCGGCTCCGCCGGCGTGTCGGCGGCCTATCTTGTCGCCCCCAATGTCGAGATCAACGCGGCCTACGACTTCTCGACCCAGGACTCGGACGGCATCCACGCCATCCCCGGGTATGACGACGGCCGCTGGACGGTCGGATTCAAGGTCGGCTTCTAGGATCGCCGGACAAGGTTGATCTTCGGAGACATCGCCGGGCGTGGCCGCGCCACCCTGCTATCCACGCCCGGCGATGGCCTGAATCCATCGCGCTGAAGCTCTTGCGCCCTGCCGCCTGACCCGGGCGACAGGGCGTATGCGTTTGGCGAGGCGCGTTGTCAGGAATACGGGGCTGGACAGCGCCGGGGATCGCGTCCTCAATCCGGGACAACCTCGGGGAGAAGGCCATGCGGTTTCTGACCATGGGACTGGCCGTCCTGGCGCTGGCCGCTTGCAGCGGCCCGTCGGAGCGGAGCCCGGTAGAGTTCGCCGACGGAGGAAAGTCCTCGCCTGCAAGCGAGACTGTCGCGGCGGACGCCGCAGCGGTCGCGCAGTCGCCCGGCTCGCCCTCGGTGGCCGTCCCCGCCGGCGCGCCGATGCTGGCCTACAGCTACCGCTTCGGGCTCGAGGCGCCGGCCGGCCAGGTCCGGACCCTGGCGGCGCGGCATGAAGCGGCCTGTTCGGCGGCCGGACCGACGCTCTGCCAGGTCACCAGTTCCTCGGTGCGCGACCTTCATGGCGACCGCCAGATGGCCACCCTCGAGTTTCGCGCCGCCCCGGCCTGGCTGAAGCGCTTCCGCGACGGACTTGCCGGCGACGCGAAGGCCGCCGGCGGGCGCATCAGCAGTTCCGGCGTCGAGTCCGAGGACCTGTCCCGCGAGATCGTCGACACTGAAGCGCGGCTGCGGGCCACGACCACCCTGCGCGACCGGCTGCAGGCGTTGCTCGCGAGCCGGCCCGGCAAGCTTTCCGACCTGGTCGAGATCGAGCGCGAGCTGGCGCGGGTTCAGGGCGATATCGACAGCGCCCAGTCGCAGCTGACCGTGATGCGCGGCCGGGTGCAGATGTCCGCCGTGACGATCCAGTACGAGTCGGCCGGCCTGGCCGCGCCGCGCGGGATGTGGTCGCCGCTGGTCGGCGCCGTGACCGACTTCCTCGGCATCATAGTCTTCACCCTGGCGGCCATGGTGCGCCTGGTCGCCTGGCTGGCGCCCTGGGTGGCGCTTGGGGCAGGCCTCTGGTGGCTGTTCCGCAAGCGTCTCCCGGCGCCGCGCTGGCCGTTCCGCCGCAAGGCTCCGACCGGAGAGGGCGAATGAGCCGAAAGACGCGACACGACTATCGCACCCTCAATGCCGACGAGATCGTCGTCACCGTCAGCCGGCTCGTCGACCGGGTCAGGGAACGGTTCCCGGACTCCGGCCTGACCGGCGCAGCGACCCAGCTACTGGCCACGGCGAAGGACACCGCCCGCCGGGCGCGGGGCCTCTCGCGGCCCTACATCGGCCTGCGCGCCCTGGTGCTGCTGCTCACGACCGGGGGCCTGACCCTGCTGGTCCTGCTGTTCAAGGATGTCGACTGGGCGGGCATCGCCGGACGGACCAACGACCTGGCCCTGACCGAGACGCTGGAATCGACGGTCAACCTGATCCTGCTGACCGCCGCGGGGCTGTGGTTCCTTCTGACGCTGGAGGAACGCTGGAAGCGCGCCCGGACCCAGACCGCCCTGCATGAACTGCGCGCCTTCGCCCACGTCGTAGACATGCACCAGCTGACCAAGGACCCGACCATCCTGCTCGGCGGGGGCGGGACGACACCCTCCTCGCCCGAGCGGCGGATGACGCGGTTCGAGCTGACCCGTTATCTGGAATACTGCGCCGAGATGCTGGCCCTGACCGGGAAACTGTCGGCCCTCTACGCCGGGGAGAGCCACGACCACGTGGTGATCGCCGCCGCCAGCGACGTGGAGACTCTCTGCACCGACCTCGGCCGCAAGATCTGGCAGAAGATCACCATCCTCGGCGAGCTGGCGGAGCGCTGAGCCCCTCCCTCCCCCTTCATGGGGAGGGACAGACCGCGAAGCGGTCAGGGTGGGGAGGCCGGACGCCGTGCCGGATGGATCCAGGCAGTCGCATACTCCCCCACCCGTCCGGACTTCGTCCGTCCACCCTCCCCATAAAGGGGACCGCTGCATTACGGTCGCTGTGTCCGGTTTCGGCGTCTGAGACGGCCTTGATGGGCCCCGGTGAGCGGGGATCGGCTGGTTTAGGTAGGAGTCCGGGCCTGGTCAGCCGGTCAG
>JAIOXZ010000017.1 GCA_021741355.1 Caulobacter sp.
TCACCGGCCTTCCAGCGATCCCAGATCTCAGCCCGCTGGGCCGCCGAATAGTAAATCCGCCGCCGCTGCTTCATCGCCCACGCTCCATCTCCGAAGAAAAGTTAGCGTGTTGCGGTCACCGGTTGAGCCCACCACCCATTGCGGACGCTTCTCTTTTACTCGCTTGCGACGAGCACGATGGGCAACGGTGTCGGGCGCTCCCCTCGTCGCTTGCGTTGCGCGTATGTGCTTTGGTACGCGCGCCTTTGTTTCGAGACCTCGTACAGGACGATGCCCGAGCTCGTGCCGATGTTCAGGCTTTCTATCATGCCGAACATCGGAATGCTGACGCACATCTCGCTTCTCTCGATTGCTCGTTCACTAATCCCTGTAGTCTCGCTACCGAACCAAACAGCAAGCTTGGGATGGGCGGTGTAGTCCCCCTCGTCCAGGAAGACACTCGCTTTGCCCTTCACATGCGGCGAAGTGACGATTGACTTGAAATTCGCATCTTCAAGGTGATCGAAGCATTCGTCTGTGCTATCAAAGCGCTTTACGAATGTCCATTTCACAGCGGAAGCAGAAACTTTCGAGTGGGCTCTATCGTTCCGCAAATCTTGCCAATCGTCCGACAGAGCTCGGCGCGGATCGACAACATAGACCTTCTCGATGCCGAAGGCGTTGACGTTGCGGATCACCGTCCCAATGTTTTTTACATCAATGGGGTTCTCGATTACCGCGATGACGTTCTTGCAGCGAAATGGCTTGATTGCATTCGCCCGTACGCGGACCGACTTTTTCGGTTGAGCCAGCTCTTCCATCTCGACCTTCTACATCTCCTCTAGGTCCGCCTTCCACCCTTTGCTGAAGCTCAGGTGGGCCGCTTCGTGACGGCGGGATCAAGGTCCGGTTCCTGATCGGTAGCCAATCTCTGCTCCCGAGCCATAGGCGACGCTTGTGGTGTCAGACTAGTGCCCCTTGGTTGCGCGGCTGGTCGGAGTTAGTTTAGGCCATGTTGCATTCGCCAATTAGCCTGCGCCGTCCGATGCTCCCCAACGCTCTGGCAGTCTTCATTCTGGCGACTGTCGCTTTCACATACCCAACGATAGGTATGGCGCAATCCTGTGACATCGCGGCTACCAAAAGTGCGCGAGCGTTGCATGAGACGTTGAGCCGCCTCGCCGTGGAGGCCGTAAGGCGAGCGGCAAGCGCAAACTGGGTGACAGACCAGCGTCTGCTTGGTCTCGTGGCGCCTGAAGCTCGCATAAGCCTGGGTGCTGGCGACGTAGGCAGGCCGCTAGGTACGGGCACAGCAGGGCTACGCGAACTCGCCAAAACCATGCACGCAGACACATACCGATTTCTCGGGTGGGACTACATGGACGGTCCCGCCGAACCCTGCGGCACTAACAAAGTATCGGTTGAGTTCATCGACACGGCCGCACGACAAATTTCGCGGGTCGATTTCACCTTCAACAACGGCCAGATTGTGGAAGGTGAGGGTTGGGCGCGCTCCTTCGAGGCTGGATCGCTTCGGTGAGACCCGCTTCCCACCCATTGCTGATCTTCAGCAGGTCCGGTTCAGAGCTACAGCACCCCTCCGCCCTTCTGCCTTGGCGGAGCATTGCGCGAGCGGGCGACTTGCTCAAGGATCGGCTTCGCCGGCCGCTGCGCGGCGGCCCGCAGGGCCGTCCTTGACCAAGGCGACCGCTCGCGCTCCCATTCCATCAAGGCTTTGAGGCGAGTGTCATCAGGCCTCTCTCAATCCCGCTCATCCTCGCGGAAGCGAGGACTTAAGTTCTCGAACGAAGTGCAACACCCTGCGTTGGGCGAGGTGTTGTAATGGGGCGGGTTTACGAGCTGCTCACCCTTGAGGGTCGGTGTGAGACTGCCCGTCCACAGAAGGCGGAAGGGTGGTCAAATCCCAGTCGTCGAAGACGGTCACCGGATCGGCCGGCGGATCGTCGCCGAAGTCAAAATCGTCGTCGCAGGGCGTTAGTGTGGCCAGGAAGTCGGTGAGGTTGGTCGGATTGACGGCGGCCAGAAACTCCAGTCAGAAGCTGAAGCATTCCCCAAACTAGGCTTGGCCTCAAGACCCCTCCCACTGAAACACCTCCTCCACCCCCACCCCGAACACGCGGGCGATCTTGAACGCCGCCTCGAGCGACGGCGAGTACTTGCCCTGCTCGATGGCGACGATGGTCTGGCGGGTCATGCCGATGGCGTCGGCGAGGGCCTGCTGGGTCATCTCGCCGTGGTCGAACCGCAGGCGGCGGATGGTGTTGCGGATCGGCGGCGGGCCGGCCATCTCAGAGCCCCCAACGGTAGCCGGCGACGATCTTGCCGGCCCGCAGCGTCTCGGCGATCACCATGGCGGCCAGGATGCCATTGGCCATGACCAGCGCGCTGGCGCCGGTGATCCACAGCGCCGAGACGAAGAACAGCAGGCCGCCCAGCAGGTAGTAGCCGACCCGGGCGGCCTTCAGGTCAATGAGCTGTTCGCGCTCGTCCATCGGCGTCTCGGCGGCCTTGCCCGCGAAGATCGCCAGCACGATGGCCATGACAATCTGCACGATCATCAGAAGCACGACCGTGCTGACGAACAGCCCGACCGAACCGGGCTGCAGGGCGCCGTCGCGCAGGTCTGGCCAGAGCTTCCAGAAGTAGCCGCCCCAGATGAGCGGCGTGACGACGAGCGAAATCCAGGCGGTGCGTTCGCGGAAGGGCATGACGGGTATCTCCGACAAGATGTCTTGTATAGCGGTCATCGTGTAAAAAATCACAGACATTATGTCCAGTAGAATTTTCACAGCAGGCGTCCGACGGCGACGAGATCAGAGCGCCACGTGACGCGACGTCATACTTGCCGCTCGCCCGCGCGGCCTGACAGGCTGTCCCCGCCGCCGTCACAGAACGGCCCGGGAGGACCGTCACATGGCCTACGAAGCGATCACCACGGAGCTGGCGGACGGCATTCTGACCGTCACCCTCAACCGGCCCGACGCGCTCAACGCCTACACCGCCCGCATGGGCGCGGAACTGGCCCAGGCCTTCGTCGAGGCGGACGCCGACGACGCGGTACGGGTGGTGATCGTCACCGGCGCCGGCCGTGGCTTCTGCGCCGGGGCGGACATGTCGGCGGGGGCGGACGCTTTCGGCGGCGACGGGGCGAAACTGTTCGGCGAGGGCCGCCCGACGACCGGCGCGCCGAAGGGCGGCTTCGTCGAGGCGATCTACACCTGCCGCAAGCCGTCGATCGCCGCGATCAACGGCGGGGCGGTCGGGGTCGGGATTACAATGACCCTGCCGATGGACATCCGCATCGCCTCGACGAAGGCGAAGATCGGCTTCGTCTTCGCCCGCCGGGGCCTGGCGCCCGAGGCCGGGGCGGCGTCCTTCCTGCCGCGCATCGTCGGCCTGCCGCAGGCGCTGCGCTGGTGCTACTCGGGCCGGGTGTTCGGCGCGGACGAGGCGCTCGCCGGCGGGCTGGTCAGCGAGGTGGTCGAACCCGACGCCCTGCTGGGCCGCGCCCGCGCGATCGCCCGCGAAATCGTCGAGGAGACCGCCCCGGTCTCCATCGCCATCACCCGCGCCCTGTTCCAGCGCTTCGCCGAGGAGCCCGACCCGCTGAAGGTGCTGGCCGTCGACGGCCCGCTGGCCATGGCCATGGGCGCGTCAGCCGACGTCCGCGAAGGCGTGTCGGCGTTCCTGGAGAAGCGCAAGCCGAGCTTCCCGGGGAAGGTGTCGGCGGACATGCCCAAGCCGTATCCGTGGTGGGAGTAAGATAGTCAATCCTCCCCAGCTTCGCTGGGGAGGGGGACCGCCGGAGGCGGTGGAGGGGAGTCCGTGCACCGACTCCCCTCAGTCACGCTCCGCGCGACAGCTCCCCACAAGAGTGGGGAGCATCACGGGTGTTACTTCCGCTCCCCGGCCGTCTGCGCGCGCAGCGCCTTGAACTCCGAGCCGTCGTTCCAGTCCGGCCACTGCCGTGAATTCATCAGCTCGCCGCCGGAGAACAGGATCAGGTCCACGTCGGCCGCCGCCCCGCGCAGGTCCCAGGCCGGGCTCCAGTTGTCGCAGGGCTGGTGGTAGCAGCGGGTGGTGTAGTCGGTGACCCAGCGGTCGCCGGCCTCGCGGCCGCCCACGACCAGGTCCGGCCCGCCGCCGATGCCCATCAGCAGCAGCACCGGCACGCCGCGCTTGGCGACGCTGAAATGGTCGGCGCGATAGAACAGCGCCCGCTCGGGATGGGCGTCGGGCGTCACCACCCGGCCCTGCAGCGCCGCGCCCTTGGCCAGCAGCGCCTCGAGGCTGTTCTGCCCGGCGCCGACCAGCACCACGTCGCGGCTCGGGCCGGCGGTCTGCAGCACGTCCAGGGTGAAGTTGGCGACCATCTTCGCCAGCGGCAGGCCCGGATGTTCGGCGTAGTATTCTGACCCCAGCAGGCCGCGCTCCTCGGCTGTCCACAGGGCGAACACCAGCGTCCGCTGCGGCTTCGGCCCCTTGGCGAAGGCGCGGGCCAGTTCGATCACCCCGGCCACGCCGATGGCGTCGTCGGCCGCGCCGTGTCGCACGGTGTCGCCGCTGGCGTCCGCCGGGCCGATGCCGAAGGCGTCCCAATGGGCGCTGAACATGATGCTCTCGTCCGGATGGGTCGTCCCCGGGATCTTCGCCAGCACGTTCTGGCTGACCAGCCGGTCGACCTTCAGCGGATAGTCGGCGGAGAAACTCGCGCCGGTCAGGGCGACGGGCCGGAACCCGGCGGTGCGGGCGCGCAGCTTCTCGGCCTCGAAGTCCAGCCCGGCCTTGCGGAACAGATCGACGGCGACGTCGCGCTGCAGCCAGCCCTGCAGCAGCAGCTTCGCCGTCTCCGGATGCTCGCGCACCACGTCGAAGCTCTCGCCGTTCGAGGCGACCACGGTGGTCCAGGGATAGGCCGCGCCGGCTGTCTCGTGGACGATCAGCGCGCCGATGGCCCCGCGCCGCACGGCCTCCTCGTACTTGTAGCTCCAGCGCGCGTAGTAGGTCGCCGCCTTGCCGCCGAACTGGCCGGCGACGGGATCGGCCGCCATGGCCTCGAAGTCCGGGTCATTGATCAGGAAGACCGCGACCTTGCCCTTCAGGTCGACGCCCTTGAAGTCGTCCCAGCCGCGCTCGGGCGCGCTCACGCCGTAGCCGACGAACACCAGCGGGGCCTTGTCGATGGTCACGCGGTCCACGGGTCGCTGGCTGGCGGCCATGATGTCGCGGGTCTGGACCAGCGGCTGGGTCGCGCCGTTCACCGTCAGGGACAGACCGGCGTCGCCGGGCACGACGAAGCGGTTCAGCGCCACTTCCTGGGTCCAGCCGCCATTGTCGCCCGCGGGCTCGAGGCCCAGCGCCTTGAACTGGTCCACGAGGTATTTGATCGTCAGCGGCTCGCCCGGACCGCCCGGCGCGCGGCCGGCGAATTCGTCCGAGGCCAGCACCTTCACATGCTCGGTCAGCCGGTCGGGCGAGATGATCCCCGGGGTCTGCGCCAAGGCCGGCGCGGCGAACAGGACGGCCAGGGCCAGGGCTGCGAACGGTCGAAAGCTCATGGGTTACTGCCAATCCGTAGGGGTTTCAGTCGCCAGCATCTCGTCATAGGTCGGCCGCCGGCGGATCACCGCGAAGCGGTCGCCGTCGACCAGCACCTCGGGGACCAGCGGGCGGGAGTTGTACTCGCTGGCCATCGCCGCGCCGTAGGCGCCGGCGCTCATGAAGGCCACGACGTCGCCCGGACCCATCGGTGGCAGCATCCGCTCGCGGGTGAAGGTGTCACCGGTCTCGCAGACCGGACCGACCACATCGCAGGCGACCGGCGCGGCGTCGCTGTCCTTCACCGGGCGGATGTCGTGGAAGGCGTCGTACATCGCCGGGCGGATCAGGTCGTTCATCGCCGCGTCGAGCACCAGGAACCGACGACCCTCGGGCCGTTCGTGCAGGTGGATCACGCTGGCCAGCAGCACGCCCGCGTTGGCGGCGATCACCCGGCCGGGCTCGAAAGCGAAGCGGACGCCCTCCAGCCCCGCCATCACCCGGCCGATCATTGCCGCGTATTCGGCCGGTCCCGGCGGGTCGGGCATGTCGAAATAGGGCACGCCCAGGCCGCCGCCGAGGTCCAGCCGCTCGACGCTCAGGCCCTCGGCCCGCAACGCCTCGACCAGCCCGCGCATGCGGGTGAACGCCGCCTCGAACGGAGCGAGATCGGTGATCTGGCTGCCGATGTGGCAGGCCACGCCGAGCGGGTTCAGGTGCGGATGGTTGGACGCGTTGGCGTAGAGCCGCGCGGCCTCGGTGAAGGAGACGCCGAACTTGTTCTCGGCCTTGCCGGTGGCGATCTTGGCGTGGCCGCCGGCCGCGACGTCCGGATTGACCCGGAACACGATCGGCGCGCGCAGGCCCAGTTCGCCGGCCACCTCTGCGACCAGCTTCAGCTCGGGCTCGGACTCGACATTGATCTCCGACACTCCGGCTTTCAGGGCGAATTCGATCTCGCGCCGCGCCTTGCCGACACCGGAGAAGACAATCCGCTCACCCGGGATCCCCGCCGCCAGCGCCCGCCGGATCTCGCCCTCGGAGACGGTGTCCGCCCCCGCGCCCAGGTCGCCCAGCGTCCGCAGCACCGAAACATTGCCGTTGGCCTTGACCGCATAGGCGATCAGCGGATCGCCCAGGCCCGCGTCGATCAGGGCGTCGCGGAACACGGTGTAGTGCCGCTCCAGCGTGGCGCGGGAATAGACATAGACGGGCGTGCCGACGGTCTCCGCGATCCGGGAGAGCGGCGTATCCTCGCAATGGAGCTCGCCGCCCCGGACGTCGAAGTGGTTCACGCCTGGTCCAATCGGGGTTCGAAGTCGATCCTGCCATCAATCCCGGCACTGTCATCCCGGCCGGAGCGAAGCGCAGAGCCGGGACCCAGATTCGGCCTCACACACATCAGCTGGGATTCAATCTGGGTCCCGGATCGTCCTTCGGACGTCCGGGATGACAGTTGAGTGGTTGCGAGAGCCATGCGTGAAGCGTCAGCCGACAACAGGGTGGCCTTCTACTTGGGATTGGAGCCGGGGATCGGCGCGTCGCGCGGGGTCCGGCCGTCCGTGGCCGGGTCCATCACGGTTCCGGTGGTGCCGGTCTTCGACGGCTCGGCGCCGGGGCCGGGCCGTTCCAGCTCGCCCAGCCGACCGCAGCCGCCGAGCGCCAGACCCGCGAGGGCCATCGAGAGGATCAGGGCCTTGGCTTTCATCGCAGGGTATCCTTCCAGCGCTTGATCTGTGACCGCACCTGGTCCGGCGCCGTTCCCCCATAGCTTACGCGGCTCGCCGACGAGGCGGCAGGGGTCAGGACCTTGAAAACGTCCTCGCCGATGCCCTGGTTCAACGCCTGCAGCTCGGCCAGCGGCAGATCGGACAGATCGACCCCCAGCTGCTCGGCCCGTTTCACGGCCGCGCCGGTCACATGGTGGGCGTCGCGGAACGGCAGGTCGAGCTCCCGCACCAGCCAGTCGGCCAGGTCCGTGGCGGTCGAGAAGCCCGCGCCGGCGGCCGCGGCCATCCGCTCCACGTTCGGCTCCAGGTCGGCGACCATGCCGGTCATCGCCAGCAGGCTGAGCTCCAGGGCGTCGAACGCCTCGAAGGTCGGGACCTTGTCCTCCTGCATGTCCTTGGAATAGGCGAGCGGCAGGCCCTTCATCACCACGGTCAGGCTGGTCAGCGACCCCAGGATCCGCCCGACCTTGGCCCGGATCAGCTCTGCGGCGTCCGGGTTCTTCTTCTGCGGCATGATCGAGCTGCCGGTGGTGAAGGCGTCGCTGAGCTTGATGAAGCCGAACTGCGGCGTCATCCAGATCACGATCTCCTCGGCCAGCCGCGACAGGTGCGTCGCGGCGATGCTGGCCGCCGACAGGCCCTCCAGCGCGAAGTCGCGTGCCGAGACGCTGTCCAGCGAATTGGCCGTCGGCCGGTCGAAGCCCAGGGCCCTGGCGGTCATCTCCCGGTCGATGGGGAAGGGCGACCCGGCGAGGGCTGCCGCGCCCAGCGGGCACTCGTTCATCCGCGCGCGGGCGTCGCGGAACCGGCTGGCGTCGCGGCCGAACATCTCGACATAGGCCATCAGATGGTGGCCGAAGGTCACCGGCTGGGCCGGCTGCAGATGGGTGAAGCCCGGCATCAGGGTGTCGGCGTGGGCCTCGGCCTTGGCGATCAGCGCGCCTTGCAGCGCTTCGAGCTGGGCAGCCGAACGGTCGCAGGCCTCGCGGACCCACAGCCGGAAATCGAGCGCCACCTGGTCGTTGCGCGAGCGGGCCGTGTGCAGCCGTCCGGCCACCGGGCCGATCAGCTCGCGCAGCCGCGCCTCCACGTTCATGTGGATGTCCTCGAACTCGTCGCGGAACGGGAACGTCCCGGCTTCCATCTCGGCGGCGATCTCCGAAAGGCCGCGCTGGATTTCGGCGGCGTCGCCACTAGATATGACCCCTGTCTTCGCCAGCATCGCGGCGTGGGCCTGCGACCCGGCGATATCCTGGGCCGCCAGGCGCTTGTCGAAGCTGATCGAGACGTTGATCGCCTGCATCAGGGCGTTGGGGCTGGCCGAGAACCGACCACCCCACATCGCCTGTCCAGCGCCGGCCTTGTTCGAGGGTTTGTCAGTCATATGAGCGAAGTCCAGCCGGCGAGACCCAGGCCCGATCTGTTGACCTGGGCCATCCGGGGCGCCGCCCTGATCGGCGTCGCGGCGGTTCTATACGTCATCGCCAGCGCTTCCATCAAACCCGCTGAAGCCCTTGATCTGAACGCCTTCAAACGGGGCGAGCTGGCGAAGCTCGAAGTTCCGAAGACCCCGGCCGCCCCGACGACCGCCGGCTTCACCGATGCGGACGGCAAGCCGATGACCCTGGCCGACTTCAAGGGCCAGATCGTGGTGGTCAATCTGTGGGCCACCTGGTGCGCGCCCTGCCGCATCGAGATGCCGACCCTGGCCGCGCTGCAGGCCGCCTACCAGACCCAGCCGGTCCAGGTGGTCGCGCTCAGCGTCGATCGCGACGCCGACCTCCAGCTGGCGAAGTCGGACGTCGCGAAGAACGCCCCGCTGAAGCTCTATCGCGACCCCGGCTACAAGTTCGCCTTCGCCATCGAGCCGCGCGCCGCCGGCTTCCCGACGACGATCATCTACGACCGCCAGGGCCGCGAACGCGCCCGCCTCAGCGGCGGCGCCGACTGGAACAGCAAGGAAGCCCGCGCGCTGATCGAGGCGCTGCTGAAGGAGTAGGCGCGCCTATTTCGTCGCCGGCGAGTCTGGTCCGTGGCGGAGGGCGGTGGCCTCAACTGCGGCCTTGCTCCTGACCAGCACGTCCAGGCCGACCTTGGCTCTGGCCGCCGGTAGCTGGCCGACCACCCGGTAGCTGACGGGCAGGGCGGCGAGGCGCGGGTCGGCGGCGATGAGCACCGCAGCGGTGACGCGGTCGGCTTCCGAGGTGGTCAGGACCCGCACCTCAATGACGTCCGACCAGCCGGTGTCCACGTCGCTCATCATGGTCTGAATGCGGGCGAGCGCGGCAACGGTTTCAGTCGCAAGTGAGGCGTAAGGCTTGCCATCCAGCGAGCCGGCCGTCGTAAAGCGGGCGAGGTCGGGGTGCTTGGCGAAGGTCGCGGCAGGGCCCGACGTCTCGAACTGGTCGATGATCGAGCCGCTCGGGGTGGCCAGGACCGGGCCAGCGGCCAGCAGTGTTGCAATCGACAGCACAATCCCGTTTAGCCGAAGCATGGGGAACCCTCCGTGAGACAGGGTGAGTCTGCCGAATTATGGTTAACGACGCGTATCGTGGCGCGATGCGCTCAGGGGGCGAGTGTGGACATCATCGCGCTGGAAGACGTTTCGGCCAGGGCCTGGCCGGCATTGCACACTGACCGGATCGGCGGCTGGCGGCTGAACGCCTCCACCGGTCACACCGGGCGGGCCAACACGTGTTGGGCGCTCGAGGCGCCGGACCGGCCAGTGGGCGAGGCGTTTGACGCCGCCGAGGCCTGGTACCTCGGCCACGGCCAGCCGCCGAAATTCAAGACCGTTGATGGCGCGACTGCCCCAGCCGACATGCCGAACCTGCTGGCCGCGCGGGGCTATGCCGCCCACACCGAGACCAGCGTCATGGTTGGCCCCGTCGGCGGGATCAACGAGGGCGTCACCCTGATGACCGAGCCGGACGAGGGCTTCCTGGCGGTGATGTTCGAGGCCCTCTACCGCGACGCCGCCGACGCCCAGGAGCGGATCGAGACCCTGCGCCGGATTCCGCAGCCGATGTTCTTCGCGCGGGTGGACGTGGCCGGTCAGCCGGCCGCGATCGGCGCCTGCGCGGTGGACAGCGGCTGGGGCGGGGTCTCCGTGATGCGTACCTCGCCGAACCATCGGCGGCTGGGCCTCGCGACGCGCATCGTCTCGGCCCTGCTGGGCGCTGCAGAAGAGGCCGGCGCCACGCGCAGCTATCTGCAGGTCGAGGCGGCCAATGTCACGGCCATCGGGCTCTATGAAAAGCTCGGCTTCCGCGAGGCTTACCGCTACCGCTACTGGGGCCGATAGACCCACACTTCCGTCTCCCCGGCGAAGGCCGGGGCACAGATTCAGCCGCGCTGACGGACCATTCCGGGGCCATCCCGCCCTATGATCTGGGCCCCGGCCTTCGCCGGGGAAACGGTTGAGGTCAGGCTTTGGCGGCCTGATCAGGAGCCCGGTAGACCGGGGCCCTCTGCGCGATCACCACGCCGACCAGCGTCAGCGCGCCGCCCAGCATCTGCAGCGGCGTCAGCGCCTCGTGGAACAGGATCCAGCCGGCGACGGCGGCGACGACCGGCTGGGCCAGCACCACCACCGAGGCGATCGAGGCCGGCAGCCTGCCCAGCGCCCAGGCGATCGAGCCCTGACCCGCCACATGCACGGCGGCGAGGCCCAGGCACGCGAGCCAGCCCGCGCCGGACGCGGGGATGATGTCCTCGCGCATGCCGAACGCCGCGATCAGCAGGATCGGCGTCGAGACCAGCGTCGACCAGAACATCGCCCGTGAGGCGCCCGCCCCCTGCCGCGCCTGGCGCATGGCGATGAAATAAAGCGCGTACCAGACGGCCGTGGCCAGCGAGAGCACATCGCCAAGCATCGGCGCGATCGCCTGGCTCTTGTCGGCGCCGGCGGCCATGGTCCAGGCCCCGCTGATCGCCAGGGCCAGCCCGGCGAGGAAGATGCGGCCCGGCCGCTCCCGGAAGGCGAACCAGGCTACCGCCGTCACCACCACCGGCGCGAGGTTGGTCAGCACCGTGGCGTTGGCCACCGAGGTCAGCTTGACCCCGTAGTGCCAGAACGACAGGTCCATGGCGAAGAACAGCCCGGCCAGCAGCATGGCCTTCGACGGCAGGGTCTTGACCCCGCCGCCGTCCCGCAGGGCGAACACCGCCAGGATCGGCAGGGCCAGCAGCAACCGCCAGAAGCCGGCGGCGGCCGGACCCGTCTCGGTCATCCGCACGAAGATCGGCGCGAAGCCTATGGCGCAGGCGCCAAAGACCAGCGCCGCCAGGGCGGCGGCCGGAGCCTTCACCGGCGACGGCGCGACCGCATCGTTCACCAGTCGAACCCCAGTTGCGCCCGCAGTTCGGCGCCCGTCATCCCGGCGTCGCGCAGCGTGCCGAGCGTCTCGCCGCCCTTGCGCTTGGCCAGCCGCTCGCCGGTCGCCTTGTCCATGATCAGGCGGTGGTGGCGATAGGTCGGCGTCGGCAGGTCCAGCAGCGCCTGCAGCAGCCGCTGGATGTGGCAGGCCTCGAACAGGTCGGCGCCCCGCACCACGTCGGTGACCCCCTGCAGCGCGTCATCGACGACGCAGGCCAGATGGTAGGCGACTCCGACGTCCTTGCGCGCCAGCACCACGTCGCCGGCCAGTTCGGGCTTTGCCTGGATCCTGCCGTCCTCGCCGCCCGGGCCCTCGCCCTTCTCGTCGAACCGAAGCTTGTGGAAGCCGCGCAGCGCCTCATGCGCCGCCTCAAGCGACAGCCGCCAGGCGAACGGCTTGCCCTCGTCCAGCCAGCGGTCTTCCTCGTTAGGGTGGATCGGCCCGCCGCGGAACGCCTCAGGCGTCCCGTGCGGCGCGCTCAGCGCGGCCTCGGCGAGATCCTTGCGGGTCTTGAAGCAGCGATAGACGAGGCCGCGCGTGCGCAGGCTCTCCAGGGCCGCCTCATAGTCGGCGAGATGTTCGGACTGCCGCCGCACCGGCTGTTCCCAGCTCAGACCCAGCCAGGCCAGGTCGTCGAGGATCGCGGCCTCGTGCTCTGGGCGGCAACGGGCGGCGTCGATGTCCTCGATACGCAGCAGGAACCGACCGCCCTGTTTCCGGGCGGCGGCGAAGCCCTTGATCGCCGAGTAGGCATGGCCGCGATGCAGCCGGCCGGTCGGGGAGGGGGCGAAACGGGTAACGAAGGAGGCGCTCACCGGCCGTCTGTAGACCGGCGCGCGCCGCTTCGCATCGTCAGTTGTTGGCGGGAGCCTCGGAAATGTCCTCCAGCACGGCGCCGGCCTTGCGGGCCGAGGCCTCCTGGGCGACGTCGCCCAGCGAAACGATGCCGGTCAGGTTGTCGGCGGCGTCGACGATCAGGATGCGGCGCACCTGCTTGTCGGTCATCTGGAAGATCACGTCGGCGATCGGGGCGTCTTCGCGGCAGGTCTGGACGTCGGTGGTCATCACCTCGTCGACGCGGGTGTCGAAGCTGCGCTGTTCGCCGACGACACGCAGCACGATGTCGCGATCGGTGATGATGCCGCGGATCTGGCCGTCCTCGACGACCGGAATGGCCCCGGCGTCGAGCTGCGTCATGCGACGGGCCACCTCCGAGACGGTGTCGGAGGGTTTGGCGACCTGAGGATTGGCGGTCATGACGTCGGAGATGAGCATGGGACGACTTTCGGCGGTTGAGGATCAGCACGCCTAACGGTTCGGACCCGCGCCCGTTCCCCTAACCCGGCCCGTTCGCCTTGGCGCGAGACGCCGGGAACATGCCCAGGTGGCTCAGTACGGCGCGCAGGAAGCCCTCCTCGCCGCCGAGGCCCTGCTTGAGCGGGTCGAACTGCCGGAAGCTGTTCATTTCCGCCAGGCCGTGGGCGGCGCACCAGGCGGCGATCGTGGCCAGTTCGATGTCGACATCGGCGACCTCGGGTCCCGCGAAGGCCCGAAAGGTTTCGCGCACCTGGCAATAGGCGCTGTCTTCCTTGTCCTGCAGGCCCTCGGGCAGCTCGTCCTTGTCGCGCGAGCAGTCGTACATCACGCGGTAAAGCGCCGGGTGCTCCTGCGAGAACTGCACATAGGCCACGCCGATCTCGGTCATGCGGGCGCCGAGATCGGGCGTCCGGTCCTTGGCCGCGGTCATGGCCTCGCCCAGCGCGTCCCAGCCCACGAAGGCGACCGCCTCGAGCAGTTCGCCCTTGTCCTTGAAGTGGTGATACGGCGCGGCCGGACTGACGCCGGCCTCTCTCGCCACCGCGCGCAGAGACAGGGCGCTCGGGCCCTCGTTCTCCAGAATACGGCGCGCCGCGTCCACAAGGGCGCGCCGCAGATCACCGTGGTGATAGGGCCGGACTTCGGCGGTTGCAGCTTCTCTCATGACGGTCACGATAAAACTCTATCCGAACGCTGTAAAGATCATCTTGACGCCGTTCAGATCGATGGTATTTAAGCATCGTTCAGATCGAACGACCCCTCGCTCCCCCGAGGGGAATAACTGGGGGGCTCCAATCAAAAAGGGGCCCAAACTTAAAGGACTGTGTGTCATGTCGATTTCCAAGCTCATCGCCTTCGAACGCTTCTTCGACCGTTCGGCGGTTGTCTTCCTTCTGGTCCTCGGCGCCGCCGCGGGCGCCACGGCCTTCGTTGGCGCGTAACACCTGAACAAGACCATTCGATCCCGTATCGTCCCCTCGATCCCCCGGGGCGGACGGCGGGTCGACCCTGACAAGGGGCGCCGCGAGCGCCCCTTTTTCTTTGGCCGTTCGCGGCGTGGTCAGTCGGGCCGGCGACGGGGAATGGCCTGTTCGGCCGCTTCAAGCTCCTGTAGCCAAGCGAAGATCAAGGGTGCGGCCGCCAGCATCGAGGGTTCGTGGCCCACCGGCCCGACATCGACGGCGGTCACATTCGCGCCCCGCGCCCGCATACCCCGTGCCGCGGCGAGGGCCTCCTCCGGGACGACGTCCCTGTCCTGCGCGCCGTAGTAGAGCCGCAGCGGCGTGACGGGCGTCATGTCCGCGACGCCGGCGGCGGCGAAGACATCGAGATACCAGTGGGCCTCGCCGCGATCATAGCGGTCGAGGAAAGCCTGGTTGAACATCGTTCGCGGATTGGCGGGGAGTCCGGCGAGGATCGCCTTCGGCTCGGCGCCGTCGAACAACCGCTCGACGGTCAGGGCGTATTTCGGCGTCAGCAGGCTGTCGAGGCGGTGGCCGTAGTAGCCCGCCTGACCCCACGCGGCGTACGCCAGGTACAGTGAATGGGACGGTGCCCCGCCTTTCATGGCCGCCGGCACGGAGATATTGCGGATGTCATAGGGTCCGGCGACCGGCGCGGCGCCCAGGACCCTGTCTCCCCTGGCTTCAAGGATTTTCAGCGCGACCATGCTGGCCCAGCCGCCCTCCGAGAAGCCGGACAGGAACACCGGTTTGTCGGGTACGCCCTCCAGCTTTCGCGCCGCATCGATCATTGCGACGACAGACGGACCGATCGACTCGGCCACATAGTAGGGATGCTTCCCGGGCGAGACGCCCATGCCCGGATAGTCGGGGGCCACCAGCGCATAGCCATTGCCCGCGAATAGGATCGCCGCCGCAAGGCCGGTCCCGTCGGGCTTCGAGGGGACCGCCGTGCGCGTTGTGGCCGTCCCGTGCTGAAAGCTCACCAGGCGGGTGGCGGGAACGTCGCGCGGCAAGGCCAGCAGACCGCTCTGCCGAGCTCTCCGGCCATCAGGGGCGGTCACGGTGTATTCCATGCGGTAGCAGTCGACGGCGTAGCGAACGGGCAGCCCCTTCACGCCGGACAGCCGCAGGAGAATCCTCGCCTCCAGCGTGGAAATTGACCGCAGCGGGGTCAGCGTCACCCCCTCCGGCGCGACAGGCGGCGTCCGGGGCGGCCGCAGGTAGCCGGCGACCAGAAGGGCGGCCAGGGCCAGAATGGCTGCGATGATCCAGGCCATTCGCATCGTAACTCCCCCCGGAGGTGCGAGCGTCACCCTAGGCCGCAAGGCGGCGAATAGCCAGAATCGGTCCGCGTTCAGCGTCCCTGTCTTGGTTCCGTCGCCGATCCGGGTCTATCCTCCGAGTCGCGTTCGGGGATGTTGGCGATCCCTGATGAGACGCGGAAAGCGAGGCAGGTCTTCAGGTCCGTCGCGTACACAGTTTCCGGCCGTCATGGGGAGGTGTCCCATGACGCTGCATAAGGCCAGGGTGCTCAAGGCGCCCCCGTCGGGCTGGCCCGCCCTCGTGCTGAACGCCGACTACCGGCCGCTCAGCTACTATCCCCTGTCGCTATGGCCCTGGCAGGAGGTCATCAAGGCCGTCTTCCTTGACCGGGTCGAGGTCATCTCCACCTACGACAAGATGGTCCACAGCCCCTCGTTCGAGATGCGGCTGCCCAGCGTGGTCTGCCTAAAGTCCTATGTGACCCAGGACCGCCCGCCGGCCTTCACCCGCTTCAACCTGTTCCTGCGCGACAGCTTCAGCTGTCAGTACTGCAACTCGGGCTCGGACCTGACCTTCGACCATGTCATCCCGCGGTCACGCGGCGGGCGCACCACGTGGGAGAACATCGTCACGGCCTGCGCGCGCTGCAATCTGACCAAGGGCGGGCGCACGCCGCGCGAGGCCAACATGCATCCGCACCGGCATCCGCGCCGGCCGACGATGCATGAACTGCAGGATCACGGCCGGCGCTTTCCACCGGGCTTCCTGCACGAGAGCTGGCTCGACTTCCTGTACTGGGACATTGAGCTCGAGGCATAAAAGGTCCGGGCGGAAACAAAACCGTCGCAGAAACGTTGGACGATCAGACTACTCACCCAAGGGGGCGGGGATGATGCGACTATTCGACGTGATCAAGCTGCCGTTCGCCGTCGCGGGCGCCTTCATCGGCGCTCTGGGATTGCCCGGCTGTTGGGACGCCATCAAGGGTTGTCTTGCCGAAGCGCGCGCGCTGTCGCGACCGTGATTTCGGCATACGGTCTGTAAACCCTTGCGCCGTAAGGTGCGGGCATGACCAGTTCGCCCGTCCCGAAGTCCATTGAACGTCGCCGCGCCGGGCGCAGCCGTGCGCTACTCGCGGGTAAGCTGGCCAACGTAGACGCGACCACCACCATTGATTGTGTGATCCGCAATATCAGCGCCGACGGGGCGATGATCGAGACGACGACTCCGCATCTGTTTCCCGGCACGCTTCACCTTGTGCAGATCAAGGAAGGCGTGGCCTGGGACGCGACGGTGATCTGGCGGCGCGGGAACAGGGTCGGTCTGTCGCTCGGCGATCGTCACGACCTGCGCGAGACGACAGAAAAGCAGCTCAAGGCCCTGCGCGCGATCTGGAGCCAGATGGCCCTGCGGTAGGGGCGGGGCGAGACCTGCCAAAATATTCACCGTCATGGCCCGGCTTGTCCGGGCCACCCATGAACACCCCTCTCAGACCTTCATGCGCTGACGGATCGGCTGGCGTCAGGGCGCCTGGATGGCCCGAACAAGTCGGGCCATGACGGCTATAGGTGCTACGACACCGTATCGGGTTCCGGCGGATCATAGGCCGGCGCGGGGCTCGGTTCGCCCGGCAGATCGGGTTGGGTCTCGGGCGGCGCCGGATCGTACGGCGGGGCGGGCGAGGGCTCGGTCGGCAGGTCTGGATCGGTCATAGCCAACCAACCCGCGAGGTCCCGACGCGGTTCCTAGATCTTCTCGCTGATCCGGATCGCTGTCTTGCACCCGGCCCGGATCAGGGCCGCCAGCAGCGGATAGCCCGGCGCTTCGCGGGCGCCTTCGTCGCGGGCGATGTCGCGGTGCGACAGTTCCTCGTCGCGGAACACCGCCAGTTCGGCGGCCAGCGCTGGGTCGCGGTCCTTCAGCTCGGCGATCTGGGCGGCGTAGTGGCCCTCGATCACCGTCTCGACCGCCTCGGTGCAGGCATGGGCGGCCTTGTCGCCGAGCAGGGCCGTGCCGGCGCCCAGCGCGAAGCCGGCCGCCCGCCAGAGCGGCGCCAGCAGGGTCGGCCGCACGCGATGTTCGTTCAGCAGGGCGTCGAAGCGCGCCAGATGCACCGCTTCGTGCCCCTCCATCTCGGCCAGCTGGCCAGCGACCCGTTCATGGCCGCGCGCCTTGCCCAGGACCGCCTGCTGTCCGCGATAGATATGCACCGCGCCCAGCTCGCCGGCATGGTCGACCCGCAGGATCTCGGCCAGACGGGCGCGCCCGGCGCCACGGCCGGGCCTGGCGGGGACCGGACGCTCAGTCACGACGCAGCCTCGCGGCCAGAACGCTGTAGACCAGCAGCTTGAGCGAGATCAGCGCGTTCCAGCCGGCCATCGACAGGCCGAGGAAAACCCAGGCCGCCTCGTCGCAGGCCGGGGCCTTGACCTGGCCGCCCTTCAGCACGGCGTCCAGGCTCGTCAGCTGCGGGATCGCGCCCGTGGCGCAGGCCTTGGGACCGGGCCAGAACTTCCACTCCGCGCCGGCGTGATAGACCGCGACGCCGACCCCGACCAGGAAGACAGCCGCCAGCAGCAGGCTGGCGAGGCGCCGGATCCGGTCGTCCCTGAGCGCCCGCTCGCCGACGGCGCCGGCGATCCCGACGGCCAGGGCGACCCAGTAGACCTCCCGCGCCCTCAGGCAGAGGGTGCAGGGGGCCAGCCCGCCGAAGGTCTCGAAGGCGTGGGCGATCGCCAGCATCATCGCTGACGACAGCGCCGCGACCAGCGGCCAGTTGCGCAGACACAGGGCGATCAGGGTTTTCAGTGCGGCGGGCATGTCAGCAGACGCTCGTTGATCCGGAACCGAGGTAATGGCTGGCCACAAGACCAACCACAACAAGGGCGACAGCAAGGCCGGCGAACAGCGCCAGTCGCCGCTCGACGATCGGCAGCATGGCCGGGCCGAACTTCTTGACGACCGCCGCGACGAGGAAGAACCGCGCGCCGCGCGTCACCACCGAGGCGGCGATGAACACGGGAAAGGCGAACTCGGCCAGGCCCGAGGCGATGGTCACCAGCTTGTAGGGAATGGGGGTCAGACCCTTGATCAGGATCACCCAGACGCCCCATTCGCTGTACCAGCACTGGAACTCGTCCAGGCCCTTGGCGTGCCCCGACAGGCTCATCAGCCACAGGGCGAAGTCCTGCAGGAAGTAGCCGATGGCGTAGCCGAGCGCGCCGCCGAGCACGGAGGCCAAGGTGCAGATCGTCGCGTAGCGCCAGGCCTTCTCGGGCCGCGCCAGCACCATCGGCGCCAGCATCACGTCCGGCGGGACGGGAAAGAACGAGCTCTCGGCGAAGGACACCGCGAACAGGGCGGAGGGGGCGTGACGCGAGGCGGCGAGCCCCATCACCCAGTCGTAAAGTCGGCGCAGCATGGGCCTGTGCTATCAGGGCGCGGCAGGCTTGTCTCGCGCCTGCATCGAAAAGGGATAGCGGATGACGTCGCGAACAGCGGCCTGCGCCTGCGGCGCTCTAACGGCCGCCTGTGAAGGCGAGCCTGAGGTGATCTCCCTTTGCAGCTGCCGCAATTGCCAGAGGCGCACCGGATCGGCGTTCGGGCTCGTGGCGATCTTCCCGGGCGAGGCGGTGGCCGTGAGCGGCGCGGGCGCCATCTTCGCCCGGGAGGCGGACAGCGGCTCCACCACGACCTTCAGCTTCTGCCCGAGCTGCGGTTCGACGGTGTTCTGGAGCCGCTCAGCCCGGCCGGATGTCGTTTGCGTCGCCGTCGGCGCCTTTGCCGACCCGACGTTCCCCATGCCGGTCCGCACGGTCTACGACGAGCACCGGCATCCGTGGATCGGATTTGAGGCCGCTTCTCGTCTTTAGTTTCATCTGTTACTACCTCGTCCGAACGTGAAGGAGATTTCGATGAACGCCCAACCCAAGGCCGACCTGTTCGACAACCCGCTCGGCACCGATGGCTTCGAGTTCGTCGAATTCACCTCGCCCGAGCCCGAGGCGCTCAAGAGCCTGTTCGAGTCGATGGGCTTCACGGCGGTCAGCAAGCACCGCTCCAAGAACGTGCTGCGCTTTCGCCAGGGCGACATCAACTTCATCCTCAACATGGAGCCGGTGGGCCAGCCGGCCGACTTCCGCGAGGTTCACGGCCCGTCGGCCAACGCCATGGCCTTCCGTGTCCGCGACGCCGCCAAGGCGCTGAAGATGGCGGTCGAGCGCGGCGCCAAGCCGGTGCAGGGCCTGGTCGGCCCGATGGAGCTGAACATCCCGGCCATCGAGGGCATCGGCGGCACCAACCTGTATCTGGTCGACCGCTACGGCGCGCAGGAGATCTACGACGTCGACTTCCTGCCGATCGAGGGCGCGGCGGCGAAGGAAGAGGCCAACAGCGTCGGCCTGACCTACCTCGACCACCTGACGCACAACGTCTTCCGCGGCGGCATGGCCAAGTGGGCGGAGTTCTACGAGCGCGTCTTCAACTTCCGCGAAATCCGCTACTTCGACATCGAGGGCAAGGTCACCGGCCTGTTCTCCAAGGCCATGACCAGCCCGGACGGCAAGATTCGCATCCCGCTCAACGAGAGCCAGGACGAGCAGAGCCAGATCGAGGAGTTCCTGCGCGACTACAAGGGCGAGGGCATCCAGCACCTGGCCTTCGGCACGGACGACATCTTCAAGACGGTCGAGACCCTGCGCGCCCGCGGCGTGAAGTTCCAGACCACGCCGGACAGCTACTACGAGCTGCTCGACAGCCGGGTGGTCGGCCACGGCGAGGACACCGCCCGCCTGAAGTCCCAGCACATCCTGCTCGACGGCGCCCCGACAGAGGGCCAGGGCCTGCTGCTGCAGATTTTCACCGAGAACCAGGTCGGCCCGATCTTCTTCGAGATCATCCAGCGCAAGGGCAACGAGGGCTTCGGCGAAGGCAACTTCAAGGCCCTGTTCGAGTCGATCGAACTCGACCAGATCCGCCGCGGCGTGGTGAAGGCCTAGACCTCGATCAGGTCGAGGCGGCGTTCGATGCGTTCGAGGCGGCCATCGAAGCGGTCCATGTGCCGGTTCATCGAGGTCAGATTTTCCTCGACCGACGACAGGCGCACCTTCACGTGGCGCATGTCCTCCTTCAGGTTGCCTACGTCGCTGCGGACCAGCCCGATTTCGGACTGGATGCGCTGAAGCATCGGGACGACGATGTCGGTCACTTCGGACATAGCGTGAACATAGGGCGTTCAGGTTGATGAGACAATATCAAAAGATCGCGATGGTTGTATTGGCAGCCCTCGCTCTCACGACCACACCCGCCCTCGCCAGGCCGCGATGGGCCATCGCCATTCACGGCGGCGCCGGGGTCATCGAGCGCAAGGACCTGACGCCGGAGACCGAAGCTGCCTATCGCGCCGCCATGGCCCGCGCGGTCGCCACCGGAACCGCCGTGCTCGAGAGGGGCGGTTCGGCGATGGACGCGGTCGAGGCCGTCATCCTGGAGATGGAGGACGACCCCCTGTTCAACGCCGGCCGGGGCGCGGTGTTCACCGCCGAAGGCCGCAACGAACTGGACGCCGCGATCATGGACGGCGCGACGCTGAAGGCCGGGTCGGTCGCCGGCGTCACTCGCACTCGCCACCCGATCAGCCTCGCCCGGGCGGTGATGGAGAAGTCGCGCCATGTGATGATGATCGGCGCCGGCGCCGACGCCTTCGCCGCCTCGGTAGGCCTGGAGCAGGTCGACCCTGCGTGGTTCTTCACCGAGCGGCGCTGGAGCCAGCTGGAAAAGGCCCTGACCGATCAGGACCTGCCGGTTCCGCCCCGGCCGCAGGGCGCGCCCGCGCCGCACGCCTTTCTGGCCATTCCCGACGACCGCAAGTTCGGTACGGTCGGGGTGGTCGCCCTGGACACCGCCGGCAATGTCGCGGCCGGCACCTCCACCGGCGGCATGACGGCCAAGCGGTGGGGCCGGGTCGGCGACGCGCCGATCATCGGCGCCGGCACCTACGCCTCCAACCAGTCCTGCGCCGTCTCGGCCACCGGGACCGGCGAGTATTTCATCCGGCTGACGGTCGCCCGCGAGATCTGCGCCCTGGTGCAATACAAGGGCATGAGCCTGCAGGCCGCCGCTGACACGGTTGTCCAGGATCGCCTGACCGCCCTGGGCGGCGACGGCGGCGTCGTCGCCCTGGCCCCCGACGGCCAGATCGCCTGGAGCTTCAACACCACCGGCATGTACCGCGCCCGCGCCGCCCAGGGGCAGGCGAGCGTGATCTCGATCTACAAGGACGAGCCATGACGCCCGTCAATCGGTCACTTCGCCTTGCGGTCGGCGGTCCATACGGCGACGAAGTCCCGGTCCAGCGCATGGCTGAGGCCCCGGATCAGGCGTCCGTCGACGAACTCGCCGGAGTGGTTGTAGACGCCGCCGCCGCCGTCCCGGGTGACGAAGGCGAACCGCACCGTCCCCCAGTCGCGCGTGATCCGGCCCTTCTCGATGGGGCTGTCGTAGAAGGTCCCGGTGATCCGGTCGCCGTCGACGCTCTTGATGGTCATCTCGGCGTAGTAGGCGCCGTCGCCGGGCCTGTTGGTCAGGTCCACGCGCCATTCGCCGACCAGCGGCGCGGCGGACGGCGGCTCCCGGGAGACGGCCGGCGCGACGGCGATTGCCGACAGAAGGCCCGCGACAAGCAGCGTGCGTCTGATCATTCTCATTCCCCTCAATCGATGGCGTCCAGAGGCATACGATGAGCAAGCGCAACTGGATCCCCGTCCGCGGCGCCCAGGGCGCCCACAGCAAACAGGCGCATGCCGATCTCCCGGAAGGGACCTATGAGCGGGAGATGTCCAAGGAGGGCTTCTTCGGCCCCGCGGCGTTTCTCTATCACCGCAAGCCGCCGACCGGCTGGACCAGCTTCGAGGGGCCGCTGCGCCCGCGCGCCTATGACCTGAACGGCCTGGACCAGGCCGCGCCTTCGCCGTGGGACGCCCCGGTCATCCTGCACAACGCCGCCTGCGAGATGCGCTTCTGGAAGCTGTCGGCGGCGATGCCGGGCCTGGCGCGCAATGCCGACGGCGATCAGCTGCTGTTCGTTCACGCGGGTTCCGGCGAGCTCTTCTGCGACTTCGGCCGGCTGCCTTTCGAGGCGGGCGACTACCTCTACCTGCCGCGCGGGACCATGTGGCGGCTCAGCCCCGTCGCGCCGACGGCGATCCTGATGATCCAGGCGACCAACGGCCACTTCACCCTGCCCGACAAGGGCCTGCTGGGAAACCATGCGCTGTTCGACCCGGCGATGCTGATAACCCCGGCCATGGACGACGCCTTCGTCGCCCACCAGGCGGAGGAGGGCGAGTTCCCGGTCCACATCAAGAAGCGCGGCCAGGTCTCGGTCGCGACCTATGGCTACAACCCGCTGGACGCGGTCGGCTGGCATGGCGAGCTGGCGCCGGTGAAGATCAATGTCCGCGACTTCCGCCCGCTGAACAGCCACCGCTACCACCTGCCGCCCAGCGTCCACACGACCTTCCTGGCCGACCGGTTCGTGGTCTGCACCTTTGCCCCGCGCCCGTTCGAAACCGACCCGGGCGCGATCAAGATCCCGTTCTTCCACAACAACGACGACTACGACGAGGTGCTGTTCTACCACGCCGGCGACTTCTTCAGCCGCGACCACATCGAGGCCGGGATGATGACCTTCCACCCGTCGGGCTTCACCCATGGCCCGCACCCGAAGGCGCTGAAGAACATGCTCAGCCAGCCCAAGCCTGCGACGGACGAGTATGCGGTGATGATCGACACCCGCGACCCGCTCGAGGTTGGCGACGGCGCCGCGTCGGTCGAGAACCCCGCCTATGTCGACAGCTGGAAATCCGCATGACCGACGCCTTCGCCGATCCCGATCTGCTGGCGATGGCGGAGGACGAGCTGAAGCGCGCCCTGACGCTGAAGTGGCGGGAGCTGTCGAAGATCACCCCGTGGGGCGATACTTTCGAGGGAATTTCGCCTGACGGGAGAAATGTCGAGGTGGAACGAAACTATCTGTGGGCGAGCGCGCCGGGAGGGGACATTCTGGTCGAGATTGCGGTGTTCGGCGGCCCGTCGCGTTACGACGTCGGGGCGAAGGTCAGCCGCCTGATCCCGAAGACCGCCTGAACGGCGGCTCCTGGGTCTTCGAGGGGGTGTGAAGATGACGGACCATAGCGAGTTTCCCTGGGGGCCGCAGTACGAGCCCGGCCTGCTGACGCCGTTCGGTCTGCTGGGCTGGATCGTCGCCGCGGTGCTTGCGCTGCTGCTGGTCTGGCGGATCGCCAATCCCGCCGGGCCCAAGGCAGGCGAGGACCGGCTGAACGAGATCCACACCACCATCATGAAGGCCGCCCGCGACGCGCTGAAGCAGCAGTATTTCGGCAGCCCGGGCGCGGCCCACGCCCTGCGGCAGGCGATCAAGTACCAGCTGGGCGGCGTCCAGGCCGCCGGCGAGGCCCTGACCAAGCAGCTCAAGGCCCTCGACAAGGCCCTCGGCGAGGGTGACGACAAGGACAAGAAGAAGGACGACCACCACGGCAAGGACGCCCACGGCGGCGGCCACGGCGGCGCGACGGCCTCGGCCATCGCCCAGAACGTCGCGGGCCCGAGCATCACGGTCAATGTCGGCGTCGGCGAGAAGGCCGAGGCCGCGGCCGGCGACGGCGCTCACCACGACGCGCACGGCGCGAGCCACGGCGGCGGTCATGGCGGCGGTCATGGGGCCCATGGCGCTCATGGCGAAGACGAGGACAAGCCGCTCACGCTCGGCGAACAGCTGGTCGCCGTTGAAAAGGCCATCCGCGAGTTCGAGGCCTGGTGGCAGAACAAGCCGGTCCGTCTGGGCGAACTGCGCGCCGCGCAGCACGACCTGACCCGGTCCAAGAAGCCCGACCCGGAAGCCCAAGCGACGAAAGACAAGCATTCATGAAACTAGCGTCCCTCAAGGGCGGCCGTGATGGCCGCCTTGTCGTCGTCTCCCATGACCTGGCCTGGTGCACGTCAGCGGAGGCGGTAGCGCCCACCCTTCAGGCGGCGCTGGACGACTGGGGACGCTGTGAGCCCTTGCTGCGCGGGCTGGCTGAAAGCCTCGACCACGGCGCCCTGCCGCGCGACCGGTTCCACGAGCACGACGCCGCCTCGCCGCTGCCGCGCGCCTACCAGTGGGCCGACGGCAGCGCCTATGTGAACCATGTCGCCCTGGTGCGTCAGGCGCGCGCCGCGGAAATGCCGGCCAGCTTCTGGACCGATCCCCTGATGTACCAGGGCGGCTCCGACGGCTTCCTGGGGCCCCGCGACCCGATCCCGCTTAAGGACGAGGCCTGGGGCTGCGATCTCGAGGGCGAAATCGCGGTGATCACCGGCGACGTGCCCCTGGGCGCCTCGCGCGAGGAATGCCTGGCCGCGGTGCGGCTGGTCATGCTGTGCAACGACGTCTCCCTGCGCAACCTGATCCCCGGCGAGATCGGCAAGAGCTTCGGCTTCTTCCAGTCCAAGCCGGCCAGCGCCTTCTCGCCGGTCGCGGTGACGCCGGACGCCCTCGGCGACCGCTGGAAGGACGGCAAGCTGCACGGCGCGCTGGAAGTCGAGCTGAACGGCAAGCCCTTTGGCGAGGCCGACGCCGGCGTCGACATGACCTTCGACTTCGGAACCCTGATCGCCCATGCGGCGAAGACCCGCGCGCTGGGCGCCGGCACGATCATCGGCTCGGGCACGGTGTCCAACCGCGACGCCGAGGGCGGCCCCGGCAAGCCGATCAGCGAAGGCGGTCTGGGCTACAGCTGCATCGCCGAAGTGCGCACGGTGGAGACGCTGCTCGCCGGAGAGGCGAAAACGCCCTTCCTGCGCCACGGCGACACGGTCCGAATTGAGATGCGCGACGAGAAACGCCACTCGATCTTCGGCGCCATCGAACAGACGGTGGCGCCCGCCACCTGATGGGAAGGAAGAAAGCCATGGGCGCAGACGTGACGCCGCTGCCGCGCAAGCGGTCGCCGGACACGCTGGTGCTCGACGACTACCTTCCCTACCGCCTGTCGATCGCCTCGAACGGGGTCTCGGGGCTTATCGCCCGCGCCTACCAGGACCGCTTCGGCCTGACGATCCCGCAATGGCGGCTGATGGCGGTGCTGGCCGAGGGCGCGCTGACGCCCCAGGCCCTGGTCACCCGGACGGCGATGGACAAGGTTACGGTCAGCCGCGCCGCCCAGGGCCTGCTCACCCGCAACCTTGTCGAGCGCACCGACAGCCCGTCCGATGGCCGCTCCCACACCCTGGCCCTGACCGACACCGGCCGCCGCCTGCACGGCGAGATCGCCCCCCTGGCCCTGGCCTACGAGGCGGCCCTGCTGACCGGTCTGGCCCCCGCCGAGGTCGCCACCCTCAAGCGCCTGCTGACCCGTCTGGAAGCGGCGGCGGCGCGGTTGTCGGGGGAGGGGCGCTAGGCGCGCGTTGACCTGCCGCGCCCCATCGCTAGATTGCCGCCTCCCGCAGGCCCCTGTGGTGGAATTGGTAGACGCGCCGCACTCAAAATGCGGTTCCGCAAGGAGTGTCGGTTCGAGTCCGACCGGGGGCACCACCTGCCTGTGCACAGACGGCCGCTGATGTCGGGTGGGACTGCCGCATTTCCGTCAGCACTCGATCCTCAAGGCGCTGGTCCAGCTGGGCGAGCGGGTCTGCAGCACGCCGGATGAGTTCATGGCCTGGTCGCAGAACCTCGGCCACGAGAACGTCTCGACCACCTTTACCGACTATGGGCAGGCCCAACGGCGGTCAGGCACAATGACTGGCAGCGTACTGCAGCAGTAGCAGCTGAATTGATCCAGCCTGGCTCCAAGCCGCGCCCGTTCGGAGATCTCCGTCCTCCCGGATTGTCAGTGGTCGCACCTTCTCGGACAAATCAAACGTACCTCACTCACACGTGGGCCCTTCATACTCGCCCGGCCTCCCACCCCACGATCATGGGGTGGAGCGTTGACGTGTGACGTTGTCAGGCTGCCTGTGATCCTGGATGGTCGAGAACTTCAGCTTCTGCAGATCTCGAGCAGGAGAAACGAGGACCAAGCGTGACGCGAATCGGTCGCATCGGGGCCTGGGGCAGGCGATCGCGCGCGGTCTGGGTGTCGGCAGTCGCCGCGGCGCTCACCGTGGTCCTGGTTGCGTTGACGCCCTGGGCGTCCGGGCAGCATGGGCTATCGCGGTGGCGGGCGCCCGACGCACGCGTCGGATGGATTCCGGCGGGACCCACTGGTCTGCCGCGCTATCCGGGGGAGGGCGAGACGGCATTCCCTATGCGCCATCTGCCGTTCGGCGACCCGTCATCCGTGCAGATCTTCCACCGCTTCACACTACGCACCGCCCCGGTCGAGCCGTGGAGCGTTCTGCTGCCGGAAGTAGAAGGACAGGTAAGGGTTTTTGCCAACGGGTCGCCCATGGGGGACAGTGTGGGGCCTTCCGCTCCGGGTCTGGCCCGGTCGAGCGCCAGGAGCCGACTCTGGGTTATCCCGCCGACCCGTCTGCATGCGGGCGAGAACCGGATCGACATTCTGGTCGGCGGCGTCGCGCTGCGAGCCGTCACCTCCGGCATTTATCTCGGACCACAGTCGAGTCTGGAGCCCGCGGCGCTGGAGGACGAGGCGCTGATCCGAAACGCCCGTCGCCTTGTCCTTCTGCTGTCCGCCATGGCCCTTGCCGCGAACCTGATCGCCGTGGTGTTTCGAGCGCCCGTCTTGCATCTGGCCATTGCCGCTGTGTTTGCGGCGGTCGGTACGCGCGTGCTCCTGGCGGGTGACGCGCCGGCGATGGGCCTGTTTTGGCCTGTCGCCGACCAGCTGCTGGTCGCCGGTATGGCCCTTTGCGCCGCATCTGCCTTGCGGCGCCGGCCGGGCGCCGCGACCACGGCGAAGCGCCGCGGTGAAGCCGGATTGCTGGCCCTGACGGGGTTGCTCGGGGCGGCCAGCTTGCTGGCGGCCGGGGCGGGGGCTCCGGGCGCGGCTCTGTTGGGCGCCGGAACAATCGCGGCCAGCGTCCTCTATCTGGCATGGAAGCTGTACGAGGCCCTGCCCCGGACGGCTGAGGGCTCCGTTTCCGCACAGGTCATGGCCGGCTGCGCCGTCGGTCTTGGCGCCATGGCGTTCGCCGTTGCGGTTCCGGGCGCCAGCGGCCTGTCGCTGGCAGCCCCACCCTTCGCCGCAGAGCTTGCTCTCGCCGTCAGTCTCGCTGCGACGGCTGTCCTCGCGACCGGGGCCGGTCTGATCGCGGGGACCACCCAAGCCGCCCGGCTCCTGCGTGAGCGCCTCGATCAGGCCCGGGTCATCAAGGAACAGCAGCTGGCGCTTGACGCGACGGCGCTCGCCCTGGACCTCAAGACGCGACAGTCCTCAGTCCTGGAGGAACGCCAACGGATGGCGCGGGATGTCCATGACGGGATCGGAGGCCAGCTCGCCTCCCTCATCGCGCAAGTGCGGCTGCGCCGGGTGAGCATGGACCAGGTCGAGCAGGCGCTCGTTGGTGGTCTCTCGGAGCTCAGGCTGCTGGTGGATTCCCTTGATCTTGTAGGGGAGCCCCTGGCCGACGCCCTGGCGTCCTTCCTTGTCCGGACTCGTCAGCAGACCGCTGCGGCGGGGATGCGGCTTGAGTGGAGCCAGCCGGAGGACCTCGCCACCGAAATTGTGGACCCGCAGTGGATCCTGAATCTCTACCGGCTGATGCAGGAAGCGATCACCAATGCCCTGAGGCATTCCGGGGGAGATCAGATTTCGGTCTCGATCGAGAGCCTTGATAGTCGCTGCCTGTCGGTGCGCATCGAGGACAACGGCGTATCATTTGATGCTCAGACAGCCAGGCGGGGACGGGGGCTGGCGAACATGGCGCACCGGGCCGCAGAACTCGGCGGGACGTTTGTGGTCGAGCAAGCCGCCTCTGGCAGGGGCGCCGTCGTCCACGTTGATGTTCCCTTGCCAGGGCAGGCCTCGCGCCCGGGTATCAGTCGAGAGGCGAGATGAGTCCTGTCTGCCGCGCTTCGAAGATCGCTTCGGTTCGGGAATGCACGCTGAGTTTCCGGTAGATGGCCTTTACATGGTCGCCGATGGTGTGCGGCGAGATACCCAGGGTGTCTGCGGTTTCGCGGTAGCTCAGCCCGCGGGAGAACAGCTTCAGGACATCGATTTCCCGGACGGACAGCGCATCTTCCGGCCGTCCGGGGACTGTCGCCGGTTCGACCCCTCGCCACATCTCGAGGAGGAATGTCGCTGCCTGGGGGCTGATCGGCGTCTCGCCGCGCAAGGTCCGGTCGATGTTGGAGCGCAAGAGGTCGGGGGGCGTGTCTTTCAGGAGGTAGCCGTCAGCGCCGGACTTCAACGCCAGAAGGACGCTGGCGCGGTCACCCAGGACCGTGAAGATCAGGCATTTCGCGGTGCTGGTCGCCTTGATGTGGCCGACGAAGTCGAGGCCGCTGCCGTCCGGCAGCTTGAGGTCGATCAGGCACAGATCCACGGGATTACCGACGATGGCCCGATGGGCGTCTGCCAGACACTCGGCCGAGAACGCCAGCGTCAGACCCTCGGCGCCCTCCACGACGGCTTCAACATAGGCGCGGAGCGCCTCGTCGTCCTCCAGGATGCCAATGCGGGCGGCGCGGGCAGCTTGCATCATCGTCGGGTCCAGCAGGTCGCGTAAGGCTGGTCGACGATGTCCACCCAGGCTCTGCTGGACAGCCGCCGCGTATCGCCAAAGCCGGCAATGCCCAGGCCGCTCATGCCGTCGTGCAGTCTTGCCGCTCGCCACTGCGGGCCGAAGCGCCCGGCGCAATGCCTGTCGACCTCCCCGATCGTGCGGAATTGCGCGCCCGGCGCAGGCTCGGTGAAGGCCAGGTTTCCGCCGCTCCACATCTGCCTGGCGTAGTGCTGCTCGAGGCTCTTTGGCATCGGAGCGCCCGAAGGCCGGAAGCAGGCGACCGGTAGCGGGGTCGCGCAGGATGTATCCCCGACGTAGGGATCGCAGGAATACTGGTCGCGACCGCCGTGCGAGCAACTGATCGTGACAATGTCGGCGCCCGGAACCGGAACACCCTTGAACAGCGACAGGCTGAATCCCTTGCCACGCGGTGGCTCGATGCAGACCGCGGCGCCCATCATGTCGACGCTGGTATCGTCCTGGACCAGGACGTCGATCCGACCATCCGCGCCCCCGTTCCGGACAAAATCGAGAAGGGAAGCGCCTGCAGTCGTTGATCGGACGCCGTCGGGGGGCGGGCGCGGCGCGGCGCGATGTATGATCGCGGCGAACTCTGCGGAGTAGAAATCCCTCCGCTTCGTCCAGCCCGACGCGCGCTCCAGCGCGATAACCCCAGCCCCGAACCTCGGCAGCCACGCATCGCTGAAGGTGCTGATGTCACCGATCGAGATGCTGTCGTTGTCGTTGTTGCCGATCGCCTTCATCCGGATCACGAACAGGCCGCGGGCTGTATCGGCCGGCACGCGGAACGAGTCCGTGAATCGGCGATCCATCTGGATCTGGTCATAGGACCCCCCGGCGAAAAACGTCAGGTTGTCAGCCGACTGCCGTCCCTCCCGAATGAAGTTGGGCTCATCGCCGGCCGGGGAATAATTGTCCTCCACGCCGCGGACGATGATCTGCTTGGTTTCAGCCCGCCGGCACTTGTAGGCGCGGAGCAGGTCCATCGCGGTCGCCGGTTCCGGCTCGGCGGGCGGGACAGGGCGGGACAGCACGAAGGCTGAGGCGCTGATGCTCACAATCAGGACCGTCGCGGGGATGATTGCCGACAGCCGCACAATGCTCCCCCACCACGTCCAATTAACGTAACAGCGGTTGCTGGCTCGACAAGAGGGGCTGCTGAACCCCATGATCGTGGGGTGGTGGACCACTGGCGTCCGCGCGAGGCTCCTTCGGGGGTCCCCAACAGGTCTGAAAAAAATGCTGAAAGTCGTTCCAGTGGCGCTGGCCATCGTGGCCGCGCTTGCCTTTTCGCCCGCGTGGGCGCAGCCCGCCGGGCTAAAAAAGACAGTCGCCGTCGAGAGCTTCGGCGGATCAGAGGTCTTCGGGGGTCAGGTAGCCTCTGACGGGCCACCGGCCCTGCTGACCGAAATCCTCATGACGGACGGCCGGTTCGTCGTCGTCGAACGGGCCGCGTTGAGCGCCCTGCAGTCCGAGCAACAGCTCGGGTCGGGCGGCTCGGCGACCAGCGAAACAGCTGCCGGGTCGGGTCGCATGATCGGCGCCAGCTATCTGATCCGCGGCGCGGTGACCGCCTACAACCCGACGGCCGGCGGTGGCGGCCTCAGGCTTGGCGGTGTTCCCGGCGGGTCCGCTCTAGGACTGGGCGCGGGCGTCCAGAGCCGAAAGGCGACCGTGAAGATCTCGCTGCGACTGATCGACGCAACCACCGGTCAGGTGGTGGCGACCTCGAGCGCTGAGGGCATCGGCACAAGCCGGGACATGGATGCCGGCGTGGTCGACCTCAGCAATGGCGCGACGCTCGGCCTCAACACCCTGAAGAGCACCTCGATGGGCAAGGCGCTGGAAGACGCCATTCGCAAGGCGCTGGCCGCGCTGGTCATCGATCCCAAGCGTGCGCCGTGGACCGGCCTGGTCGTCGATGTGCGCGGGGAGACCATCATCCTCAACGCTGGCGCGGACCAGAATGTCGGCGAGGGCATGGTCTTCGGCGTCTATCGCAAGGGCGAGACCCTGACCGACCCCGGAACCGGCGAGGTGCTCGACGTCGATATCCAGCGCCTGGGCTCGGTGCGGGTCGAGAGCGTCCGGGACAAGGTTTCCATCGCACGGATGGTCGAGGGGCAGTCGCCATCGCGCGGCGACCTGCTCAAGTCGGAATAGATCGGGTTCGGGGGGAAACATCATGAAACTGCATCTGGCCACGGCGCTCGGCGCCCTGCTGCTCTGCCTTGCCGGCCCCGCGCTGGGCCAGATGCCGAAAGGTCCAGGTGGACCCATCGACGTCATGCCGATGCCCAAGGCCTTTGACCTGTCGATGAACAAGCGTGTGGTCGGCCCGGTTGTCGCCGGCCAGACCGCGACCTTCGCGCTGGAGGTCACCAACACCGGACCCACGACCGTCACCGGCGCGATGGGCATCCAGGTCATCGACCCGTTGCCTGCCGGGTTCTCTGGTCCGATGACCGGCTTCGGCTCGAGCTGGGCTTGTGGTCAGGTGGGCGCGAGCCTGATCTGCAACTGGACTGGCGGCCCCGTTCCCCCCGGCGCCACGTTTCCGCCGATCACCATGACCGCTGTCGCCGGCTCCGGCGACAGCTACCGACAATGCGCCCGGGTCAGGATAACCCGGGGCAAGGATCAACACCCGGGCAACGACCAGGATTGCGTCGATGGACGGATCGAACGGCCTCAGGGCCGCCGCTACGACGTCCGGATCCGCAAGGACGGCCCTGCGACCGTCCCGATCGGCCAGACCGCGACCTTCACCCTTCAGGTCACCAACCAGGGGCCCTCGCCCGTGGGCGCGTCGGTCGGCCTGACCGTCAGCGATCTGGTGCCGGTCAACTTCACCAACGTCACGGCCAATGGCGTGGGCTGGACCTGCATCCTCGCGGGCTCCCAGCCGACCCAGGTGACCTGCACCTACAATGGCAGCCAGGTGAACGCCGGCTTCCAGTTCCCGGTCATCACCATTACTGGCCTGCTCGAGAAGGAAGGCCCCTGGCTCAACTGCGCCGAGGTGGACTTCAGAAAGGCGGAGGACAGCAATCCCCGTGACAACAGGGATTGCGCCGAAGGCAGCGCGGGTCCTGGCGGCAAGAAGGGCTACGACCTCGGCATCCGCAAGACCTACAAGCCGCCGTCCAAGCCGGGTGGACCGGCGACCTTCATGCTCTATCCGTACAACAACGGCCCTTCCGCCGTGTCCGGCTCCACCGGCGTGCAGGTCACCGACACCCTGCCGCCCAACTTCCAGCCGCCGATCACCGGCGTCGGAACCAACTGGACCTGTTCAACCAACGGCGGGCCGCCCTGGACCGTGGTCTGCGACTACATCGGGCCGTCTGTCGGGCCCGGATCGCTGCCGCCGATCGAGATTTTGGCCGCCGTCCGTGAACCGGGCAGGTTCGAGAACTGCGCCGAAATCCTGTTGCGCGAGGAGCGCGACCTCAAGCCCCGCGACAACCGCAGCTGCGTCGGCGGCGAGGTCTCTGGCGGGGGCGGCAAGAAGCCCGACATCAACATCACCAAGACCGCGCTCAAGCAGCCCTGGGCCTGGCCCTCGGGGACCGGCGTCTATCAGTTCAGGATCACCAACGTCGGCGATACCCCCGTGCCCGCCGGCCATACGTTCACCCTGACCGAGAACCTGCCCGCGGGCATGGTGCTGATCTCGACCCCCAACGCCTGGAGCTGTTCGCCCGGCGCCGGAACGGTCGGGGCGGCGACGGTCACTTGCACCTATGTCTCGACCGCCGCGCTGAATCCTACCGCCTTCATCCAGTTCGACATGACGGTCGGCTTCACCGACAAGAAGGAGCCGCAATATGTGAACTGCACCTCCGTGGCCGTGTTCGACCGGGATCGGCCGTGGGCCGAAGTCAACATGCGCAACAACACCGACTGCGAGCCGGTCGAGGTGCGCCCGACCCCGAAAGTCGCCGACCTGAAAATCGACAAGCAGGGCCAGCCGCCGATCATGGTCGGCCAGTCGATGACCTTTGTCCTCGGGGTGACCAACAAGGGCCCGGACTCCGTGAACGCCGGCAGCGGCATCACCGTCACCGACGTGCTGCCCGGCCTGTTCTCGCCGCCGGTGACGGTCACAGCGCCGGACTGGAACTGTGTGCCGAGCGGGCTGTCGGTCAGCTGCACCTACGTCGGGTCCGGCAGCTTCGGCCAGGGCGACGACTTGCCGCCGATCACCCTTTCGGCGGTGGCGACCTCGGCAGGACAGACGGAGAACTGCGCCCAGGTCGCCATCCCGGGCGATCCGGTGGCGGGCAACAACAGCGACTGCGCGGACGTTGTCGTCAGGCCGTCGGCCCCGACAATGAACCTCGCGGTGTCAAAGTCCGTCTACGGAACCTGGCTGCCTCAGGGCGGCGACTTCCAGATCGACGTCACCAACACCTCCGGCGTCGCCATTCCCGCCGGAACCACAGTGACGGTCACCGACACGCTTCCGCCCGGCATGCGCTTCGACGGCGACCAGGGACCCTTCTCCTGCACGCCGGTCGGCGCCGTGGGCCCTGCCACCGTCACCTGCACAGCGACGCTCGGGGTCCCGCTCGGGGCAGGGCAGTCGCTGACGGGCTACCTGACGATGGCGCTCATGCTTCCCGTCGGGCCGAGCTACCAGAACTGCGTCTCGCTGTCCGCGAGCGTGGCCGAGACGACCCTGGCGGACAACTCTGACTGCGCGACGATCATTCCTGTCGCCTCACCCGCCAGCCTAGCGATCGAGAAGGTCGTCGAGCAGGACTGCAGTGGGACCTACCCCTACACCGCCTGCAAGTTCATGATCCGGATCTTCAACACCGGCTCGACGGTCTACACCGGCCCGCTGACCTTCACCGACACGGTCACCGGCCCGTCGGGCATGACCATCGGCGGCGTCAGCCTGGCCTTGCCCCTGCCCCCGGGCTGGAGCTGCAGCGGGTCCCAGCCGGCGACCTGCTCGATCACCACCGCGACCATTCCGGTGAACGGCCACATCACGATCCCGCTCTACATGACGATCAACGGCGCGATCCCGCCGCAACAGAACTGCGCGGTCCTGACCGCGCCGGTCTCGGCCCAGTCCTGTGTCGAGATGGGCTCGACCCACTTCGACCTGGGATTGACCAGCAGCATTGTCGAGACCGACCTGGCGCTGAACGGGGCGACCTTCGAGTTTTTCGTCTCCAGCACCCCGACGCTGGCAAACGGCGCCCAGCTGGTCTTCAACGGGTCGGTGATCACGTCGGCGACGTTTGTGCCCCCTGCGCTGGCGCCGGTGGCGGTCAGCGGGACGCCGCTGTGGAGCTGCGTCGGACCGTGGAGCGGGTTCATCTGCACCCTCAATGTCACGTCCGGCGCCTGGTCCGGCGGCGTGATCCCGCTGCGGCTGAAGGTCTACTACAACACCCTCCATGTCGGCCTGCCCGTGACCTTCACCGGCCAGATCCAGATGAACGGCAACGCCGACCCGGTTCAGTCCAACAACAGCACGACGGTCACCACGGTGCTGCCGTGACCCGTCGGCGAGGAGCCTCAGCATGACGACGTCATCACCCTCCCGCGCCCGGACGTCGAGGAGGCGAGGGAGCCTCGCATCGGTCGCCGGGGTCCTGGTCGGTCTGGCCTGCGCGGCGCCGCCGGCCGGTGTGGTGGCCCAGCCCGCGAACAACCCGATCGTCCAGGTGATCTGTCAGGTCAACGGCGGCGTGGCGAAGACGGTGCGGGTGACCTATCCGGCGACGGCGGTGAAGAACGTGCATGTCTTCACGCCGGTTTCCGGCGGCGCGAACGTCGTCTTCTACGCGCCGTCGACCGCCAATCAGGTCTACACCCTCGCTGTGCCGGCGGGCAGCTACAAGCTGATGTACCAGCCGCTCGGCAGCGGCATCACGATGTTTTACTACAACCCCGTGATCGTCATTCCGCCGTTCAAGGTCGTCGGGCGGATGTGCCAGCGCCGCCAGGCCGTGGGGACGCCGTCGTCCTGACGCCCATGATGTTGGGATGGCGCCGCGCGCGGCGGCGACCAAGGATCCCCTCGTCCGCAATCGCCATCAACCTTCGGAGACCCACACCATGAGCAGACTCTACCTCGCCGGCGCGGCCATCCTCGCAACGGTGGCGCTCGCCGCCGCCACGCCATCGGTGGCCGAACAGAAGCCGAGCCCAGGGATCGATATAATTGTGCAGATAAAGGGCAGCACGGCTGTCGTCGCACTTTTAGCTTTCGCCTCAGTCGTCCACGGTGGCACGTTCGCCGGCCAGCTAGAACTCCCAGCCGGGACCTACACCGTTCGAACGGCCTGTAGCCTGCGGGTGCGCTGTCCGGCCCATCGGCTGACCAGCCTGGTGGTCAATGGCCGGTCCGTGAGCATTGCCGCCAACGGGGGAATTTTCGTCGCCGCTGGCGATATCAACGGCGACGGCAGGGCGGACCTCACCACCATCAGCGGCACGATCAGTCTCGGTCGCTGAACGCACACCTCATGCGGTCCCTGCTTCGGGGTCGTCCCTTCCGCCAACCCATCGCGACGAAGGATACAACCATGCTGAAGACCTACGGGATCATCCTGGCCTTCGCGGCCTCGAGCCTGATCGGCGTCGAGGCGCCGGCGGCCGAGGTCGGGACGGCCCGAACCGGCCCCGACTGCACGGCGGTGTTCCGCGCGAACCAGTCAACGATCGAGACCCTCGCCGCCCAGGGCGACACCGCTGGCATCCAGGCCATCTTTGTCCAGGCCGGCTGCGCCGCGCCCAGGGTCGGCCTGCCGACGGCCCAGCCGCGCGGGGCGAAGGCGGCCAAGCCCAAGATCAAGTGCCGGTTCAAGCTGCTGCCGCCCTCACTGATCTGCACGTTCTGACCCGCGACATCCGAGACCGGCGACGCTTCCGCACAGCTGACAGGAACACCCCATGAGACTGATGATCCTGACCCTGGCCTTGGCGGTCGTCGCGCTCTCCGGCGCGGCTGTCGCGCAGAACCCGGTCACCACCGTGACGGCGCCGTCGGGTGGCATGATGCCCAGCGGCGCGCCGTTCACGGTCCAGTGGACCAGTCCGGGGCAGGGCACGATCCACATAGAACTTGTCGCGGTCGGTTCGACCAATCCCCTGGCAACTCTGGCGAGCAGCCTCCCCAATAACGGCCAGGCCCAGGTCTCTCTTCCGGCCACCATTGCGTGTGATCCTCAGCAATTCTACAAGTTGAGGGTCACAAGATACTATTCTACCAACAACAACTACTATCATTACAACATCACCGGCGAGGGGCCGTCGTTCAAGTTTACCTGCCCGATCACGGTCACCAAACAGGTGGTCAACACCACCGGCCGGCCCGTCGGTGGAACGTTCAGGATGCGGGTCCAGTGCGAGCCGGGGTCACAGACCATCGGCAACATCCTTGCTTCGGGCCAGGGCTCGTTCACGCGCAAAATCCACGTGCCGGCGGGCAGCACGGTCTGCACGGTCCAGGAAACCGGCATGCCCATGGCGCCGAGAGGCTGCAAATGGCTGACGACCTATCCCGGCGGCCAGCAGCGCCAACCCGGCGGCCCGGCGGTGGTGGTCGTCAATACGCTCCAGTGCGGACCGGTTACGCCGCCAGGGCCGCGGTGATCCCTGCCGGTCCCGGTCGTCCGGGGCGGGCGTCGGCTTCGACCCCATGATCGTGGGGTGGGGACGGGGTCGTTCGGGTCCTATTATTAACTGCGAAGGGGTGCGGCCCGGGATCGGATCCTGACGGACGCGTCTGACCAGCACGGGTTGAAGAACGGGTTCGGGGTTTGCCAATGAACGGTCGTGGACGCATCGGAACGGCGGGTCTGCTCGTCGCCCTCGGACTGCTGATTGCAGGCGCTGTCTCGGCCCAGGTCCGACCTGACCGCGACGGTCCGACGGCGCGGCCCGCTACGCCCGTGGGCGTCCCGACGCCGAAGAAGCCCGACGTGCCGGCCCGGGGCGGCCAGGTCTGCGCGGTCACCTATGAGGACCGCAACGCCAACGGCCGACGCGACGGCGGCGAGGGCCCGCTGGCCGGCCAGAGCTTCACCATCGCCAACGCCGCCGGCGCCCAGCTGGCCCAGGGCGCGAGCGGCGGAGACGGCCGCTTCTGCACCCCCCGCCCGCTCCCCTTCGGCGACTACCGCGTGCGCCTGCTCCCCGGCGGCGGCTGGACCAACACCGATCCGGGTGGTGCGGCGCTGAACGCGAAGTCGGTGAGCCTGCGGACAGAGGGCGCGGTCACCGTGCTGTTCGGAAGTTGCCGTGGCACGGGCTGTGCGGCCGGCAAGGGCGTCGTGGTCGGTCCTGCCCGTGATGGTCCTGCCCGTGGTGGTCCGGCGCGCGGCGGCCCCGGGTCGGGAACGTCTCAGGGCACCGGCCAGCTCTGCGTCACGAAGTACAACGACCTGAATGCCAATGGTCAGCGAGACGCTGGAGAGCCGACTATTCCTGGCTGGACCTTTGAATTCGATGGAGCTTATAGCAACAGCATAAATATCTATATGAATACGGGTGCGAACGGGAGCGCGTGTATTGACCCGGCGGGTGGCATTCACTTGGTCATGGAGCACAACAAGCCAGGCTGGATCAACACGGAGCCGGGCAGCGGAATGGTAGCGAATATTATTCATCACTATATATACTGGGACGGCAACGAAGATCGTGAAGTCCTCTTTGGCAACTGGAGGCCGGCGACAATAAGCTTGAAGAAGATCGTGACTTCGACGGCGCCGGGCGGCGGCTACCCCACAACGGGACTGGCGGCCGGGGGGCCGCCCGGGGGGGCGTTCCCGGTGAAGTTCAACTGCCCGCTGGCTTTGAACGGCCTGGCCAATGTGCCCGCAGGCCAGACCGTTCTGTTGAACAATATCCCCGTCGGCGCGGTCTGCACGATCAGCGAGATCCTACCCCAGGGCAACATCCCCTTCGCCGCCTGTCCCACCGGCAGCGGCTACTGGGACCCGCCGCTGATCCCCGGCTCGCCGCTGACAGTCGCGGCCGGTACGAACAATATCACGGTCACCAACCGCTTCGTCTGCACCCCCCCGCCGCCGCCGGGCAAGGTCTGCGTCACCAAGTACAATGACCTCAACGGCGACGGCGTGCGACAGTCGGGGGAGCCCGGGCTCACCGGCTGGAATTTCACCGTCAGGAACGCCAACGGCGTGACGGTCATGACCCTGACCTCGACCAGCGGCTACCCCGCCTGCAGCCCGTTCATCCTGCCGCCGGGAAACTATACGATCGAGGAAGTGCTTACTGGCACGGCATGGAAGAACACCGATCCCGGCGGCGGCGCCATCGAGCCCTTCACCGTGGCGGCCGGCGGGACAGCCAACGCCGTCTTCGGCAATGTGCAGCTCGGCCGGATCTGTGCGCGCAAGTACAATGACGTCAACGGCAACGGGGCGTTCAATACTGAACCTCTGCTGGCGGGCGTTCCCTTTGAGGTGAAAGACAGCAGCGGCCTGGTTGTCCATACCGGCCTGACCGCCCCACCCGTTGGATTGTACTGTACGCCAAACACCCTGATGCCCGGCGTCTACACGGTCACCGAGATCGTGCCCGGAGGCTGGACCAACACCCAGCCCGGCGGCGCGGCGTCTGTCACCGTCACGCTCCCGGCGCCCGGCGGCGCGCCCCCCAATATCTGGTTCGGCAACCAGAAGAACCCGCTGCCGGGCGAGCTGTGCGTCGAGAAGTACAACGACCTCAACGGAGACGGCGACCAGGATCCGGGTGAAGGACCGCTGCAGGGCTGGGGTTTCACACGTAGCGGCGGCGGCATGCCGTCCCTGTCGGGCAGCACCAGCGCCAACGGCCGCTGGTGCCCCGGCACGATGCTGCCGCCGGGGACTTACACGGTGACCGAGACGACGAAATCCGGATGGACCAGCACGGACCCGGGCGGCTCGTCGCCCGTCAAGACCGCCCTGGTCGTGACGAACGACACGACCATCGTGAAATTCGGCAACCAGCAGGACCCGCTGCCGGGCGAGATCTGCGTCCGGAAGTACAGGGATGTGAACAACAACGGCGCGTTCGACATCGGGGAGCCGCCCCTGTCTGGCTGGCAGTTCACGGTGCGCAACGCCTCGAACACGATCGTCGACGTGGGAAGCACGGGCGGCGGCGGCCAGTGGTGCACGCCGACGCTGATCCCGCCCGGGACCTATACCGTCACCGAGACACCGCAGGGGGGCTGGACCAACACGGACCCGGGTGGCTCGACGCCGGTCAAGACCGTCGTGGTCGGCTCGAACGCGGCTCCCACGGTCTGGTTCGGCAACCGCCAGCCCTGAGGGGGGAGGCCCGTCCGATCGGCCGGACCGCCTCGCCGCCAGGCAGGCGACCCGCGAGGCGCTGACTCCGAAGGCCGCCAGTGGTTGCCCATGTTCGCCGCTGATTGTGTCGAGTTGGGTGCGGGGACTCCTCGCGCCCGCCGTCATGCTATAGCCAGGTCTTTCACGGAGACGACCCATGGCCCACACCCGGATCGGCGCGGCGAGCGCGGTGGCCCAGTTGCAGGGCTGGGCGGCCGCCGACGGCCGGGATGCGATCGTCAAGACCTTCACCTTCAAGGACTTCAACGCCGCGTTCGGCTTCATGACGCGCGTGGCGCTGCTGGCCGAAAAGCTCGACCACCATCCTGAGTGGTCCAACGTCTACAACCGCGTCGAGGTCCTGCTCGCGACCCACGACGCCGACGGCGTCACGGCGCTGGACGTCAGGCTCGCGTCCTTCATGGACGAGATCTCGGGTTAGGGCAGCGCCGCCCGGAACGCCTCGGGCTCCAGGCTGACGCGCCGGGGCCGCGCCCGACCGATCCAGCGGAACAGCACGGGCAGCATGGCGACGATCAGGCCCAGCTTGACCAGGATCAGCCAGGAGAGGCTGCCGGGCATCAGCAGGATCACCGTGACCAGCAGGATGAAGACCGCGGTGACTAAGATCAGCTGGCTCCAGTAGGCCGCCGCCGACGATCCGATCCGCGCCGTCGCCCGCGGGGCCAGCGCCGCGATCCGCTCGATACAGGCCAGAACAAACGGCGTGAACCGGTCTGACCGGTCCTCGAAATTGCCGATGCCGGCGAAGTGCTGGTTATCGATCGTCCAGCGTTCGCCGCTGCGCGCGCCCAGGCTGATCAGATAGCGGCCGAACTTCATGCGCGTCGGGGCGTATGCGACCCGCACCGCCGTCACGTCCGACCAGACCAGCCGCGACGTCTCGCCGCCGGGCGCGGTTCGCACCAGGGCGTCCGGCGTGACGGTCCAGACATCTTCACCGGCGACGAAAGCATTGCTCCGTTTGGCGTATTGCATCGCAGCGCTCCCTTGCGCCGCGAACGTTAGCGTCGGAACATCGACGAACCACCCCGCAAAGAGGGGGACGCTGCGGGGAGTTCAGAGTGTCAGTGGAATTTGACCCGGTCGTGGCCGGCCCCGAGACGGCGACCCCTGTCAGCCGGCCGGGCGCGGGTGAGGCGCGGATGCCGCTCTGGCGGCTGCTGGCTTTTGCGACCCCGACCATTCCGCTGGCCGCGATGCTGATGCCGGTCACGGCCTATCTGCCCAACTACTACGCCCAGGATCTCAAGGTTGATCTGGCGGACCTCGCCTGGGCTTTCATGGTGGTCCGGTTCTTCGACCTGTGGTTCGACCCGGCGCTGGGCCTGCTCATGGATCGCACCCGGTCGCGCTGGGGTCGGTTCCGGCCGTGGTTCGTCGTCGGTGCGCCGATCGCGATGCTGGCCACCTACATGCTGTTCATGGCCAAGCCGGGCATCGGCGGCGGCTATATCCTGCTCTGGCTGATCGTCGGGTTCAGCGGACAGTCGATGTCCCAGCTGGGCCACATGGCCTGGGCCTCGACGGTCGCGCCGGGCTACGACGAGCGGTCGCGGGTCTACGGCTGGTGGCAGGCCATGACGGTCGCAGGGATGATCACCATCCTGCTGATGCCGCCGATCATCAAGTTCGGATTCGGGGGCGATTTCGCCACGGGGGTGAAGGCGATGGGCTGGTTCACCATCATCGTCCTGCCGATCGCGACCCTGCTCGCCCTGCTGTCGACCGGTGAGCCGGCGGTCAAACCGCACCATGAAACACCGCGCCTGGGGCATCTGATCTCCATGCTCCGGCGGGGGTCGGTGCTGCGGGTGCTGGCGGCGGACATCTGCTGGGGCACGGCGCTGGCGGTCTCCGGGACGCTGCTGTTCTTCTTCTTCGACGCCGTGCGCGGCATCGAGCGCGGCATGGCCGGCCTGATGCTGATCGTCTTCTTCGTCGGCGCCCTGGCCGGGGCGCCGATCTGGCGCGTGGTCGCCCGCCGGATGGGCAAGCACCGGGCGCTGATGATCGCCGGCGTCGCCTGGGCGGCGATGCAACTGGGGGTGATGTTCGCGCCGAATGTGCTCTGGCTCGGCTTCGCGATCATGTTCCTGGCGGGCCTGCCCTATGCGTCCGGCCCGATCATGCTCAAGGCGATGATGGCCGACGTGGCCGACGAGGAGCGGCTGGAGAGCGGCGTGGACCGCACGGGGCTGCTGTTCTCCCTGCTGACGGGCTCGATCAAGATCGGCTCGATGCTGGCGGTCGGCGGCAGCCTGTTCCTGCTCAAGGAGGTCGGCTTCGTCGCCGAACTGTCGGGCGACAACAGCCCGCGGGCCCTGCTGACATTGCAGCTGATGTTCTGCCTCGGTCCGGCGCTGCTGGCGCTGCTGGCCGTCTGGTTCATCAGTGGCTACAAGCTCGACGCCGAGGCCCACGGCCACATCCGCGGCCGGCTGGACGCGCGCGACGCGGCGTCGGGCTTCTGACCTTCAAACCGGAAAGCCCGGCGCGCCGTAGGGACGGCGGCCGGGCTTCGGGTCTCGCTGCGACAGGGCGGACGGCCGCGCCGTCCGCCGTTGAGGCGATCAGTAGCCGATGAATTCCGAGAAGGTCGGCACGATCAGCGTCCAGGTTTCGAACGCATAGGCCATGGTCTCGGAGCTGTAGCCCTTGGCCACGTCGATGTCGTAGCGGACGTAGGGGTCCTGCTCGCCGTCGAGCGCGCAGCGGCCGAAGCGCTTGGTGTAGTTCCACTCATTGCACTTCGCCGCGGTCAGGCCGTCGTCGAGATCGAAGCCCGCCGAAAACTGGAGACTGCTGCAGCGGCCGCCCTCGCATCCGTAGAAATAGACCCGCCAGTTCAGATCGTCGGACGAGCCCTTGATCATGGGATCGCCCTGTTCGTCGGTGGTGATCTCGGCGGTCAGACCCTTGGCCCGGATGACGGCGGCGACTTCCTGCGCGGTCACGCCAGCGGCGGGATAGGTGAAGGCGGCGGCGGGTGCGGCGGCCAGGGCCATGGCGCTGAGGGCGACCGCGGCGGCGATGATCTTCTTCACGATAGGAACTCCCCCAAGTGATACTGGTGACAATCACCATATGACGCTGGATATCAGCAACGCCTTACCCCCAATAGGGGGTCAAACCTGACGTTTTCTGTCGGCCGGGCGTTCGCGGCGCGAGCGTTATGAGGCGTCTCTCTGTCCGGAAATTCGTGGTATGCAGAGGACCTCAAGCATCACGCACGGGAGGAGACCAGAATGACCCCCAAAGTCGTGTTCGCGTCGGCCGCACTGGCCATGTCTCTCGCAATCGCGGCGCCGGCCTCGGGCGCGGCGTTCGTTCTCGGCGGCGGCCTCGCGGACGCCTGTTCCCGCTTCGCGGTCCAGGGCCGGTCGGATGACGCCTCGCTCAGCACCTGCACCTATGCCCTCGAGACCGAGAACCTGGTCCGGCGCGACCGTGCGGCCACCCTGGTCAATCGCGGGGTGATCCAGCTTCGCCGCAAGGCGTTCGTGGCCGCCAACAGCGACTTCGACACCGCCATCAGGATCAACCCGACCATGGGCGAGGCCTTCGTCAACCGGGGCGCGGCGCTGATCGCCCAGCGTCGTTGGCAGGAAGGCCTGACCGACATCGACAAGGGCCTGGCGCTTGGCGCGGACGAGCCGGAGAAGGCCTACTTCAACCGGGCCCTGGCCAACGAGGGCCTCGACGACATGGCGGCCGCCTGGCGCGACTATAACAAGGCGCTGGAAATCGCACCCGGCTGGGAAGCGCCTCGCAAGGAACTGGCCCGCTTCACCGTCACGCCGAAATAGGAGCGCGGCCATGAACGCGCGCGTAGCCCTGGTCGCGGCCGCGGTGGCCGCGTTCGCCGCTCCCGCCGCCGCTTCGGTCATGGTGGTCGGGACCGGCCTCGCCGCCGACTGCTCGAAGGCCGCCTTCGACGGCCGCAGCGATCGCGACGCCATCCTGCTGTGCAGCCGGTCGCTCGACGAGGAACGGCTGGTGCGGCGGGACCGCGCCGGCACCCTGGTCAATCGCGGCGTCATGCTGCTGCGCACCCGCGCCTACGGCGAGGCCCGGGTGGATTTCGACAAGGCCATCACCCTGGAGCCGACGCTCGGCGAGGCGTTCGTCAACCGCGGCGTCGCCCTGATGGCGGACAAGAACTACGCCGGCGCGCTGGCGGAGATCGACCGGGGCCTGGCGCTCGGCGTCGATGAGCCGGCCAAGGCCTATTACAACCGTGCCCTGGTCCAGGAGTCCCTCGGCGACGCCCGCGCGGCCTACTTCGACTACCGCAGGGCCCAGGAGCTCGCCCCCGACTGGCTGCTGCCGGCGAAACAGCTGACGCGGTTCACGGTCAGCAAGCCGTAGGGGGGACATGTACCGCAGGTACGTGTCCCCTAATCGAGCGGCCTTGGTTTAGGGGACACGTACCTTCGGTACATGTCCCCGCTCTCCTCCCGGGCGAACCCCACTGGACGAACGCCCCCCGGCGCCGCAGCGTGAGCGCTGAACGGACGGAGACACGACCATGCGCTGGCAGGGCGGCAGACAGTCGGGAAATATCGAGGACCGGCGCGGTCGGGGCGGCTACGGCGCGGTCGGCGGCATCGGCGCGGTGGGCGTGGTCGCGGTGCTGATCGGGGTGTTCCTCTTCGGCGAGGAGCCCGGCGTGATGATCAATGCGGTCACCAACGCGGGCCAGACCGACCCGGCCAGGGGCGAGACCGCCGACGAGGCCGGCCGCTTCGTGGGCGCGGTGGAAACCGCGACCACCGATGTCTGGACCCCGTTGTTCCGGCAGGTCGGCAAGACCTACGCGCCGACCGCCGGCATGGTGCTCTATGACGGCGCGACGCCGACCGGCTGCGGTCAGGGCGAGGCGGCGATGGGGCCGTTCTACTGTCCGGCGGACAGGAAGGTGTACCTCGACCTGACGTTCTGGAATGACCTGGAGAGCCGCTTCGGCGCGGCCGGCGACTTCGCCCGCGCCTATGTCATCGCCCACGAGATCGGCCACCACGTCCAGAACCTGCGCGGCGAGCTGTCGGCCCCGCACGGCCTGCGCGCCCAGGGCGACGGCGGCGGGCAGGTGCGCATCGAACTGCAGGCCGACTGCTACGCCGGCGTCTGGGCCGCCCGCACGGGCGCGGCGACGGCGGGCGAGGTCGATCTGGAAGAGGGCGACATCGCCGAGGGCCTGGCCGCCGCCAGCGCGGTCGGCGACGACACGATCCAGCGCAAGACCCAGGGCCGCGTCGTCCCCGACGCCTTCACCCATGGCACCTCCGACCAGCGCATGCGCTGGTTCAAGCGCGGCTACGACACCGGCGACCCCGGCCAGTGCGACACCTTCCGCGCGCCCGCGCTTTAGCCGGGGACATGTACCTTCAGGTACGTGTCCCCCAATCAAGCTTCTGCGGGTTTAGGGGACAGGTACCTGCGGTACATGTCCCCTGGTCCTTGCCCCCACATCGAGCCGGGCCTAGTCTCCCCTCGTTCTCCGGGGGGCCGCGCTCGAGCGGCTGAGAGTCGGCTGAGGCCGTGACCCGCCGAACCTGATCCGGGTCATGCCGGCGAAGGGAGAGGAGCACACCTTCAGGCCGCGCCTGCGCGGGGAGGGTGGATCACCCCGAGCCGTCAGGCCCTCGCACCTCGAGGACCGCGCGCCATGAACATCCACGCCCCCCAGATCGGCAAGAACGCGCCGCCCAAGACCGACGATGTCGCGGTCGGCCCGCGTCTCGGCAGCCGCAAGGTCTACGCCTCGGGCGAGCTGTTCCCGGACATCCGCGTGCCGTTCCGCGAGGTGGCGCTGCACCCCACGGCCAACGAGCCGCCGCTGACCATCTATGACCCGTCGGGCCCCTACACCGACCCCGACGCCACCATCGACATCGACAAGGGCCTGCCGCGGATCCGCGAGGCCTGGGTCACCGGCCGGGGCGATGTCGAGGTCGTCGCCGAGCCCCGCCAGGTCAAGCCCGAGGACAACGGCTTCGCCAGCGGCAAGCATCTGGCGCCGCAGTTCCACGACGAGACCCGCAAGGTCTACAAGGCCAGGGTCGGCGCCGCCGTGACCCAGCTGGAATACGCCCGCGCCGGCAAGATCACGCCGGAGATGGAATACGTCGCCATCCGCGAGAACCTGCGCCGCGAGCAGAACGCCCCCTGTGTCCGCGACGGCGAGGACTTCGGCGCCTCGATCCCGGACTTCGTCACCCCCGAGTTCGTCCGCCAGGAGATCGCCCGCGGCCGCGCCATCATCCCGGCCAACATCAACCACGGCGAGCTGGAGCCGATGGCCATCGGCCGCAACTTCCTGGTCAAGATCAACGCCAACATCGGCAACAGCGCGGTGCTCTCCACCGTCGCCGACGAGGTCGACAAGATGGTCTGGGCGACCCGCTGGGGCGCCGACACGGTCATGGACCTCTCGACCGGCCGCAACATCCACAACATCCGCGACTGGATCATCCGCAACAGCCCCGTCCCCATCGGCACGGTGCCGATCTACCAGGCGCTGGAAAAGGTCGGCGGCGTGGCCGAGGACCTCAACTGGGAGGTCTTCCGCGACACCCTGATCGAACAGGCCGAGCAGGGCGTCGACTACTTCACCATCCACGCCGGCGTGCGCCTGCCGTTCATCCCGATGACGGCCAAGCGCGTCACGGGCATCGTCTCGCGCGGCGGCTCGATCATGGCCAAGTGGTGCCTGGCCCACCACAGGGAGAGCTTCCTCTACGACCACTTCGAGGACATCTGCGACATCATGCGGGCCTACGACGTGTCGTTCAGCCTCGGCGACGGCCTGCGCCCGGGCAGCACGCGCGACGCCAACGACGAGGCCCAGTTCTCCGAGCTGCGCACGCTCGGCGAGCTGACCAAGGTCGCCTGGAACCACGGCTGCCAGGTGATGATCGAGGGCCCCGGCCACGTGGCCATGCACAAGATCAAGGCCAACATGGATGAGCAGCTCAAGCACTGCCACGAGGCGCCGTTCTACACGCTCGGCCCGCTGACCACCGACATCGCCCCCGGCTACGACCACATCACCAGCGCCATCGGCGCGGCGATGATCGGCTGGTTCGGCACGGCGATGCTCTGCTACGTCACGCCCAAGGAACACCTGGGCCTGCCTGACCGCGACGACGTGAAGACCGGCGTCATCACCTACAAACTCGCCGCCCACGCCGCCGATCTGGCGAAGGGGCATCCGGCGGCGGCGTTGAGGGATGACGCAGTGTCACGGGCGCGGTTCGAGTTCCGCTGGGAAGACCAGTTCAACCTCGGCCTGGACCCGGAGACGGCCCAGAAGTTCCACGACGCGACCCTGCCGAAGGAAGCCCACAAGACGGCCCACTTCTGCAGCATGTGCGGCCCGAAGTTCTGCTCGATGAAAATCAGCCAGGAGGTGAGGGACTTCGCCGCCGGCGTGGCCCCGAACGAGGCGGTCGAGGGCATGGCGGCGATGAGCCGGAAGTTCAGGGATCTGGGCGGGGAGATTGAGGTGAAGGTGGAGTAGGGGTTGCTATTCAACCCATAGAAAATTAAATGTGCCTCACAATCAGGAAGTGTTAGGTTGTGAGGCGTGCCGAACGCCGTGCTCATCGCTGGCGCCAACGGTGCGGGAAAGACGACGTTCGCGATGAACTTCGTCCCGCTGGCCTTCCCGGCGGCCGAGTTTCTGAACGCGGATGAGATTCAGCGGGAAGGCGATCGGCCCATCTCGCCGATGGCGGCCGGCCGGGAACTGTTGCGTCGCCTCGCCGGTCGCGTTGACCGACGCGAGGACTTCGCGGTCGAAACCACCCTGTCGTCGGAAGGCTATGCGCGGATGTTCCCGGCCTGGCGGGCGCGGGGCTACCGCATCACGTTGCACTACTTCGAAGCGCGGTCGGCGGACTTCGCGGTCGCCCGCGTCGCCCATCGGATAGCGGCGGGCGGGCACGCGATACCGGAGGCCGACATCCGGCGTCGTCATGCGCGGGGGCAGGCGCTGTTCGAGCGCGTGTATCGGCCCGCCGTGGACGTGTGGTATCATTACGTCGTCGATGAGCAGGGACCCCGCCGTGTCGATCAAAGTCAAAACGCCGACTGATGCGCCCAAGGCCATGAGCGGCCTGATTGACGAGGCCCTGCGCCGCGCCACGGCCCAGGCGAACGAGGGGCCTCGCGAGCTGCGCGCCGGTCGCTATCGTCCGGAGCAGGCCGCCACCTTCAATGACAAGACTGGGCCGCGCGATCTTGAGCGCGGCCATGTTCCCGGCAAGGTCCAGGGCGGCTACCAGCCCTCGACCAGCCAGCACGGCAAGCCGCCCACGGGCGGTTCGGCGGTCAAGCCGAAGACGAAGACATAGGCGGCAGGTGAATGGATGGTCCTGCCCCGGCCGCTGATGAACGGGTCGCCGACGTCCGCTGCGACGACGAGCGGCTGACCGTCGATCTGATGGACGGCCGCACCATCGCCGCGCCGCTGGCCTGGTACCCGCGCCTGCTGGACGCGACACCGGCCCAGCGCGCCAAGTGGGAGATCGCCGGCGGCGGCTATGGCATTCACTGGCCGGATATCGATGAAGACCTCAGCACGGAAGGCTTGCTGCGCGGCGCGCCGGCGCCGAGGGGGCGGTTGACGCCGGTAAACTGACGATGGAAGCGCAGGCCTTCGACGACGTGCTCGATGGGCTGTCGGACACATCAGGCGAGGCCGCCATCCTGAAACTCCGCGCCGACCTGCTGGCGGTGCTGGTCGAGCAGGTGAAGTCCTGGGGCCTGCCCCGGGAAGCCGCCGCCGCCCGCCTCGGCATCACCCGCCCCCGCCTGAACGACCTGCTGCGCGGCAAGCTTGGCAAATTCTCGCTGGATGCGTTGGTGAACCTTGTGGCGGCGGCGGGGCTGAAGTTGGAGATCCGGGCTGGGGTGGCGGCTTAGGGGCCCGCTGGCGCGGTCAAACCCTGACCACCTCCCCACCACCGCTCATCCCGGCGAAGGCCGGGACCCAGGTTTTTTGCGGATTCCTGCGGCCCCATGTCCTGCAGCCTGAAGATCACCCGGAACCTCCGCGCGTTCGCCGCTGGCGTGGCCCCGAACGAGGCGGTCGAGGGCATGGCGGCGATGAGCCGGAAGTTCAGGGACCTGGCGCGGAGATTGAGGTGAAGGTGGAGTAGGGGGCTCAAATGTGGCCGTTTTCAACCAGCCTTCGATAGTGCTCGCCTAGAACTGTGAGTCTACATGATTTACTCCCCATTGCAGCGTGATACATGTGAGGCGCATCAACCGGAATGAGTAAATTTACGCGATTATATTTCTGTAGAATCGCGAAAACCCTAGTTTTTTCTTCTATGGGACTTCCGCTTTCAGGTTCGAAGGATGGGTCTAAATTGAATACCGCCCCGGACGTGGGGAAAAACTCTGTAATTCTCCGTAAATCTCCAAGGTCAATTGGGGGCAATACCTTTCTCAGCGACACAAATGTTTTGACGTTGGTCTTGAAAATGGGGCGCTGCTCCCATGGTCCAAGGGACTGGTCAATGTGAGCGTAGACCCCTCCTGGACTGACATCGCCGACCAGATTGCCAGCTGCACCGCACAAGGCATCGACCAAGAGCGAGGTAAAGACGCCCGAACCGTTTCTCTCGGTAGCGTACTGCTCGGCGGTTGAGGCGGTTAGGATTGTGATCCCTTCGGTTAATTCTGCCTGGTTCGACGCTGAGGGTGGGTTGCCGGCAATGCCCGAGTGGCAACTATCGAGCATGATGATCCTGTTTCGCGCCTTTGAATTGTTGGCAAAAGTCAGGATTTCTCCAAGAGATAATCCTTCATCTCCCGACCTGCATTCTGAAGTCACCAAATATCCGCCAGTGGTTTCGATATGGCCGTGTCCAGCAAAGTATAAGAGGGCGATTTCATCATCGCTATTGAACAATTCAGATATACTTGCTCGAAGCTCAGCCCTAGAAATTTCCGCGCCGGGCCCGGTTGCGGTCAAAATCTTGACGGAGAAGTTTACGGATCCATCTCCATGCCGCTCCAGTGTGCTCCTGACATTGTGCGCATCATTTACACAGCCGAATAGATTTCCGCCGTGTGTATAATGATCAATACCAACAACTAGAGCTTTTCGCATTTTTTAGACTTGTCCGTCAGATTCTAGATTGAGCGGTACAGTTCCCAAATTTTTCCAACGAGTGGCTGTTTGTTCCATCCAACAGTTGCTGCGGCGTTTGCGATGACGTCTGCAGATTTCCGTTCTTGGCCCCACGGGTTTACCGCCAGGATCGGCTTTCGATGGAAATTTGCTCCATCGATTTCCTTCTGAATCCAGTTGCTGTGGCTGGCATACATCCCGGTTGGGATGACGATGACATGGCTGCGGGCAATCTGACGGAATATTGCTGCTTGTAGTTCCGCAGTATTCCTCGCGTTGTGGATAGGATCTTCTTTGGGCACCGAATAGTTCCGGAAATCCAAGGATGCCTGTCCGGAACTCCATTTCTCCCCGAAGACCCAACTTGCGAGTGTCTCGTAGTGGTGTGAGTGGCACCACGAATGGCTGATGAAGACATGGATTTGGTGAGTGCTCATGTGGTGCGCCCCGTGCACGCGTTGGTCAATGATACTGCAAAGTCGCCCTTCCGCAATCCAAGATTGCGCGAAAAAGGGCCCGCACCGCGAAGTGGAAATTGGGGGGGCCAGTCGTCTGGACTCCCCAACACCTCAGCCCGTGTTGCAGGCGGGTGAGCAGTGTGCGCATCCGTTCGACTGCCAGTAGATCGTCTTCGCCTTGGAAACGGCACCGGGGCACGAGCCGTAGTCCCCGAGGTAGGTCTTGCTGGTTATGATGCTGCACCAGTAGCAGCTGGAGACGTGGACTTCATGGTCCCCGTTCGGCTGCGCGTTATCGTTCACATAGTAGGCGGCCATCGCTCTCAATCTCCTGCGTGGCGGAGTGAGGGCGGCTTGACAAGCGACGGGCCCGGGAAGAGTCTTCCCGTGGTTCTCGGACCATCGACGTTCCTGTTCGCCACCCGGCATCGACAGGAGCATCAAACAGAAGCCGTCGGAGTTACGAGCTCCGGCGGCTTCGCCGTTTTCTGCGTCATGGGGAGAATGAAATTCCGGTTCGACCACTGAGTCAAGGACCAGTGGTTAACACAGGGCACACAACATATAGTATGCCCTGTGGATAACTCCTCCAAATAGGGGAGCGATTTGGCTCTGTCGGTCGATTCTAGTTCGGCGCGCAAGCGAATCGTTAACGCCCCACCATCCCCTTCATCTCATGCCAAGACGATCGCCGACCGGCCCAGGTCACTCAAGGCCGGGCCTGCGGCCCGCCGCGCGCGGGCGCTCGCAGAGCGCGCCTTGACTGCCCTGGCCCGGTCGGCAGGCTGGCCTGCGTAAGATCGAAGGCGATCCCCCTTCTCCCCTCGCGGGAGAAGGTGTCAGGCGGAGCCTGACGGATGAGGGGGCGCACGGCCGGCGCCGCCGCGAAATCCTGCCCGCCACCCCGTTCCCTCCGCGAGACCCCTGATCCGGAGGACTTCGACCGCCACCTTCTCCCGCAAGGGGAGAAGGATGCCCGGGGCCGGGATAACGCTGTGATCACGCCGCTGGACTTCGCCCCGCGACAGGCAGACGCTCGCGGTCCAGGCGGCGGCCATCCGCGTCCCCGCCGCGAAGGACCTCCATGAAGACCACCCTTGCGCTGGCCCTGGCCATGGCGCTGCTCGCCTCGGGCACGGCCCAGGCGGCGAAGAAGTACTACATCAGCGTCGGCTGCCATCCGACCTACAAGCTGTACCGGATCGGCTGCGACGTCGGCACGCCGTGGAAGGAATGTGCCGCAGCCTTCTGCAACACCATCGTCATCGGCCCGGGGTCAGGCCCCGGCGAGGCCCGCGAACGCGCCGGGCCGCGTCCCGAACCCCGGCTGCTGGCCCCCCTGCCGCCTGGCGTCCGCTAGCTGCGCGGCCGTCAGGGGACACGTACTGAAGTACATGTCCCCGCGCGGCGCCCCCTACGGATTCGCCGGATCCGGCGCCACGTCCGGGTCCGCCAGCGGCGGCGGCGGCTCCACCGCGCCGCCCTCGGCCGCGCGCTTCTCCGCGATCAGCCGCTTGGTCTCCTCGTACTTTGTCCGGGTGATCGCGTACTTGGCGTAGAAGGCCGCCGCGATCAGGCCGGGGATCGCCGCCAGCGCGCCGTCCCACAGCGCCAGATTATGCACCACCTCCGGCGCGACCTGGCCGGGCGCGGCCTTGGCCGGGAAGCTGATCCACAGCAGCACCAGGCCCGCCAGCAGGGCGCCGATGGCCTGGTCGACCTTCGCCGCCAGCGAGCGGGTAGCGTAGAGCACGCCCTCCTGGCGCACGCCGAACTTCAGCTCGTTCTCGTCGGCGATGTCCGCCAGCGCCGACATCACGGTGATGTTGAGCACGCTGGCCGAGGCGTATCCCACCACCGAGAAGGCGATCAGGATCCACAGCAGCCCCGGCGTGTCGGCGCCGATGACGCCGAACTGGCCCAGGATGTTGGGCAGGGCGGGCGCGACCGAATAGACGACCGCCCAGACGATCATCGTCATCCGCTTGTCGAAGGCCCCGTGCAGACGGGCGGAGAAGGAGAAGCCGGCGATGTAGCCGGCGGCGCTGCCGAGGATGAACCAGCGCAGCTGCTCCGACGTCAGCTCCCAGTAGAAGGTGCCCATGTAGAGGTTCAGACCGGTCCGCAGGCCGATCATCATCGACAGGAAGAAAAAGGCGATCAGCAGCCACAGATAGTTGAGATTGCGGATCACCTTGGTGATGTCGCCGAAGAACTCGAACGGGCTGAACTTCGGCAGATGCTCCGGCGGTTTGGGCAGGCGCGGGATCTGGTCGCGGGTGAACCAGGCCGAGGCGAACAGGACCAGGATGGCGACGCCCGCCAGCCACCAGGCGAACGGCCCGTACGGCTCGGGATTGAGCAGGCCCCGCGGGTATTCCGGCGTCGCCTTGAACACGTAGCTGAGGGCGAAGAAGGCGGTGCCGGCCGCCCCGACCCAGGCGAAGAAGTTGTTCCAGCTCATCACCCTGGACCGCTCGAGGTAGTCGCGCGAGAGCTCGCCGCCGAGCGCCAGGTGCGGGGTGTGGAAGAAGGTCATGCACTGGCGCATCAGTGTGACGAACACCGCGAACCAGGCGAACAGCGCCCACTGGCCGAGCGCGGCCGGCGGATTGAAGATGGCGATCAGGGAAAGGCCGATCGGGATCGGCGCCGCGAACATATAGGGGTGTCGTCGGCCCAGCCGCGAGCGGGTGCGGTCCGACAGCGAGCCGACCAGCGGATCGGAAATCCCGTCCAGGAACAGGCTGGCGGAGATGGCCAGCCCGGCCAGTTCGGCCGGCAGCCCGAGCACCTGGTTGTAGTAGAACAGCGCATAGGCGGTGACCGAATACAGCGCGATCGCTTCCGCCGCCGACCCGATGCCGAAGAAGAACTTGGTGTCCAGGCGCAGGCGCTCTGGCGCCGCCGGGGGCGTTGTACTCAAGACCGGTATCCTCCCGCGTTGGCGCTTGTCGGGGTGGGCTACCGGCCCGCCGTACCGCGCTTTCCAACAGCAAGCGGGAATCGTGCCCCTGCGTCAACCGGGACTGAACCCGATCGGGGAAAGGCGGCAGGCGTGGGCGCAGCCCCTTCCCCCATTGAGGGGGAGGGTTCAAGGCCCTGACACTTCCCCGCTCAGGTGCAGACCGTAGGCCGGCCCGCGCAGGGCTGTATCCTGCGGGGATGAGCCTGCTCGCCCTCGTCCTGGCCGCCGCCGTGGCGCCCGAAACCCCGCCCGTCGTCCCGCCGCCGCTCCCGGCCCCCGCGCCGGTCGTCGCCGCACCGGCCAGGCCCGCGCCGCCGCCGCCCGCGCCCGTCGCCAATCCGCTGGCTCCGGCGAAGCTCGGCAAGCTGATGTGCTACGCCCCCGACCAGGCGCTGAGGACCTGCGGCGCCATGGCCGCCTACGGCTTTCCGACCGACGGCAAGATCCTCAACCGCGCCCAGGTGGTGGTGACGCCCAGCCCCTACATCGTGATGACCACCCTGACGGCGGTGACCCTGCGCGGTCCGGCGGTCTGCGGCCGGATGGAGGGGGCCGCCGAGGCGAGCTTCACCATCGACGGCAAGCCGGCCGACGAGGCGACCACCGCCGACCTGCGCGGCCAGATCGCCGCCGCCTACACCGCCTATGACGGGGTCGAGGTCTGCACCACCTACGTCCCGTTCCGCGAAGGCTTCATGGCCAATGTGGCCATCGGCGGAGCGCCGCGGCCCGACATGAACCAGCCGGTGATCTGGGTCGACCTCAACGACGGCTACGTGGTCGGGCAATAGCAGACCCAATCCTCTCCCGGAGGGAGAGGTGGCCCGGCGGAGCCGGGTCGGAGAGGGAACATCAGCGCCACGGGGTCGAGCGCTGACTCGTCCGCCACCGGCGCCTCCCTCTCCACCACGCTCCGCGTGGTCCCCCTCTCCCTCCGGGCGAGGAACACCTTCCTCCTTGCCCGACCCGACCGCTCAACTTATCACCGCTCACATGTCCCCCTCCGCCCCGACGCCGCCCGGACCGGGGCCAGAGCAGTCCGCACCGCCGTTCGCGGCGGCGTCGCTGATCGGGGTGGTGTTCATCAACATGCTGGGCTTCGGGATCATCGTCCCGCTGCTGCCGTTCTACGCCCATTCGTTCAGCGCCCCGGCCTGGCAGATGGCGCTGATCTTCTCGGCCTATTCGGTCGGCGCCTTCTTCGGCGAGCCGTTCTGGGGCCGGCTGTCGGACCGCTATGGCCGCAAGCCGATCCTGATCTCGACGATCACCGCCAACGGCCTCTGCTATCTGTTCCTGGCCTTCGCCCCGAGCATCGAGGCGGCCTTCGTGATCCGCCTGCTGGGCGGGCTGGCGGCCGGCAACGGGGCGGTGATCCAGGGCTATATCGCCGACGTCACCCCGCCGGAGAAGCGCGCCCGCCAGCTCAGCTACCAGGGCGCGGCCTGGAACGTCGGGCTGATCGTCGGCCCCTCGATCGGCGGGCTGTTCGCCCATACCGGCATCGGCCCGGCCGGCTTCCGCATCCCGCTGTTCATCGCCTCGGGGCTGGCCTTCGTCTGCGTGGCGGCGGTGATTACGGTGATCCGCGAGAGCCGCGTGCGCCAGACCGACATCTCCCACCGCGCCAGCCGCTGGGCGGCGGCCGGCGAGGCATTGCGCCATCCGGTGACAGGGCGGCTGATCCTGCTGACCTTCCTGATCGGCTTCGCCTTCACCGGTATCGAGTCGGTGTTCGGCCTGTGGGCCCAGGCGCGGTTCGACTGGTCGCCGCGCGACATCGGCTTCGCCTTCGCCTGGGTCGGGGTCTGCGCCTTCTTCACCCAGACCATGATCACCGGCCGCCTGTCGGAGCGCTTCGGCGAGGGGCCGATGCTGGCGGTCGGCATGGCCATGACCGTGCTGTCGATGCTGCTCCAGACCGTCTCGACCGGCGGGTTGATGACCACGGTGCTGATGTGTTTCAGCGCGGTCGGCTCGTCGGTGGCCTTTCCCAACGTCGGGGCGCTGATCTCGCGGGCGACGGACCCGCACCGCCAGGGCCAGATCATGGGGCTCAACAACGCCGCCGGCGCCCTGTCGCGCGTGCTGGGGCCGCTCAGCGCCGGCCTGGTGTTCGCCCAGGTGATCGACGGGCCGTTCCTGCTCGGCGCGGCGGTGGTCGCCCCGGCGATCTTCCTGGCCCTCGCGGCCAGCCGACGGGCAGGGGCTCGACCGGGCGCGGCCTGACGGTCTACCGTTGGTCCATGACCCACGCCCACCTGATCCTCGCCGCCGCCCTGACCCTGGCCCTCGCCGCCTGCGACAAACCCGCCGCGACACCGGCCGCCCCCGCCGAACCGGCCGCGCCGGCCGCCCCCGCGACGCCGGCCATGCCGCTGAAGCTGGCCCTGACCGGCGACGGGCTGACGGTCGTCGCAGAGACCGGCTCGACCCAGCTGCTGGCCTTCAGCCGCGACAAGGTCCAGACCCTGGTGACGATGACCCGCGTCGAGCCCGCGCCCGGCGTGGAGTCGGTCAACAGCGAGTGCGGCGCCGGGCCGCTGACCTTCGTCGCATGGCCCGGCGGCCTGACCCTGCTGTTCCAGGAGGACCGCTTCGCCGGCTGGACGGTCGACAAGCCCGGCCTGACGACCATGGACGGCATCGGCGTCGGCTCGACCCGCGCCGAACTGCTCGCGGCCCGCCCGGGCGCGACCGTCGAGGAAAGCACGCTGGGCACGGAGTTCGCCGTCGCCGACATGGGCGGCCTGTTCGACGGCAAGGGCCCGGACGCGAAGATCGACACGCTCTGGGCGGGCGTGACCTGCATGTTCCGGTAGTCGCGGCGATGCGCAACGCCGCCCCTGCCGCCTCGATCGACGCCTATCTCGACGGCGTCCCGCCCGACCAGCGCGCGGCGCTGCAGGCCCTGCGGGAGACGATCCTCGATGTCGCCCCGACGGCGGTGGAGTGCATCAGCTACGGCATGCCGGCCTTCCGCGTGGACGGCCGGGTGATCTGCTATTTCGGGGCGGCGAAAGGCTGGTGCGCCTTCTATCCCGGCGGTCTGGTCCCGCAGTTCGAGGCCGAACTGGCCGATTTTTCCATCAGCAAGGGCACCATCCGCTTCCAGCCGGACAAGCCGATCCCGGATCCCCTCCTGCGCCGGATCATCGCCGACTGCGTGGTCCGGGCGAGCGCGCGGCGCAAGACGTGAGCGTTCCCGCCCTGCGCCGGCTGACCGCCGCCGATGTGGACGCCTTCCGCGCCCTGCGCATCGAGGCCATGACGGCCGAGCCGGAGACCTTCGGCACGGACATCGCCGAGGAGCGGGAAAAGTCCGTCGAGGCCAGCGCCGCCACGCTTGAGTCGACCGCCGTGTTTGGCGCCTGGCTCGACGGCGAACTTGTCGGCATGGCCGGGTTCCACCGGATGAAGCCCCTGCGCGAACAGCACAAGGGCACCGTCTGGAGCATGTATGTCCGCAGCTCGGCCCGGGGCCACGGCCTGGGCGGCAAGTTGCTGCGGACGGTGATCGAGCACGCCCGGACGGAGGTGGAGGTGCTCAACCTCGTGGTCGTCTCGACCAATACGGCGGCCGTGGCCCTCTACGAGCGGCACGGCTTCCAGCGCTGGGGCCTGGAGCCGCGCGCGCTGAAGCTGGATGAAGGCCGCTACACGACGGACGGGTACTACTGGTTGCCTCTGACGCCGGTCGAACCCTAACCACCTGTTAACGCGAAGCATTCCACTCTGGGGTGAATCCGGGACCGTCCCGACGTTCGAGCAAGGCAGGACGCGATGTCCGTAACCCGCACCAACAGCTTCCGGCGCCAGAGCGATCACTTCGAGCCGGAAGACCAGAGCGACCCCCACGCCCAGCGGCGCATGCGCGGCATTCTGGACCACATCGACTACACGGCCTTCGCCGCCAACAAGTCGGTCATCAGCCAGGCGCTCGGCGCCGGCGACTCGCGCAAGTTCCAGCGGCTGGCCGTAGCCGCCGCAGCCGCCCGCGCCACCTGGGTCGCCCAGGCCCTGGCCGTCTCGGCGGCCGGCGGCAAGATGACGCCGCAGGATCTCAGCCAGCTGACCCATCTGCGCGAGACCTTCGAGGAACTGGCCGAGGCCTATGAGGCCATGCGGCGGATGGTCGAGCGCGGCTACGTCGCCTACACCCTCCCGGCCGAATAGGGTTTTACCCGGACGATATTGACAGCCGGTTTTATCCGGGTAAAAGGCGCGTCCTGTGAAAGGAGCGCCGCCATGTCGTTCGACCCCGAAATTCTCTGCACCGCCTTCGAGGGCGTCCGCCGCATCGCCGCCGGCCCGCTCGGCGACGTCGCGCCCCAGGTGCGGGCGGCGCTCGACGCGCGGCCCAACGCCTCGATCCTGATCCTCGCCGACGACGACAGCCGCCGGATCGACGTCGACCTGCGCGGCACCGTGGCCGAGGTCGCAGCCCGCATGGCGCCGGTCGAGAAGGGCCCGGGCCGCCCGAAGCTCGGCGTTGTCCCGCGCGAGGTCACCCTGCTGCCGCGGCACTGGGAATGGCTGGCGGCGCAACAGGGCGGGGCGTCGGTGGCGCTGCGCCGGCTGGTCGAGGCGGCTCGCAAGGATCCCCGCGAAATTGCCCGGTCCGCCCGCGACGGCGCCTACCGCTTCATGAGCACCCTGGCCGGCAATCTGGCCGGGTTCGAGGAGGCCACGCGCGCCCTCTACGCCGCCGACCGCCCCGCGTTCGAGACCCACATCGCCGCCTGGCCGCGGGACGTGCGCGAGCATGTCCTGACCCTCGCGGAACCGGGCTTCGGAGAGGCGTCATGAGCAAGGAGCGTCGCAAGGAACTGCTGGCCGCCTACCGGGAGAAGAAGCCCAGGCCCGGCGTGTTCGCGGTGCGCTGCACGGCGACCGGCCAGGTCTGGGTCCAGGCGGCGGTCAATCTCGACACCTGCCGCAACGGCGTCTGGTTCCCGCTGAAGCTCGGCTCCCATCCCAACAAGGCGCTGCAGGCCGAGTGGAAGACCCACGGCGCGGACGCCTTCCTGATCGAGGACCTCGAAACCCTCGATGAGGAGGATCTCGCCGGCTGGGAGCTGACCAGCAAGCTCAAGAGCCGCGAACGCCACTGGCGCGAGACGCTCGGCGCGACCGCCGTCACGGGGTAGCGGGGACATGTACCGCAGGTACGTGTCCCCTAAACCCGCCGCTTGCTTGGGGGACACGTACCTGCGGTACATGTCCCCCGGCTCGCTCATGACAAAAGGCCCTCCCGGCGGGGAGGGCCTTGAAGTCTCACATCGGCGCGCCTTACTGCGGCGGCGTGGCCGGCTGCGGTTCGGGCATCGGAACGGGCGGGGGGGCCGGAACCGGAGGCGGCGCCGGCGGGGCGATGGTTACGACCGCCGGTGCGCCCAGGGCGGGCGGCGGCACGTAGGGAACCCGCGTGCTCGCATCGGACGTGGCGTCTGTGGCGCTCGGGGCGGCCGCGACGGTCCGGGGCGCCGGCGCGCGACGGACGGGTTGAGCGCGCACGCGGGTGGTCACGACCGGCGCGGGGCGGGTCGCCGGCGGGGTCACGATCGAACTGGCGGGCGGCGCGAGCGCCGCTGTCTCGACCGGCGCCCGCGTCAGGGGGACGGCCTGCGGCATCGGCGTCGGCGGGACGATCTCGCTCGCGGCGACGGTCCTGCCGGGCTCGGCCGTATCGCGGGTCTGGGCGACCACCAGAACGGCGACCGCGCAGACGGCGGCGACTCCGATCGGCGCGATCAGACGCCAGTCGGCGCCCTTGCGCGCGCGCCCGGATTCGGCCGGGACATGGGCGTCACTGGCCCCGTCTCCGAACGGCGCGGCGGCGGCGAAGGGGGAGGCGGCCGCGAACGGCGTCCCGTTGCCGGCGGGCGTGGGTTCAGCGTTGTCGAACAACGCTCGGGCGGCATCACGATTCAAGGTCATGGCGAGCCTCTCTGTTAAAATCTGTCAGCGGTTCAACGAAGGTCGACCGGCGAAGGTTCCCGGAGGCAATCCAGCATGTCATCCGGCGATCCGGCTGGTCTGATGTGCTTCCCGTTATTGAGACAGGGTTCGAATCTCATCATGAAACAACTTGTGAGACGCGCGGCGCGCGCGATTTCGGGAAACTATACACGACATATTCCGGTCATGATTTATCACGGCCAATCTTTCCTCTTGCGGTCCCTGGCTGACGCGGCCGGCGCCGGGTGCGCTCTTTGCGCCACGTTCATCCGCCCGCAACGCCTGCGACCTAGGCTTGGCTTGACCGCAATTCGCCCGTCAGGCGAAAGGTCATACGCGTTTGGAGGGCGTTCCCATGAAGCTGAAGGCGCGGATCACGCGCGAGCTGAGGTTCATCAAGGGCCTGGGTCGCACGCTGAAGTGGGTCAAGCCCATTGCGCCTGACAGCAAGGACTTGATCTGCGACGACCTTGAGGCCGCGGTCGACGCGCACAGGGACCGTCCGGCGATCACCTTCGAGGGCAAGACCCTCACCTACGGCGAGATGGACGCCCTCGCCAACCGCTACGCCCACTGGGCCAAGGAGCAGGGCATCACCCGCGGCCAGACCGTGGCGCTGTTCATGCCCAACCGCATGGACTACCTGCCGATCTGGTACGGCCTGACCAAGGTCGGGGTGGCCACGGCGCTGATCAACAACAACCTGACCGGCGCGCAGCTGGCGCACTGCCTCAACATCTCGGGCGCGCTGCATTGCCTGGTCGATGGCGAGACCTCGCCGGCCTTCGAGGCCGTCCGCGGCCAGCTGACCAAACATGTCGCGCAGTGGACGCTCGGGCCCGTCGTCGAGGACCGCCGCGACCTGACCGCGGCCCTGAAGAGCTGCAGCAGCCTGCGTCCTGATCGCCAGACCGCCCGCGGCGACCTGCGCGGCAAGGATACGGCGCTGTGGATCTACACCAGCGGCACCACAGGCCTGCCCAAGGCGGCGCGCATCAACCACATGCGCGTCCAGCTCTACATGCGCGGCTTCGCCGGCGCGACGGGCGCCGAGGCGAGCGACCGGATCTATCAGGTGCTGCCGCTCTATCACGCCACGGGCGGGCTCTGCGGCATGGGCTCAGCCCTGCTGACGGGGGGCTCGGTCGTCCTGCGCAAGAAGTTCTCGACCAGCCACTTCTGGCAGGACGTGCACGATGAAGGCTGCACGATGTTCGTCTATATCGGCGAGCTCTGCCGCTATCTGGTCAATGCGCCGGAACATCCGCTGGAGCGGGATCACAAGCTGCGCCTGGCGTTCGGCAACGGCCTGCGCGCAGACGTCTGGGAACAGATGGTCGCCCGGTTCAACATCCCCCGGGTGATGGAGTTCTACGGCTCGACCGAAGGCAATGTGTCGATGTTCAACTTCGATGGCCATGTCGGCGCCATCGGGCGCGTGCCCAGATGGCTGAAGAAGAAGGTCAACGCCCGGCTGGTGCAGTTCGACGTCGAGACCGAGCAGCCGGTCCGCAACGCCGCCGGCTTCTGCATCGAATGCGGCCCTGACCAGATCGGCGAATGTATCGGCCGGATCGACACCACCGACCCCCGCACGAGCTTCAGCGGCTATGCCGACAAGGCGGCCACCGAGAAGAAGGTGCTGCACGACGTCTTCGAGAAGGGCGACGCCTGGTTCCGCACCGGCGACCTGATGCGGCAGGACGCTGACAGCTATTTCTACTTCGTCGACCGGATCGGCGACACCTACCGCTGGAAGGGCGAGAACGTCTCGACCGGCGAGGTCGCCGACCGGCTGGCCGAGGCCCCGGGCGTGCTGGAGGCCAACGTCTATGGCGTCGCGGTGCCCGGCCAGGACGGCCGCGTCGGCATGGTCGCCCTGACGGTGGACGACGATTTCGTCCTGACCGATTTCCACGCCCATGTGGAAAAGGAACTGCCGTCCTACGCCCAGCCGCTGTTCCTGCGGCTGCAGCGCCAGATCGAGACCACGGGCACGTTCAAGTACCGCAAGGTCGATCTCGTCGAGGACGGCTTCGACCCCGCCCGCGTCAAGGACCCGCTGTATTTCCGCAATCCGGTGAAGAAGGCCTGGACCAAGGTCACCCGGCCCAGCTTCGAGAAGATCTGCGACGGCGGCTTCAAGCTCTAAAGCCAATCGAAGTTCGGGCTCGCAACGGCTGACGCCGGGCGTTCGGTGGACCAATTGGAGTCGTCATGGCCCGCCCCGGACTTGATCCGGGGTCGGGCCACCCAAGGACACGGTCGCTCCGATGGGGAGTCGCTTGCCTTCGCGGGACAAATTCTGACCTCACCGCGCCTGGATGGCCCGAACAAGTCGGGCCATGACGCTGGTTTGGGCTGAACGTCGATTCGTCCTAGGCGACTGCCCGCTTCGGCGCGACGTCCCGAAAATAGCGATCATCAACAGGCAGATCCCCGGCCGGCACCGTCTCCACGCCGACGGGCGCCGCCAGCCCGGTCGATATCGCCCGGCCGCTGACGAAGGGGATGCGTCGCGCCAGGCAGGTCTCGAACTCGACCGCGTTCCGCACGTTTGTCACCGACGGCCAGATCCGCTTCTGCCTGAATTTGTCCATCCGCTCGGCGAACCGGCGAATGGCGGCGATGCGGGTCAGCTGACTGGCGTCCGGCAGGATCAGCGTGACGCTCTGCACAGCGCCCGGCGCCAGCCGTTCGACGCTGAAATCCGGGTCGAACGTCCGCAGATCCACGACCTTGAAATACCCGTCCAGGAAGGCCTTGATCTGCGACAGGGCGGAAAACGAGGGGTCGCGGGGCGTGTCGTAGACGGCGACCGCGAGATTGCTGCGCCGTTCCTTCGGCAGGGCATTCAGCCAGCCGGTGTAGACCTCGCGCTCCTGGCGGTGGATCAGCGGCGCGTAGCACAGCGGCACGTAGATCATGCCGGTGAAGTCCGGTCGCTGCTTCAGGGTCTCGGCGGCCAGACTCACCATGGTCGAGTCATGCATCCGGGCCATGTCGCGGCTCGTCGGGTGAATGCCGTCCACGATGTTGAAGCCGATTTCCCGGCTGCAGATGGCGCTGCCCAGGAAGGTCTCCTTGGCCGCGAAATACACGCCATTGAACACCGGGGTCTGGATCTCCGCGGGGGCGACCCGGCCGGAGACCTGTGGGTCGGTCCCGGGCTCGGGCATGCCGGGAATTGCAATCGGCGTGACGTCGGCGGCGGTGATCCGCGTCAGCCTCCCGACCAGGGGCGGCGCCATGCTGTCGCCCGCAGCGGCCCGCCGGACATCATGCTGGTCCAGGCTCGCGAACCGGGCCACCTGCTGCGAGTCGCCTTCGAACGCGATCAGCTCGACCTCGCCGCCGCCGCCTGACCCGAACAGGCGAAGCTGCAGGTCGTAGGCGAGATCCTGCACCGTCCGGGCGTCAAGTCCCTGAGCTCGCGGATCAACCAGCAGGAAGCAGGAAAGGGACATCACCTCGAAGCGACACGGCCACGACCAGCGCGTCTCAAGAAATGAGCAGGCATACCGATTGATCAGGCCTTCAAGGCCCGGGCGGCCGTGCAGTTCAGGTGGCGGCAAGATCCGGAGGCAGGCGAATGCGGTCATTCCGCATGACTAGAAGAAAGTCGTTTAGGGCGACTTTCGTCTGCAACGCCGGGTGCGCGGCATAGTGTCGCTTCAACCTGCGCTACCCCGGCATCGCGAAGTATCCGGCCCGCGGGAAGTGCACATGCACGGTCCCGACCGCCTCGTCTTCTCGGGCCAGCACCACGCGCTCGCGGTTGGCGGCCACGAGCGTTCCACGCACCGGATCGCGGCCGTAGTCGTCGGCCATCACCACGACCGCAGCGCCGGGTTTCAGGCCCAGCGGGTCGTTGTCGTCATGCTCCGGCGCGGGCGCGGGGGAGGCGGCCTTCGCCACGGCGAGGGCCTCGGGCCCGGTCATGGGCTCCGGCTTGCCGTGACCCAGGGCGGCGACCTTCGCGCTCCAGGCGGCCAGATGCGGCATCCCCGCCGTCAGCGCCTTCAGCGTGTCGGGCAGGGCGCCGCCGAGGAACCAGACGTTCATGTAGGCGGCAATGTCCGCCAGGCCCGGGCCGTCGGCCTGCAGCCAGCCGGAGCCCGACTGCGCCAGCTGATCCTCGATCCAGCCGGCCTGCGTCCGCCATTGTTGCGACAGCGGCGGGCCGGCGGCCTTCATCGCCGCGGTGTCGAACGGCCGGCCGGACATCGCTTCCCGGTCCTTGATGAAGGCCGCGGGCACGCTGTCGCCGATTGCGCCGAAGATGATCGGCACGGTTGCCTGGAAGAACGGGCGGTCGGCCCACAGGTTGATCGCCCAGTCCAGGCCGCCGCGCACGGCCCGGGGCTGCGGCCAGCGCCGCTCGATCTCGGCGAGGATCACCTGGGTGTCGCAGAACACATCCGCGCCGATCTGCAGTGACGGCGTGCGCCGGTATCCGCCGGTCAGCGGCAGATAGTCGGGCTTGGGCATCATGCTGGGGATGATGACCGACTTCCACGCCATGCCCTTGAGGCCAAACAGCAGCCGCACCTTCTCGGAGAACGGCGAGGTGTCGAAGTGATGCAGGATGGGCAGGTCGGTCATGGCGTTTCCTCTTTTCCCCCATCGGGAGTCCTTGCCCCCACGTGCGTCCACGGAAAAGCACTTTACAATGCAAAGTATGTGGCCTAGATGATGACTCACGCAATCACTGGGGCCGGGAGCGCCTGAGATGACCGAAGAGAAGATCCAGACCCTCAAGGACGACATCGCCTTCATGAAGGCGCTGGCCCAGGAGGGCAGTTCCGTGCCGCTGCTGTTCGGCGGCAATATGGTCGCCGCAGGGCTCATCTTTGGCGCGGCGTCGGTCGGGCACTGGCTGATCGCCACCGGCATCCTGGCCGTTTCCGACTGGGCCTATCTGGTCAACTGGGTGGGCGCCGGAGCGCTGTTCGGCGTGGTCTGCACCCTGCTGGTGCGCCGCGCCAGTTCGCGGCCCGGCTTCAACGCCGTGGCCAACAGGGCCACGGGCTCGGCCTGGTCGGGGGTCGGCTTCGCCATCTTCGCCATGTGGCTGGGGATCATGGCCTACGCCTGGCGCAATCAGGCCTGGGAGGTGATGAACATCTTCCCGGTGATCATCTTCGGGGTCTACGGCGCGGCCTGGCTGGTCGCCGGCGACATGACGGGCAAGGGCTGGATCAGGCTGGTCGCCCTGGGCTCCTTCGCCGGCGCGGTGCTGATGGGCTTCATGAGCGGCACGACGCAGCAGATGCTCGGCTATGCCGGATGCCTGTTCCTGCTGGCGGTCGTGCCGGGCCTGGTGCTGATGCGTCAGGAACCGTCGGACACGATTTGAGAAGGGTCGCGTCATGACCGACGGTTTCGACATCGAGGGCATCGACGAGGTGATCCATGGCCGGGTCAGGCTGGGCGTCATGGCCTATCTGTCCGGCGCGGGATCAGCCGACTTCAACACCCTGAAGGCCCGGCTGCAGGCCACTGACGGCAACCTCTCGGCCCATCTGCGCAAGCTGGAGGACGCCGGGTTCGTCAAGGTCGAGAAGAGCTTCGTCAACCGCAAGCCGCTGACGACCCTGACCCTGACCGACGCCGGCCGAAAGGCCTTCGGCGCCTACCTCGACGCGATCAGCAAGCTGGTCGAGGGGCGGGGCTAGGGCGCGGGATTGCGCCGGGCAGCGGAGCTCCCATCTACCCGCCATGAGACTGAACCAGGTCACCGCCTCCGCCCGCGATCTCGCCGCCTCGACCGCCTTCTACCAGGCGCTCGGTCTTCGGCTGATCGTCCAGACCGACCACTATGTCCGCTTCGAATGCCCGGACAGTGACGGCGGCGAACCGCCGACCTTCTCCCTGCATCTCGACCCCGACGCGGCCGGCGTCACGGCGACCTCGGTCTATTTCGAGGACGACGACCTCGACGCCACGGTCGCGCGGCTGAAGGCCGGTGGTCTGATATTCGACAGTGATCCCGTGGACCAGAGGTGGCTCTGGCGCGAGGCCTGGCTCCGTGACCCCGCGGGCAACCGCGTCTGTCTCTACCGCGCCGGCGAGGCCCGCCGCTTCCCGCCCTGGCGGGTGGGTTAGTCCCCGCCCGTCCGGCCGTATTTCAGCAGCAGCGACAGCGTCCAGGGATCGGCGCCGCCGCTCGAGACGTCGTCCAGCCGCCAGCGGCCGCCGGTCTTCTCGAAATGAAAGTGGATGCGCTCGGCCCGATCGCCATTCCGGAACGCTGCGGTGACGGTCATCCGGTCCTCATGCCCGTCAACGAACGTGCTGCCGATCGACAGGTCCGACAGCGTCCAGTCCTGGGCATTGGTCCAGTAGAAGAAATCGAGCCGCCCGACCTCGCCGCCGGCGTCCCGGCGCATGTCCTCCCACAGGGCCAGCAGGCGCGGCGTGTAAAGCGCATCGGGCGGATCATAGTCGCCGCCGTTGGCCAGCTGGTCATAGACGCCGGCGACATAGATCGGCGGGGCGTCGTCCAGCGACTGGCTCCAGGCGGCGCCCGGGGCCAGCAGGAGCAGGGCGGTCAGCAGCAGCGCACGCATCGAAATCTCCGCAACCAGGTCCGGGCAGGCTGGCCCGGCCTCCGCCCCCTGTCAAAGCCGCGCTTTCTTCGCTCCGGCCCGCAATGGGCCAACCCTCTGGCAAGGTTGAGGGAATGCCGCCGCGGACGACCGCCGACGGGCCTGACACGAGCCAACTGAACACCGTTCATATTGCGCCGCAATTGAACGGCGAGGCCTTAGGGGCTATATGCCCTGCCTCCGAAGCGGCCGTCGGTTTTGTGCGGCGCCGCGAAATCTCCCGAGTAGAGGGACCCGCTATGCTGCTGACCATGATGAAGGCCAAGCTGCACCGCGCCACGGTGACCCAGGCTGATCTCGACTATGAGGGCTCGATCGCCATCGACCGCGATCTGCTCGACCAGTCCGGAATCCTGCCGCACGAGCAGGTCGATGTGCTCAACATCACCAACGGCGCGCGGTTCACCACCTACGCCATCGAGGCCCCGCGCGGGTCGAAGGTGTTCGGCGTCAACGGCGCCGCGGCCCGTCTGGTCCAGAAGGGCGACAAGATCATTGTCGTCACCTACTGCCAGCTGCCGGCCGAAGAGGCCCGCAACTACAATCCGACGGTCGTGCTTCTCGACGACGCCAACCACGTCAAGCACGCGGCCTGATCCAGCGCATTGAGTGAACCGGCCGGATGGCGCAGGGTTCTTCCAACAGGAGGATTCCATGCGCACGTCCCTGACCGTTCTCGCCGTCGGCCTCGCCTCGCTGGCCCTGGCGGCCTGTGAGCCGGCCGGCCCCAAGGGCGTCGACAGCGAACTGCTGACCCAGCAGGTCAGCAAGGCCATCGGCGATCCCAACACCTGCGTCCTGATCGTCGAAAAGGGCTCGGCGCAGGTCGTGTTCCGCTACGGCGACTACATGACCTGCGCCCTGGGCCGCCCCGCCTGCGACGGCGTCGGCACGCTGAGCACCGATGATCTCGCGAAACTCGCGGCGGCCGGCGACATGCGCACCACCAGCTGCGATGCGACCGGCGATGCGGGCCGCGTCGGCTGGGCCTCCGGTCCGATCACCCGCTCGGCCGACGCCAGCGGCCCCGACCTCGCCTACGCCGCCAACATGCAGGGCCCCAGCGTCCTCCCCGGCCGCGAGATCAAGATCCGGCTGGAGGGCGCGTTCCGTAAGGCGGGGCTGTAGTCGGGCAGGGGACATGTACCGAAGGTACGTGTCCCCCAATCGAGCGGCGGGTTTAGGGGACACGTACCCTCGGTACATGTCCCCGCCGCCCTATTTGATCAGCTCGAACGTCGCGTTGACGTCGATCCGAACCTTCAGCTCGCCGGCCTGGACCGGCGTGGACTCGGCCTTGTCCATGCGCGCCATGGCCATCATCGGCATCGGCTGGGGCGGGGTGTAGCCGCCGCCTTCGCTCAGGGTCACCAGGCGGGCGCCGCTGTAGCCGGTCGCCCGGGCGTAGAGGTTCATCCGCGCGAGCAGCACCTTGACCGCCTCGCCGCGGGCGGCGTCCTCGGCGGCGGCGCTGTTCTGCAGGCCGAACTGGATACCGCCGACGTTGGTGGCTCCGGCGTTCACCGTCGCGTCGACGACCTGACCCAGCTTCGTCAGGTCGCGTGCGATGATCGTCACCTGGTTGGACACCTGGTAGCCGGTCAGTCTCGGCGGCAGGTTCTCCTGGTAGACATACTGGGGATTGAGGCTGAGGCCGCTGGTCTGGATGTCGCGGTCGGCGAGCCCGGCCTTCTTCAGGGCCGCGATCACCTGGTTCATCTTCACGGCGTTCAGGCGCATGGCCTCCGCCGCCGTCGGCGCCTCGGTCTGCACGCCGAGCGAAATGGTCGCCATGTCGGGCGCGCGGTTGACCTCGCCATAGGCCGACAGGCTGAGCGTGGTTGCGCGGAAGATAGTGTCGGCGGCCGAGGTCGGGGCGGTCTGGGCGAGCGCGGCGCCGGCGGACCCGGCAACGAGCAGCGCCCCGATGGCGGCGGCGCGGAAGAGGGCTTTCATGGTCGGTCTCCGTGACGGGCGGTTGAAGGGGTCCCGTCGGTGGCGGGTTTGCCTGAGCCTACATGAACCGGACCTTTAAGGCGCGTTCGGGGCATGGTAACCGGCGGCTTCTTCGCCTGAAGGCCCGTAGCTCAATGGTTAGAGCTGACCGCTCATAACGGTCTGGTTGGGGGTTCGAGTCCCTCCGGGCCTACCAGCCTTCCCGCTACGCCGGGGACATGTACCGCAGGTACGTGTCCCCTAATCGAGCTGCTGGTTTAGGGGACACGTACCGAAGGCGGTACATGTCCCCTTCAGCCTGACGCCACGTCCCCCCTACCCATCGCGTTCCGGCGTCCGTAGGATCGTTGCCAACAACAACGCTCCCCAGGACAGGACACGCGCCATGAAGACCCGCATCACCGAGATGTTCGGCATCGAGCATCCGATCATCCAGGGCGGCATGCACTTCGTCGGCTTCGCCGAGATGGCGGCGGCGGTGTCCAACGCCGGGGGCCTGGGCATCATCACCGGCCTGACCCAGCGCACGCCGGATGACCTGGCCAAGGAAATCGCCCGCTGCCGCGAGATGACCGACAAGCCCTTCGGCGTGAACCTGACCTTCCTGCCGTCGGTCAACACGCCGGACTATCCGGGCTACGTGAAGGCGATCATCGAGGGCGGCGTGAAGGCGGTCGAGACGGCCGGCAACAACCCCGCCAAATGGTTGCCGGCCCTGAAAGAGGCCGACATCAAGGTGATCCACAAATGCACCTCGGTCCGTCACTCGCTGAAGGCCGAGTCGATCGGCTGTGACGCGGTCAGCGTCGACGGCTTCGAGTGCGGCGGCCACCCGGGCGAGGACGACGTCGGCAACTGGGTGCTGCTGCCCCGGGCCGCCGAGGAGCTGAAGATCCCGTTCGTCGCCTCGGGCGGCGTGGGCAACGGCGCCCAGCTGGTCGCGGCGCTCGCCATGGGCGCGGACGGCATCAACATGGGCACCCGCTTCATCGCCACGAAGGAAGCCCCGGTCCACCAGAACGTGAAGGACGCCATCGTCGCGGCCAGCGAGCTGGACACCCGCCTGGTCATGCGCCCGCTGCGCAACACCGAGCGCGTGCTGACCAACGCCGGCGTCGAACGCCTGCTCCAGAAGGAGAAGGAACTGGGCGCCAACATCAAGTTCGAGGACATCATCGAGGAAGTAGCGGGCGTCTATCCCAAGATCATGATCGAGGGCGACATGGACGTCGGCGCCTGGTCCTGCGGCATGGTCGCGGGCCTGATCCACGACATCCCGACCTGCAAGGAACTGATCGACCGGATCATGAGCGAAGCGGACCAGATCATCCGCCAGCGCCTGGCGAAGTTCGCGGCTTAGGGGGTTCTCTCTATCCGCTCATCCCGCACACGTGCGCCCATTCCGCGTCCGTCACCGGCTGCACGCTCAGCCGGAAGCTGGTGATCAGGCTCATCTTCGCCAGCGCCGGGTCCTCCTTGGCCATGGCCAGGGTGAACGGGCGGGGCAGGGGCTTCACCGCCTTCAGGTCGACGCAGAAGAACTGCCCCTTGGCGTCGGTCGGGTCGAGGTAGGCCTCGCGCACCACCTCGCAGATGCCGACGATCTCCTTGCCGGCCTGCGAATGGTAGAAGAACACCGTATCGCCCAGGCTCATGGCCTTGAGGTTCAGCTTGGCGGTGTGGTTGCGCACCCCGGTCCAGGGCTCACCCTTCGCCCCGGTCTTGACCAGGTCATCCCAAGAAAAGACGTCCGGTTCCGACTTCACCAGCCAATGGGCCATCGACCGCTCTCCGACTCCGGTTTCACCCACCCGATCTAGCAGGCCTGCGGCCTGCCGCCACGTCCCTGTTGCCTTCCCCAACGAGAGAGCGATTAGTTCCCCGCGTTCACTGACAGGACCGGTTCCATGAAGCTCGACTCTTCCATCTCGGCCGTCATCACCGGCGGCGCTTCCGGCCTCGGCGCGGCGACCGCGCGACGTCTGGCCGCCGACGGCGTCAAGGTCGCCATCTTCGACCTCAACGAGGAGCTGGGCGAGGCCCTGGCCAAGGAGCTGGGCGGGGTCTTCTGCAAGGTCAACGTGGCCTCCAGCGAGGAGGTCGACGCCGGCTTCGCCAAGGCCCGCGCGGCCATCGGCCAGGAGCGGATCCTGGTGAACTGCGCCGGCGTCGGCGGCGGGGCCAAGACGGTCAGCCGCGACAAACAGACCGGCGAGATCAAGGAATACCCGCTGGAGAACTTCGAGCGGATCGTCGGCATCAACCTGATCGGCACCTTCCGCTGCATCACCAAGAGCGCGGCGGGCATGCTGACGCTGGAGCCGATGGAAGACGGCGAGCGCGGCGCGATCGTCAACACCGCCTCGGTCGCGGCCGAGGACGGCCAGATCGGCCAGGTGGCCTACACCGCCTCCAAGGCCGGCATCGTCGGCATGACCCTGGTCATCGCCCGCGATCTCGCCAGCGAGTCGATCCGCGTGAACACCATCCTGCCGGGCATCTTCGACACCCCCCTGCTGGGCCGCGCGCCCGAGCATGTGAAGGCCGGCCTCGCCGCCCAGGTGCCCAATCCGCGCCGCCTCGGGATGCCTGACGAGTACGCCCACCTGGCGCACACCATGATCACCAACGGCTATTTCAACGGCGAGGACGTCCGTCTCGACGGCGCCATTCGCATGACCCCCCGCTGACTTTCGACGCTTTCAAACCCATCCCCTCCGAAGGAACACGACCATGAGCGAAGCCTGGATCATCGACGCCGTCCGCACCCCCCGCGGCATCGGCAAATACGGCAAGGGCGCCCTGTCCGAGATGCACCCGCAACAGCTGGGCGCGACCGTCCTGCGGGCCCTGGCCGAGCGCAACAAGATCAACACCGCCGAAGTCGACGACGTGATCTGGGGCTGCAGCAGCCAGCGCGGCCCGGCCGCGGGCGACCTGGGCCGCATGACGGCGCTCGACGCCGGCTATGACATCAAGTCCAGCGGCGTGACCCTCGACCGCTTCTGCGGCTCGGGCATCACCACGGTGAACTTCGCCGCCTCGACCATCATGGCCGGCATGTCCGACATGGTCGTGGCCGGTGGCTGCGAGATGATGTCGATGCCCAACCGCCGCTCGCCGGAAGACGGCCCGGTGACCATGGACCAGGGCAACCTGCGCCTGCGCGCCAAGCATCCCCAGTCGCACCAGGGCATCTGCGCCGACTCCATCGCCACCCTGGAAGGCATCAGCCGCGAGGCGCTCGACACCCTGGCCCTGGTCAGCCAGCAGCGCGCCGCCGTGGCCATCGCCGAGAATCGGTTCGCCAAGAGCCTGGTCCCGGTCTTCAAGGAAGACGGCACGCTGGCCCTCGACCATGAGGAATTCCCGCGTCCGCAGACGACCGCTGAAGGCCTCGCGGCCCTCAAGCCGTCGTTCGAAGCGCTGGCCGACGTTCCGCTGGACGCCAACGGCACCACCTTCCGCAAGCTGATCACGGCGGTCTATCCGGATCTCGACATCAAGTTCTTCCACCACGCCGGCAACAGCTCGGGCGTCGTGGACGGTTCGGGCGCCCTGCTGCTGACCTCGCCCGCCTACGCCAAGGCCAACGGCATGACGCCGCGCGCCCGCGTGGTGGCCATGGCCAACATGGGCGACAGCCCCACCCTGATGCTCAACGCCCCGGTCCCGGCGGCCCGCAAGGTGCTCGCCAAGGCCGGCCTGACGGTCGAGGACATCGACCTGTGGGAAATCAACGAAGCCTTCGCGGTCGTGGCCGAGAAGTTCATCCGCGACCTGAAGCTCGACCGCAGCAAGGTCAACGTGAACGGCGGCGCGATGGCGCTCGGCCACCCGATCGGCGCCACCGGCTCGATCCTCATCGGCACGATGGTCGATGAGCTGGAGCGGACCGGCAAGCGCTACGGCCTGATCACCATGTGCGCCGCCGGCGGCATGGCCCCGGCGATCATCATCGAGCGCATGTAAGGCTGATCCTCCCACCTTGGGAGAACGACCGGGAGGGGGTCCGCTCACACCGAGCGGGCCCCTTCTGCGTTTCGGGTCCCCCGAATCGCCGCCCCAGTCTTCCCCAACGACGGAAAATCATCCCTATTCGTCAACACTATTGGTTGTACTTTTTTGCTGCTTCTGATAGATTCGGAGGTGGCTGATCCGGCCGCGCCGTCCACGTTGGCGAAGCCTGCGGGCAGGAATATCACATCACCGTCGAACCCCTTCCAGGTGCGCGCGGACCAAGTGGACACGTCTGAGATAAGCACCGCCGGAACGGTTCAATGCGTTACCTGTTTTCTGATATCGAGCGGCCGAAGGCTGCTGCGAAGTACCTTGCGCGCCTGTCTGCCGACCTCAAGCTCTCGACGGCACAGGAGTCCCTGGCGCGCGCTTTAGGTTATCGAGACTGGCATGAGCTAACCGCCGCGCCACGACTTGACCATTCGACACCTGATTTTATGCGTGCGCCTGAGGTTCTGGCTCCGCTTGTGTTTGGGGTGTCGGAAGTTCTCGGTCTTCACAACGGTGACGTTCAGTTCGCCCTCTCTAAGGCACGCGTTTTCGGTGACCGGGCCTGGTCCATGGAAGACCAGCTCGGCGTGCGCTCGGCCATTTGGCGACAGCGGTTATTTGGAGCGCCGGCACGGGGAAGGCCGGGCACTGTAGTCAAGGTCAGAGCGAGCGGATGGCCAACTCGACCTGCATATCTCCGCAGGCCGGGTCGGCCATCGTGGGTCATCTACGACACCGGACCTGGAATTTGCGGTGACTTTGAGGTGGTCACCCCTCGATCTCCGCTTCCTGACTTTGTACCGACGCGACTTTGGCTTCCTTATGGCTACTGGAATCTTCGTGACGGGTCCGAGGTGGTATTCTCTCGCGACTACTTCCCCTTGTGGCGCGTTACCAACGGTGTCGTTGAAAGGCTTGAGCCTTGGTACTGGATCAAGGGCATCGTCCGCACGACGCACTTTACCACGCAGGCGGCAGTGGTCGATTGGACGTCCGCATTGGCGCGACGTCATGTGGACGCCTATTTGGCCCAGCACCGCATCTTGGGCTTGCCGCGACTCGTAGACGCGATGCCGCATCTCTTTGAGCATGACGTTGAAACGATGTCCGCCGCTGTTGCGAGATTTCATGAACGTTGTGGCGAGGGGGCTGAGTTTCCCGATTTTGCGCGAATGAACACCATGTTGGCGGTTGGTTGAGGCACGCGCGCCGCGCGACTGATGGTCCTCAGTTGCGTAGCGCGGCGCGACCTGTGAACCCGAAGCGTATTGCCCTATATCCACCGCCATGGCCGAAGCTTTCAACGACCTGACCCTGTCCGCCGACCGCGATGCCCGCTACGCCGAGGTGGCGGCCGAGATCGCCTCCGTGCTGGACGGCGAGCCCAACCGCACCGCGCGGATGGCGACGGTCGCCTCGATGCTGGCGGCGAGTTTCGACCACTACTTCTGGACCGGCTTCTATGTCGTCGATCCGGACAAGCCCGGCGAGCTGGTGGTCGGCCCCTATCAGGGCACGCTCGGCTGTCTGCGCATCGCCTTCGGCCGGGGCGTCTGCGGCGCGGCAGCGGCGACCGGCCAGACCCAGCTTGTCCCGGATGTGCACGCCTTTCCGGGACACATCGCCTGCGACAGCCGCTCACAGAGCGAGGTGGTGGTCCCGGTTTTCGGCCCGGACGGCGACCTGATCGCGGTTTTCGACGTCGATTCCGACCAGCCGGCCGCATTTGACGCCGTCGACGCCCGCTGGCTGGAGCAAATCCTGGCGTCCGTATTCAGCCGTTAATTCCGGCCCGGTACTTGCTTGGTCGGGGGTGTGAATCCCCGACAGGGACAGGGTTTGTCCCCAAAGTGAGCCGCCCTCGATGCTGAATGCCCGTACCGTCCACCCCGCCGAACTGACCCACGACGAGGTGTCGGCCTGGACGACGCTGGTCGCCGCGGAGCCCGCCTTCGGCAATCCGCTGCTCGGCCCGGACTTCGCCATCGCCGTGGGCGCGGTGCGCAGCGACGCGCGGGTGACGGTCTATCGCGATGGCGAGACCATCGTCGGCTTCCTGCCCCATCACCGCCGTCCCGGCGGCATGGCCCGTCCGCTCGGCGCGCCGCTGTCGGACTATCATGGCCTGATCGCCGGTCCGCATCCGGACCTGACCGCAGACCGCGTCCTCGCCCTCGCCGGGGTCAGCGCCTGGCGCTTCACCGGTCTGGTCGATCCCTACGGCGTCTTCGCCCAGAGCTCGATCGGCGAGACGTCCGGCTACGCCGTCACGCTCACGGGCCCGGCGGCCGACTATCTCGAAAGCCTGCGCGCCGCCTCGCCCAAGCGGTTCAAGAACTGGCGCCGTCTCGACAGCAAGCTGGAGCGCGAGGTCGGTCCGGTGCGGATCGAGGCCAGCGATGATCCGGCGGTCTACGACCAGATCATGGACTGGAAGCGCGAGCAGCTGATCCGCACGGGCGTCGCCGACTTCCTGCGGCCTGACTGGACGCGCGCGCTGCTCGCCAATCTCGCCGCCGCGCGCGGCCCGTTGCGCGGCATCACCCTGACCATGTGGGCGGGCGACACGATCGCCGCCGGTCATTTCGGCGTCGCGCAGAACGGCTGGTATCACCCGTGGGTCGCCTCGACGAACCCGGATCTCGCCGAGTATTCGCCGGGCCAGACCTTCCTGATGAAGGCCATCGCCGCCATGCCGGATCTGGGTCTGACGACCTACGACCTGGGGCCCAGCCACGATCACTACAAGCGACACTACGCCGCCCCGACCCAGGTGGTCGGGGAGGGGACGGCGGCCGCGTCGACCCCCGCCGGAGTCCTGGCGGGGGGCCGCGAGCGGGCCTGGACCCTGGCCGGCGCGCGCCGCGACGGCATGGTCGCCAGCCTGCGCCGCCGGCTGGACGCCATCGCGGTGACCGAACTGTCGACGGTCGGCCGCGTGCGTGGGTTCGTCGAGGCGGTCGCCGCGCAGCCGCGCCGTCGCCTGGCCATGGCGGAGGGCGAATAGCCACAATGGGGCCGACGGTTTCCATCGTCATCCCGACCCAGCGCCGGCCCGCGGGCCTGGCTGTCGCCCTGCGCTCGGCGCTGGCCCAGACCGGCGTTGATCCCGCCCGGCTCGAACTGATCGTCGCCGACAATGACCAGCAACCCAGCGCGCGGCTGGCGGTCGAGGCGGCGGCGAAGGGTGCGCCATTCCCGGTGCGCTACATCCATGTTCCGGAAGCCGGCGTGGCCAACGTTCGCAACGGCGCGATGCGGGCCGCGCAGGGCGAGCTGATCGCCTTCCTCGACGACGACCAGGAGGCGCCGGCCGGCTGGCTCGCGGCCCTGCTGGACGCGATGGAGCGCTATCAGGGCGATGTGGTCTTCGGGCCGGTCCGCGCCCGCGCGCCGGAAGCGGTCCGCGTCCACCGCGACTATCTCGAACGCTTCTTCTCCCGCGAGGGGCCGGCCGCTGCGGGGCCAATGCCGGGCTACTTCGGCTGCGGCGACAGCCTGCTGCGCCGCGCGGCCCTGCCCAATCCGGACCAGCCGTTCGACCTCGGCCGCAACAGCATCGGCGGCGAGGATGACCTGCTGTTCGGCACGATGCAGGCCGCCGGCGCGACCTTCGTCTGGGCGCCGGACGCCTGGGTCTGGGAAGACCCGATCCCGGAGCGCCTGACCCTGCGCTACACCCTGTTGCGCGCCTTCGCCTACGGCCAGGGCCCGAGCGAGCACTGCGCCTCCTCGACCCCGCCCGACTGGCCCGGCGTCGCCCGCTGGATGGTCATCGGCCTCGGCCAGACGGCCGTCTTCGGCGCGGTCGCGGCGGTCAAATGGCTGATCCGCGCCCCCGATCGCGCCCAGGCCCTGGACCGCGTGGCCCGGGGTCTCGGCAAGACCCTCTGGTTCGGCCCCTTCAAGATCAATTTCTACGGACGCAGCGCATGACCATCATCCGCGACTGGACCCCGGACAAGGCGCACGCCTTCGGCAAGGAGGTGCTGACCTTCGACCACGACCTGCACAACCGGCCGATGTTCGACGACGACGGCCTGGCCGACCTGCTGGACCGCTATCCGCGCGACAGGCTGGGCGTCTTCACCATGGGCCAGGACCCGCGCGAGTGGCGCACCTGGCGGCGCGGCGTGGCGGGAAACCTGCCGGGCCAGACCCTGCTGAGGATGGCCCGCGAGGGCCGCATCTGGCTGAACCTGCGCGCGGTCAACGACCACCTGCCCGAGTACGACGCCCTGGCCGGCGAGGTGTTCGCCGAGAAGGAAGCGATGGTCCCGGGCCTGCGCACGATGAAGCGCGATCTGGGCGTTCTGATCAGCTCGCCCAACGCCCAGGTCTTCTACCATCTGGACGTGCCGCTGGTGTCGCTCTGGCAGATCCGCGGCGTGAAGACGGTCTGGGCCTACCCGGTCGCCGACCCCTTCGTCGGCCCCGAGGCGCTGGAGGCCATCGTGCTGCGCGAGACGGCCGAGCAGTTCGCCTTCGATCCCGCCTGGGACGCCGGCGCGGCGAAGGTCCAGCTGACCCCCGGCCGCATGCTGACCTGGCCGCAGAACGCCCCGCACCGGATCGAGAACGGGCCCATGCTCAATGTCTCGCTGTCGATGGAGTACATGACCCCGGCGGCGCTGATGCGGGCCAACGTGATCTACGCCAACGGCCTGCTGCGCCGGCGGCTGGGCGTCGACCCGAAGGTCCAGCCAGGCTTCTCCGCCCTCGGCCTGACCAAGGTCGCCGTCGCCCGGGCGGCAAAGGCATTGAAGCTGCAGAAGGCGAACGAGCGGGTGCTGCCGGTGACGTTCAACCTCGAGACCGAGGTTCCGGGCATCCACGGGCGTCAAGCGGCCTAGCCTTCGCGCATTGACGGGTCGAGTAGGATAGGCAGGCTGGCCGTCATGATAGCAGCGCTCGCCCTGACGATATTCCACATGTTCTTCCTTGCGGCGGACGGGGAGGCGGCGACGCGAGACCCGGCGGACGCCACGGAAGCCCGGTGGATCGCGCGTTTCATCTATGACGATCTCACCCAACCATCCTGCAGCGCGCCGCCGGGCTTTAGCCGGGAGGCGCAACTCATCGATGCGCGTGCGGCGGTGGCGGCGTTCGAGGCGCGGGCGGCGGGGACGGGCCTGGCTTTTCAACTCGCGGTGGCCCGGGCCGACGTGGCCTATGAACTGGCCAACGTCGGGGGCTGCTGGGTCGATGACGACATCCGGTTCGCAAAGAAACACCTCGAAATGACTCGCGGGGTCGTCGAGGACGGCCTGAAGATGCTGACGCCTTTTCTGGCGCTGCCGTCTTTGGCCCTGCCGGCGCTCTCGGCGGAGGATGCCGCGGCGTTCCGGGCGGAGGTCCGCGACCTTGAACGCGATATCCGGCCCATGTGCACGATCACCACCCGAGGCGACAACGCCGTCATCACGGCGCCGGCGCTGGCCGAGGCGTCCCGCTTCCGACAGCGCATTGCAGGAACGCCCTGGGCTTTGCATTACGACCTTGCCGAAGAGGACGTGGTCTTCCAACGGCGACGCGTGATGGTAGATTGCGCCAACCCCAGAGACGAAGCGCCGGATGCGGTCAGCGCCGAAATGCTCGCCGACACGCGCCGACGCGTCGCGGCGCTGGAACTGAAGATGCGGACGGACTGAGCGGCCTGACCATCGATACTGTCATCCCGGCCGAAGCGTAGCGGAGAGCCGGGACCCAGATTCGGCTTCAGGCGCGGCGGATGGGATTTGATCTGGGTCCCGGATCGTCCCTTCGGGCCGTCCGGGATGACAGGGCTGAGGTGCCCGCCCGCCAAATGTTTGACCCTTGCCCACCTGCCCTGATCGCTCCAAATGGACGCGATGACCGGACCGCGCACCATTGACCTGACCGGCGAAGCCGCCGCCGACGCCCGCGCGCTGCGGGACGCGTTCGGCTGTTTCACCACGGGCGTGACCATCGTCACGGCGCTCGACGAGGGCGGTCGGCCGGTGGGGTTCACGGCCAACAGCTTCGCCTCGGTGTCGCTGGACCCGCCGCTGGCGCTGATCTGCGTCGGCGCCGAGGCCAGCTGCCTGCCGGCGCTCAACGCCAGCGGCGCCTTCGTGGTCAATGTGCTGCACGTCGACCAGCAGGCGCTGGCCGCCCAGTTCGCCCGGCGCGGCGCGGACCGGTTCGAGGGCGTCACGCCCGGGACCTGGCACACCGGCGCCCCGGTGCTGCCCGGCTGCATGGCCAATTTCGAGTGCCGCACCGAACAGAGCATCGACGCGGGCGATCACCGCATCCTCATCGGCCGCATCCTCAAGGTCCACCACGACGCCGACCACGAGCCGCTGGTCTATCTGCGCGGCGGGTACCGCAGGGTGCATACGGATTAGGGCGTAGGGCTTAGGGAGTAGGGAGTAGTTCGGCCTTTGCACGCCGCCGCCTCCGCGCCCCACCCCTTGGCTACTCCCTACTCCCTACTCCCTACTCCCCACGCCCCTGACGCTGGGTCATACTTGGCGCGGGCCGTTCGAGCGCTTAAGTGACGTTCACGTAAACGATAACCTGAACCGGGAGATACCCCATGGGTGAAGCCTATATCGTCGCCGCCGGCCGTACCGCGGGCGGCCGCAAGGGTGGCCGACTGAGCGGGGTTCACCCCGCCGACCTGGCTGGTGAAGTCCTCAAGGCCCTCGTCGCGCGCACGGGCGCCGATCCGGCCACCGTCGAGGACGTGATCATGGGCTGCGTCGGCCAGGGCGGCGAACAGGCGGTCAACATCGCCCGCAACGCCGTGCTCGCCAGCGGCTTCCCGGAAAGCGTTCCGGCCACCTCGGTCGACCGCCAGTGCGGCTCCTCGCAGCAGTCGCTGCACTTCGCGGCCCAGGCCGTGATGTCGGGCGCCATGGACTGCGTCATCGCCGCCGGCGTCGAGAGCATGAGCCGCGTGCCGATGGGCAGCCCCTCGATCCTCGCGCTGAAGGCCGGCATGGGCAACTACATGAGCCCGAACATGCAGGAGCGCTATCCGAACATCCAGTTCAGCCAGTTCGCCGGCGCCGAGATGATCTCCAAGAAGTACGGCTTCTCCAAGGACCAGCTCGATGAGTGGGCCTACGGCAGCCACATGAAGGCCATCGCCGCGACCAAGGCGGGCTACTTCGACAGCGAGATCGTGCCGGTCGAGATCACCACGGCCGAGGGCAAGACCGAGTCCCACGTCGTCGACGAGGGGATCCGCTTTGAAGCCAGCCTGGAAGGCATCAAGGGCGTGAAGCTGCTGGTCGAGGGCGGCACCGTCACGGCCGCCACCTCCAGCCAGATCTGCGACGGCGCCTCCGGCATCCTGGTCGTCAACGAAGCGGGCCTCAAGCGCCTCGGCGTCGCGCCGCTGGCGCGTATCCACCACATGACGGTCACCGCCGGTGACCCGGTCATCATGCTGGAAGAGCCCGTCTTCGCCACCCAGAAGGCGCTCAAGAAGGCTGGCATGTCGATCAACGACATCGACCTGTACGAGGTCAACGAAGCCTTCGCGCCCGTGCCGCTGGCCTGGCTGCAGGGCAACGACGCCGACCCGGCCAAGCTGAACATCTCGGGCGGCGCCATCGCGCTCGGCCACCCGCTCGGCGGCTCCGGCGCCAAGCTGATGGCCACCCTGGTCCACAACCTGCGCCGCACCGGCAAGCGCTACGGTCTCCAGACCATGTGCGAAGGCGGCGGCCTGGCCAACGTGACGATCGTCGAAGCGCTCTGATCGCGCCCTGACCCTCTGACGAAAGGGACGCTCACCCCACAGGGGGGGGGGCCCTTTTTGTTGTCTT
>JAIOXZ010000042.1 GCA_021741355.1 Caulobacter sp.
TCGGCCGCGGACGGAAAGGGTGGAGGCAGGCCTGGGGTGGGTGAATTTTGGTCAGGCAGTCCCGGGAGGTCGCCATGTCCTTGAGACCCATCGTCCAGGCCCTGGGCGGCGATCTCTACGATCGCGGCCAGAGGGCGAACATTCCAGCGCCGGGCCACAGCGCCGCCGACCGATCCGTCTCGCTGCTGCTGAAGGAGGGGCGGATCATCGTCCACACCTTCGGGGATGGCGACTGGCGCGCGGTGCTCGATCACCTGCGCGGCGAGGGCCTCGTGGACGCTCACAACGCCCCGACCACCCTTAGCCAGTCGCGCCGGGCCTCGGCGGCCGGGAACACCGGCACGACGATCGAGCGATTGAACGCCGCCCGGCGGATCTGGGAGGCGGGAAAGGCCGTGCCGAACACCCTTTCCGAGCGCCATTGCCGGCTGCGGGCGATCACGCGCGCCCTGCCAGGTCCGCAGGTGCTCCGCCACTGCGGCCATGCGCCGGTCTCGGCCTATGCGGCGGAGAGCCGCCACCATCGCCCCGCCCTCCTGGTGGGTGTCAGCGATGCTGCGGACGCCTTCACCGCCGTCGAGGTGACCTATCTCGCGCCCAACGCCCATCGGGCGGCGGACCTGCGCCTGAACCGCAAGACGGTTGGCGCCGTGCCCGCCGGGGCGGCGGTTCGGATCGATGAGGCGGCGCCGGAGATGCTGGTCGCCGAGGGCTTTTTCACCACGCTGTCGGCCAGTGAGCGGTTCTCGCTTCCGGCCTGGTCGCTGATGTCGACCCGCAACCTGCGAAGCTGGAGCCCGCCGCCTGGCGTGCGCTCGGTGCTGATCGCCGCCGACCGCGGCCTGGATGGGGTGGCGTCGGCGCAGATCCTGGCCGCCCGCCTGCAACGCCAGGGCGTCGCAGCGCGGCTTGAGTTTCCACCCCAACCCTTCGGCGACTGGAACGATGTGGAGGCAGCGCTGCGAGCCTGAGCCTTCCCGGCCAACGGCGGGGCTAGCCAGGCGGCGGCTCTGGAAAGGAGGGAGGTAGGGAGGGGGCTGGGTGCGCTCAGGGGCAGGATGACCCTCGCCCAGGCGCTGGAGCCTGACCCCGATGACCGATACTCAGACCGTCTCCCCGACCCCGATGGACGAGATCACCGTCCGCCTCGGCGACCTTGGCCTTGCGCCCGAGAACCTTCGCTTCCAGGAGCCCGCAGATGACGGCGTGCCCCAGCTCGCCGATACCGTGCTGGCCGCCGGCGTCCTGATCCCGCCGATCGTGCGGGCGGGCCGCAAGGGCGAGCAGGCCTTCATGGCGCTGGACGGCCGCCGCCGCCGGTTCAGCCTCCTGGTCCTGCGCGACCGCGGCGACATCGACGACGACTATCCGGTCGTCTGCAAGCTGGCGGCGACCAAGGCCCAGCAGGCCGCCGCGATCATCCTGCCCAACGCCGAGGTCGCCCCGGTCCATATCGCCGACGTGATCGTGGCCATCGGCAAGCTTCGCAAGTCGAAGATGGATACCGCAGCCATCGCCGCGGCGCTGGGCTATGACGACCTGGAGATCAAACGCCTTGAGGCGCTGGCCCACGTCCACGGCAATGTGCTGAAGGCCTTTCGCAAGGGCAGCCTGACCCTCAAGCAGGTCCGCCTGTTCGCGCGGATGCCCGACAAGAAGCAGCAGGGCGAGCTGGCCGAGACCGCGCTCGACGGCCACTTCCATGACTACCAGCTGCACCAGGTGATCAGCGGCTCGCGCCTGACCATCGAGGACGACCGTTTCGGCCTGGTCGGGATGGCCCGCTACACCGCAGCCGGCGGGCGGGTCGAGTCCGACCTGTTCGCCGAACTGGCCGATGTCCTGCTCGATCCCGGCAAGCTGCAGGACCTGTGGCGGGAGCGCGCCGCCCCCTTCGTCGAGGGGTTCAAGCAGCTTGGGCTCGCCGTCTATATCGGGCGAGACGCCGGCTTCCGGGCCCCGGAAGGCTTCGAGACCCTGCCCTACGTCTACCCCGGTGACCTGACCGATGAGACCAAGGCGGTGCTGGCGGCCGCGCGGCAGCGGGTGGCCCAGGCGGCGCGTGATCTCGGCGGCGTCGATCTCGCCGCCGACGATGCGGCGCTGACGATCTTCCCCCTGCTGCAGGCGAAGATGGAGGTGGCCTCGGCTCCGCTGAAGCGGCGGGCGCTCGGCGCCGTCATCTTGTCGCCGGACGGGGCGACGGGAATCTCGGCCGAGTTCTTCGCCGCTCCGGTGTCCGAGGAGCTGCTGGATGAGGCTGGGGATGACTTGGTTGGGGAGAATGGGGCCGACGAGGACGATGCGAGCGGCGGCCAGGGCAACGGCGCGCGCTACGGTCGCTCCGCCAGCGACGTGGAAGTGCCCAAGGCCGACGTCGATGTCGAGGGCTCCAGCCACGTCCTGCACGAGACCCGCACGGACGTGGCCACGCGCGGGTTGATCCGTGATCTCGCCGACAATCCGGCCGCTGCCCTGACGGCATTGGTCGCCCAGTTGTTCAAGCAGCTGGCGCTGCACGGCGGGTCGGGCCAGGAGGAGTCAGCGCTGACCATCAACGCCACCGGCTACCGCCGGGGCCAGACGCCGGCGATCGGCGCCCTGGACGGCGAGGTGCGAGGCCGGCTGGAGGCGCGGCGGGCGGACTACAAGGCTTCGGGGCTTCGGCCCATCGCCTGGGTCGACGGCCTCGCCCACGGCGACAAGATGGCCCTGCTGGCGGAACTTACCGCCATCACCCTGAACCTTCGGGAAGCCCGCACCAGCAACATCCGCAACTCGGCCCGGGCCGAGGCCATCGAGCTGGCCGAACTCTGCGCCGCCGACATCTCGGCGCACTGGACGCCTGACCCCGACTACCTGGCCGTCCACTCCAAGAAGCAGCTGCTGGTGCTGCTGGACGAGATGCAGGTGGATGATCCCCGGGCCAAGACCCTGAAGAAGGACGAACTGGTCGTCCTGGTGGCCGACGCCGCGGCCGAGCGGCAGTGGGCGCCGCGGGTGCTGTCCTGGGAGGGCGCCACGGTTGAGACGCCGCCGGCCGATGAGGACCAGGACCAGGACGAGGGTGATGAGGCCCTGGCTGACGTCCTGACACCAGGCCTTGCCGCGCCTTCCACGGAGGCGCCGGTTCAGCACGCCGCCTGATCGGGTCTGATCAGGATACGTCCAGGCGGCCTCGGCCGTCAGAGGACCTCGCCGGCGACGCCGGCGGGGTCCTCTTGTCGTTTCCGCCTTTGACGCGGCTGGATCCGGCGATCGTGCCCTCGGCGGCTAAAGGAGGGGGGAAGGGAGCGGGCTTGGTGAGCCCGATGGGACTGGAGGGAGGAGCCCTCCGCCACGGGTGATCGGAAGATCCCCGCCATGAACGCGACATTCCCCCTCTTCAGCGCCCTTCAGACTCCAGGCGCCGCCCAGGACAAGGCCGCCAACACGCTGGCCGCCGCCCGGGCGCTCACCCCGCACCTCAATCGGTCGCGGGCGCTGGATCGCAAGCTGGTGGCCAGCACCATGACCATCTCCTTCGGGGGCTCGGACGCCGAGGGCGCATGGTCGTGGCGCGACGCCTACGACGCCGTCGAGGCGGCCCTGGTCCTACAGCTGCGTCGGCTCAGCCCGCAGATTGGCCGGCTCGAGGACGCTCCGGCCGAGATCGCGGCTTTGCTGGCCAGCGTCACCGACCTGACCTTGACCCACACCCGTCGCAGCGAGGAGCAGGTCGCGCTCGACCAGTTCTCCACGCCGCCGGCCTTGGCCGCCTTGGCCGTGTTGGCCGCCCAGGTCAGGCCTGGCGACAAGGTGCTCGAACCGTCGGCCGGCACCGGGCTGATGGCGATCATCGCCGAGGCGTGCGGCGCGACACTGGAGCTCAATGAGATCGCGCCGCACCGTTCGGCTCTGCTGGATGGCCTGTTCCCGGCCGCCTCGCGCACCCGCCATGACGCGGCGCACCTGAAGGACACCCTGCCCTCGTCAGGCAGCTTCAAGGCGGTGATCGCCAATCCGCCGTTCCAGCGGCTGGAGGGTCATCTGCACGCCGCCATCGACTGCCTTGCCGAGGGCGGACGGCTCAGCGCCATCGTGCCCACGCGCCTCTTCGAGGACGCCGGGGCGATGCAGGCGCTCTCCCGCCGCGGCCGGGTGGTGGGGTTGATCGCCTTCCCGCCCCGCGCCTATGCCAAGCATGGGACCTCCGTCGAGACCGGCCTGCTGGTCCTGGACCGCGTCGACGAGCGTGGCGGCGGCCCCGTCAAGGTCGTCAGCGGCGAGACCCTGGCCGACATCGCCAAGCTGACCGCCGCGCTGGATCCGCGCCCGACCGCCCAGCCGCGCCAGTTCCGGTCGGTCTCCAACGTCGCCTTCCTGGCGCCGTGCGCCCGCGCCCTGGCCACGCCCGGGGCGCGCCTGGGGTTCCTGGCCGGGGCATCGGCAGTGGCGTTCGAGACAATCGCCTGGTCGGGCGAAGGCCACGACGTCGGTCTCTACCAGGCCTACCGGGTCAGCCGCCTGGCCTTGCAGGGGAGCCGCCCACACCCCTCCGCGCTGGTGGAGTCCGGCCCCATGGCGTCGGTGGCGCCGCCGGCCCCGACCTATCGCCCGCTCCTGCCGACCAACATCGTGCAGGAGGGGCTGTTGTCCGACGCCCAGATCGAGACCGTGATCTACGCCGGTGAGGCGCAATCGGGGTTGCTCCCGGGCTGGTGGATGCTGGGCGAAGCGCCGCACAAGCTGGTGCTGGTGAAGGAGGGCCTTGAAGGCGCCTTCCAGCTACGCCGCGGCTTCTTCCTCGGCGACGGCACCGGCTGCGGCAAGGGCCGCCAAGCCGCGGGGGTCATCGCCGACAACATGGCCCAGGGCCGCCTGAAAGCGGTGTGGATCTCCAGGAACGACACGCTTCTGGAGGACGCGCGGCGGGACTGGACGGCGATCGGCGGCTCCGCCTCCGACATCACCCCGCAGAGCGCTTGGAAGCAGGCCGACGCGATCCGCATGGACCGGGGGGTCCTGTTCACCACCTACGCCACCCTGCGTCAGCCGGCGCGGGGCGAGCGTCTTTCGCGCCTCGACCAGATCGTCGGTTGGCTGGGCGCCGACTTCGACGGGGTGATCGCCTTTGACGAAGCCCACGCCATGGCCAACGCGGCGGGCGGCGGTCAGGGCGCTCGTGGACCCAAGAAGGCCTCCCAGCAGGGGATGGCGGGCCTGGCCCTGCAGAACAGGCTGCCCAATGCGCGGGTGATGTATGTCAGCGCCACGGGGGCGACCACGCCCGAGAACCTGGCCTATGCCGCCCGTCTGGGCCTGTGGGGCGGGCCGGAGGCGCCGTTCAACACCCGCGACGCCTTCATGGACGCCGTCGAGAAGGGCGGCGTGGCGGTCATGGAGTTGATCGCCCGCGAACTGAAGGCGCTCGGCCTCTACATCGCCCGGTCGCTGTCGTTCGACGGGGTGGAATATCAGGCGCTGCGCCATGTGCTGACCGGCGACGATGTCGAGATCTGGAACGCCTGGGCGGACGCCTACCAGCTGATCCACCAGAACCTGCGCGCCGCCCTGGAGGCGGTCGGCATCACCGAGGACGGCAAGGCTAAGAGCGGCCAGGCCGCTTCGGCGGTCATGTCGGCCTTCGAGGGCGCCAAGCTGCGCTTCTTCGGCGCGCTGCTGGCGGGCCTGAAGTCGCCGACCCTGATCGCGGCGATCCGCGACGACCTCGTCCAAGGACGCTCCAGCGTCGTGCAGATCGTCTCGACCAATGAGGCGGTGATGGAGCGCCGACTGGCCGAGATCCCGCCCGAAGAGTGGAACAACCTGACCATCGACCTGACCCCCAAGGACCAGGTGCTCGACTATCTGATGGGGGCCTTCCCTATCGCCGCCATGGAGGCGATCGAGGATGAGGAAGGCAATGTGACGATGCGCCCGTTGATCGTGGATGGTCAGCCAGTCGTTAGCCAGGAAGCCCTGCGCCTGCGGGAGGCCCTGGTCGTCCATCTGGCCTGCCTGCCCGCCGTTCCGGGTGTGCTGGATGCGGTCCTGGGCGCGCTCGGCCCCGACAATGTGGCCGAGATCACCGGCCGCTCGCGCCGGGTCGTCCTGCGCGATGGACGCCGGGTCGTGGAGCGCCGCAGCGCGTCGAGCGCCAAGGCCGAGACCGACGCCTTCATGAGCGGCAAGAAGCGGGTGCTGGTGTTCTCCGACGCCGGCGGCACGGGGCGCAGCTACCACGCCGACCTGAACTGCCGGAACCAGGACCGTCGCCGGCACTATCTCTGCGAGCCCGGCTGGCGGGCCGACGCGGCGATCCAGGGCCTTGGCCGGTCGCACCGGACCAACGAGGCCAGCGCGCCGCTGTTCTGTCCGGTCACGACCGACATCCACGGCGAGAAGCGGTTCACCTCGACGATCTCGCGGCGGCTGGACAGCCTGGGCGCCCTGACCAAGGGCGAGCGCCGAACGGCCGGCAACGGCCTCTTCCGGCCCGAGGACAATCTCGAAAGCCCCTGGGCGCACCGCGCGCTGCAGGCCTTCTACGTCGCCTTGCATTGGGGGAACGTGCCGGCGATGGACCGGGTGACCTTCGAGCAGAAGACCGGGCTTCAGCTCCTGGACAGCGATGGCCAGTTGAAGAAAGCCGAGGACCTGCCGGCGATGAACACCTGGCTCAACCGGCTCCTGGCACTACGGATCGAGGATCAGAACGCCCTGTTCGAGACCTTCGACGCGGTGCTCACCAGCATTCTCGAACGGGCCGCGGCCTCGGGCGCTCTGGACAAGGGCATGGAGGACATCGTCGCCGATGACCTGACGGTGACGTCGGAGGAGGTGATCCGGACCGACGCGGTGTCGGGCGCGCAGACCAAGGTCGTGACCTTCTCCGTCCGCACGCGCCGCGTGCTGGCGTCGGCGGCGGATGCGCTGGCCGGGCTCGATCCGCAAACGCTGGAGTATGTGGTCAACACCAAGTCGCAGCGCGCCGGCCTGGTGGTGAAGGGCCTGACGACGACCGACGACGATGACCGTCTGGTTCAGGCCGTCCGGCTGATCCGCACCGAGAAGCGCACCGTGCTGCCCCTGAAGACCTACGAGGAATCGGCCTGGGAAGCGGTCGCCGAGCCCATCTGGCGCGCGACCTGGGATGCCGAGGTCGCCGGCGCCGATCCCTGGCACACGCGCCAGCTGGCCCTGGTCACCGGACTGCTGCTGCCGGTGTGGAGCAGTCTGCCCAGCAAGCGGACCTTCGTCCGCCGGCTGAAGGCTCCGGACGGGCGGCGCTGGCTTGGGCGGGTTCTGGACCCCACGGATGTCACCAAGCTGAAGATCGCGCTTGGGATCAGCGACGTCGCCACGGCCGTCGGCTCCGGCGACAACGCGGCCAGTATGGTCCTGGGCGAGAACAGCTCCATCGCCCTGACGGGCGGGTTCTGGCTTCGCCGGGCCAAGGTGATGGACCGCTACCGGCTTGAGGTCGTCGGCGCCGGCTCCCAGCGCGCGATGTTCCAGGCGCTCGGCTGCTTTGTCGAAATCATCAACTACACCCCTCGCGTCTTCGTGCCTGTCGACCAGCCACAGGTGCTCTCGGCCGTCCTGGCCAAGTGGCCAGCCCAGACCATCCTGCCGGCGGCGGCGTAGAGGTCATCAAGAGCCGTGGGCTTGCGCCCGCGGCTCTTTTTGCGTGATGCGCCGGGGGCGACGGCGGCGCGGGGGGAAAGGCGGAGGAAGGGACCGGAGGGTTGAGCGACCGGGAATGGATCCGGCGCGAAACCGCCGGAGGACCTGATGTCCAATCCCCTTGAGCCGCTGTTGAACGAAATCATCGCCCGCCTGGAGGGCGGCGTGCCGCCCTGGCGCCAGCCTTGGGCGAACGGGGCAGACCCGTCGACACCCCTGCGGTCCGACGGCCAGCCGTTCAGCGGGTCCAACGCCTGGCTCCTGGCGTTCGCCGGCGCGGAGCGCGGCTATACGAGCCCCTTCTGGTTCACCTTCCGGCAGGCGCTGGCGATCGGCGCGCCGGTCGCCAAGGGCGCCCGAAGCGCGTTGGCGATCCTCTACAAGACCCGGGTCGTTGATGGCGGTGACGTCGCCGATGCCGGTGACGCCGGCGAAGGGGAAGCCAAGACCCTGCGCTATCTGAAAACCTACGCGGTCTTCAACGCCGAGCAGCTGACGGACTGTCCGCAGACCTATCTCGAGGCGCCGAAGGTGGACCCGGTCGTCCGGGCGGCGGCGCGCGATGCGGTGCTCGATGCGATCCCGGCCAGGCTGGAGATCGGCGGCAACACCGCCTGCTATGTGCGCGCGGCCGACCTGATCCGGATGCCGCCGCCCGAGGCGTTCGGATGCGTGGAGGACTGGAAGTCGACCTATGCACACGAGGCCATCCACTGGAGCGGCGCCGAGCATCGCCTGGGCCGCACTTTTGGCCAGCGGTTCGGCGACGCCGCCTATGCGTTCGAGGAGCTTGTCGCCGAAATCGGCAGTGCGGCGATCGGGCTGGGGATCGGGCTAAGGCCCCAGATCCTCGACGGCCACGCGGCGTATCTCGGTCACTGGGTCAAGATTCTGAAGGACCGGCCCGGGGCCCTGCTGGAAGCGTCCGGGCACGCCCAGCGCGCTGTCGATCATCTGCTCGCTTACAGCCAGCCGGTGGAGGCTAGGCAATCTCTGGCCGCGTAAGGGTGCCAGCCCCTCCCCCGCTTTGGGCCTGAAGAAGGCCCGTCTGTCGGCCACCGTCGTCGTGGGCGGCTAGCTACAGCACCCTTTGCCGTCGGCTTGCACGGGCGGGCAAGCCACGTCGCCGTAGGAGCAGAATACGCAGCAGTCCCCGGTCTTGGGCTTCAGGACCGTGCCGCAGCTCGGACAGTCGTAGAAGTACTGGCAGGCGTCGGTCGGCATGGTCTCAGTCGTCTTCACGCCACATGCCGGGCAGGTCAGCGTCGAGCGAAGTTCAATGGTCTGGGCGCTCATCCGCGGGCGGCTCGAAGCAGGGCGAGGAATCTAGGCTCGATCAGAGGCGGCCAGATCAGCGCGGCGACGACCAAGGCCGTCGCGACAGACAGGAGACTGATCATCAGGCGCGACGGCGGTTGGCAGCCTGCGTCCCTGGCGCACGATCTGCGCCGAAGCCAGACCGTCCACCAGCCCGCACCCACTACTACGGCGGCGCCCGCCGTGAGCCACCCCCGTTGACCGGCGATAAAGCCGGTGCCGACAAGGCTCAGCCCGGCGACGGAGAGGGCCATCGGCAGCACACAGCACGCGGCCCAGGCCGTTACCGCCAACGCGGCGCCAACAACCGCAGACCAGCCGACAACGAGTTCCCGACCGCCGACTTTGGAACTTGGGGATGATGGGGTCATGGGTGCTTTCAGCCAGGATCACCTGTAGTCTGCAACCCGTAGCGACTACGGGATCAAGCCCAAAAGTGAGCCAGATGAACCCACTGACGATCGGTCGCCTGGCCGCTAGTGCGGGCGTCAACCTAGAGACGGTGCGCTACTACGAGCGCGTAGGCTTGATGCCGCTACCGGATCGCACGTCGGGGGGACATCGCAGCTATCTGCCGGAACACCGGGCACGCCTGTCCTTCATCCGCAGGGCGCGAGAACTGGGGTTCAGTCTGGACGATATTCGCGCTCTCATTGCGCTGTCCCAGGCTGAGCATCAGTCGTGCGCCGAGGTGAGGGTGATCGCGACCAACCACCTCGATGACGTCAGGACCAAGATCGCCGATCTCCAGCGTCTGGAGGCCGTGCTTGACGCCGCCGTTCGGCGCTGTGGCGCCGGCGATCTTCCGGAATGTCCAGTTATCGAGACACTCGGCGGTGTTCCGCCGGCCTCGCCAGTCGGACGGCCATCGTCCAGACGCGGCCAGGTCATGCCGGGCGGGTCCCAAGAGGAATGAGACTTTCGTCGATGAAGCAGGTCATGCCGCCTACAGCGTCCCGACGGTAGGTACGCACCTCGTCCACTGCCCATGCAGCGGTGTTCCGCGGGGCTGAAGGAAGCCTGGGGATTGCCCCGGCCCCTGGGGAAAGTCGGAGGAAGGGCTGGGAGCTCGCGAGCGAACCGGGATTTGGTCCGGCGCTGGCTGCTTGAGGCTTCCATGCCCAGACCTTCTCACCGAAATGACGCCACACCTTGCCAGACCGCCGATCTGTTCGCCGCGGCGCCGGGCGTGGGCGAGATGACCGCTCGCTACGCCGGCCCTTCGTCTCCAGCCCCCTCAAATGGGACGCTGGGCGCGAGGGCCGCGACCGGCGGCTTGGCGGGCCTGAGCGACGCCGAGGCGCTCGAACTCCTGCTCTCGCGGTCCTTGGCCAACGGCGCCCGGGCTACGGCCGCAGCACTTCTGGCCCGGTTCGGTTGTCTTCGGCGGGTGCTGGCGGCCGACCTTGCCGCGCTTTCGGCGTTCGTCGACACCCGCGTCGGCGTCGACCTGCAGCTGATCTACGATGCCGCGCGCCGGCTCGCGGCGGCCGAGCTGCCAGGGCGTTGCGTCGTCTCCTCGTGGACGGCGCTTATCGACTACCTGAAGCTCACCATGGCCCACTGTGACCGCGAGGCGTTCCGCGTCCTGTTCCTCGACAAGAAGAACCAGCTGATCGCCGATGAGATTCTCAATCACGGCACCGTCGACCACGCGCCCGTCTATCCGCGCGAAGTCGTGCGGAGGGCGCTGGAGGTGTCCGCGTCGGCTGTGATTTTGGTGCACAATCACCCATCGGGCGATCAGACGCCGTCGTCGGCCGACATCGAGATGACCAAGAAGGTCATCGAAGCCGCGCGGACCCTGGGTATCGCGGTGCATGACCACGTCATTGTCGGGCGCGCCGAGGTCGCCAGCTTCAAGGCGCTGGGGTTGATCTAGCCGTGGCGGCCTCGCTCATGGTCAGAGCGGAGGCGGTTCGGGCCGGAAGCCCGGATAGACGAAGGCTCCCGAGATCAGCTCGCAGTCGGGCGCGCTCACGCCGGCGCCGCGGGCGACGTCGTACCAGGTGCTCGACACCCGCTGCTCCATTTCCGCGACGATGGCGGCGGCCTCGTCGGTCTTGAGGAGAAAGCGTGGGCTTTGTGAGATCAGGTTTTCCGCCGTGGCGATGCGGCCGGCGTCTCCGATCACCAGCGCCAGATCGCGGCGTTCCAGGCTGATCGGGGTCGATGGTGTCAGGTCGTAGGCCGGGGACAGCCGCCAATCCCTGGCCTTGGCGATCATCGCGTGATTGCGCGGGTGATCGTCGGCGTTGGAGATCAGGGCGTTGAAGGTCATGCGGCGGAAAAGCTCGCGCGCATCCCTGGCGGGCTCGGCGCTGACCCGGCGCAGTTCCTCGGCCAGCAGCACATAGGACCAGCGATCCCGCGCCCGATGGCTGTCCTCCGTCCGCAGGAGAGTCAGGGCGCTGATCATCCGGGCGCGGGTGTAGCCCGCCGCCACGCGCTCGCGGTCAAAGCGGCGGACCATCAGGACGTCTCGCCCTCCCGCAAGGACCACCTTGCTGTCGGCGGCTTCCAGACCGCAGGCCCGGGCAAGCGTGAGCATGGCGTGTTCGACCCGGGCGCTGTTCCAGCGGTCATCCTGGCGATTGAACTTGGCGATCCAGAGAGCGCCCTCGTCCTCGACGACGGCCTTGGGCCTGGCCCCGCCCATGGAGGTGCCGACCAGAAGCAGATCCTGGATCTGTTGGTTGGCGGCGTCCGGCGCGACCTCTTCGTCGGCAATCAGGGCGTCGGCGATACGCTGCAGCTTCTCCAGCGCGACGGTCTGGTTGAAATCGCGGCGCGGCGCCGGCGGCTCCGCATTGAGGCCGAAGCCCAGCGCGCCGGCGCGGTCGTCGGCGGAGTGCAGCAGGTAGTCGATTTCTCCGAGTTGCGGCTTGCCGGCATGTTTGTCGATGACGCGGCGGCCCCAATAGTCGGGGCTGGCGTCGCGCAGGGCGCCGAACACGCCGCCGAGCGCGGCGGTCTCGTAGGTGCGGGGTGCGAGCTTCAGCTCGACCGGATCGATTTCAACGGCGTCTGGATGCGCCAGGTAGCGACGGCTATAGACGAAACGTCCGACGGACGTGCCGGTCCTGTCGGGCTCCATGACAAAGCGACCGGCGGTGATCGGCTCAACTGCCCCAGGCAGGGTGATATGGACAAAGGCCTCTGCCATCGGCCTTAGAAGTCGTTGTCCAAGGCTTCACCGCGCCGCGCGCGGATCCTGGCCTTGGAGCGTGCAAGAATCTGTCCTTCCTGGTCGCGAGCTGGGTCGGCCAGGCTGTGCATGTCGGCGAGAAGGTCGAAGGCCCAAAGCAGGGCGGCATAGATCGCGACACTGGTTGTTGGCTTGCCACGTTCGGCGTCCGACACGGCGCGGCGACCCGCTCCAATCTTTTGGGCGACCTCCTCGACGGTCAGGTTTCGACGCAGGCGTGCTGTCCGCAGGTTCGCCCCGAGTTCTGTCAGGGCAAGTTCCACGGGATAGGGCGGTGCGAGGAGCAGCGTGTTGCGGGCGGGCATGGGCGTTCAAGAGCCAGTTAGGCGACCTATTGTGCGTCAAAGAGCAAACCACAATTTCGCAGAGCCTGCAAGGCGCACGCTCTTGAACGCGCTTAAGGCCGCTTATCGATCCTTCAAGAGCACATTACGAGTGACGGATGCCGGCGCGGGCCTTTTTGGGTGGCGGGCGCCGGATGTCGGCGAGGGGAGTCGGCGCGGCCGGCGTTGTGATCAGCCCGGTCGGCTTCAGCCTGTGCTGACGGCGGAGAGGCGCAGTGTTCTCGGTGTCGGCTGACCCCCCTTCAATCTTGGGGAGGCCGGCGCTTCGTTCGGCGAGGCACGGGAGTTGGCGCGTCTGGGAGTGGGCGGGTCATCGCAGGACCTGGACCCCGAGCCCACGGCGCCAGGGATGCGGGAGCGAGTGCAAGAGGCTGTGGATCCGTCCTGTCGATGAGGGCCCGAACCCCTCTGGCTTGTTGTGACCTCGCCACCGCCCGGCGCCCACCACAAGGGACGCTGCGCTCAAAGCCCTTGTGGGGGACGCCGGCCGTCGGCGCGAGACGGTCAACGAGCCGATGGGCTCCGCACCCCACTCCGAAAAGGGATTTCTCCCAATGCAACTTACAGCCTTCTCTCCCGTAACTGGCGCCATGAGCAGCTTCGAGGCCCAGGCCCTGCTGCTCGACGACCCCCGGGTCCACCCCGCAGAAGACGCTCTCCAACAACTCGGCCACGCCCTGATGAACGAAGTGCTCGACGTCTTCTCCGAGACGGCCTTGGAGGACTTTCAGTCGACCGTCTGCGAGTCCCTGATCGGCGCCTTCCATTCCGCCGCCCAGCGCATCGAGCGTGAAGCCGACAAGGCCCGGGATGATCTCAACCGCTTCGCCCGCGACTTCGACGGCTCCGAGATCGCCGACACCGAGATGCAGGCCGCCACCCAAAAGGCCCGCGCCGCCGATGTCGCCACCCTGGCCCTTGAGATGGTACGAGACGCGGCGGCCGCCAGCTATACGACATCGACCGGCGACGTCTGGAGCCCCTGGAAGGGTTCTGCGAAGGCTTCGCGCACCACGGCCGCCCAGATCGAGGCTCGTGAAGCCATCCGTTCCGCCAAGGCCCGCAAGCACTCCGCGACCGACCCTGGCGCGATCATCGTGGCCTTCCGAGCAGCTCCCCAGGCCGATACCGCCGACGATGCGAACCGCATCTTCGACGCCCTGAACTGGGCTCTCGTCCAATGGCCGCAGATGGCGCTGGCCACCACGGGCGCCAAAGGCGGTGAGAAGATCGCCATCAAGTGGGCCAAGCAGAAGAACGTGACGCTGGTGCTTGCCAAGGCCGATTTCGACCGACACGGCCGTGCGGCGCCGTTCCGGGCCAACGACGAACTGATCGCCCTCGAACCGGTGTGCGTGCTCACCCTGACGAACACGCTCAACCCCGAGCGGACCGCTGGAATGCAGCCTTTCGGACCGGCCCTCAATCTCGGCCAAAAGGCCGGCGAGAAGGGAATCCGTCACCAAGTGGTCAAGGCGCGGGCTTAAGGCCCGCGTCGCGGCGGCCTTCGGGCCACCGCACCCGCCTTCTGGCGGGTGAAAGGGTGGAGGTGCGCTGCGCTTCCACTTCCTAGCTTTCTATCGGGAAACCCCCTCTTGCCGGCGTCCCGCCTCCGGCCGCGCTGCGGATCGCTGTCGCACAGATCGCCAGGTGATGGGTCGCAACGCCACCAATGCCGATTTTGGCGAGCGCGTGATTGTCAGTGTGGACGGCGGTGAAAACCGATGGGTTAGGGGTCGGACCCTGCGGCGCGCCGATCACCCTTGGGGATGTCGCCATCGCCAGCGCCTGTGAGGGTTCCGCGAGGGGGCGCCCAAGGCGCTGAGGGCGTCAGGTGTCTGGCTGTGGTGATCCGCATGGCGGCGCCGGCGCCATACCGTCAGTCGTCTCCCGGGTTGGGCGCCGCGGGGGCGAACTCGTCCGCGATCAATCTCGCGAACCTAGGACGGGACGGTCGGGGTCAAAGGCGACCTCGCCTGGGCGAGGCGAACCCCCGCGGACCCTCCGACCTTCGCTGCGCTGCAGGCCGGTTTCCACGGGGATTCGTCCTTTGGCCCCTCCCTTTCACCCGCCCTGGGCGGTCGCGAGATCGCGGGAACGAGCCCGCAGATCCAGCAGCGCAAGAGGGAGACGAAAGATGGTCAGCATGGGGATGGCTCAAGCGGTTTATCAACACGCCCACGACTTCTACGACACCGGCAGCTGGTATGTGGTCGCCGAATGCTGGGACCTTCTGGCCATCGCCGAGGAGCTGGACCGCCAGGAGGAGATCACCGCGATGCCCTTCGAGCTCGACACCGCCGCCATCGCTCACTTCCACCAGATGATCCACGCGCGGACGGGCGGCACGCGGCACTGACCTAACTCGGCGCCCGCTTCGGCGGGCGCCGTTCCCCCTGCCCTTCCCCAACTTGGATGAAGCCGGCCGAACAGGGGTCGAACGAAATCCAAGACCTTGTGTCAGGCAGGCCGGCGGCCACTCAGCCTTGGGGTTGGTGATTCGTTCTGACGTCGCGCCTTGGAGGCCTCGAACGGGTGCGTGATCCGGCGAGATTGAAGCCAACAGCCCGCCCGGCGAGCCGGGCTGGGCCGAGCATATCTCCGCGACGCCGGTGCTGGCCTGGAAGGCCCGCGATGTGCGTATGCACCGTGGTGGCGGCCCCTGGATCTGGCGACCGACCCCCCGTGCCTCACGGTTCTCCTGTCAGCCATCTCCCCGGCTGGACGAATGCAGCCATTCCTTCTCCCCCTGGGGCGGGTCAGCCCCTGCACCGGGTTCCAGGGCGGCCAGGTGGGCCGAGTTCAGCCCCCTCCCCTCGCCCGCCCCGCGGTCGTCAATCAGAGGCGTCGGCGGGCGGCGATCCTTGCCTTGTGTTCAACGATCCGCGTCGCCCCGTGCCCTCGTGG
>JAIOXZ010000043.1 GCA_021741355.1 Caulobacter sp.
CAGGGCGAGGCACCGTGCCCGCGACACGGCCACGTTCAGCCGGTTCTTGGAGAACAGGAACTCGATGTCCCTCGGCAGATCGTCGCCGGATGAGGTGGTCATGGACATGATGACCACGGCCGCTTCCTGGCCCTGGAACTTGTCGACGGTGCCGACTCGGGCGCCATCGGGCAGCACCTCGCGCAGGGTGTTGACCTGGACGTTGTACGGGGCCACCACCAGGACGTCCTCGGCGCCGATGACGTGCTCCTTGCCGTACTGGTCACGCCAGCGCTGGCCCATCAGACTCTGCCAAACGGCCTCGACGACCGACGCCTCCTCGGGGCTTCGCTGGGAACGGCCCTGGTGCTCGACCGGCACGAACCGTAGCCCGGTCGGCGCCAGGGCCGGATGGGCGCCGGCGACCAGTAGCAGCCGCTGCGTCTCCGTGCTGGGATGGGAGTGCAGGCGGCCTTCGTAGATGGCCTCCGACACCCAGCCGCAGACGTCCGGGTGCATGCGCCAGCTCTCGTCGAGGAAGATGCCGCGGTCGACCGGCACAGTGGCGGCGCCCTGGAGGAGATGCTCCAGGCAGCTGGCGCCGGACTCGCCGGGATGCTTGCCCTGGATGGGCTGGCCAAGCTGCATCTGGTCGCCGACCAGCACAATGTTCCTCGCCGCCGTGCCCATGGCCACCAAGTTGGCCAGCGACACCTGCCCGGCCTCGTCGACGAACAGGTAGTCGACGGTACCCTCGAACTCCGGCCGGGCGAACAGCCATGCCGTCCCGGCCACCAGCGGCGCTCCGGGCACGACGTCGTCGTTGTTGTAGACATCCTCGATCATGTCGCCGCCAAACTCGGAGTCCCGGTCGCCGGCAGTCGACTTCTTGACGCCCTGGAAGCTGAAGCGCTGCTCGCGCGCGGCCTTCTCCACGCCCGCCAGCAAGTTGTTGATGGCCTTGTGGGAATGCGAGCTGACGCCGATGGTCTTGCCCGCCTTGAGCATGGCCACGATGACCCGGCTGGTGGTGTAGGTCTTGCCGGTGCCGGGTGGCCCCTGGATGAACAGGTGGCTGCCGTCGAGCGGGGACACCGCGTTGACCGCCCCGGCCACCAGGTTGCCGCCCTCAGGAACAACCGGCTCACCGGCAGCGCGGCCGCGCAGGCGCGGGGGCTCTCGGCGCAGGATGCTCTCGATAGCGGGGAACCGACCGTCGCTGGCGACAACGCTGACGGCGAAGCGCCGGATGGCTTCGCGCAGGATCTTGTCCCCGATCGGCGGCTCCGGTCCCAGGTTCAGCGCTTCGGGCAGCTGTTCCTTCGCGCCCCGCTTCAGCTTGATAATTCCGGCGTCCATATCGATGGCCACCACGGTGCCTGCCGTCTCCATGGTGTCGATTCGGACCGGCTTGGAATCCTTGCGGAGCTTGGTTTCCTGGGGCGGGAAGCGGTACGTCCAGACCAGCGAGCGCTTCTCGGGCACCGGTCGGCCTTCGAGCCGCAACCCGCCCAGACACTCGCTGTCCTCGACGATTTCCTCCTCGTCGCGGGTCTGGCGGTCGAACACCGCCCACCAGCCGGGCTTGGCCTCGCGCCTGTGGAACTCCACCAAGTCGGCGACCAGGCGCCGGAACGGCGCCTCGTCTTCTGGCACCCCCTCCATCAGGGCGCGCTCGATGGCGATGCGCTCTTCCTCGGCCTGCCGCTGCCGTTCCAGGGCCGCCTCGTCCGGCCCGGCCTGGGCGGGGTCGAACCACCCAGCTTCGGCGGGCCGGATGGGCAGCAGCCACCGCAGCAAGGCGGCAGTCGAGCGGCAGTCGACCGCGTTGTAGTGCTCGATGTCGTCCAGGATCTGCTGCTCGCCGCTCACGCGCCACGTCTCGTAGGCGACGATGCTGTCGGCGGCCGTGGCCACGTCGCCATCGCGTTTGCCCAGGTAGAACTTCTCGATGTTCTTCAGGCTGTAACGCGGCTCCGAGACAAGCACCGCCTCGCGGACCACCTTGAACAGGTCGACGAACTTGTTGCGCCGCAGCAGGTCGTCCATCACGGCCTCGCGGGTGCCGTGGCTCATGCACAAGCGCCGGACGGCCGTCACTTCGTAGTGGTTGTAGTGGTAGATGTGGGCGTCGGGATGGCGGCCGAGGTGGTCGGCCACGAAGTCCAGGAAGTCCTCGACAGCTTTGCGCTCGGCGTCGCGGTCGTGCGCCCACCACGCCAGGAATTGGCCGCTCTCCGGGTCGCCCATGTGGACGCCGAACAGGTACTCGAGGCCGCCGGGATACAGCGGGTCGCCTTCCATGTCGAAGAACAGGTCGCCGGCGGCGGGGTGGGGCAGGCGGGCGAAGCCCTTGCCGGGGGCGAGCGGCAGCAGCTCGATGATGGGCTCGCCCTTGGCCCGCCCGGCCGCCTGGAGGCGGGCCTGGGCGCGCAGCTTGGTGAAGGTGTCCGTGGACATCCCAGGCACCTTCAAGGTCGCCGGTGTCGCGGCCAGACCGGCCAGGGTCGTGATGCCCGCGCCGACCAGCCTGTCGCGCTGTGTCCGGCGGATGTTGGCGACCAGGCTCAGGTGGTCGGCCGCCTGCCAAGCCTCCTTGCAGCGGTCGCTCCAATGGCATTCGCCGCAGTGCCCGCAAGGCTCGGCGACGGTCGCCGACCGCGCCGCGGCGTCGGCCAGGAATGCCTCGAGGCGCGCAGCCGCCAGCCGGACGTAATGGACATAGGCGTTGGCGGGCAAGTAGGCGATGCTTCCGTCGCCCAGCACCACGGACATGCGCGAGGGGTGGCGCTCCTGGATGCGGCCGAGGAAATCCGAGTACAGCGACAGCTGGATGGCGTAGCGGGCCTTCACCGAGGACGAGAGCTTGGTGTCCGCCACCTCGTAGGACCAAGCCCCAAGGGCCGACGGCGCCGTCATGCGCATAAGGAAGTCGGCGAAGCCGTGCCACGAGCCGTGCATCAGGGCGGCTTGGTAGACGACGTCCGCGCCGCCGCGCATGGCCTCGATGGTCATCGCCACGCGGTCGGGCACCGAGATGCCTTTGTCGGGGATCCGGACCACCTTCAGGCCGCTGGCTTCAAGCTTCTCCAGGTAGGCCAGTTCGTGGGCGATGCCCTTGTCCTTGAGGAACGCGAGCATGGGGTCGTCGTCCGACGTCTCCAGGTCCTCATCGAGCGCTTGGTGGTCCAAGGCGCTGGCGTGGCGGCAACCGAGGAAGGTCACCAGGTCGCCGGAAGACAGCAACAGCCTATCGTCGAAACGTCGCATGGTCACCCCCTCAGGTCACAGTAGCACAACTACAGGGGGAGAGCAGCCAGAGGAAAGGCAGGGCGCGCCGCGCCCCGCTCAGCACCTGCTTGCCCCCCGGCCCGCCTCTCCCGTATCCGCTCCTCAGCCCGCCAGCGGGGACTGGGCAATGGGCGCGCCCGCCGATCGCCGCAGGTACACCACCGTGCCGCCCTGCTGGCGCATTCCCCAGCGGGCGAGGCAGCGCGAGCCACCGGCGGCCAAGTCGGTGTAGACGGCCACGAACGCCTTCTTGGCCATGCCCGGCGCCCATGCCTCCAGGTCGATTCCCGGCAGCTCGCCGGTGACGCCGAAGACGGAGCGCGCCTCGGGGTGCCTCCAGCAGCGCTGCGAAAATATACGGTAGCGCGTTTCACGCCATATTAAGCCGGCGATCGAGAAAAGGCAGGAGCCCGTGGCATGCTGCGGGATCAGCGTATTGCACGCCATTCCGACCCCGGCGATACGGGGCCTGTTTATGGCGTGCAATATAGGAGTGGAGGTGGAAACATGGCGTCCAATTCATATTGCACGCCATGTTAATACGCCATATCCGCCGATCGAGGGCCAAACCGGCCCTCAACGCGCCGGAATTGGCCCAAAACGGCCCCTGTTAGGGTATATTTTCACAGCACTGCTGGACGCACCCCTCAATGACGCCCTGCACGGTCATCCCTTCGCCCAGGTGTTCGGCCCGGCCACGTCATCATCGTCGGACGGCCAGTATTTTGCCCTGGGCGGACGCGGTGAGGACGCCGGCGACATCAACGCCAAATACGGCCAAGCCCCGGGAGTCCGGTTCTACACCCACATATCTGGCCGTTATGGCCCGTTCAACGTCAAGGTCATCTCCGCGGCGACCAGCGAGGCCCCCTACGTCGTCGACGGGCTGCTGTATCATGACAGCGACCTGATGCCGACCACCCATCACACCGACACCGGCGGTGTTAGCGAGCACGTGTTCGCTTTGATGCACCTGCTGGGTTTCCGCTTCGCGCCGCGCATCCGCGGTTTGAAGGGACGGCGGCTGTACAGCGCCGATGCCGTGTCCGCCTATCCAACTCTCGAGCCAATGCTCTCCGGCCGCCTCGACATCAATCTGATTCGCGCCCACTGGGACGAAATCCTGCGGTTGGCCGCCTCCATTCGCACCGGCACCGTGACCGCGTCGCTGATCATGCGGCGGTTGGCCGCCTTTCCGCGCCAAAACGGGTTGGCCATGGCTCTGCGCGAGCTCGGCAGGCTGGAGCGCACACTGTTCACCCTCGACTGGCTGGAGGACCCGGGACTGCGCCGGAATGCCAGCCACGAACTCAACAAGGGCGAGGCCCGCAACAGCCTTGCACGGGCCGTCTTCTTTCACCGCCGCGGCGAATTGGAGGATCGCGGCCGGGAGGCCCAGCAGCACCGTGCCAGCGGCCTCAATGTGGTGCTCACCGCAATCGCGCTCTGGAACACCGCGTATCTGGCGCGTGCCGTCGACACCTTGCGCTCGGAAGGCGAAGTCATCCCCGATCATCTGCTGACCCACCTGTCGCCTCTCGGCTGGGACCACATCAACCTGACCGGCGACTACGTCTGGGAGGCCGAAACCGGCTTGGAAGCTGGGGAATTTCGACCCTTGCGACCGGGTCTTTTCCAGGTCAAGGCCGCGTAGTTCGCGTTTTGATCCGCTATGCTACAGGAATTGACGTTTAGTGTCGTCGGGCCCGCCTGGCGCCGTGCGGAAAAGCGCGGCACGGCACGGACGGCCACCCTGGAAGCGGCCGGCCGCGACCGGCTCGGCCGGCTCGCCGACGCAATCGACGCTGGCGCCGCAGCGCACAGCGGTGGAAAGGACGCCCATGCCGCGCTGGTCGCCATGCAGACTTGGGAAGAGCTGGCCGTCTCGGCCCGCCAGCTGCGTCAGCTCCTGCGGCCGGAGGCCTCCGACCTGGTGGCCGATCTTGGCCCCGAACACGCCGTCTTCCGGCAGGTTGGGCCACGCTTGCTGGCGAACTTCGCCTTCGAGGGGGCCGCGTGCGTGCAGCCGCTCCTGGCGGCGCTCGAGCATCTGCGGGAGCTCTCGGGCCATCCGCGTCGAGTGCTGCCAGCGACAGCCCCGACCACCTTCGTCTCCCGGCGGTGGCGACGACACGTCATCGTCGAAGGAAAAGCCTGCAACCGCCGTTTTTACGAGCTGTGCGTCCTCTTCGAGCTGCGCGACCGGCTGCGCGCGGGCGACGTCTGGGTCCACGGCTCTCGGCTCTACCAGCCGCTGGACGCGTGCCTGGCGCCGCCTTCGGCGTCGGCGCCCCTCCCGCTCGCGGTCGCCCGCCTGCCAGTGCAGCCATATCCGACGGCGGAAAGCTACCTTTCGCAGCGGCTGGTCCTGCTCGACCGCCGTTTGCGCGATGCCGCTCAGGCGCTCGAAGCCGGAGCGGCGGACGGCGTCACCCTGGAGGGCGGCAAGCTTAAGCTGCGCCGCACCGTGGCTGACGACAAGTCCGAGGCGGACCAACTCGCCAGCCGGCTCTACCGGATGGTGCCGCAGATCCGGATCACGGACCTGCTCGACGAAGTGGACGGCTGGACGGACTTGGCCGGCCACTTCGGCCACCTCCAGACCGGCCGTCCACCCGGCGACCGCCGCGCGTTCCTGGCGACCCTCATCGCCGAAGCGAACAACATGGGACTGACGCGCATGGCCCAGGTCTGCCCGGTCGCGACGCGCCGCCAGCTTCTCTGGGTCGCCACATGGCACATGCGGGAAGAGACCTACCGGATCGGCTTGGCACGGCTGGTCGAGGCGCAGCACCGACAGCCGATGGCCCGCTGGTTCGGCGGCGGGGGCGGCGCAACGTCCGATGGCCAGCACTTCTTCCTCGGCGGCGCCGGCGAAGCGGCAGGGGTGGTCAACGCGCATTACGGCCGCGATCCCGCCATCAAGCTCTACACCCACATTTCCGACCGCTACGCGCCATTCCACGTCACGGTTATCGCCGCCACCGCCAACGAAGCTGCCCAAGTCTTGGACGGACTGCTGCATCACGGAAGCGGGCTCGACATCCGGGAACACCGCACCGACGCTGGCGGCGTCAGCGACCACGTCTTCGCCTTGATGCACCTCCTGGGGCTGCGGTTCTTGCCCCGTATCCCCAACCTGGATGATCGGCGCCTCTACGCTGCCGGGGCCCGGCTTCGGTACGGCGTCCTCGGCCCGCTTCTCGGCGAGCGGCTCGACCCGGGCCTGATCGCAAGCCACTGGGACGACATTGTCCGGGTGACCGCGGCGTTGCGGGCGGGTTCGGTCACCGCCGCGCTGCTCCTGAAAAAGCTCGCTGCCTACCCCAAGCAAAACGGATTGGCACTGGCGCTGCGCGAGATTGGCCGGATCGAGCGCACGCTGGCGACGCTGGACTGGATCGGCGATCCAGGCTTGCGCCGGGAGACGACCGAGGAACTCAACAAGGGGGAATCCCGCAACGCCCTCGCCAGGGCAGTGTCGTTCCATCGTCTCGGCCGTTTCAGGGACCGCAGCCACGAAAGCCACCTCCACCGCGCCGCAGCCCTCAACCTTGTCACCGCAGCCATTGTCCTCTGGAACACCCGCTACCTCGGGCGGGCGTTGGACCACCGGATCCGGTCCGGCGAACGATGCGACGACCAAGTGCTGCGCCAGCTGTCGCCACTCGGCTGGGAGCACATCAACCTGACCGGCGACTATATCTGGAGCCCGCAAGCCGACCGTGACCCAGACGGCATGCGGCAGCTCGTGCTCAGCCCGTGATCACACTTCTTTTCCCTACCGTATATCTGTGTCCCAATAATGTACTGACCCCAGGCCGACGCCTATGGCGGTTACGGCAAGGTCTACGAATCCGGCCGCGCGCCCGGTCCGATCTTGGAGGCGGCCTGCTGGGTCCATGCCCGCCGTCCGTTCTTCGTGATGGCCGACCTCGCCGAGAACGCCCGCCGCAAGGCGCGCGGCAAGTCGACCGCCGTGATCTCGCCGTTGGCCTTGGAGGCCGTCCGGCGCATCGACGCGCTGTTCGGGATCGAGCGCGCGATAAACGGCCAAACGGCCGAGCGGCGCCGCGCCGTCCGCCAGGAATTGGCGGCGCCCTTGGTGGCCGAGTTGGAAGGCTGGATGCGCGAACAGCGCGCCAAGCTGTCGCGCGGCAACGACCTCGCCAAGGCGATGGACTACATGCTGAAGCGCTGGCCCGCCTTCACCCGCTTCCTCGACGACGGCCGGGTCTGCATGTCGAACAATGCCGCCGAAAGAGCCCTGAGGGGGATCGCGCTTGGAAGGAATTATGCCCAGGGCGCGATTATGCGCAGTTCGCCAAGGGAAGGGCACGCAGAGCTGAGGAGCCGACGACTTCCAGCACGACGAACTGCGCATAATTCAGAGGCTCTGAAGAAACCGCATCAGCTGGTCCGGCGGCCGATACCGACCGGGGGTCGCTCCGACTGGTTGAAGGCGGTCGAGAGTGCGCTCTTTCATTGAGAGATCGGCCTCGAGGTACATGTGCGTCGTGGCGGGGCTTTCGTGGCCCAGCCAGAGGGCGATGACGGTGATGTCGACGCCGGACTGCAGGAGATGCATCGCCGTGGTGTGGCGGATTGTATGCGGCGATATTGAGCGGCGCGCGAGTTGGGGATGACGCTCTGCGGCGGCCGACACAGCCAAGTCGAGGCGTTGGGTGACGCTCGATCGCGCCATCTTTTCTCCGCCCCGGCTTGGGAACAGGAACTTGTCGTCGCCGGCGCCCTCCAACCGATGCTTCCATCTCCGGATCAGCGACGCGGTTGATCGCCAGAGCGGCACGCTTCGTTCCTTGCGCCCCTTGCCGCGGAGGTGCGCGGCCATCGTACCGTCGATGACGACGTCGCCGACCCGCAGGCCGATGACCTCCGACACTCGTGCGCCGGTGTTATACATCAAGCTGAAAAGGGCTCGATCCCGCTGGCCCGCCCAGGTTTGAGGATCCGGGGCATCGAGGATCGCCTGCATCTCTTGGCGCGACAGAAATCCAAGTACCGGCCGGTCAAACCTCTTCATCGGGATGGCCAGCGCCTGCTCGATCACAGGGAGCGCTGTAAGGTCGTAATGGGCGGCATACTTCAGGAACGATCGAAGCGCCGCTAAACGGGCGTTGCGGCTGCGCGCGCCGTTCTTGCGATCCTTCTCCAGATGATCGAGGAAGCTGAGGATCAATTGGGCGTCGAGGTCGACCAACGCCAACGCGGTCGGGGCCTTGCCAATCCTGGCCTCAGCAAAGCTCAGCAAAAGCCGGAACGTGTCTCTGTAGGCGGCGATGGTGCGCGGGCTGACGGCTCGCTGATGGCCCAGGTGCTCAACGAAGAAGCGCTGGAGCAAGGTGGAAAAAGACGGCGTCGAGGTCGGATCAGCCATGGTGACCGACTCCGACGGTGGCAGCGAAGAGCTCGAAGCGCTCGCCGGCGATTGCCATCAGATCCGGGACGCCGGTCAGATACCAGTAGGTGTCGGACACCTTGGCGTGGCCGACATAGGTCGAGAGTGCGGCCATGGCGTTGCCGATATCGGCGCCGTGCTCATGCCAAAGCTGGACGCGACGGCAGATGAAGGTATGGCGCAGATCGTGGATGCGCGCCTGGGCGTAGGCGCCGCGCGCGGTCCAGCCGAGTTCGCCTCGCAACCGCTGGAACACGCCATCGATGGTCCGCTTCGGCAACAACCCTCCCGATGACGAGAGGAATAGCAATGAATTCTCGGCAGTGGCGCCATGACGAGCCCGCAACGCCATGTAGCGGTTCAGCGCCTCCACCACGGATGAGTGCATGGGCACGTGTCTGGACTTGCGAAACTTTGTGTTCCGCACCGTGAGGACGCCCTGATCGAGATCGACATCGCCGCACCGCAGGTGGAGCGCTTCCGAAAGGCGCAGGCCGGTGGCGGCGATCAATCCGAAGATCGTCTCGTAGGTCGCGGGTCGCAATCCACCGTGCGGGGCAAGGCGCCGGGCGGCGGCGAGCAGATCGCAGATCTCTTTCTGCGAGTAGATGTGCGGCGCCAGGCGGCGATGCGAACGGCCAAAGATCGCGGTCTGCGGGAACTCGGTGGCGGGATCGAGCCGCGCCAGATACCTTGCGAATGGACGAAGGACGTCCAGGCGGCGCGCCCAGGAAAACGGCTTGGCGTGCTTGGCTTGACCCTGCACCCAATCCAGGGTGATGCGGGTCGTCAGCGGGCCGGTATGGCCCGCCGCGTCGACGAAACGCGCGAAGGCGGTGAGCTGGTCGCCGGGAATTCGCAGGTCGAACCCCAAGGCTCGACGCTCGGCCAGGTAATCCTCGGCCAGCGAGAGCATGGTGCGAGCCTCGGTCATGACGCGCTCCCCGGCCAGGGCAAGGCCACCGCGGCGAGCTTGGTCAGATCGACCTTGGCGTAGATCGCCGACGGATCGAGGCTGCGGTGCCGCAGGACGTCGGCGATATCCTTCATCGGCGCGCCGGTGCGCAGAAGCCGGCTGGCCACACTGTGCCGCAGAATGTGGACCCCCGTGCGGGGCCATCCGCATCTTCGATAGGCTGCCAGAACCGCGCGCCTGACGACGCCCTTCTCGAGCGGCTCGTCGTACGGGGCGACGTGGCGGACAAATATGGCCCGGCTCGAGGTCTGCGGCCGCTCCTCGCGGAGATAGGCGGCGATCGCGCTGCCGGTCGCCGCGGGCAAGGGGAGGACATCGGCGCGCCTCCCCTTGGTTCCGACAAGGCTGAGCGTCCCGTCGCTCCAGTTGATGTCCTCGAGGCGCAGGCTGGCGACCTCGCTGCATCGCAGGCCGAGATCGATCAAACACCGCGTCATGGCATAGGCTCGCCGGCGCGATGGAAAAGGTTGATCGAATGATCGCAGCAGTTCGTCGACCTCAGCGTCGGTGAGGACCTCCGGCAAGGACGCCAAACGCCAGTGGGCCGCCCGCGGAATGGCGGCCGCCAGTTCGCCGACCCGGTCACCGGACATGCCGCGGAACCGAAGATAGCAGCCGATGCCGCCGCCGATCACGGCGATGGAGCCGGCGCTGCGCCCATCCTCGCCGAGAACGAAGCGCCGGACAGAGGCGACGGTGATCTTCGGCATCGTGATCGGCTTGTCGCCGAAATGGGCAAGCAGAAACTCGCCGACGATCCGACCGCGCTGACGGCGGGTGTTGTCCGCCAGGCCACAGACATCCCGCATGTGGGCATCAAAGCGCGCCAGCTCTCGCGCAACGGCCGTGTCCAAGGCGGGATCCGGCGCTCCTACGCCATCTGCCCTCAGCACTTCCAACAGCTGGGCGAGAGCGGCTCCCAGCTCGTGGCGCAACCGACGGACCGGATACGGACAGCCGCACGCCGGCAGATGCTCCGAGAGGAAGCGGGCGACGACGGCCTCGCCGATCGCGGTCAGGCCGCACCGCTCCCCGGTCAGCCAATGGGCGAAGTGCGCGACGCAGCACAGATAGACACGCTGGGTGCTCGGGGCATACCGCCCACGGCGCAGGTGCGCGCCGTACCGCGAAACGTAGGGCTGAAGAATGCTGTCCTCCAGCCACGCCCGGGGCTGCGGCTGGATGACGATCTCCTGGGACATGTTGACCTCCTGTCAGGCTGAGCGAGCCGTGGAGGAGATCACGATTATGTTCAGAGCGAAGCCGTATCAGCGGCCGTCCTCGCTCAGCTTGGCCGCACGAAATGCGGCTCTTCCCACGACGAACTGCGCATAATCAGGCCCTGGGCATAATTACGGCCGACGGCCAGGGGCCTTATGGCGCGCTCGGCGGCGTTGTTGCTGATTTCGAGGTGGCCGTCGTCCAGGTAACGGGTCAGCGCCGCCCAGTGATTGCGGGCGTAGCGGATCGCGGCGGCCAGGGCGCTCTTGCCCGATATCCTGGTCAAGGCGCCGTCCAGGAAGTCGGCCAGGTCGGCCATCGCGGGGCGCGCCTCGGTCTGGCGGACGCCCTGGCGTCGCTCGGGCGAAAGCCCGGCGACCGCGCGCTCGACGTCGAACAGGGCGCCGATGCGCGACAGCGCCTCCTCGGCGATCGGCGAGGCCGTGGCGACATGGACGTCATAGAATTTGCGGCGGACATGCGCCCAGCAGGCGACCTCGGTCACCGCCGCCGGACGGCCGCCCACGGCCAGGTACAGCGCGTCGAAGCCGGCATAGCCGTCGGCGTGCAGATGTCCCCGGAATTCCTTCAGATGCTCGCGCGGGCGCTCGCCCTTGCGATCCGGGCTGTAGCGGTAGAGCACGGCCGGCGGCGCCGGCCCGCCCCATGGTCGCTCGTCGCGCAGATAGACCCACAGCCGGCCGGTCTTGGTCTTGCCCCGGCCGGGAGCGAGCACCGCCACCGGCGTGTCGTCGCCATGGATGCGCGCCCCGGCCATCACGTGGGTCCGCACCGCCTCGACCAGCGGCCGGACCAGCGCCGCCGACTTGCCAACCCACCCGGCCAGCAAGGACCGGTCGAGATCGACGCCTTCGCGCCCGTAGATTTCGGACTGGCGGTACAGGGGCAGGTGGTCGCAATACTTCGACACCAGCACGTGGGCCAGCAGGGAGGGCGTCGGCAGCCCCCGCTCGATCGGCAGCGACGGCATCGGCGCCTGCGCCCAGGCCTCGCAGCACCGGCACGAATAGGCCGGGCGGACGTGGCGGATCACCTGGAACCGGCCGGGGACATAGTCGAGCACCTCGGTGACGTCCTCGCCGACCTTGCGCATGGCGCCGCCGCAGGCGGCACAGTCCTGGGCGCTGTCGTGCGTCACTTCGGTGCGGGGGAGATGGTCGGGCAGCGGCTTGCGCGTCCGGTTGCGGCGCGGCTTGGCGGCGGTCTCGCCTTCGGCCTCGGGCCGCGCCTCGTCGCGAGCCTCGGCGGCGGCGCATTCCTCGGCCTCCTCCAGGACCAATTCGAGCTGCTCGGCGGTCCGGGCCATCTTTTCGGAGGAGTGCCCGAACTGCATCCGTCGCAGGCGCGCCAGCTCGATCTTCAGCTTCTCCACCTCGAGCGCCTTGTACACGAGCCCGGCCTTGGCTGCGGCCAACTCGCCGGCCTGCCGCAGGACGATGCCGTGGAGCGCGTCGATGTCCGTGGGGAGAGCGTCATTGAGCATGCCCGGATTCTACCTGGCCGGCGCGGTATGGTGAATCGCGTCGGCGCCCGGAAACGGCGATTTTCCGCCACTGTTGCAGCCGGGACTCACCCCGCCGACGCGGGCCGCCAGGTCCGCTCGGGCATCCGCCAGTCGATCCCCTCGAGCAGCATCGAAAGCTGGGCCGGGGTCAGCGCGACCGCCCCGTCCTTGGCCGCAGGCCACACGAACCGCCCCTTCTCCAGCCGCTTGGCTAACAGGCATAGCCCCTGGCCGCCCCAGTAAAGAAGCTTGACGAGGTCGCCGCGACGGCCGCGAAAAATGAAGACGTGCCCCGAGAACGGATCGCGCCCGAGGACCTGCTGGGCGAGCATCGCCAAGCCGTCGAAGCCCTTGCGCATGTCGGTCCGACCGGTGGCCAGATAGATGCGCACGCCCGCCGGCACCGATATCATCACCGCTCCAGCGCCGACGCCAGCCCGGCCAGCCGGGACGGCGCGATGTCCTCGGCCACGCGAAGGACGCGGCCATTGCGCAGCGCGATCTCCACCATCCCGAAGCGCGGGCCGGGTGGCTGCGGGGCGGTGGGATGTGGCCCTTGCGCGACCACCACCGGCGTGAACGGCTCGTCCGCCATGCCCGGAGCGTCGCCCGCCACCGCAAGGCGCCAGCGATAGAGCAGGCTGCGGCAGACCCCGTAACGGCGCGACACCGCCGCGACCGACCCGCGCCCAGTCGACGCCTCCGCCACCAGGCGCATCTTCTCCTCGACGGTCCACGACTTCCGCCGGCCCGTCCCGGTAATGATCTCGATCCGATCGCAAGCCACGATGCAAGCCACGTTGTTTGCCACGATGCTTCCGCCAACAGCGGCGGCGGCCGGTGGGCGGAACGGCATCATCGCAGACCCGGCTACGCTGAGAAGGCAGTCGTGGGAGGACGCTTACCGCCCAAACTCTTAGGGGGTAGATGTCTCATCATTGTTGGCACAGAGGGGACGACACGAAACGTCAATTCTTGTAGCATAGCGGAGCAAACCAAGAACGGACGGCCGTTCGGGCCTTCACCTGCCGGGCGTGACCCCCATAATGGCGGCGAATTCGATGGCGTCAGCGTCTCATTCGCGTTGACACGTTCCGTTCCGCTTCGGTTTGATGGTGCGTAGGGGGTGGGCGCGGACGAAGTCCCTGGTCATCTGACGGACTTTGGTCAGCAGTTCAGGCGGCTCCAAGGCTTTAATCTCGCCGCCCCAGCTGAACAGGTACCAGCCCATTTCGACGAGACCACCCGCCCGGAATCGTAGGATCAGAGACCCGTCGTCCTGCTCCTCGAACTGCTGCGACGGATGGAACAGGTATTCTCGAGCCTCATCCGCGACGTCGGCCGATATGTGCCAGACCACTTCGACTGGCTCTTCTTGGAAGACGCCGAAGGAATTCGCAGCATACCCTTTCAAGCTGAACCCGGGGTGCCGCTCGAAGATGGCGCCCAGCCTGGTTACGTCTAGTATGTTGGAGAGGCTAAACAGGCGGAAATCGTCGGCCTCGGGATTGGTGTTGTAGGCAACTAGGTAGTGCCTGCTGCTGCCGTACAGGAACCCATACGGCCTGACCTGCTGACGGCTCTCCAGGCCGGAGAACCTGGACAGGTAACGCAGCTCAATCTCCTCGCAGCCTTTGATGGCCTCGCGTAGGGCCGCTAAAATCTCGCCGTCAATCTGCGGCCGCGGGCCGGGACGCAGCACCAGCCCCTCGGACTCGATCAGTGCTTCGTAATCAGGCTCCATCCGACGGAGTTCATCCGCGCGCAGAAGGCTGCGCAACTTGGCGGATACCGATTCCAACATGTAGGCCTGGACTGCACGGGCATCGCGGCGGAGCAGTTCCGCAGCGGCATGCAGTGCGGCCAGTTCATCCGTGTGAACCGGAATCGCTGAGATGCCCTTGGTGGAACGAATACGCCACCTCTTGAAGCCGTCGCCCAGGCTGACTTCCTCGACCTGCGGAAAGACCTCCCGCACGGCGTCGCGCATGCGCTCAGCGGTGCGGCGGCTAACGTCGTAGGTCTGCATTATGTCTTGCAACGACACCCCCTCCGCGCTGCCCTGCATCTCGAACGCAAGGCGCAGTAGGGCTTGGCTTTTCTCGTATCTCATCGACGACGCCCGCAGATCTGAAGTCGGCACATTTACCCAGTTCGACGGTACAGCAGCAGGGAAACAGCCTGAGGCGGGCACACGTCGAAACTGGTCGCACTCACATATCACCAATTCTGACGCATGAGAATGTCACCTTCGTCATCGCGAGAGGGAGACGATCATGATTGGAACCTATGAAAAGCGGCAGGTGGCCAATTACCTGCATAACGCCCAGAGCTGGATTGGAAACCGGATGCAGCGCGCTCGCCTCCTAGCCCAGTGGTGCGCCGACCAAGGCGAAAGCCTCGGCATCATCGTCGACCATGAAGACATCGCCCCGATTCTCGGCAAGGAAAAGTGTTGCTGGAAGAAGATCCTGGTGATCGTGCGCACGGCTCTCGACGAGGCCATGAAAAACACCAAGGACGCCTCGCCATCGGCCATCGCGCTGAACATCGACTTTGTCTGCAAGTTCTTTCGCTTGGATGAGGTTGAATCGAAGCTCCTGGAGCTCTCTGTACTCGCTAACCAGTGCACTTCAATTGGTGAGCTTATCGGCAACCTCAATGAGGGCGGACGTCAGGGCGTGGCGACCGTCGTCTCTGCCCTGATTGGGGCTGACGCCAATGAGACAGCCGCACGGCTGAAAGCCACCTCGAAACTGATCGAGAGCGGTCTGCTGGTCATGGATTACCACGTCGAGGGGCAGCTGTCCGTCCCTGACCGCTTGCTCGAGGCTC
>JAIOXZ010000018.1 GCA_021741355.1 Caulobacter sp.
TCCGCCCCGCCGACCAGCACCGACCTCGCCAAAGCCAAGCTGACCCGTGCCCTTCACCGACATCAACGACCCTCCGCCTCAACAGACAGAGAATCACGATCAGCGAATTACGCAACGGTCCCCATAAAGGGGAGGGAGGGAGCTCAGACGAACCCTTTCCTCTTCCACCAGGCCTCGACCAGCGCCGGCCAGGCCGCCACCGGCTTGCCGGCCGTGAACCGCAGGCCGAAGCCATGGCCGCCCTCCTCGAAGAGGTGCATCTCGGCCGGGACCTTCGCGGCGCGCAGCGCGTCGTAAAGGCGCTGACTGTTCTCGACCGGCACCGAAGCGTCGTCGCCGGCATGCAGCAGGAAGGTTGGCGGGGCGTCGGGTCGGGCGTTGTCCTCGAGCGACCAGCGCCGCTCCTGGTCCGCCGTCGGCGCAACGCCGAGCAGCTGTTCGCGGGACCCCGCATGGGCGAAGGCCGGATGCATCGTGGCGACCGGATACATCAGCATCGACAGGTCCGGCCGTGCGGACAGGCCGTCGACGGCATCGACCGGTGCATAGGTCGGAGCGTCCCACATCAGGCCCAGGCAGCCGGCGACGTGCCCGCCGGCGGAAAAGCCCATGACCCCGACCCGCTTCGGGTCCGGCGCCAGGGACCGCACCAGCCGCAGCGCGCGCTGGGCGTCCTGCAGCGGCGCGGCGGGACCGGCCGCCCAGCCGTCGGCCGGCAGGCGATAGCTGGCGACATAGACGGTGACCCCGACGGCCGCGAAGCGCTCGGCACATTCGTAGCCCTCCTTGTCCATTACCACCCATTTGTAGCCGCCGCCCGGCGTCATCAGTAGCGAGGCGCCGTTGGGCCTGGCTGGCGCGAACACCGTCAGGGTCGGGTTGCGGACGTGCTTCACATAGCGGTCGCGCAGGGGATTGGGCGGCGGGTTGCGCTCGACCACTTCCTCGACAACCGGGACCCCCTCCCCGCCCGGCGGTCCGTTCGGCCAGATCGGGATGACCCTCGGCGCGCCCGCCAGAGCCGGGGCCGCAGCCGCCAGTCCGGTGGCGGCCAGCAGCGTGCGTCTCGTCCAGTCCGCCGCCATGCCACCCTCCAGGAAACCGGTGTCAAGCTACCCGCCCCGGCCGGCGCTCGACAAGCCAGGCGACGGCCGCAACGGCCAGATAGACGCCGATCGCCATGGCGCCGGTCTGGACCGGATCGGATCCCGCGGGCGTCAGCTTGGACACGATCTGCACGCCCGTCAGCACCAGCAGGAAGGTGGCGGCCGGCCAGGCGCTGAGGCCTTCCTTAGCCCGCACCCAGGCCCACCAGGCTCCCGCGGCCGCCAACAGGCCCAACTCCAGCGTCGCCTCCGGGACCGGGTAGTTCCACCAGCCGAGGCCGACCTTCTCGCCGCCGAACCACAGTTCAAGATCCGGACGGTGAACCAGGAAGTCGAGCGCCCAGTGGGAAAAGACCGCCAGCCCGACGAACACCGACGCCCGCCACGGTGTCTTCAGCAGCCCGCGCGCCAGCAGCGCTCCGCCGACAGACCACGCCAGGGCCCCCGGCAGGCTGTGGGTGTAGGGCATATGGTAGAGCTCCAGCGGACTGCCCGGGAGGTCCGGATTGACGCTGAACTTCTCCGCCCCGGTCATGATCAGCGCGCCCCAGCCGATGTCCATCAACTGGCAGGCGGCGACATAGCTCCACAGCGGCGCGCGCGGCTCGGCGGCGCGCAGGGCCAGGGCGGCGGCGTAGTGTCCGACGAACATCGGCGTCTCTCCTTCTCCTGAGGCCCAAGATGTCGCCCGCGATCTGATATTCGTGAATTGCGGATCTCTGCCTGTTTGATATGCATTTTTGCATGGATTGGAATCTCTATGCCTCGTTCCGGGAGGTCATGCGGCAGGGCAGCCTGTCAGCGGCGGCGCGAACGCTGGGCCTGACCCAGCCGACGCTCGGCCGGCATGTGGCCGCGCTGGAGGCGGGACTGGGCGTGGCCCTGTTTACCCGCTCCCCCCAGGGACTGACCCCGACATCGGCCGCCGCGGACCTGCTGCCCCGGGTCGAGGAAATGCATGCCGCCGCCGAGGCCGCCGCCCGGGCGGTCAGCGGCGGTGCGGGCGGCGAGACCGGCGTCGTGCGGATCACCGCAAGCGAGATCGTCGGCGGGGTCGTGCTCCCGCCGATCCTCGCCGCCTTCCGCGAGATCCACCCCGGCGTCACCGTCGAACTGGTCCTGACCAACCGCAACGAGGACCTGCTGCGGCGCGACGCCGACATCGCCGTCCGGATGATCCGTCCCGACCAGTCAGCGCTGGTCGCGCGACGGATAGGCACGATCGGCATTGGTCTCTTCGCCCATCGCCGCTACGTCGAGGCGCACGGCCTGCCGCGGACGATCGACGAGATCGCCGACCATCCGCTGATCGGGTTCGACCGCGACGTGGCGTCTCTCCGCGCGCTGGAGTCCGCCGCGCCCTTCCTGGATCGCGACCGGTTCGCCTTCCGGACCGACAGCGACCTGGCCCAGCTGGCCGCGTTGCGCGCCGGCTTCGGCCTGGGCGGCTGCCAGCTGGGCATCGCCGCCGCCGAACCGGATCTGGTTCGGGTCCTGCCCGATCTGGTGTGGTTTGAACTGGAGATGTGGCTGGCCATGCACGAGGACCTGCGCGGCGTCTCCAGGGTGCGGGCGATGTACGATCACCTGGCCGCCGCCCTGACCGAATATGCCCGCCGCCGTTAACCCCCGACTCAGGTCTCCGAAACCCGGTCTTTACCGGCCTGTGTTTCAATCCGGGTCAACAAGAGCGGCGCTCCATGTCGGGCGCACGCCGGTTCGGTGGGTGAGCTTCATATGACCAAAACGGTCCTGGTCGTCGACGACGACCCGACGCAAAGGCGTCTGATCCAGGCGGTGCTGGAACGCGAGGGCTTCGCCGTCGCCCAGGCCGAGGACGGCGACAGCGCGCTGAAATATCTTATGTCCGGCCAGCCGGCCGACACGGTGCTGCTCGACCTGCAGATGCCCGGCCTGAACGGCCAGGACACGCTGAAGGAGATGCGCGCCAAGGGCTATGCCCAGCCCGTCATCGTGCTGACCGCGGGCGGCGGCGTGGAGACGGTGGTCAAGGCCATGCAGGCCGGCGCCGGCGACTTCATGGTCAAGCCGGCCAGCCCCGAGCGGATCATCGTCTCGATCCGCAACATCCTGTCGATGGGCGACATGCGCAGCGAGGTCGACCGGCTGAAGAAGCAGGTCACCGGCCGCACAACCTTCGCCGACCTGATCGGCGACAGCGCCCCGATGCAGATGGTCAAGCGCCTCGGCGAACGGGCGGCGAAGTCCTCGATCCCGATCCTGATCAGCGGCGAAAGCGGCGTCGGCAAGGAAGTCATCGCCCGCGCGGTGCACGGCGCCAGCGACCGGGCCGGCAAGCCCTTCGTGGCGGTGAACTGCGGCGCGATCCCCGAGAACCTCGTCGAGTCGATCCTGTTCGGCCACGAGAAGGGCAGCTTCACCGGCGCCTCGGAAAAACACCTCGGCAAGTTCCGCGAGGCCGACGGCGGCACGCTGTTCCTCGACGAGGTCGGCGAGCTGCCGCTGGACATGCAGGTCAAGCTGCTGCGGGCGCTGCAGGAGAGCGAGATCGATCCGATCGGCGCCAAGCGCTCGGTGCGGGTGGATGTTCGGATTGTCTCGGCGACCAACCGCGACCTCTCCAACCACATAGCCGAGGGCCGCTTCCGCGAGGACCTGTTCTATCGCCTGAACGTCTATCCGATCGAGGCCCCGTCCCTGCGCGAACGCCGCGAGGATGTGCCGTCCCTGGTCGAGGCCTTCGTCCGGCGGTTCAACATCGAGGAAGGCAAGCGGGTCATGGGCGCCTCGCCCGAGACCATGGCGATGCTGACCGCCTTCGACTGGCCGGGCAACGTCCGCCAGCTGGAGAACGCCGTCTACCGCGCCATCGTGCTGTCAGACTCGCCGCACCTGCAGCCGCACGACTTCCCGGCCATTTCCGGGGTCAAGATCGCACCGGAGGCGCTGACCGCCGCCGCGGCCGCCATGCCCACGCCGCAGGAGCTGATCGCCGAGATCAGCAAGGACGCCCCCGTGCGCATCCTTGACGGGCGCGGTCACGTGCGGCCGCTGGAAGAGGTCGAGCGCGACCTGATCCAGCTGGCGATCGAGATCTACGCCGGTCACATGAGCGAGGTCGCCCGACGCCTGGGCATCGGCCGCTCGACCCTCTACCGCAAGGTCCGTGAACAGGGCCTCGACGTCGATGGCAGTCTTGAGGAGGCCAGCTGATGCGCAGACGCGTCCCGATTCGCCCGTCCACGCCGCGCGACACGCGGCTGAAGACCCTGATGCACCGCATGAAGCTGGCGGCGGCCCGCGCCGCCGCCCTGGCGACGCCCGCACCGGCCTGACCGCTCGCCCCTTGCCTCTCGCGGGGTCAATCGCTCTAGCTGGTCGGACAATTCGGCTTCCGAAGGGGCGACCAGGTGGAATCCACTGTGGATCTGGCGGCGCTGGCCGCCTGGATGGACGGGCAGGGACTGGGCTCCGGCCCCGTTGAGGACGCCGTCCGGCTGACCGGCGGCACCCAGAACATCTTGCTGCGCTTCAGCCGCGCCAGGCGAAGCTACGTCCTTCGGCGCCCGCCGCCTCACCTGCGGGCCAATTCCAACGAGACCATGCGCCGCGAGGCCCGCGTCCTGGCGGCGATCGCCGACAGCGATGTGCCCCACCCGGCCCTGATCGCGGCCTGCGGCGACGAGACCGTGCTCGGCGCGGCCTTCTACCTGATGGAGCCGATCGACGGCTTCAACCCGACCGCCGGCCTGCCGCCGCTGCATGCCGGGTCCGAGACGATCCGCCACCGGATCGGCCTGGCGATGGTCGAGGGGATCGCGAAACTGGGCGCGCTGGATTATCGCGCCGTCGGCCTGGAAGGCCTGGGCCGGCCCGACAACTACCTCGAACGGCAGGTCGAACGCTGGAAGGCGCAGCTGGCCTCCTACGCGGAGTTCGCCGACTGGACCGGGCCGGCCGAGATCCCGGGCGTGGACGCGGTGGCGACCTGGCTCGAGGCGAACCGGCCGGAGACGTTTCGGCCGGGGATCATCCACGGCGACTTCCATCTGTCCAATGTGCTGGTCCGCCCGGACAGCGGCGAGCTGGCCGCTATCGTCGACTGGGAGCTGACCACCATCGGCGACCCGCTGCTCGATCTCGGCTGGCTGCTGGCCACCTGGCCCGAGGGCGAGGATCCCGATCCGGCCAGCGTCGCCGTGCGGCCATGGAAGGGGTTCGCCACCGCCGCCGAGCTGGTTGAGCACTACCGCTCACGGACCACGCGGGATCTGTCGTCGATCCACTGGTACGGGGTTCTGGCCTGCTACAAGCTGGGCATCATCCTGGAGGGCACCCACGCCCGCGCCTGCGCCGGCAAGGCGCCCGTCGCCACGGGTGATAGGCTGCACGCCCAGACCATCGCCCTGTTCGAACGCGCCCTGCGCTGGATTGGTTAGGTCCCCGTTCAGCGACGCGGCGTGATCGTCAGCACTGTGCCGTCGCCCGCGCCCAGCGAGCCCTTGCAGGCCATCGGCCGGTAAGCAAGGTCGTAGCAGAACCGCACGTCCATCAGCCGGTTGTCGTCGACGGTCTTGATGTAGATGCCGTCGCGCTTCATCCACGGGTTGGCGGCCACGAAGGCGTCGCGCAGCGCACCGGCGGTCATGGCGGGGGCCGAAAGCTCGGGCATCCTGACCGCATCCCACAGCGTCGCGGCCTGTTCGAAATAGGCCTCGGGCGTGTCCCAGCCGCAGGTCCCGTGGGCGGCCCATTCGTGCTGCTGCATCACGGTCGAGGGGGTCATGCAGGCGGTCTTGCGGACCGTAGCGGGGCTGATCGCCGGGGCCGGACCGCAGTATCGCGGATGGCGCCGCGCCGCGCCGTTGGGCCAGAGGCCGTGCAGCACGAAGCCGAAGGCGTTGTCGCGGCACTGGATCTCGTAGCCCCGCCGGTCACCGTTGTCGCGGCAGTCCTCCGGCGCCCAGGTCAGGGCCAGCATGTAGAAGGCGGTCGGCTCGTCGGCCTCGATCTCGTCGGCCGGCGGATCGTAGGCCGGCGCCGGCGTGACCGTGGCCGGCAGCACGCAGGCCGGCGGGGCGGCGCCCGGCCCAGTCTCGGCGGGCGCGGCGCAGCCGGCGACAAGCAGCAGGGCCAGCAGGGGGGGAAGGCCGCGGATCATCCGGTCAGTCCTGTTCAGGGGTCGCGGCGCGCCGTCCGAAGGGCTTGCGCTTCATCGGTTTCTTTTCACCCTTGGCCTTGGCGGTGATCTCTTTGAGCTTCACCGTCTGCAGCATCGACAGCGCCTGGCCGGCGCCGCCCTTCTCCGGATCCCCGAAGGCGCGGCCGTAGGTTTTCAGGCGATCCTCGACGCTGCCGAGGAACTCGCCTTCCCAGTCGGACAGTTCAATGCCGGCCTTGTCGGCCGTGCGGCGGGCGCGCTTCAGGGCGTTCAGCGCTGCCCGCTTGGCCTGCGCTTTCAGATCTGGCGCGCCGCGCTTCAAATTTCCCCGATGGCCGAAAGGTAGAGGTCGATCAGCGCGTCCTCTTCCTGGCGCTTGGCGCGGTCCATCTTCCGGATGCGCACCACCTTACGGATAATCTTGACGTCGAAGCCGTTGCCCTTGGCTTCGGCGTAGACTTCCTTGAGATCGGCCATCACGGCGGCCTTGTCCTCCTCCAGACGCTCGATGCGCTCGAGAATGGTCTTGAGCTGCGTCTGGGCGGTGCTGTTGAGCACGTCGATGGTGGAGGCGTCGTCGGCCATGGGGGAAGGCTCTCACAGGACGGAGGGATCGGGAAGGCCGACCCTCTAGCCCCCCGGGCCTCAGGCCTCAAGCAGTCCGTGGCCGACGAGCACCGGAAACAGGTGGGCGGGGTCCTCGAACCTGTGGACATGAAAGCCCAGCGACGCCGCCGAGGCGATGTTGGCCGCCGAATCGTCGATGAACAGCAGCTCCTGCGGCGCCATCCCGGCCCGCTCCGCCGCCAGGCGGAAAATGGCCGGGTCGGGCTTCACCAGCCGCTCTTCGCCCGACACCACCGTATCCCGGAAGCAGGCGAAGGCCGGCGAGAGGGTCGTCACCGCCGGCCAGGCCTCGCTCGGCATGTTGGTCAGGCCGAACTGCGGCACGCCGCGCGCGGTCAGGGCGAGGATCGCCGACTCGCTCTCGCCGATCACCGGTCCGACCATGTCGATGAACCGGTCTCCCCACAGGCGGATCTCCCGCTCATGTTCAGGATACAGCGCGATCAGAGAGGCGGCGTTGTCCGCAAACGAGACGCCGCGGTCGTGCTCAAGGTGCCAGTCGAGCGTGCAGACAGACGAAAGGAACCGGTCGCAAGCGGCCGGTTCCTTGAAGATCTGTTCGTAGAGGCGACGCGGGCTCCAGCCCACGATCACATTGCCGACGTCCCAGAGAACACCTCCGGGCGCGCGCATGCTCAGCCCTGTTTGGCCTTGAAGCGCGGATCGGTCTTGTTGATCACGTACATCACGCCCTTGCGACGCACGAGCTTGCAGTCGCGGTGGCGATTCTTCAGCGACTTGAGCGAGCTTCTGACTTTCATGACCCGTCTACCGTTTGCGGGCGATCCGGACGCTGTCTGCAGCGCCTGCGGAAACCCGGTTGTTCCAGAGCGGGCGGCTATAGGCGGCGGCGGCTTTTGAGTCAATCCGCGCGCTTGAAGGTCCAGGCGCCATAGGCGCCGTTCTGGTTGGCCATGGTGCCGCCCATTTCGCCGCCGGTGACGAACCCGAGGTAGATGGCAAAATGGTCGTTGGTGTTCCACATCACCATGTCGCCGCGCTGCAGCCAGCGCCCGTTGGTGTAGGTGGTCCCCTTGTAGCTGTATTTCAGCGTGCAGTCAGGCAGCAGCGTCATGGTCTGGGCGACCGCCGGGTCGCCGTTCCAGGTGAAGGTTCCCTTCCAGCTGGACCCGGTCAGGGTGGCCGGCTCGCCGGGTCGTCCACAGCCTTTTCCGGACTGGGCCGACGCGCCGCCGGCGAGCAGAAGAGACGCCGCCAGGGCGATTCCGAGCATCAGACGCATGGTTCTCTGTCCCCTTTTGACGACCGCCCGGATTAGTCCGCGCGCTTGAAGCGCCACACGCCCTGCTGGCCGCGGCGATTGTACATGACCCCGCCGATCTGGCCGAGGCCGGCCTGGCCGACGTAGACGGCGAAGTGGTCGTTGGACTGCCACTCGATCAGGTTGCCGCGCTGGACCCAGGTCCCGTTGGTGTAGGTCACGCCGCGCGAGACGTACTCGACGACGCAGTCCTGCCTCAGGAACAGGGTCATCGGGTTGGCCGCGACGCCCTCCCATTCCGACGTGCCGGACCAGCGGGTGTTGGCGAAGGACGGGCCGCCGGCAGGGTCGGCGCAGGCGGTTTCCGCCGCCGAAGCGGCTCCGGAGATCAGCAGCACCGCCGACGACAGGACGGCTCCAAGCAACAAACGCATGATTTGTATCCCCACAATCCCGGAGCCCGACTATCCTGCGGGCCTGCATATCAGGTCAATCTCGGCACGGTATTCGCAGGCTTGTGATTTAGGGTGCGCCTTCGCACCCCTGTAGCGTGGACCCATGGACCGTCGTTCGTTTCTCGCCCTGATTGTCGCCGGCTGCGCCGACCCGTCGCTGGAGCCATCGCTGGGCATCGCCAGCCCCGCCCCGCAACCGGCGTCCGGAACGCCGGCCGTGCCGTCGGTTCCCGCGCCGTCAGCCAGCCTGACACCGTCCGGCGACCCCAATTTCGACGCCTGGCTGTCGGGGTTCTACAACCGGGCCCGCGACGCCGGCGTTCCGGCCGCCGTCCTCGACCGCGAGCTGGCGGGTCTGACCCCGGACACGCGCGCTTCCTCGCTCGATTCCCGGCAGCCGGAGTTCTCCAAGCCGGTCGGCGACTATGTGAAGGGCGTGGTCAGCGACGCCCGGGTCGCCCAGGGGCGCCAGTTCCGCACCAGCCTGACCTATCTGCCGACCATCGAGCAGCGCTACGGCGCGCCGCGCGAGATCGTGCTGGCGATCTGGGCCATGGAATCCGCCTTCGGCAAGATCCAGGGCGACATGGACGTGATCCGCTCGCTCGCCACCCTGGCCGCCGACGGCCGCCGTCGCAGCTGGGCCGAGGGCGAGCTGATCGCGGCGCTGAAGATCGTCGGCTCCGGCGAAGCCCCGCGCACGCGGCTGAAGGGCAGCTGGGCCGGCGCCATGGGCCAGACCCAGTTCCTGCCCTCGGTCTTCCTCGCCACCGCCGTGGACGGCGACAACGACGGCCTGCGCGACATCTGGGGCTCGACCGCCGACGCCCTGTTCTCGACCGGAAACTACATGGCCAAGGCCGGCTGGAAGCGGGGCCAGAGCTGGGCGCGGGAAGTGATCCTGCCGTCAGGCTTCGACTATTCGGTGGTCGAGGGCCCGAAGGACACGCCGGCGGGCTGGGGCGCGAAGGGCGTACGGCGCGCCGACGGCCTGCCGTGGAGCAGCGCCGACCAGGCGGCGGAGGCGGGTCTGATCCTGCCCTCCGGCGTCAATGGGCCGGCCTTCCTGACCTTCCCCAATCACATGGCGATCCGGCGGTACAACAACTCGACCGCCTATGCGCTCGGCGTGGGCCTGCTGGCCGACCGCTTCGGCGGCGAAGGCGGGCTGGTCACACCCTGGCCCTACGAGGTTCCGTTGTCTCTGGCCGACCGCATGGCGGCCCAGACAGCGCTGGCCAGCCTGGGCTTCAATCCGGGCGCGCCGGACGGGGTGGTCGGCTCCAACACCAGGACCGCCCTCCGCGCCTGGCAGAAGGCGCGCGGCCTGCCGGCGGACGGCTATCTGTCGATCGACCTGGTGCGCAAGCTGCGGGACGAGGCGGGCGGGCTCTAGACCCCTCCCTCGTCGCTCCGTTCGAGAATGGCCAGGGTCGCCTCGGCGTCCGGGTCGCCCCGCTCGCCGGCTTCGCGGAGGATCGCGTTCCGGAAGGCATAGGCCATCAGCCCGGCGAGGATCACGGCGTTCAGCAGGAACGGACCGGGCTGGAAGGCCTGGTAGAGCGTCACGAACAGCGGCGCGATGATCACGTTGAGGCCGTTCACCGCCGCGATCGCCGCCGCGGCCTGGGCCTGCTCATGCATCTGCACCGACAGCGAGGCGCCGGCGGTGAACCCCGGCCGGGCGAAGCCGTAGCCGAGGCAGGCGATGGCGTAACCGGCCACCACGGTCCAGTAGTCCGGCGCGAAGGCGGTGATCAGGTTGCCGAGGCAGGCCAGGGCCACGCCCCAGCGCAACAGGGTCTTGGGGCCCATGTTGAAGATGCGGATCAGCCCCCACTGCGCGAGCAGCCCGGCCATCGCCCCGGCGGCCATCGACACGGCGATGAAGCCCAGCGCCTCGACCGGCGAAACGCCCAGCTTGTCGATGATCATGAAGCCGAGGGTGTAGCCCTGGGCCGTCTGGCAGGTGGCTACGAGGAAGCCGTAGATCAGGAACGGCGCGAGTCGCTTGTCCTTCCACAGGGCGGCGCCCGCCAGGCGACGGGTCTCGCGGGGGACGGACTCCTCCGGCAGCATCCGCCAGACCACGATCAGCATGCAGAGCGCGATCAGGGAAAAGGTGAACAGCGGTCCGGCCAGCGACACGAAGGGCAGGATGAACATCGGGGCCAGGAACGGCCCGACGACGGTGCCGAGGCCAAAGGCGCCGGCCAGACTGGCCATCATCTGGGTGCGTTCTGCGCGCGAGGTCCGCTCGGCGACATAGGCCTGGGTCGCCGGATTCGACGCCGACCCGATCAGGCCGAACAGCGCACGGGCCAACAGGAAGACGACGAAGATCACCGGCCAGGACGCGAGATGATGCAGCCCAGCGGTGACGACCAGCCCGCAGCAGAGCATCGACACCGCGAACCCGCCCAGGCCCAGCATGATCAGGGGGCGGCGCCCGCGCTTGTCTGACTCCCGGGCCCAGACCGGCGACATCACCGCCCAGAGCAGCGCCGACAGCGAGAAGATCGCCGCCATGAAGGCGTCCGGAATGCCGATCTGGCGACCGATCGCCGGCAGGATCGACATCAGGCCGGTGTTGCCGATGGCCACCACGATCGAGACAGCGAACAGTATGGCGAAGGATCGCGGGGCGAGCTTCGGGACGGATCGCGCCTGTGAGGTCATGACCACAGTCTAGGGCGCGTCGAAACAACGGCGCAACGGCCCCCGCGCTCATCGCCCATTAAGCATTAACCCCGATTCTGCAGCGGTTAACCTTGCAAGGCGGCGTCTCTCCCCATGTTCCAGATCATCGGCATCGTGATGCTTTTCGCCATGGTGTTCGGCAGCTTCCTGCTGCACGGCGGCAAGATGGACGTGATCATCAAGACGCTTCCGTACGAGCTGATGGCCATCTTCGGGGCCGCCATCGCCGCCTTCCTGATTTCCCAGTCCCTGACCGTGGTCAAAGGCACGCTCTCCGGCTTCGGCAAGGTCTTCGCCGGGCCGAAGTGGAAGCCCAGCGACTATCGCGACCTGCTGTCGCTGCTGTTCCTGCTGACCAAGACGATGAAGTCCAAGGGCGTCATCGCCCTGGAAAGCCATATCGAGAAGCCGCATGACAGCTCGATATTCTCCCGCTTTCCGCGGATCATGAAGGACCACTTCGCCATCGATTTCATCTGCGACACCCTGCGGATGATGACCATGAACCTGGAGGATCCCCACCAGGTCGAGGACGCGATGGAAAAGCAGATCGAGAAGCACCATCACGAGGCTTCCGGTCCGCCGCACGCCCTGCAGAACATGGCCGACGCCCTGCCGGCGCTGGGCATCGTCGCGGCCGTGCTCGGGGTCATCAAGACCATGAGCGCCATCACCGAGCCCCCGGCCGTGCTCGGCGGCATGATCGGCGGCGCGCTGGTGGGCACCTTCCTCGGCGTGTTCCTCGCCTATGGCCTGATCGGCCCGATGTCGACGCGCCTCCAGAACGTCATTGACGAGGAAGGCGCCTTCTATCGAATCATCCAGGCCGTCCTCGTGGCGCACCTGCACGGCAACGCCGCCCAGATCTCCGTCGAGATCGGTCGCGGCAGCGTCCCGTCCGGCGCCCAGCCCAGCTTCCTGGAACTCGAGGAAGCCCTGTCCACCATACCGAACGAGGCCTGAGGCCATTCGCCGCGGGAAAAAAGTGATCACAGGGGCGTGAAGTCGGGCCTTGCGCTCCGCGCTGAGAGCGGCATAGTCCGGTCTGCGCCTCCCCGACGGGGCGCGTTAGAAACTCCTCACAGGGGACTCCAGGACATGACCTCCGATATGCTCCGTAAGCTGCTCGTCGCCGGCGCCGCCGTCGCCGCTCTCTCCGTCGCCGCCTGCGGCAAGCCCGCTGAAAAGGCCGAAGACGCCGCCGCGACCGCTGACGCCGCCGCCGCCGACGCTTCGAAGGCCGCCGCTGACGCCGCCGCCGCCGCTCCGGCCGCTGACGCCGCCGCTGCTCCGGCCGCTGACGCCGCCGCCGCTCCGGCCGCTGACGCCGCCGCCGCTCCGGCCGCCCCGGCGCCCGCGCAGTAAGACACGTCACGACGCTTCACGCGTTGTAAGGAAGGGCCGTCCTCCGGGGCGGCCCTTTTCTTTTTCCGGTTCAGATGACGTCAGACACGACCCGCGCCGCCGATCCGTCCCTCGTCTGGGGCGATGACGGCCTGCCCCGGTCGGGCCGGTTCGGCGACGTCTACTTCTCCAGCGATGACGGCCTGGCCGAAACGCGCGCGGTGTTCCTGACCGGATGCGGCCTGCCCGAGGCCTGGGCCGGCCGACGCCAGTTCGTGGTCGGCGAGCTGGGCTTCGGGACGGGCCTCAACATCGCCGCCCTGCTGGACCTGTGGAGCCGCTTCCGGCCAGACGGCGGCAGGCTGAACATCTTCTCGATCGAGGCCTTCCCTGTGTCGCGCGACGACGCCGCGCGGGCGCTTGGGCGCTGGCCCGAGCTGGCGCCGGTCGCGGACCGCATGCTGGCGCAGTGGCCGCGCAGGGCGAGGGGCTTCCACCGCCTGGACCTGCCAGACCTCGACGCGACGCTCGACCTGGCGGTGATGGACGTCGAGAGCGCCCTGGACCAATGGACCGGCCGCGCCGACGCCTGGTTCCTCGACGGTTTCGCCCCGGCGACCAATCCGCAGATGTGGAGCCAGCCGGTTCTCGACCGGATCGCCGCGGCAAGCGCGCCCGGAGCCCGCGTCGCCACCTTCACCGTCGCCGGCGTCGTCCGGCGTGGCCTGCAGACCGCCGGTTTCGCGGTCGAGAAGCGCCCCGGCCACGGTCGCAAGCGCGAACGGCTGGAGGCCCGGCGCGCCGGGGACCCGGTGATCAGCCCGCCGCCGCCGACCGTAGCCATCCTCGGCGCGGGAATCGCGGGGGCTTCGCTGGCGCGGGCGTTCCGCCGGCTGGGCGTCGAGCCGATCGTCATCGACGCGGGCGGACCCGGCGCGGGCGCCTCGGGCAACCCCGCAGCGCTGGTCTCGCCCCGCCTCGACGCGGGCCTGGGCCCGTCCGCCGCCCTGCATGCGCAGGCCTTCGCCCACGCCGTGGACCTCTACCGGGCCCTGCCCTCCGCCGTCATCGCGCAAGGCGCCCTGCAGCTGGAGGCGACGCCGCGGGATGCGGAGCGCTTCGACACCCTGGCTATGGCCGACCTGTTCGAGGCCGGAACCCTGGCGCGCCTGGACGCCGCGCAGACCAGCGCGCGCCTCGGCGAGGACGCTCCGGCCGGCCTCGACATCTCTGAAGCCGTCGTGCTGGACCCGTCGGCGGCGCTGGAGGCCTGGACCGGGCCGGTGCTGATCGCCACCGTGGACCGGATCGAGACGCGAGAGGGTCGCCAGGCCCTGATCGACGCGCAGGGCGCGGTGCTCTGCACCGTGGATGCCGTCTGTATCGCCGGCGGCCACGCCAGCGCGATGTTCGCACCGGACCTGACCCTGCAGCCGATCCGCGGCCAGGCCAGCTGGACGATCGATCCCGAGCCCGCCGTCGCCATCTCGAAGGGCGGCTATGTCATCCCCCTGCGCGATGGCGGCGTGCTGTTCGGGGCCACCTTCGACCGGGATCGAACGGACACGGCCACCGCGCCGGCCGATCATGACCGCAACCGCGTCCTGCTGGCCGAGACCCTGCCCCGGATGGCCGGGCGGATCGCGGATCGCGACCTCCAGGGGCGGGCTTCAGTACGGGCGGCGACCCGCGACCGGCTGCCACTGGCCGGCCCGGTCCCGGGCGCGCCAGGGCGATTCATCCTCTCAGGACTGGGCTCGCGCGGCTTTTCGACCGCGCCGCTGCTGGCCGAACATGTCGCGGCGCTGGTCACGGGCGCGCCCTCCCCCCTCCCCGCGGACCTGATCGCGCTCGTCGATCCGGCCCGGTTCGCGGCCCGGGCGCGCCGCCGCGCCTCGATCCCGACGTAACCGCGTGTCAGAGTGCAACCGGGACCGGGAGCCACACGTTTGGAGACCGCTATGAAGACACTGACCACAGCCTGCCTCGTCGTCGGACTCGCCCTTACCGCCGGCGCCTCGGCGCTCGCCGCTGACGAGACAGCCGGCCCGGCCGCAAATCCTCCGGCGAAGAGGGCGTGTTTCTTCTCCCACCAGATCAATGGGTGGCGGGAAGACAGATCCGCGCGCGACACCGTCGTCTACCTCGACGTGAACGCACACGATGTCTACCGGCTGGACATGTTCGGCCCCTGCAACGGCATCAACGAGGCCTTCACCATCGGGGTCGAGACCCGTGGCGGCGGTACGGCGATCTGCGACGGACTCGACGTCACCCTGATCACGAATTCCCCGATCGGACCGTTCCGCTGCCCGGTGTCAAAGATCACCCGGCTGACCCCGGAAGAGATCAAGGCCCTCTCCGCCAGCAAGCGGCGCTGACGCTCCACGCCCTCCGCGACAGCCTGTCGCAGGACCGATCGGCAACCATTCCCGCCCCGCGACATTCCGCGTCGTGGTGATTACGCGCGCCCGGCGATAGGGTCGCAGAACGCCGTTCGCTTTCGGCGGGGGACAATCGCGTGGACGGAGACGACCAGAGCAAGATCGGACCGTTCCGGCCGGAGGTCTTCTTCGTGGGCCGCACGGAGGGCTGGGGGCTGACCCGCGGTCCGACCGGCAAGCTGCAGCAGCGCTGCCGGGTCATCACCGAGGGACGGCTGGACGAGGCCTACCGCGCGATCAAGTTCGACGAGGCCTTCCATTGGGAAAATGGAGACCTCGAGGAGTGGCGCTGGGCCATGACCCGCGGCCTGAACGGCCAGTATGTCGCCGCCGAAGCCCTGGCCGGACCTGGCATTCAGGGGCGCTATGAGGGCGCGGACTATCTGCTCTCGTTCCGACGGCCACTACGGCCTGACGGCGGACCCAGGCCCCGCTTCCTGACCCGCTTCACCCAGATCTCGCCGACCGTCGCGCTGAAGCACGTTCGCCTGTTCCTCTGGGGCCTGCCGGTCGGACAGATGACCGTCTTCCACCGCCGGGTCGACTGACCCGCCCGCTTCTAGTGCTCCCGGCCGGAGCGCCAGAACGTCTGGGTCGGCGCCGGTAGATCGATACTCAGAATCTTCACGGCCCGCCCTTTTGGGGAATGCGTCTATGGCGCAAGCAATCCTCATTCCACACGCCCCGCGCGGCCAATGCGGCAATGTCTCTTCGTCGCAGGGTTAACAATTCTGATGGACGAAAGGCGTTGTCGGCATTTACCTCTGCGTTCATGGAGGAGCAACACGACCCGTTGGCGATAGGACGGCTGACCCCGCGTGAGCGGGAATGCCTCCGTCTGGTCGCGGAGCATCTCCATTCCAAGGAGATCGCCCGGCGATTGCGCATCTCCCAGCACACCGTCGACGGCCACCTGAACGAGGCGCGCAGACGCCTCGGCGTGGCCAGCCGCCGCGACGCCGCCCGCCTGTTGCGCGACTGGGAAAGCGGCCATGACCCCCTCAATGATTTAGGGGGCGCCGCGGCGGGGATAGTCGTCCTGCCCGATGATCCATCAGCCTTGACGTAATTGCTGCGGGAGGCGGGACATGGACGACATCAAGGATCAGACGACCTGGGACGTGGGAGTCCCGCCGATCATCGAGCCGGCGGTGGAGCCGGAGCTCTGGAACGCGGCGGCGGACATGCCGGTCTGGACGTGGAGCCAGCTGGAGGACGCGCTGAGCGAGCTGGCGGCGAGCCGGCAACAGCACGACATGATCGAGAACCTGGTCTCGGCCACGCGCAAGCAGGCCCGGTACCTGCCTTCGGGACACATCCTGAAGGAGATCCTCTGCATCGCCTGGGTGATCGCGGACGAGACCTTCAAGGGCGGTCGCGAGGAGGGCTCCTCCATGACCTAGGACCCGCCGGCCGACTGGCGCTGATCGGAGGCGCCGCGATCCTGGCCGCGCTGTTGCTCAGCGCGGTGATCATGGCGAGCCACCAGTTCGCTTTCGTGATCCAGCAGAGCATGTCGGGCTGGGACAACTAGCCGGGACCTGAGGGTCCCACACCCTTTCAGAAAATTCGCATAGATCCGCCGCGTCGACCCATCGGCGCGGACCGGAGGAGCATGCCATGAAGCGCAAAATTCTCGGCCATCAGGTGGCCGACCAGCTGTTCGCTGCCGAAGCCGCCATCGACGGCGCCCTGTCGGCCGTCGCCACCCTCACCGCCATGCTGCCCAACGCCCGCATCGAGGCGCGCCTGTCGGCCGTCGTCGGCCAGGGCGTGTTCGACCGGTCCTGCCAGACCATCGCCGCCCTCACCGAGGCGCGCCGGGGCATCGTGGAGACCCACCATGAACTGACCCGGCTGCAGCACAGCATCGGCCTGGGCGCGGTCTCCCTCGGCGGACACGACAAGCCCGAAGAGAACGAGCCCCCCGCGGAAGGACGCCTGCGCGCCGTGGCCAGAAGCCGCGCCGCCTGAGACTTACGTCCGGCCCCGGTTTGAGGTCTGATGGCCGGAGCAACCCCTGGGGGGAGTTCCGGCCATGTTTCAGACGCCCGCTTCGCAGATCGGCCTGGTCATCATGGCCGCCGTCTGTCTGTTCGTCGGCTGGGCCGGCGGGCGGGCGCAGAAGGTGGCGGCGGCGGTTGTCTTCGCCGGCTGGATCGCCTCCGCGGCGGCCGAGGACCGGACCTTCCGCAATCCCCAGTTTCTGACCATGGCGCTCGACGTCGGCCTGACGGTGATCTTCGTCACCCTGGCCCTGATCTGGCGCCCGCTCTGGCTGACCGCCCTGGCCGTCTTCCAGGTCCTGACCATGGCGACCCATTTCGCCATGATCCTGGATCCCAGGATCTGGCCCCGCGCCTCGATCACCGCCTACATGATCTGGAGCTATCTGGTGCTGGCGTCTCTCGGCTGGGGCGGGGTGGCGGGCCTGCTGGAGCGGCGGCGAGCAGCCCCGGCGCCTTAGGAAACCCCACCCGGTCCCGGGCGCCGCGGCGTGTCATCATCCAGCTTCATCCGGGACTCCCAGGGATGGCGCTGGGCGCCGTAGCGGGCCCCCGCGATGGCGCCGACGACGCCGAGCAGCATGGTCAGGAAGGCCCAGAGCGCGATCTGCGCCGTTGCATCGGCGGTCTTCTCGGCAGCCGGCTGGGCGGGTGGAGGCACGGCCGGGCCGGCATCCCCCTGAACCGGCGGGACGGCGCCGGCCGGCGGATTGTTGGGATCGACCAGCACCATCGGACCGTCCCGCTCATAGTAGATCGGCGGCGGTGGGGCATCGGCCATATCGAGCTCTGCGTTCTCGGCGGCGCCATTGAGCACCGCGGTCAGGCCCCCGTCAGCCGTCGATCCGGCGATGAAGATGGCCATCAGGAACGCCAGGGCCCAGACGGACAGACCCTGCAGCATGCCACGGTGATGGTCGGTGAACTTCGCGGCGCGGCTTGCAACGAAGGCGCCGATGAACAGGGCGACGGCGTTGGCCAGAGCCACCCAGACCCCGGCGCCGACGCTGAAGGCGTCAGCTTCGTCGCGGCTCAGACTGAACGGATTGAGTGCGGCGGCGCCGATCGCCACCCCGAGCAGGTTCAGCATTGCGCCGATGGCCACCGCGACGATGGCGCCGGCGAGCACTGCGGGCCAGGATATCAGGGTGTGAAGCGCGTGCGGTTCATGGGTTGTGGGCTGGAATTCAGTCACGGCCTTGGTCCTCCGGGGACGTCGGAACACGTCCTTCGCGGTGACAACGTTCTCCGGGCCGAATTGTTCTCCCGGGTCAGGTTCCGGTGAACGCCGGCGCCCGTTTCTCGACGTAGTGGGCGACGCCCTCCTTGAAGTCCGCCGAGGTGAAGCTGTCCTGCATGTCGCCGTTGGCGGTCTCGATGGCGTCGCCGAGGCCCTGGAACTGCGCACCCCAGATCTCGGCCTTCATCACCCGCATGGAGCGGGGCGAGACCTCCGTGGCCAGCATCCGGGCGTAGGCCATCACCTCGCCCATGAAGCCCTCGGCCGGGATAACGCGATTGACCAGGCCGATGCGCTCGGCCTCGGCGGCGGTCACCCGGCGCGCGGAGAACAGCAGGTCGGCGGCGTGGGCGATGCCGACGAGTCGCGGCAGCAGCCAGCTGATCCCGTGCTCGGCGATCAGGCCGCGCCGCGAGAAGGCGGTGGTGAACACCGCGGTGTCGGCCGCGAACCGGATATCGGTGTAGAGCGCCATCACCATCCCCAGCCCGGCGCAGGCGCCGTTGATCGCCCCGATGATCGGCTTGGGCACGCTGGGGAAGTAGGAATAGGTCTTGCTGAAATCCTCCCGCGCCTCGGGGTCGAACGGACCGTCTGCGACCGCCGCCCGGGTCCCCGCGCCGATGCCCTGCAGCGCGTTCATGTCGGCCCCGGCGCAGAAGCCGCGGCCGGCGCCGGTCAGCACGATCACCCGCACGGCCGGATCATCGCTCGCCGCGCGCATCGCGGCCCGCACCTCGACATGCATCTGGCCGGTCCAGGCGTTCAGCCGGTCGGGCCGGTTGAGGGTCACCACCGCGACGCCGTCCTCGACCTGATAGAGAATGTCCTGATAGCTCATGGCGGCCTCCCGTTTCTGTTTGGCGGGAGGGTAGACGAGCAGCAGCGGGAGTCGAGGCGATGAAGGGTGTGGCGTTCGGGCGGACCACCTACGAGACCCTGCTGTGCGACCGGCCCGCCGCCGGCGTGGCGCGCATCACCCTCAACCGGCCGGGCGCGATGAACGCCTACAGCTACGCCATGACCCAGGACCTGCAGGCGGCGATCGGCGCGTTCCGCGACGACGACGCCCTGAAGGTGCTGATCCTCACGGGCGCCGGCGAGCGGGCCTTCTGCACGGGCGGCGACATCTCGGGGAACGACCCGGAGCACTCGGCCCATGTCGCCTCCGCGCCGATGGGCCATGGGCGCGAGATGCGCGAGGGCATGCAGGCGGTGGTGCTGGCGCTGCGCCGGCTGGACAAGCCGTCGATCGCCATGGTGCGCGGCTATGCGGTGGCCGGGGGTCTCGCGCTGGCCTGCGCCTGCGATTTCCGGCTGGCGGCGGAGAGCGCGAAGCTGGGCGACACCAGCAACAAGGTCGGCCTGCTGCCGGACGAAGGCGGCGCCTGGCTGTTCCCGCGCCTGATGGGCCTCGACCGCGCGCTGAAGATGACCCTGCTGAGCGAGATCTATGACGCGACGACGGCGGCGGGCCTGGGGTTGGCGACCGAGGTCGTGGAGGACGGGTCGCTGGATGAGCGGACTTTGGAGTTTGCCTCAGCCCTGGCCACCCGCGCCCCGCTGGCCGTCCGCCTGAGCAAGACGATGATGATGCGCGCCGGCCAGATCAGCCTCGAGGACTCCCTGATCGACGCCCAGCACGCGGTGATGATCGCCAACCCCAGCGCGGATGTGCGGGAAGGGATCAAGGCGTTCCGGGAGAAGCGGTCGCCGAAGTTCGAGGGGCGGTAGGGGCCTGCCAAAGCCGCTTTGTTGCGAAGGCCTGTCCGGAACCGGACTTCAGGTACTTTTCGAAAGCCGCTGCCTTGGTTCGCGTATCAAAAGCGATGTAGATCACAAGTCGCCAGGGCCGGTATTTCGACGTGTGTGGCGAGCGGCCGGCGTTGTGTGCGGCGAGGCGCGCCTTCAGGTCCTCGGTCAGGCCGATGTATCGCCGACCGGGCTCGCCCACGCTCTCCAGGAGGTACACGTAGTGCATAGGTGCATCCTATGCGCGCTCCGGCTCGATTTGCAATGTGGAGGCGGTCGCCCGTCCTTCTTCGCCAAGGCTTCGAAGGACACGCCTTCGCCCAAGATGCGGTTCCGGGTGGCTTGCCACCCGAAGCCCGCAGGGCGAAGGGTGGTGGACACGACTGGGATTGAACCAGTGACCCCCTCGATGTCAACGAGGTGCTCTCCCGCTGAGCTACGCGTCCTTACCGGGGAGGCCGGGGATATAGCGATGCTTTTCGCGGCGCGCAACCGTCCGCGCGCGTTCGTGAAAAGCCTCAGGCCGCGGCCATCATCCGTTCGACCTCGGTGACGATGTCGCGCAGGTGGACCGGCTTGCTGAGCACCTTGGCGCCGGCCGGGGCGCGCTCGCCGGCGGTCAGGGCCACGGCGGCGAAACCGGTGATGAACATGATCCGCAGGCCAGGATGCCGGGCGGCGGCGTGGCGGGCGACCTCGATGCCATCCATGCCGGGCATGACGATGTCGGTCAGCAGCAGGTCCCAGTCCTGGTCGAGAACGGCGTGCGCCTCCTCGCCGTCGGCGCAGGCGGTCACCTCGTAACCGGCGCGCTCGAGCGCCCGCGTCAGGAAGTTGCGCAGGGAATCATCGTCTTCGGCCAGGAGAATGCGCGGCATGGTCGGAAAACGGCCCCCGGTGAAACTTGCGACAGTGGCGCACCTTAGACCGTCAGGCGTAAAGGCGCGATGAACCTCTCCTTTCGGACGAGTGTCGAAAGGCTTTGACCCGCCCCCACCCGGCCGCGATCATCGCCGCAATGGATGTCTGGCGAGGAGCAACGGCGCTGAACGAGGCGGAGGCGATGGCCGCCGCCTTTCAGGTCGTGGCCGCCGATCCGCCGCCGACGCCGCTGGTGTTCGCCTCGCCGCACTCCGGGCGACACTATCCGGCCGTCATGCTCGACGCCGCTGCGGTCGACGCCGAGGCGCTGCGCCGGTCGGAGGACGCCTTTGTCGACGAACTGATCGCCCCGGCCGCCGCTGCCGGCGCCGCGGTGATCACCGCCCGCTACGGCCGGGCCTGGATGGATCTGAACCGCGAGCCCTGGGAACTGGACCCGGCGATGTTCAGCGACGAGTTGCCGGACTTCGCCAGGGGCCGCACCGCGCGCGTCGCCGCCGGTCTGGGCGCCATCGCCCGCCTGGCCGCCGAGGGCCGCGAGATCTACGCCCGGAAGCTGACCTTCGCCGAGGCGAAAGCCCGGGTGGAGTCGACCCACCTGCCCTATCACGACGCGCTCGACCGGCTGCTGGCCCGGGCGCGGGGCGCGTATGGCCTGGCGGTGCTGATCGACTGGCACTCGATGCCCGAAGCCGCCGCCCGCACGGCGGTCACCCCGCGCCACGGCAAGGGCTGCGACATCGTGCTGGGCGACCGCTTCGGCGCCGCCTGCACCCGCAAGCTGACCGATCTGGTCGAGCGCGAGCTGGAGGGCATGGGCTATCGCGTCGCCCGCAACGCGCCCTACGCCGGCGGCTACACCACCGAACACTACGGCCGGCCCGCCAGCCGCACCCACGCCCTGCAGATCGAGATCAGCCGCGCGCTCTATCTGGATGAGAAGACCCTGGAGCCGACCCCGGGCCTGGCGAAGCTGACGGCCGATGTGGGCCGGCTGACGGCCGTGCTGGCCGAGACCTGGCCGAAGCTGCGCCCGGCCTGAGCCTTCCAGGGCGCAGGCCAAAAAAAAGCGGCGACCGAAGTCGCCGCAGTTCATTAGGGAGGAAACGCCCAGGAAGGGCAGAGGGGCCGGAGCCGCCTAACAACTCCAAATTAGTGTGCGGCGCACAAAAGACAAGGACAAAACATGCGCCGAACCCGAGTTTCTTTGTGCCCGGCTTTCAGAAATCCTTGTTCCCTTGGGGCATTCTTGTCATTCGGGTGTCATTGTGCGATGCACAATATCCAAGCGCCCGGCGCCGCAATTCATTGATTGGTGAATAAATACAGCCGTTTGACGGCGCCCCGGTCCGCGTCACTCCCCCGGGGTGGCTAAACCCGGCCGGCTCGCGTACAAGCGCGCGCCTTCCGCTCCCGCTCGCCCGTTCCGTAAAAAAGTCGTCTCATGTCCCTGCGAAATATCGCCATCATCGCCCACGTCGACCATGGCAAGACCACCCTGGTTGACCAGTTGCTCGCCCAGTCGGGCGTGTTCCGAGCCAACGAGGCGCAGACCGAGCGCGCGATGGACTCCAACGACCAGGAGCGCGAGCGCGGCATCACCATCCTGGCCAAGTGCACCAGCGTGCTGTGGCACGGCGAGGCGGGCGACACCCGCATCAACATCATCGACACCCCGGGCCATGCCGACTTCGGCGGCGAAGTCGAACGCATCCTCGGCATGGTGGACGGCTGCGTCCTGCTGGTGGACGCCGAAGAGGGCGTCATGCCCCAGACCAAGTTCGTGCTCGGCAAGGCGCTGAAGATGGGCCTGAAACCCATCGTCTGCCTCAACAAGGTCGACCGGCCGCACGCCGATCCCGACCGTGTCCTGAACGACGCCTTCGATCTGTTCGCCATCATGGGCGCGACGGACGAGCAGCTCGACTTCCCGCACATCTACGCCAGCGGCAAGCAGGGCTGGGCGACGATGGATATGGCCAAGCCCAACGACAACCTGGGCCCGCTGTTCGACCTGATCGTCAAGCACGTCCCGAGCCCCAAGGCCGAGGTCCGCAAGGAAGAGCCGTTCCAGATGCTGGCGGTGCTGATCGAAAGCGACCCCTTCCTGGGCCGCCTGCTGACCGGCCGCATCGAGGCCGGCAAGGCCGTCCCGGGTATGTCGATCAAGGCCCTGTCGCGCGACGGCAAGGAAATCGAGCGCGGCCGCATCACCAAGGTGCTGGCCTTCCGCGGCCTGAAGCGCCAGCCGATCGACGAGCCGGCCGAAGCGGGCGACATCATCGCCATCGCCGGCCTGAGCAAGGCCACCGTGGCCGACACCCTCTGCGCGATGGATCTGACCGAGGCCCTGCCTGCCCAGCCGATCGATCCGCCGACCATCTCCATGACCGTCTCGGTCAACGACAGCCCCCTGGCCGGCCGCGAGGGCGACAAGGTGCAGAGCCGCGTGATCCGCGACCGCCTGCTGAAGGAAGCCGAGAGCAACGTCGCCATCAAGGTCAGCGAGACCGCCGAGCGCGACGCCTATGAAGTCGCCGGCCGCGGCGAACTGCAGCTGGGCGTGCTGATCGAAAGCATGCGCCGCGAAGGCTTCGAGGTCTCCATCAGCCGTCCGCGCGTGGTCTTCCAGACCGACCCGGAAACCGGCGAACGCCTCGAGCCGATGGAAGACATCCAGATCGACGTCGATGACGAGTTCAGCGGCATCGTCATCGAGAAGCTCAGCGCCCGGAAGGCCGAGCTGAAGGACATGGGCCCCTCGGGCGGCGGCAAGACCCGCATCCAGCTGCTGGCCCCCTCGCGCTCGCTGATCGGCTACCAGGGCGAGTTCCTGACCGACACCCGCGGCTCGGGCGTGCTGAACCGCGTGTTCAGCCACTACGAGCCCTACAAGGGTCCGATCGACCAGCAGCGCAAGGGCGTGCTGATCTCCAACTCCGACGGCGAAACGGCGGCCTACGCCCTGTGGAACCTCGAGGATCGCGGCACGATGTTCGTCGGCGGCGGCGAGAAGACCTATGAGGGCATGATCATCGGCGAGAACGCCCGCACGGACGACCTCGACGTCAACCCGATGAAGGCCAAGCAGCTGACCAACGTCCGCGCCAGCGGCAAGGACGAAGCCATCCGCCTGACCCCCCCGCGCCGCCCGACCCTGGAACAGGCCATCGCCTACATCCAGGAAGACGAACTGGTCGAGGTCACCCCGAAGAACATCCGCCTGCGGAAGAAGGTCCTGAACCCGAGCTTCCGCAAGCGCCGCGTCAAGGACGAGTAGGGGCTGGCGGGGGCGGGTTCGCATTGCAGGGCAAAGCGTACGTGTCCCCGATCAGTGGCCGGCGATTGAAGGCGGGACGCAGCGATGCGGCCCGCCTTTTTCGTTTGGGGGAAGCGGAGAAGGAGCCCGCGCGTGCGGGGCGCTTCGCTTGCCGGTGACCCTACTTCGGGCCGCATCTGAATCACTGCGAGCTTTTGGAATCTCAGCGCTAAGCGCCGCCTTCCATGTGGTAGAATTGGTCGGCCTCGTCGAAGGTCAATTGCATGCCTTTCACCTCGAAAAGCCCGCAGTTGATCAGCTCGGCCGCCTCGGTGTCGAAGAGCGCAATGTTGAAGCCGTCATCACCGAAGTTGCTTTTGTAGACGACGCCATCGGCACCAGCGTGCTTGAAGAGTTCGGCGAGGATTTGGGTGGCAGCGTAGTCGGCTTGGTCGCCGGAACGCGTCATCGGCTCGGCGAACGCGCGATCAATGTGCGCCCAGACCGCGTTGGTGCGCTCTTCCTCAGGCGGCTCGTACATGCCGTCGTCTACGTTGAAGAAGAGCGGGTTGGCATTGGGGCGCCGGGCGCAATCGATCACCGTTAGGGACCGTGTCGTCCGGAACTGGCCGCACGACACGTATGAACCGATCCAAGGGCGAACCTCGGAGATGGCCGCTTCTTTCGTCGTCGCCAGATAGAGACATGGGATGCCGCGAGGATTGGCGCGACCATCCGAGGCACGCCCTAGTAGGGGTTTCATCCGATCGCGTGGATGGGCGCAGGGAATCTCGTCATCGACGCCGTCTCCGATCGGTCGCCAATCATGGCCGACCTGCGCCCGCCAAAAGAGTCGCCCCTTTGGTAGGTTTACCCTGCGACTTTCACTGGTGGTCAGGACGGAGGCCAGAAACGCTTCAATCTCGACCGACCGGATGTATCGAAACTCCCGGTTCACCGAGCGCGCGAAATTCCAGTAGCTGCGCCACGATGGAAACGGCCCGGGATCGGCGGTGGTGTCGGCCATGACATTTCCCTAAGCGCCCGCCGTCGGGCCTTGGTCGCAAGTCTAGGTGTGGATCGGAAGTTCGGTTGCCGTTTGTTCCGAGTTCGTGGACGACCCCGCCCAATCAGGCGTCACTACGCCTTCTTCGGGCGTGTCCATCCCTCGGCGAGCTTCTCCAGGACTTTCTCGAACCAGGAGTCATACCAGTACCAAGTGTTGGCGATGGACACTCCGTAACCCTTTCCCGGGACCCGTGCGTCCAGCTGCTGTGCTAGAACCGTGTGGTCATAGATACCAAAGCGCGGGTGCCCGGCCGCCTTGGCCCGCGCCACTATTTGCGAAGGCAGGTACTTGGGCCGCTCCATTTCCTTGAGGAGCACCTTCTCAACCGCCTCGGCCTCGGGCGATCCCGGCTTAACAAACTCGATCGAGTGATCGGCCTTGCTGGCCTTGCCCGTCACTTTCGGCACGAACGCGACACGAAAGCGAAACCTTGGATCGGCCTGCTCCTCCTCGGTCAGTGCGTTGTGGAAATTGTCCATCGCAGTCGCGATGTGCTGAGGCAGGTCAGTACCGAGCAGATTGGCGCGCTGGCTCGGGTCGAACGTCACGAACTGCAATGCGATGGGAAGCCGCTTCTCAAGCGCGTATTCCCGCCCGAACAGATTCTTGAGCGCTTCGTTGAAGTTGATGCAGCATGCTTGAAGCTTTGCACTGAGCGCTTCGTCGACGCGGCTCGTCGAGCGGTGCTCGATTTCGTGCCTGATCTCCAAGAGAAACTTGAGATTGTTTACCACCGGCGGGTCAAGCGGATTGGCACCCGTCGAGATGCACTGCCCGAGCTCCCAGTACTTCTCCGCCCCCTCGGGCGTCAGCTGGACGACGCCGTTCCTTCGGTACCGATAGTCGACACCCTCCCTTTTGAAATACGCATGCAGGAGGTAGGTCCAAGCTATGACCGCGGTGACGATGAACAGCTCGGCGCGGAAATAGAGCCCGCCACTGTTAAAGGTTAGGACGGCGGCGGTCATGGCCTCTCGCGCCTTAATCAGGAGCTCGTCACCCTGCAGATGCAATCCCGTCCCCGGATCGACGTTAGGCCAAGCATCGAGGAAGGCGTCGAGCTCGAGATCGGTAGCCTGCTTGATTGTCTTGTGCTTGGCCCCGTCCCGGATCTCCGAGATACGCGCATGGTTGATCGATCGTGTAGGGCGCGAGAAGTAGGCTTGGACGTCTTGGGGGACAAAGTTGCGCCCCAGCATCGCCCTAACGATCGCCACTTCCCATTTCTCAAGCGTGTTTCCGGGTCGTCTCGCCATGCATCCCCTAGCTCAACATCACAATGAGTTCTGGACGGCGTAGGCGGCCTTTAGCTCGCGGAAGGCGGCGTCGGACTCCGCCAGGTCGGCGCCGGAATGGACGGAGTCGCTGTCGTCGTCCGGATACCAGCCGGGAACCTCGACCACGCGCGTCATCGAGCCGAACCTGACCGTCTGCGCACGCAGGCCGCGCCGCAGGTTCTTGCCGGTCTCGGGGTGGATGCGCGTCTCGCTCATGGGCTCACGATACACCTTGAAGGTGCATTCGCCAGTCCCCCACCACCCCCTTCATCTCTTGCCGAGACGATCGCCGGGCGATCCGGGTTGCTCAAGGGTGGCCCTGCGGGCCATCGCCTCCGGCGACGCGAAGCGCCCTTGACCAACCCGGATCGTCCGGCAGGCTGGCCTGCATGAGATCGAAGGGTTCCCATCCTCTCCGCTCGCGGGGAGGGGGACCGCTCGGAGAGCGGTGGAGGGGCGGCGCAGGCGACTGACGTCGCCCCGCTGGGAGCGCCCGATCCTGGAGGAGGCGGCGCTGCCCCCTCCGACCTCGCTCCGCGAGGCCACCTCCCCCTCGCCGTGCTCCGGGGAGGATGCGGGAAGCGAGACTCCCGATACCAATACTCCGGGGACAAAGCGGGACATTCCGGCCCCTCGCGAGACATTCCCCGCCCGCCGACGCGCGAACTGCTCCCCGGTGTCCCGGGCGGGGTTAAACTTGACGGATGAGACCGCTCGCCGCGCCCCGCAAGCCCTGCTCCGCAAGGGATCGCCTCCGGCCCCCGCCCCGCCGGGCGGCGGCGTCGGCCGGGCTGCGGGCGGCGATTACCCCCGCATCGGGCACCACGGCGAAAAACGCGGCGGCCTTCGCGATACAGGCGAGACACCCACTTTCCCCCGCCGGGGTGGCTTTTCCACAGGTTTGGCTGTATGAGCCGCGCCTCACATCTTCCGAAACGCTGATACACGCCCTCGCCAACGCGAGCCGACCGGGCGCCCACTGCGTTTTCGCCCCGTCAGGAACGACCCGAATGCCCTTCCCCTCCGTGAACGCGGCGATTGACCGCGCCCTTGTCGACCAGGGCTACCTGGAACCGACCCCCGTCCAGCTGGCCGTGCTGGAGGCCGAGGCCGAAGGGCGCGACCTGCTGGTCTCGGCCCAGACCGGTTCGGGCAAGACCGTCGCCTTCGGCATGGCCATGGCGCCGACGCTGCTGGGCGAGGCCGAGCGGTTCGGCGAGTACGGCGCGCCGGTGGCGCTGATCATCGCACCGACCCGCGAACTGGCCCTGCAGGTCAGCCGCGAGCTGACCTGGCTCTACGCCCGCACCGGCGCGGTGGTGGTCTCCTGCGTCGGCGGCATGGACGCGCGCAGCGAGCAGCGCACGCTGAACCGCGGCTGCCACATCGTGGTCGGCACGCCCGGCCGTCTGCGCGATCACCTCGAGCGCGGCCATCTCGACCTGTCGTCGCTGAAGGTCGCGGTGCTCGACGAGGCAGACGAGATGCTCGACCTGGGCTTCCGCGAGGACCTGGAGTTCATCCTCGAGGCCACCCCGGCGGAGCGCCGCACCCTGCTGTTCTCGGCGACCATCGCCAAGGACATCGCCACCCTGGCCAAGACCTTCCAGCGCGACGCGGTGCGCATCGACACCACCACCCGCAACGCCCCGCACGGCGACATCGAGTATCGCGCCATCCGCATCGCGCCGAACGAGATCGAGCATGCGGTGGTCAACGTTCTGCGCCACTTCGACGCCGGCGGGGCGCTGGTGTTCTGCGCCACGCGCGACGCGGTGCGCCACCTGCATTCCAGCCTGCGCGAGCGCGGCTTCGAGGTCGTCGGCCTGTCGGGCGAGATGGGCCAGCGGGAGCGCAACGACGCCCTGCAGTCCCTGCGCGACCGCCGCGCCCGCGTCTGCGTCGCCACCGACGTCGCCGCCCGCGGCCTCGACCTGCCGGACCTGGGCCTGGTGATCCACGCCGACCTGCCGGTCAACAAGGCCGCCCTGCTGCACCGTTCGGGCCGCACGGGCCGGGCCGGCAAGAAGGGCGTGTCCGTCCTGCTGGTGCCCTACACCCGTCGCCGCAAGGCCGAGATGCTGATCGGTAACGCCGGCGTCGAAGCCGTCTGGAGCGGTCCGCCCAGCGCCGAGGAAATCCGCGCCGGCGATACCGTCCGCATGCTGAACGACCCGACCCTGACCGAGGCGCCGTCGGAGGAGGACCTGACCCTCGCCCGCACCCTGATGGAGGGGAAGTCGGCCGAGGAGATCGCCACCGCCCTGGTGCGGATGTACCGCGCCCGCCTGCCGGAGCCGGAAGACCTGTTCGACGGCGGCGACCGCAACGCCGGCCGTCCCGAGCGCGCGCCGCGTGAGTTCGACGACGGCGGCGAGCGCGGCGCCCGCGACCACGGCGAGTTCGCCGACGCGTCCTGGTTCCGCCTGTCGATCGGCCGCAGCAAGTACGCCGATCCCAAGTGGATCCTGCCGCTGATCTGCCGTCTGGGTCATGTGACCAAGAAGGACATCGGCCAGATCCGCATCTTCGACAACGAGACCAAGTTCCAGATCTCCGAAGAGATGAGCCCGCGCTTCGCCGAGGCGATCAAGGCCACGGCCGCCGAGGACATCAAGGTCACGCCCTCGACCATGCCGACCTCGAAGGATTTCGGCCCGAAGAAGCGCGACGCCGCCCCGCGCGGTGATCGTCCGGACCGTGGCCCCCGCCCCGAGCGCGCCGAGCGTCCGGAGTGGAAGGACCGTCCGGAAAGGCCGGCGTTCGCCGAGCGGGCGCCTCGCCCGGACAAGCCCGCCTATGCCGAACGGGCGCCGCGCCCTGACAAGCCGGCCTACGCCGACCGCGTGCCCCGCGCCGACGCCCCCGCGCGTGAGTCCTCGCCCTATGTGAAGCCGCGCGTCGCCCGCGAGGACCGCCCGGCCGCGCCGGCGAAGCCCAAGCGCGAGTATGACCGTCCGCGCGACGCCGCCCCCGCCCCCTATCGTCCCGAGGCGACCTCCGACCGTCCGGCGTTCAAGAAGCCGCGCGCCAGCGACAGCAAGGGTCCGCGCGAGTCGGTGCCCTACACTCCGGCCGGCGCGTTGACCGACAAGCCGCCGTTCAAGAAGAAGCGCCCCTTCGAGGGTGGCCCGCGCACCGACAGCTTCAGGAAGACCGACGGCGCCCCGGCGGCCCGCGGCGCCTTCAAGCCCGGCGGCGACTTCAAGGGCGGCAAGAGCAAGCCCTTCAAGGCCGGCGTCGAAAGCTCGTTCAAGGGCCCCAAGAAGCCCTTCAAGCCCAAGAACAAGGGCAACGACTGGAAGCCCTAGAGCGTCACATACAGCTCTGACTCGATGACCCACTGGCCGGTGACCTTGCGCCAGACGGCGAGGTAGGTCCCGGAAAGGGCCGGCGCCCCGCGCCAGGTCGCGACCCAGCGGCCGGCCTCGGCGGCGCGGGCCTCGTCCTGGTCCAGCTCGACCGAGGCCGTCGTCCGCTCATAGGTCACGAAGTCCGGATCAGCGAACTGCGCCGCGAACGCCTCGAGCACCGCCGGCGCGCCCGACAGCACCGAGCCGTCGCCCGCGATCAGCGTGATCGCCGGGTGCAGGAACGGCCTGAGCCGCGCCGCGTCGTGGCTGGCAATCAGCCTGTTGGTCAGTTTGCGCCGCGCCCGGATGGCGTCGGCGGCGGCGGTCAGCGGCCCATCCGTTTGGCTTCGCGCTTGGCGCGTGCCTCGGCCTTGGCTTCAGCCTTGCGGGCCTTGCGCTCGTCGCGCTTGAGCGCCAGCTGGGCGTCGGCGTCGTTGAGCAGGGCCAGGCGGCGCTCTTCGGCGGCGGCGGCATCGGCCAGGCGCTTCGCCTCGGCCTTCGCTTCAGCCGCCTTCCGCGCCTCTTCCTTGGCCAGTTCGCGCGCGGCGCGGGCGGCCTCGCGCTCGGCGGCCAGTCGCTCTTCGCGGTGGACGAAGTTGGGATCGACGACGGCGGGCTTGGGCTTGAACTTGGCCAGCATGGCCTTCTTGGCGTCCGCCGCGGCCTGTTGGCGCTCGGCGAAGGTCGGTTGTTTCAGCAGACTCATAGCGTCTTTCAGCGATTTTTCACGGGCGCTTAAAAGCGAAGAATCGGCGGCGAGGCAAGCCCGGTTTCGCGCCTTCGCGACGCTGTGTGGTAGAACGACCGCACCCGAAACGGAGGTTCTCCATGACGCCCGCCCCGATCAAGCAATGGCACGCCTACCTGGACACGCTCGACGCGGCGACGCTCAAGGACCTGCTGACCGAGGACGTGGTGTTCGAGTCACCGGTGGTCCACACGCCGCAGGCCGGTCGGGCGATCACCATGAAATACCTGCTGGGCGCCGCGGCGGTGCTCAACAACGACAGCTTCCACTACGAGAACGAGTGGTACTCGGACACCGGCGCGGTGCTCGAGTTCGTCACCGTCATCGACGGCATCAAGGTCAACGGCGTCGACATCATCCACTGGAACGACGCCGGCAAGATCGACCACTTCAAGGTCATGGTCCGCCCTCTGAAGGCGATCAACATGGTCCACGGGAAGATGGGCGAGATGCTTCAGAGCATGGCCGGCTAGAGCGCCAGCGCCATCCAGACGTCGCATCGCGCGTAGGGCGTGTCCTGCCTGGGCAGGTCGACGAAACCCATCGCGCGGTAGAGGCCCAGCGCCGGCGCCAGCGCGCTGTTGGTTTCCAGATAGAGCCGGGGCGCTCCAAGGCTGCTCGCCCGTTCGATACAGGCGCGCATCAGATCGCGGCCGAGCCCCGTACCGCGCGCGGCTTCCGACACGGTCATCTTGATCACCTCGAAGCCGCCGTCCGCCATCGCCTTGAGGCCGACACAGCCGATCGCCGCGCCATCGTCGTCCTCGGCGATCAAGATGTGGCCGCCGGGCGCGATCACCTTGCCCACCGGATCGCCCAGCACCTCGGCGTCCGCCGCTTCGATGGCGAAGTGCTGCGAGATCCAGGCCTCGTTGAGCGTCTTCCAGGCCGGCGCGTGACGGGGTTCGAAATCGACGATGCGCATTCGCTCAGCATAGGGAATCCGCTCATCCCGGCGAAGGCCGGGACCCAGGCTTTTTTCTGACAGAGCGGCGTTGCGAGGTAAAATACCTGGGTCCCGGCCTTCGCCGGGATGAGCGGAGAGAAAATGGTTCATCCCGTCTACGCCGATCTGCCGACGACGATCTTCGAGGTGATGAGCGGCCTCGCCCGGGAGACCGGCGCGATCAACCTCGGCCAGGGCTTCCCGGATGACCCGGGGCCTGAAGCCGTGCGGCGACGCGCGGCCGAGGAGGTGGTGGGCGGCTACAACCAGTATCCACCGATGCGCGGTCTGCCCGAGCTGCGCAGGGCGGCGGCCGATCACTATGCGCGGTTCCAGGGGCTCGACCTGGACTGGCAGACCGAGGTGACGGTGACCTCCGGCGCGACCGAGGCCCTTGCCGCGGCCTTCCTCAGCCTGATCTCGCCTGGCGACGAGGTGGTGCTGTTCCAGCCGCTGTACGACGCCTACACGCCGATGATCCGCCGCGCCGGCGGCGTGCCGGTGCTGGCCCGGCTGGAACCGCCGCACTGGCGCATCACCCGCGAGATGCTCGACGCGGTCTTCACGCCACGCACGCGGATGGTCGTCCTGAACAATCCGGTGAACCCGGCGGCGGTGATCTTCCCGGACGATCAGCTGGCCCTGCTGGCGGACTACTGCGTGGCGCACGACGCCATCGCGGTCAGCGACGAGGTCTGGGAGCAGATCACCTTCGACGGGCGGGTGTTCCGTTCCCTGATGAGTTTCCCCGGCATGCGCGAGCGGTCGGTGAAGATCGGCTCGGCGGGCAAGATGTTCGCCCTGACCGGCTGGAAGGTCGGCTTCCTTTGCGCCGCGCCCGCCCTGACGAAGGGGCTGGCCGGAGCCCACCAGTTCCTGACCTTCACCACCCCGCCTCCGTTGCAGGCCGCCGTGGCCTGGGGGCTGGATAACTGCGCCGACTGGTTCGCCGCGATGCCCGGCGCGCTGCAGGCGTCACGGGACCGCCTGGCGGCGGGCCTGACCCGCGAGGGTTTCAGGGTGTTGCCGGCGGCGGGGACCTATTTCCTCAACGTCGATCTGGCGGCGTCAGGGGTGGCGGAGGCCGATCACGCCTTCTGCCTGCGGGCGGTGATGGACCACGGCGTCGCCGCAATCCCGGTGTCAGCCTTCTATGAACAGGACGCCCCGACCCACATCATCCGCCTGTGCTTCGCCAAGCGCGACGAGACGCTGGACGCGGGGGTCGAGCGGCTGGCGGCGGCGCGGATTGCCTCTATGGCGTGATTTTGCTATCATCACCGCAACCTTCGGGAGATTCCGGTGATGGCGAACCTTCACGTCCGAAATCTCGACGACGACCTGGTTGAAAGACTGAAGGTTCGCGCCGCCGAGAACGGCCGCTCGGTAGAGGCGGAGCACCGCGAAATTCTCCGGCGAGCGCTGGAAGACACCCGGGGTCTCAGCTTCGAGGAAATCTCCGCCAGGCTTCGGGCCGAGACAGCCGGCCGAAAACACACGCCGTCAGAGGTGCTGCAGCGGGAAGGCCGCGACGAGGCCCGGTGACCTGCCTCGTCGTGGACGCCAGCGTAGCGATCAAGTGGGTCTACTCTGAAGACGAGTCAGACTTGGCGGCGGCGTTGTTGATCCATGAGCTACGGGCGCCAGACCTGCTGACCAGCGAATGCGCGAATATTCTCTGGAAAAAGACTCTCCGGGGCGACCTGGATTTCGATGCGGCCTTGCGCAGCACCGTTGCCCTGCAACGCGCTGCTGTGACGCTTGTGCCGATGCCCAGACTCTCGCTCCTGGCGCTGGAACTGGCGATTCGCCTCGGTCATCCAGCCTACGATTGCTTTTACCTGGCCTTGGCCGCGTTGGATGATCATCCCTTCGCCACGGCCGACCTCAGTCTTGTCCGCAAGCTGCGGGCGGCGAAATTCCGAGAGGCTGAAGTCATGACCCTCGCCGAGGCCGCCGCCCTGCCCGCATAGTCACGCTTCCTCCCACTGATCCTCCGGCAGCCGCCAGTAGACGTTGTCTTCCCGGGCCAGCATCTTCCAGCCGATCATCTCGCGGCGCATCGTGGCCGCGTCCGGATGGCGACGCTGGAGGATGGCGTTGACCTCCTTCTCGGGATAGCGACGGCCCTCCTCAAAGCCCGACATCTGCCATTTCAGCAACACCCAGCGTTTGCGGCGGCTGGCCGGCAGGGTCCTCAGCGTGCCATCGGGCATGAGGAAATTGGCGATGACCTTCTCCTCCCAGGTCTGCTCCGGCTTGGCCAGCGCGGTCAGGTCCTTCTGGTCGAACAGGGCGCGGTTGAAGTCGTGCAGGCCTTCGGGCCGCAGGCGATGCCAGTGAGTCACCCCCTCGACGCGCACATGCAGCAGGTCGAGCGCCTTGAGGGCGGCCAGATGGTGGGAGACCGTCGGCTCCTTGAGGTCGAGCAGTTCGGCCAGTTCCTGCACGCTGCGCTCGCGCTCGGCGACCAGGCCGATGATGCGCAGGCGGCTCTCGTTGGCCATGGCCTTGAAGAAGGCCAGCAGGGTGGCGATGTCGGCTTCGGGCATGGGAGAACTCCATCGATGATTATCTAATCAGATAATAGTCGATGGATATACAACCAGTGTGGAGCCGCGGACGATCGGCCCAAAGCGCCGTCATGGCCCGACTTGTTCGGGCCACTTATGAACACAGGCAGTGACGACGGTCCGCTGACCCGTCGGCGCGACGACCTGCGAAGTCGCCGTGCTTGGGTGGCCCGAACAAGTCGGGCCATGACGGCGGATTGGGGAGCGCCAGCGCTTTCCTAGATCGTCGCGCCGCCGTCGACCACGATGGCTTGGCCGGTCATGAAGGTCCCGGCCGCAGAGGCCAGGAACACCGCCGCGCCGGCGATCTCGTCGGGCTCCCCGATGCGGCGCAGGGGCACGGTCGAGGTCGAGCGCTTGAGGGTTTCGGGGTTGTCCCACAGAGCCTTGGCGAAGTCGGTCTTGATCAGGCCGGGCGCGATGCAGTTCACGCGGACGCCGTGCGGGCCGTACTCGTAGGCGAGGTTGCGGGCGAGCTGGAAGTCGGCCGCCTTGGAGATGTTGTAGGCGCCGATGATCGGGCTGCCGCGCAGGCCGCCGATCGAGGAGACGATGATCACGGCCCCGTCCTTCCGCTCGATCATCTCCGGCACGACCATGTTGATGAGCCAGTGGTTGGAGACGATGTTGTTGTCGAGGATCTTGCGGAACTGGTCGTCGGCGATGCCGGCCATCGGACCGTAGTAGGGGTTCGACGCGGCGTTGCAGACGACGATGTCGACCTTGCCGAAGGCCTTGCGGGTCTCGTCGACCAGGCGCTGCAGGTCTTCCTTGGACGAGATGTTGGCCGGAACGGCGATGGCCGTGCCTTCGCCGTAGGCGGCGTTGATCTCGGCGGCGACCTCGTCGCAGGGGCCGGCCTTGCGGGAGGAGATGGTCACCTTGGCGCCGTGCTGGGCCATGCGCTCGGCGATCGCCTTGCCGATGCCGCGCGAGCTGCCGGTGATGACCGCGACCTTGCCGGTCAGATCGAAAAGCGTGCCCTCAGCAGCCATGACGTCTCTCCCTTAAACGCTTGTTTGAAGTTGGCCTGCAACGTGGCGGCAAGCCGACCCAGCGTCAAGCGCGGAGGGCGGCCCCCAGCGCCAGCAGGGGCTCTCGCTGGACGTCGGGAATGGTCGCATCCGCCCGCGGACCGACGTTGATCAGCAGGTTGCCGCCGCCGCCCGTGACCTCCTGGTAGAGATCGAGCAGCTGCGGGCCGGTCATGTAGTCGTCGGTCGCCTCGGCCGCGTTGTAGCCGAAGGCCAGGCCCAGTCCCCGGGTGGACTCCCACTTGCCCTTGCCGACCATATGCTCGCCGGTGGTGTATTCGACGGTCCGGAAGTCGCAGTGCGGCGGCGTCGAGGTGCTGCCGCCATGCACGCCGACCTCGGCGATGCGCGCCTTGACCATGGCGTTGAAGGACGCGCAGTTGGCCGGATCCCGCAGGCTTTCGAACAGCGCCTTCGACGCCATCCAGCGATCGTTGATCACCCCGTCGGGCACGGTCGCATAGTAGTGGGCGAACAGACCCGGCAGGTCCTCGACGTTCGGCCAGGCGATGTCGTTCCACAGCACCGACGGGCGATACCGGTCGATCAGTTCCCGGGCCTGGGCCAGGGCGTAGGCGCTGTAGGTCTCATCGGTCGGCACGCAGGCGAACATCTCGCCCATGTTGCGGATCAGGCTGGGCCGGAACGTCCAGTCGAGGCCGCCGGAGTAGTAGAGGCCGTAGCGCATGCCGCGGGCCCGGACCGCCTCGCCCAGTTCGCCGACGAAGTCGCGCTTCGAATGCCAGCCGGGCCGGTTGGGGTTGTCGATCCCGGTCGGCCAGAGGCAGAAGCCGTCGTGGTGCTTGGTCACGAACACCACGTACTCGGCGCCGGCGGCCTGGAACAGGTCGGCCCAGGCGTCTGCGTCGAACGCCTCGGCGGCGGCCTCGAACGGCTCGCGGAAGGCCGCGTAGGGGGCCTCGCCCCACCGTTCCCGGTGATAGGCCCGGGTCGGGCTGTCGGGGTCGCGCAGGGCGTTGTCATACCACTCCGCGTACGGCCCCATCACGAAGGCCCTGTCATAGTCGCTGACGAACAGGTCGCTGATCGAGCGGCCGGCGGGGGCGAAGGCGGGAATCGCGGCCATGCCCCAGTGGATGAAGACGCCCAGCTGCGGCCGGGCGTACCAGTCAGGGACAGGTCGTCCCGCGAAGGCGCTGAAGTCGGCCAATATGTCTTCCCCTTCTCCCGGAAGGGAGAAGGAGGGGCCCGCCTGCGAAGCAGGTGGGAAGTTGAGGGGTTACGCCCTCAACCGACAGGTCCCTAACCCCTCACCCTCCCATCGCCATGCGCTGGGCCCCTCCCTCTCCCTGCGGGAGAGGGGATTCGTCTAACCACACTTCGGCCAGCCACCCATGTCCAGATGGAAGTGGTCGCGGTGCTCGACATTGTAGTCCGGACTGAGGGTCGTCAGGAAAATCCGGCAGCCGCCGTCGCGGACCCGGCGCAGAAAGCGGCCCTTGGGTCCCGGGTCGGCCCAGTCACGCGCGACCGAGATCACCGTGCCGTCGGCCAGCCGGAAGCCGGCGACATCGATGGCGTTGGCCGAGGCGTGCTCGCTGATGGGGCCCTCAGCCTTTCCGTACTGCCGACGACAGGCGTAGCTGCCGTAGTGGTCGATCCCGACCACCGCCTGGCCCATCTCGTCGAAGGCGGCCGGCTGGACCACCTGCCGCTCCCACAGGCCGAAGGCGAGCGCCTCCTTGCAGGTCATCGGCGCCTCGACGGGCGACAACGGGGCGAGACCGGAGGTCAGGCGGATGACGTCGCGCACGCCGCATTCGCCGGCCGTCGGCGGAACCTCGGCGAACTCGATGCCGCCCTGCCCGAGGATCGCGCGGCAGGCCGCCGGATCATCGCCTGCGCGGGCGGCCTTGATCTTCGTCGAGGCGCCGACCGGGTCGATCATCTTCAGCGTCTTCCACGGCAGGTGTTCACGCGGAATGGCCCGGTCCGCCACCAGCGTCATCAGCCCGACAAGGCCCCAGAGCAGCACAAAGCCGACCACCCGCGCCGCCAGGGTCTGGCGTCGGGAATGCCTCTCGATCTGAGGCTTTCGGGGGTGCGGAACGCGATAGGCGGCCATGGGTCTCTATGGTGAACGAAGGTCGTTCGTTCCTGGGTCAGGAAAATGGCGAGGCGCGCCATAGCACGGATCGGCGCCCGTCCGTGCAGCGTCGTCCTAGGGTCCTGATGATGGAGAGCCCTGAGGGCCTTGATGGAATTTTCGGCTCCGGACGACGGGCCTGGTCAAGGACGACCCCTGCGGGGTCGCCGCTACGCGGCCGCGAAGCGGTCCTTGAGCAGGACCGCGCCGGAGCAATACTGGCCGTCAAGACATCAGGGACCAATCCGCCACTCACGGGTGCGTGCGGCGGGATGCGCGCGCCTACCGCTGCAGCGAATCCGCCACCACGCTTCCCGCCGGCGGGTCGATGTCGGTGCGGGTCGTCTCCGTCAGCCGCGCCATGGTCATGTAGAAGCCGCAGGTCAGGATGATCTCGACGATCTCCTTGGGGCTGAAGTGCTTCTGCGCCTCGGCGAGGGTTTCCTCACTGGATTTGACCTTCTCGATCACCTCGGCCGCGAAGGCCAGCAGCGCCTTTTCCTTCGCATTGAAGCTGGCGTCGTCGAGGCGCCGCGCGGCCAGGGCGTCGATCTGGGCCTGGGTACAGCCGCAGCGCAGACCGATCGGCACATGCTGGTTCCACTCGTACTCGCCGCCCTCGAGCTCGGCGACCAGCAGGATGACGAGCTCCCGCAGGTCGGCGCCGAGGTCCTGCTTGCTGAGGATCGCGCCGCCAAACCGCAGCGCCGGCTCCATCAGCGTGTCGGCGTTGGCCAGCATGCGGAAGATGTTCAGCTTGGCCGCCAGCTTGTCCCAGTAGTCCTTCGCCTTGGGCGGAAGCTTGTCGATATCGGCGAAGGGGACGAGGGCCATGGCGCGTTTCCTGTTTGCTGCATTTTTTCCAGTTTCGCCCGTCCACGCGACGGACGCCAGCGGCCTTGGCGGATCATCGGTAAGGGTTCATCTAGGCCGGGATGACTGATCCGGCGCCCCCCACCGAGCCCTCCGGCTGGCGCGAGTTGATGACCCCGGCGCTGGCGTCGCGGTTCGCCTTCCTGTGCCTCGGCATCTGGCTGAACGCCGCGGACGCGCTGGTGACGGTCACCCTGACGCCGACCATCGCGGGCGAGATCGGCGGCTTCCAGTATTTTGGCTGGTCGGTGGCGGCTTTCCTGCTGGCTTCGATCATCGCGGGCGCAGCGTCGGGGCGGGTGTCGCTGATGATCGGCCTGCGTCCCGCGACGGCCCTGGCCGGTGCAGCCTACGCCATCGGTTGTGCGGCCAGCGCGCTGGCGCCGGACTTTCTGGTCTTTGTCGTCGGACGTCTGATCCAGGGGCTCGGCGCGGGCGCCATCGTCGCGCTCTGCTATGTGGCGATCAATGCGATGTTTCCCGAGCGCCTGTGGGTGCGCGTCTATGGCGCGATCGCCGGAGTCTGGGGCGTCGCCACCCTGCTCGGCCCCCTGATCGGCGGCGTGTTCGCCGAGATCGACGCCTGGCGCGGCGCGTTCTGGTTCTTTGGCGTTCAGGGCCTGGTGTTCGTCGCCGCCACCTTCCTGCTGGTCAGGAAGGCCGCGCCGCTGGCGCCGGTCACGTCGCGGACGCCGGTGGCGCAGCTGGCCGTGCTGACGCTGGGCGTGGTGCTCATCGCCGGCGCCGGGGTGGTCGGCTCGGCGCTGGTGGCGGCGTCCATGGGCGTCGGCGGCCTGGGCTGTCTGGCGCTGCTGCTGCGGATCGATGCGAGGGCGGGCGGGGTGCTGCTGCCCCTCTCGGCGGGCGACCTGACGCGCGCGGCGGGCGCCGGCTATCTGGCGATCTTCGCCCTGGAGGTCGCGACCATCGCCTTCACCGTTTACGGCCCGGCGTTCGTGCAGGTGCTGCACGGCGCCTCGCCGCTGGTCGCCGGCTATGTGATCACCGCCGTCGCCGCCGGCTGGACCGTTGTCGCGATGCTGGTCGCGGGGGTGCAGAACCGCGACGGCCTGATGATCCGGCTGGGCGCGACGCTGGTGCTGGTCGGCACAGCCTGGGCCGCCTGGGCGACGCCGCGCGGGTCGATCCTGGAGATCGTGCTGTCCATGCTGGTGATGGGCGCGGGCTTTGGGGCCAGCTGGGCGTTCATCGCCAAGCGGATCGTCGCCAGCCTGCCGGAGGGCGAGCAGCCGCTGGGATCATCGGCGGTTCCGACCGCCCAGTTGATCGGCGGCGCGTTCGGCGCGGCGGCATCCAGCGCTGTCGCCAATGCCCTCGGGTTCCGGGACGGGATCGATCCGGCGATCGGCGTCGCCAACGGCGTCTGGCTGTTCGCCGCCTTCCTGCCGATCTCGATCGCCGGCTGGCTGGCGGCCTGGCGACTGGGCGGGATGAAGCCGGCCTAGGACGGCGGGCGGCGCGTCATCACCACGCGCAGGACCGCGCCTGCCAGCGCCGCCGCAAGGAGTATGGGGATCGCACGCGGCGTCCGGCTGGCCCAGACGACGCCGGCCACGACGAGCGCCAGAAGCGACAGCAGCACGATCCAGCCGAGCGGGCTCAGCCTGTGGTTCGGCCGGCGCAGGCGGTCAAGGAACGACATGTCGGGAGGCTAGACCAGCCCCGGCGTGATGTCAGGACGCGGCGGCGATCAGGACGACGGCCATGCCGAGCAGGAACGAGCCCGCGAACACCGCGCCGGCCGCGCGGGCCAGGCCGTCGACGCCGGAGAACAGGCTCAGCAGGCCGAAGGCTGCGGGGCCGTCGGTGGGGTCGATCCTGAAGGTGGCGCTGTCAGACATGGTAAATTCCTTTCGGGGCGCCTCCCTAAAGCGCGAGGTCGGCCTTGGCCACCCCGAAACTCCCCGATTTGAGGTTTGGCGGCCTTCAAGCCTCGGCCAGGGCGGCCTGCTCAACGACCTTCACGACGTCGGCCATGATCTGGGTGAGCTTGAAGTCCTTGGGCGTGTAGACCCGGCGAACCCCCATCTGCTTGAGGATCAGGGCGTCGTCCGGCGGGATGATGCCGCCGACCACCACGGGGATGTCCGACAGGCCCTCGGCCCGCATCAGCCGCACGACCTCCTGGACCAGATCCAGGTGGGAGCCGGACAGGATCGACAGCCCGACGACGTGCGCCTTCGTCGCCTTCGCCCGGCGGACGATCTCCTCGGGCGTTGAGCGGATGCCGTCGTAGTGGACCTCCATCCCGACGGCGCGGGCCCGGGTGGCGATCTGTTCGGCCCCGTTGGAGTGGCCGTCCAGACCGGGCTTGCCGATCAGGTAGCTCAGCGTACGACCGAGCACCTGGCTGACCCGCTCGACGTCGCGTTTGACCGCCTCGATGTCCTCGGCGTCCTCGCCGGTCGCCACGACGACGGCGACGCCCGTCGGGCCACGGTATTCGCCGAACACCTCGCGCAGGGCGAAGGCCCATTCGCCGGTCGTCACGCCGACCTTGGCGGCAGCAATAGAGGGTTCCATGATATTCCGGCCATCCGTCGCGGCGGCTTTCAGGTCCGCCAGCGCCGCTTCGACGGCGGCGTGATCGCGCGCCGCGCGCCAGGCCTTGAGCCGCTCGACGACGCCGGCCTCCAGCTTCGGATCCACGGTCTCGATCGACGATTCGCCGGCCGACAGGGGCGAGGGCTCGCTGTCGGTCCAGCGGTTGACCCCGACCACCGTCATGCCGCCGGTCTCGACCGCGCGCACGCGTGCGGCGTTGGAGCCGACCAGTTCTTCCTTCATGTAGCCGATGGCCGCCGCGGCGCCGCCGATGTCGTCGATCTTCGCCAGCTCGGCCAGCGCACCGGCCTTCAGCTCGGCGACCTTGGCCTCGACGACGTGGCTGCCGGCGAACAGGTCCTCGTATTCCAGCAGGTCAGTCTCATAGGCCAGCACCTGCTGCATCCGCAGCGACCACTGCTGGTCCCAGGGCCGGGGCAGGCCGAGCGCCTCGTTCCACGCCGGCAGCTGTAGCGCGCGGCAGCGGGCGTCCTTGGAGAGCGTCACCGCCAGCGCCTCGAGCAGGATGCGGTAGGGATTGTTCTCCGGCTGCTGCTCGGTCAGGCCCAGGCTGTTGACCTGCACCCCGTAGCGGAAGCGGCGGGCCTTGGCGTCCTGAACGCCGTAGCGATCCTTGAGGATCTCGTCCCAGAGCACCGTGAACGTGCGCATCTTGCACAGCTCGGTAACGAACCGGACGCCGGCGTTCACGAAGAAGCTGATCCGTGAACAGACGATCTCGAAATCCTCGTCCGGGACCTGGCCGCCGGCCTTGACCGTATCCAGCACCGAAATGGCGGTCGCCAGCGCATAGGCGAGCTCCTGCTCCGGCGTCGCCCCGGCTTCCTGCAGGTGGTAGCTGCAGACGTTCATCGGGTTCCATTTGGGCACCTCGCGGTAGCACCAGGCGATCATGTCGCCGATCAGCCGCAGGCTCGGCGCCGGCGGGAAGATATAGGTCCCCCGGCTGAGATACTCCTTGATCAGATCATTCTGCGTCGTGCCCTGCAGCGCCGACCTCGGGTCGCCCTGTTCGTCGGCCAGGGCGACGTACATCGCCAGCAGCCAGGCGGCCGGGGCGTTGATCGTCATCGAGGTGTTCATCTTGTCGAGCGGGATGCCGTCGAACAGCGTCCGCATGTCGCCCAGATGACCGACCGGCACCCCGACCTTGCCCACCTCGCCGCGCGCCAGGATGTGGTCGGCGTCGTAGCCGGTCTGCGTCGGCAGATCGAAGGCCACCGACAGGCCGGTCTGCCCGGCCAGCAGGTTGCGCCGGTACAGGGCGTTGGACTTCTCCGCCGTGGAGTGGCCCGCATAGGTGCGGAAGATCCACGGAGCGTCGGGGGCGTGCTGGAAGGACTTGTCGGTCATGGCGGCGGATCATGGCGATCCGCCTGCTGCGGTGCAACATTTTTGCGCGAAGGGCTGACGCGAACGTCAGGCGCGGCAGGAATAACCCCTCCTGTCATCCCGGACGGCCGCCAGGCCGATCCGGGACCCAGATCAAGGTTCAGCCGAATCCGGGTCCCGGCGCTCCGCTTCGCTGCGGCCGGGATGACAGTTATGAACGGTTGAACACCGCCGCCCGCTTCTCCAGGAAAGACGCCACCGCTTCCCGATGATCCTCGCTGGCCGCCAGCACGGCGAGCGTTCCGTCCATCGCCCGGGCCTGCTCCGCCGCATCCATCCCGGCGAACCGCTTGGCCGCCTCGACCGCCAGCGGCGCCCGGGCGGCGATCAGCCCGGCGAGCTTCAACGCTTCATCCAGCAGATCCGCCGCCGGCCAGACCGCCGTCACCAGCCCGAACCGCAGCGCTGTCGCCGCGTCCACCGGCTGGCCCGTCAGCAGCATGGCCTTGGCCGGTCCCACACCGATCAGCCTCGGCAGCCGCCCCACCGACGCCATCAGCCCGACATTGACGCCGGACGCGGTGAAGGTCGCGCCCTCGGCCGCGATGCGGATGTCACAGGCCAGCGCCAGGTCCAGCCCGCCGCCGAGCGCCCCGCCGTTGACCGCCGCGATCACCGGCATGCGGAGCGCCTCGACCTGGCCCATCAAGGCGCTGAAATCGCTGAGCGGTGACAGGTCGTCAGCCGCCCGGCCGGCCACTTCGCGCAGGTCGTTGCCGGCGCAGAACAGGCGACCGCGTCCCGTCAGCACCATCGCGCGGACCTCGAGATCGGCCTCAAGCGCCGCCAGGCCCTCGGCCATCAGCCGGCGCATGGCGGACCCCAGCGCGTTGGTCGGCGGCAGGTCGAGTTCGACCAGGGCGACTTGGGCGGCGGGACGGCTGAAGTGGATGGTCATGGCGGCGCGAAACTCCTCGACCCGCCTGCAGTAGCATCACGGACCACCGTTCGACCATGTTGCGCCGCACAAGAATCCGCTTGCCAGTTTCAGACAGTTGTCACACGATCCTTCCCCTACGGGCGGCGAACGGCGGTGTCTCAGGGCACAGCTTTGCGTCGAAACCGGGGAAACAGACGGATCACGGGCCGGTTTTCGTCGGGCGGCCCGATGCTTCGCGAAACGCCGGAACATTCTCCGGCGCTACTGCATTGCAACAGAAACGCTGCACGGACCGCCAGATGACCACCGCCACGCTTGAGAAGACGCCCGTGAAGGACCTGTACGAAATCGGCGAGATTCCGCCGCCGTACCACGTGCCGAAAAACATGTACGCCTGGACCGTCCGCAAGGAGCGCCACGGGCGCCCGGCCACGGCCATGCAGGTCGAGGTGGTGCCCACCTGGGAGATCGGCGAGGACGAGGTGCTGGTCCTCGTGATGGCCGCGGGCGTCAACTACAACGGTGTCTGGGCCGCCCTCGGCGAGCCGATGAGCGTGCTCGACGTCCACAAGCTGGCCTACCACGTGGCCGGGTCCGACGCGGCCGGCATCGTCTGGGCCGTCGGCAGCAAGGTGCGCCGCTGGAAGTGCGGCGACGAGGTGGTCATCCACTGTAACCAGGACGACGGCGACGACGAGGAGTGCAACGGCGGCGACCCGATGTTCTCGCCCAGCCAGCGCATCTGGGGCTACGAGACGCCGGACGGCAGCTTCGCCCAGTTCTGCCGGGTGCAGTCGCGCCAGCTGATGCCGCGCCCCAAGCACCTCACCTGGGAAGAGAGCGCCTGCTACACCCTGACCCTCGCCACCGCCTACCGAATGCTGTTCGGCCACAAGCCGCATGAACTGAAGCCCGGCCAGAACGTGCTGGTCTGGGGCGCCTCGGGGGGTCTGGGCGTGTTCGCCGTGCAGCTGGCCGCCGTCGCCGGCGCCAACGCCATCGGCGTGGTCAGCTCGGACGACAAGATCGACTTCGTGCTCAGCCAGGGCGCCAAGGCGGTGCTGAACCGCAAGGAGTTCAGCTGCTGGGGTCAGCTGCCGACGGTCAACGGCCCCGAGTTCAACGACTACATGAAGGAGACCCGCAAGTTCGGGAAGGCCGTGTGGCAGATCACCGGCAACAAGGACGTCGACATGGTGTTCGAACACCCCGGCGAGTCCACCTTCCCGGTCTCGGTCTTCCTGGTGAAGCGCGGCGGCATGGTCGCCATCTGCGCCGGCACCAGCGGCTACAACCTGACCATGGACGCCCGCTTCCTGTGGATGCGCCAGAAGCGCGTCCAGGGCAGCCACTTCGCCAACCTGATGCAGGCCAGCGCGGCCAACCAGCTGGTGATCAACCGCCAGGTTGACCCCTGCTTGTCGGAAGTCTTCACCTGGGACCAGATCCCCGCCGCCCACGAGAAGATGCTCGATAACCAGCACCTGCCCGGCAACATGGGCGTCCTCGTCTGCGCCCAGCGCCCCGGCCTGCGGACGTTCGAGGAGGTCCAGGAGATCTCGGCGGAGATGGGGGTCTAGCCCTTCGGGACAGACGCCGAAGGGTGTCTGTCCCTGATGCGACGCACTTCAGACGGCGGCTCTCGCGAGGGAGCCGCCGCTTTTGCGCTGGGGGGCTGCTGGTAGGCTTGGGTCGGCTTACGACCCGTGCGGACGTTGTGAGAATCCGCTTTCCGGAGCTAACGTGAGCAGTCGAGGGATGATCAAAGGGGGCCGAGATGGGGATCGATATTCCCTCAACGAGTGGGTTGAACGATCTCCAGATTGACCTCGCCGAAAAACGGCTACGCTGCAAGCTGCCGACTGCTTGGAAAGATTTTGCCCGTCAGCACGATGGTGCTGTTCCGCAGGACAACGTGTTCCAGACGACTGATAACGAGACTGGCGTTCGCTGCTTTGTGCCGCTCCTTGAGGCCGCCCCGCTTCGCCAGCAGATAGACGGATTTCCCGGCCACGGGGTGCCGATCGCCGAGGATAGCTGCGGCAACTACGTTTGGGGCGATCCGGCTACCGGATCGATATTCTTCTGGGATCATGAGAACGATGAGCCGACCGCTGCTATCGCGCCCGATCTGGGCTCTTTTTTATCTAGCTTGCAGCCGTTTGACGCCAGTTCGGTGAGGCTCGAACCAGGCCAAGATCTGGGGGGATGGGTGGACCCGGACTTCAAGCCAGAGTTCGACTGAGGTCTGCTAACCACCCGTAGCCGACCTTCGGCAGCCCCCGCCCTTCTGCCTTGGCGGAGCATTGCGCGGGCGGGCGTCTTGCTCAAGGACCGCTTCGCGGCCGCGCAGCGGCGACCCCGAAGGGGTCGTCCTTGACCAAGGCGACCGCTCGCGCTCCCATTCCATCAAGGCTTTGGGGTGGGTTTCATCAGGGACCTTACCCTTTTCACACCGCTCATCCTCGCGGAAGCGAGGACCCAGGTTTACGGCCGGTGCACTCACGGTCGGGGCTGTTGTTCAGCAAATCTCAGGGAACAGGTCCCGCTATCCGGGATTGGTCTTCTCGAACCGTCCGGTCTTGCGGACCCGGCGCCAGACATCCCTTGAGGTGAGTGCACCGGCCGTAAACCTGGGTCCTCGCTTCCGCGAGGATGAGCGGATTTATTCTGTCCCCTCCGCTCTCTTCCCCACCACCGTCAGCGCCATCGCCGCGGCCCCCGCCAGCAGGACGATGGGCACGGTCGACAGCACCACCTGCCCCGCGCTCGCCCCGCCGCCCAGCAGCTGGCCGGCCAGCACCGGACCCAGCACCGAGCCGAACCGGCCCGCGGCGATGGCCGCGCCGACGCCTGTCCCGCGCACGGGCAGGGCGTAGTACTGCGGGCCCACGCCGTAGAGGCCGAACTGGGTGGCCATGATCAGGAAGCCGGCGCCGAACGCCAGGGCCGCTGTCACGGGCAGTCCCGCGCCCGGCGCGGCCAGGGCGAACAGCACCGCCACCAGTCCGGCCACCGCCGCCGCCAGCGGCCAGCGCGCGCCCAGCCGGTCGATGGTCAGGCCGACCAGCACCCCGCCGGCCGCGCCGCCGAGGTTGAACAGGGTCGAGATGCCGGCCGCCGCCTTGCCCTCGACGCCGCGCGCGACCATCAGGCTGGGCAGCCAGTTGAGGAACAGGTGCAGCACCAGGGCGATGGCCGCGTAGGACACCCACAGGCTCATCGTGGTCCCCAGCCGGCCCTTGCCGAACAGGGCGGCGACGCCCGCGCCCCTCGCGGGGGCCTGTGGCCGCGTCCCCGTCTCCGGCAACCAGACCCAGAGGGCGATCACCAGCATCAGCGGCAGGGCGCCGCCGACGAGGAAGATCAGCCGCCAGTCGGCCGCCGCCAGATCCGTCCGCGCCAGCAGGCCGACCAGGGCGCCGCCCATCGGCAGGCCGGCGGTGATGCTCGAGACGACGAACGTCTTGCGCTTCGGGCTGGCCAGTTCCGACGCCATGGCGATCAGCATCGGCATGGCGCCGCCCAGCCCCAGCCCCGTCAGGAACCGGACGATCAGCAGCGGCGCGTAGCCGTGCGCCATCGCCGTGCCCAGGGTGAACAGGCCGAACACCGTCACCGACGCCAGCAGCACGGGCTTGCGGCCGATCCGGTCCGACAGGGTTCCCGCGAAGGCCGCGCCGAACATCAGCCCGAGCAGACTGGCGCTGAAGGCCCAGCCGGCCTCCGGCTTCGACAGGCCGAGCGAGGGCATCATCGTCGGCGCCGCGACGCCCATCGAGGCGATGTCGAAGCCCTCGATCATCGCCGCCAGCAAACACAGGCCGATGGCGATCCGCGTCGGCCAGGCCGGCGATCCCGTTGTGGTCGTCATGGCTCCCCCCAGAGCATTCGGGCCGGAGCCCGCATCAGCCTCACGCGGCCGCGAATCGTTCCTGAAGCTGCCGCGCCAGCGTCGTCGGCGCGCCCTTGTTCGCCCCCGGCGGCGCGTTGGCGGCGGTGATGATCCCGACGCCGCGCGACGGCGCGACGATGGCCACGGCATGCCACAGCGTGTTGGACCCTTCGTGCGCCAGCACCGCGCCCCGCGCCCAGGGCCGTTCCGGCGAGAGGCCCCAGCCGATGGCGTAGCCACGCCCCTCGCCCGGAACCGGGGTGACCAGCCGCTCGACCGTCTCCGGCTTCAGCACCTCGCCGCCCTTCGTCAGGAACAGCCGGATGAACCGGGCGTAGTCGGTCATCGACATATGGACGCAGCCCGCCGGGCCGAGCGCCGCGGGATTGTCGGAGCCCAGGGCGGTCGGATCGACCGGCGTCAGCACGACCGGCGCCTCGGCCGACGCTGAACGGGATGCCCGATGGCCCCAGGGCTGGGCGCCCTTTGGCGGGCCGAAGCCGGCGCCGGTGATGCCGAGCGGCTTGAACAGCCGCGCTGTGATGGCGTCCTCCCAGGACGCGTCGGCGATCCGTTCGATCACGGCGCCCGCCAGGATGTAGCCGACGTTGGAATAGAGCATCGGCCCGGGCGGCGCGGCCGGCGGCACCGCAAAGACGGCCTTCGCCAGGTCCATGCGCTGCTCACGCAGCGGCCGCGTATCGCTGTGCGCCCGCATCAGCCAGCCGCCGGCGAACACCGCCCGGTCGTCGATCCCCGCGCGATGGCCGAACAGCTGGTCGATGGTGGTGCTCTTCCAGGCCGCATCGACGGTCAGGTCCGGGAACAGCTCCGGGACGGTCAGGCCCCAGCGCGCCTGTCCCTGATCGACCAGCCGCCCGTAGAGCGCGCCGGTCATCGCCTTGGTGTTCGAGCCCAGATGCCAGAGGTCGTCTGTCGTCACGGCGCCGGCGACGCCCTGCCGCCGGACGCCGCCAGCGACCAGGGCGTCGAGCCCTGTCGCCGTCACGACCGCACCTGTGAGGGCCGGAACGCCCGTGCCGGCCAGCAGCGCGTCGAGATCGGCCTGCGCCGGATCACCGGCGGCCCGCGCCGCGCCGCCCATCAGGGCCGTCCCGGCGCCCAGCGCCAGCAGCCGTCGTCTGTCGAGTGTCATGATGCGGTCCTCGATGTGGCGCCCGAAACGTTGCAGCGCGGGAACGCCGCGAGCGCAAGTTAAGCTTCCGACAGGCCGCGCAAAGACGTCAATTCGGCGGCGCAACCGGGGAATGTTGGCGACCGCCGCCCTGGTCTTCTAAGGTCCCCCGACATGATCGGGGAGGATCGCATGAAAACCTGGAAGAAGGTCGCGCTGGCGACTGTCGGCGGCATTGCCGTGCTGGCGGGGGTGGTGACCTACCGCACCGTGACATTCAAGCCGGCGACCCAGGTCGACCTGACGGCCGTGAAGGTGGCCGACGCCACGCCGGTCGACCAGGCGCAGGCCGCGATCCACCTGTCCCAGGCGATCCAGATCCGCACGATCAGCAACCAGAACAAGGCCGACAACGACTGGGCCGAGTGGGACAGGCTGCACGCCTGGCTGGCGACCACCTATCCGGCCGCGCACAAGGCGATGACCCGCGAGATCCTGCCCAACAAGGCGCTGGTCTACACCTGGCAGGGGTCGGACCCGGCGCTGGCGCCGATCATCCTGATGGCCCACCAGGACGTGGTGCCGGTGACGGCGGGGACCGAGGGCGACTGGAAGCACGCCCCCTTCGCCGGCGAGATCGCCGAGGACGCCGTCTGGGGCCGCGGCGCGATCGACGACAAGGGCACGCTGGTGATGATGTTCGAGGCCGCCGAGGCGATGGCGGCGAAGGGCTTCACCCCGAAACGCACGGTCATCTTCGTCAGCGGCCAGGACGAGGAAGCCGGCGGCACTGGCGCAAAGGCGGCCAACGCCCTGCTCAAGGCGCGCGGCGTCAAGGCGCTGTTCGTGCTCGACGAGGGCATGGCGGTGATCAAGGACTTCCCGATGCTGGATCGCCCGGTGGCCGTCATCGGCGTCGGCGAGAAGGGCTATGCAACGCTCAAGATCGTCGCCCCGGCCGCAGGAGGGCACTCCTCCGCGCCGCCGGAAGAAACGGGCGTCGAAACCTTGTCGAAGGCCGTTCTGGCGATCACCTCGCATCCGTTCCCGATGAAGTTCGAGGGGCCCGGCGCCGACATGATCCGCGCCATCGCCCCCTACGCCGGCGGCATCGTCAAGGTGGCCGCGGCCAACAGCTGGCTGTTCGGCCCGGTGCTGGTGAACAGCCTGTCCAAGAGCCCGGCCAGCGCCGCGACGCTGCACACCACCATCGCCCCGACGATGCTGAAGGGCAGCCCCAAGGAAAACGTCCTGCCGCAGGACGCCACGGCCTGGATCAACTACCGCATCGCGCCCGGCCAGACGGCCACGGACGTAATGAACCGGGCGAAGACCGCGACCAAAGGGCTGGACGTCCAGCTGTCCTGGGCCGGCGGAACCGCCGCAGATCCCTCGCCGGTGTCGTCGACAAAGTCGGAGGGCTGGACCCTGCTCGCGGTCCTGGCGTCCGAGAAGGGGACGATCCCGGTCGCGCCGGGACTGGTCACGGCCGGCACCGACAGCCGCTACATGACCGGCGTCTCCAGCGACATCTACCGCTTCTCGCCGATCCACGCTTCGGTCAACGAGTTCGGCATGATCCATGGCACCAACGAGCACATGACGCTGGAGAACCTGACCCGCATGACCGACTTCTTCACCCGCCTGATCGCGACGGCGGCGGGATAGGGCTTGCGTGGTTCGACACGCCTGCGTTGCAGGCTGCTCACCATGACGAAGATCATTGCGGCGTCATCACCGTTCGTCATCCTGAGCAGCCCCGGACCCTGTCCGGGGCGTGTCGAAGGACGCCCTTCGCGCGCGCCGTGACTGCCGGTATGTAGAGACCCATGCCCGACGACGCATCCAAACCCGCCGGCAAGACCCGCTCCGCCCCGATGAAGTTCGGCGAGGGCTGGCTGCGCGACTGCTGGTACTACGCCTGCGAGGCTGGCGACCTGAAGCCGGGCAAGCTGCAGCGGTTCGAACTGCTCGGCGAGCCGGTGCTGCTGGGCCGGCGTCGCGACGGCGCGGTCTATGCGATCCGGGACATCTGCCCGCACCGCGCCGCGCCCCTGTCCGCCGGCAAGCTCGTTCCGGAAGACGGCGGCGGCGAGAGCGTCGAATGCCCCTATCACGGCTGGCGGTTCGGCACGGACGGGGTCTGCAAGGCCATCCCGTTCCTGCCCGACGATCAGGAGATGGATATCTCCCGGATCCGGGTGAAGCGCTATCCGGCGGCCGAGAGCCAGGGGATGGTGTTCGTCTGGTTCGCCGCGGACGCCCGCGCCGGCCTGACGACCGACGCCGAGCCCGACACCCCGCCGCCGGTCTTCCCGGGCGCGCTCGGCCGGCCGGCGATCGTCGACCACATGGATTTCGACACCCATATGGACCACGCCATCGTCGGATTGATGGATCCGACGCACGCGCCCTATGTCCACGCCGCCTGGTGGGCGCGCTCCGCCCGTCGGATGAAGCCCAAGGCCAAGCTGTTCGAGCCCTCGCCGGAGGGCTTCGTGATGACCCGCCACGCGACCAGCAAGGCCAACCGGATCTACGCCATCCTCGGCGGCCAGCCGCAGACCGAGATCACCTTCCGTCTGCCCGGCTATCGCTGGGAACACATCCAGGTCGGCCGCTTCCAGCTGCTGGCCCTGACCTGTCTGACGCCGATCTCGGAAACGAAAACGCGGCTGACCCAGCTCATCTGGTCGGACCATCCAGCGATGATGCTCCGCTGGCTGATCAAACCGTTCGCCCGCGCCTTCATCCATCAGGACGGCGATATGGTGAACCTCCAGAACATGGGCCTGAAGTACGATCCGTCCCTGCTCTGGATCGACGACGCCGACACCCAGGCCAAGTGGTACCAGCAGCTCAAGCGCGAATGGGCCGCCAGCCGCGTCGAGGGCCGGCCGTTCGAGAACCCCGTAAAGCCGGTGACCCTGCGTTGGATCAGCTGAGCATGGCGCTGGCCGCCAGCCTGGAGCTTGTCGCTGACCGCTGCGGCGACCCCACGCCGCTGGTCTACGACCGGCTGTTTCGTCAGCAGCCGGAAATGCGCGACCTGTTCGTCAACGATCACGGCAGCGCGGCCCGGGGGCACATGCTGCAGATGGTGCTGGAGACCCTGACCAACATGGCCGAGGGGGCCGCCTGGCCGGCCAACATGATCCGCGCGGAGCGGATCAATCACGACCAGATCGGCGTGCCGTTCGACATCTTCGCCACCTTCTTCAGCGTCGTCCACGAGACCTTCCGCGACGCCGCCGGCGACGCCTGGACCCCGGACATGGAGACGGCCTGGACCACCGTCCTCGCCACCGCAGCCTCGGTCTGAGTGCGTCAGGCGCCGATCCGCGTCAGGTCCAGCCGATCGCGCGGCAGGGCTTCGGGATGCTCGGCCTTGAGGAAGGCGACCATCTGCTCGCGCACGATGCAGCGAAGGTCGAAGGTCTGCGGCGCATTGCGGGCGCTCGCCAGACACCGCACCTCCATCACCCGCTCGCGCAGATCGGTCACCTGCAGGGCCACCACCTGCCCGTCCCAGAGGGGCGAGGCCTTGACGATCGCCTCCAGCTTGGCCCGCATCGCGTCGATCGGGGCCGCGTAGTCGACGTAGAGCATCGCCGTGCCGATCAGGGTCGCCGATTCCCGGGTCCAGTTCTGGAACGGCGTCTGAATGAAATAGGTCAGCGGCAGCACCATCCGCCGCAGGTCCCAGAGTTTCACCACCACATAGGTCGACCGGATCTCTTCGATTGTTCCCCATTCGCTCTCGACGATCACCGCGTCGTCGATCCGGATCGGCTGGGTCATGGCGATCTGGATGCCGGCGATCAGATTGGCCAGCAGAGGCTGCAGCGCCAGGCCGACAATCAGCCCCGCCGCTCCGCCGGCCGCCAGAAGACTGACGCCCCACTGTCGCACCGCGCCGATGGTCATCAGCGCCAGGCCGATGGTCACCAGCACCACCACGGTCGCTATCGCCCGGTGGAGAATCCGCACCTGGGTGACATGTTTCCGGGCGATCAGATTGTCGGCGGCGTCGAGGCTGACGCCGCGCATGTAGAGGGTCGAGGCGATATCCAGCGCGGTCAACGCGATCCAGCCCACCAGCAGGATCACAGCGATCAGCATGCCGTGTTGAAACAGGGCCGCCTGGGCCTCGGACAAGGGCGCGACCCGGGCGGCGAACGACAGTCCGAGGGCGACAAGGGCCAGCCTGGATGGCCGCCGGCTGCGCATCACCAGGGACCGCCAGAAAGCGTCCCTCGACCGCAGCAGCCGCCGCGCGAGGGCGACGCCGAGGGCGTGTACGATCAGGGCGACGATGACGCCAAGCGCCAGCAGGGCGAGGCTGATCAGCCAGGGCGGCATCGCATCGAGACCGGCCAGCGCCTGTTGCGCGGCCGATGAGGACTTTGGCATCGGCGGTCCTGCTAAATTTCGGGGTCCCCACCCAACCGCCTCGGACAGCGATTGGTTCCGGGGCCGGCTCTCGCCCGCTGCTTGAGCCATCGTGACAACCGGTCGCGACCCGGCGTAGCTTGCCCGCCATGCAAAGGCGCGTCTTCGCCATCGCCGTCCTCAGCGCGTTCGCGCTTCCGGTCGGGGCCCAGGAACGGGCTCCGCCCGAGCGGCAGACGCTGCTCGACCTCGCCTACGCCATCGGCGAAAGCCATGCCCTGCGTCAGGTCTGTTCGGGCGACGACGATCAGTACTGGCGCGACCGCATGGTGCGGATGACCGACACCGAGGCCTCGGACGAGGCATTCGACGGCCGTCTGAAACAGCAGTTCAACGCCGGCTTCGCCACCCGCCAGACCGAATTCCCCAGCTGCAGCCCCGCCAGCAAGCGCGCGGAGCAGGCCGTGGCCCGCAAGGGACAGGCCCTGGCGACGCGGCTGAGCACCGTCACCCGGGTGGTGCGTGACATGGGTTCGGACGCCAAGGCCGTGGAATCGGATAGCGCCGGTCCGGATTCCGTGGCGGTAACTCCCGCGCCGCGCTAGATTCTCCTTCAGGTAGTTTTGGAGGGGACAGATGTCCTTCGGAATCTTTGTCGTCGTCCTGATCGTCCTGGCCGTCATCCTGGCGGTCAGCGTGATCAAGATCGTGCCGCAGGGCCGCGAGTTCACGGTGGAGCGGTTCGGCCGCTACACCCGCACGCTCAGCCCCGGGATGCACTTCCTGACGCCTTTCTTCGAGGCCATCGGGCGCCGGGTGAACATGATGGAGCAGGTCCTGGACGTGCCGACCCAGGAGGTCATCACCAAGGACAACGTCTCGGTGAAGGTCGACGGCATCGTATTCATCCAGGTGATGGACGCCGCCGCGGCCGCCTATCGCGTGGACAACCTGACCTACGCCATCAGCCAGCTCTGCATGACCAACCTGCGGACCGTGGTCGGCTCGATGGAGCTGGACGAAGTGCTCAGCCAGCGCGACCAGATCAACACCCGCCTGCTGCACACCATCGACCAGGCGACCAGCCCCTGGGGCGTGAAGGCGACGCGGATCGAGATCAAGGACCTGACCCCTCCGCCCGACATCACCAACGCCATGGCCCGTCAGATGAAGGCCGAGCGGGAGCGCCGCGCGGTCATCACCGAGGCCGACGGTGAGAAGCAGGCCGCGATCGCCCGCGCCGAGGGCGCCAAGCAATCCGCCATCCTGCAGGCCGAGGGCCGCCGGGAAGCCGCCTTCCGCGACGCCGAGGCCCGCGAGCGTGAAGCCGAGGCCGAGGCCAAGGCGACGGCGTTCGTGTCGGAAGCCATCGCCCGCGGCGACATCAACGCGATCAACTACTTCGTGGCGCAGAAGTACGTCGAGGCCTTCGCCGGCCTGGCGACCAGTCCCAACTCGAAGATGATCATCGTCCCGGCCGACTTCTCCGGCATCACCGGCACGGTCGCCGGCATCGGCGAGCTGGTGAAATCCCTGGCCGACGGCAGCGGCCGCCCCTCCGGCGGCGGCGGCGCGACCGCGACGCCGCGCACCAAGGCCTAGGAGACGTACCGCCATGACCTGGTTGGCTGAGCTGTATCTGGCCCATCCGTTCTGGATCTGGATGGCGCTGGCCGCCGTGCTGCTGGCGGCGGAAGTCGCGACGACGACGGGCTGGCTGCTCTGGCCGGCCGCCTGCGCGGTGGTGGTCGCCGCGCTGACCGTCTTCCTCGGCGGCAATTTCGCCGTGGAACTGGCGGTGTTCGCGATCCTGACGATCGTCTCGACCCTGCTGGCACGACGCTATCTGCCCAAGAACCTGTCCGGCGACGGTCCCGACATCAACGACAACATCGCCCGGCTGGTCGGCCATTTCGGCATGGTCGTGGCGGCGTTCGAGAACGGTCAGGGCCGGGTGTTCATCGACGGTAAGGAATGGGCCGCCATCACCGAGGACGGCTCCGCCCCGATGCTCGAGCAAAAGGTCGAGGTCATCTCGGCCGCCGGCGGGATCCTGAAGGTGAAGGCGGCCTGAATCCTCCCCATCGGGGGAGGTGGCTCGCCGTCAGGCGGGACGGAGGGGGTCCGCTCAGATTTAGGGTGGCCCCCTCAGTCGGCTTCGCCGACAGCTCCCCCGATGGGGAGCATCACCGGTTTTCGTCCAGCCACACCCGCAGCGCCTGCAGGAACGGCAGCGCGGCCCTGAACTCGGCCTCGGTGAAGGCGCCGCGCATCGCCTCCAGATGGGGTCGCATCTGGCCCAGCCCTGCGTTGAACGCCTGCGCGCCGGCCGGGGTCAGGGTGACCAGCTTGCGGCGGCCGTCGGTCTCGTCCCCCACGATCTTCACGAACCCCTGGGCTTCCAGCCGCTGCAGGGTGTTGGTCATCGCGCCCTTGGTGACCTGAAACGCCCGGGCCAGCTGGGCCGGGCTTTCGGTCCCGCCACGGCGCATGAAGTGGGTCAGGACGCCGAACTGCGCCGCGCTCATGCCCTCCGGCAGATTGCGCTCCAGCTGCGTGGTCGACAGCTGGGCGATGATGCCGATCTCGGTCATCACCCGCACGTCCGGCCGATCCTGGGGTTCGGAGGCCATCAGACCCCCTTCAGCTGGGCGGCCAGGCCGCGACGCGGGGCTGGCGGGATCTCCGCCTTCGGATAGCCGATCCGCGCCAGCATCTGGATCCGGCCGCCGGTCGGGGCGAGCTCCCTGTGCAGGGCGTCGTAGACAGGCTTTTGGGTCGCGTACTCCTGCAGGCCCTGGCTCCAGGGGTGCATGGCCAGGCCGAACTTGGCGGCGGCGAGGTTGGCCAGCACATAGGCGCGACCGGCGGCAATCTGGTCGGCGCGGGTGTTGGTCTGGGTGGTGATCCAGAAGAAGGCGCGGCTGGTGTCCGCCCCGGCCTTCAGAAACTTCAGGGACTCGTTGAAGGCGGTGGTTCCGGGCTGCGCCATCTTGGCCTTGGTCAGCAGGCCGACGGTGTTCATCGCCGTCATAGCGGGCGCATCGAGCGAAATGCCCCACGGATGCTCAGCGACATCGCGGGTCCCGATGAAGGTGCGCTCGACGCTCTCGTGGTGGGCGGCCGGCGTATGGGCCTCCACGTCGGCGCCCTGATAGACCAGCGCCTTGAGACGCGCGATGCGGTCCTCCGTGACCGTCACGTTGCAGACCACGCCGGGCAGGGCCCGGATGCCGCCGAGCAGGTTGGAGGCCGACGACGGATCGACGTCACGGCCCGTATAGGCGCTGCGATCCGTCCGGCGCTTCAGGACCTGGGCGAACAGCGGATCGGGGGTCGTCGACGCCCGGCCGATCCGCACCCGGAACACCGGCCGGTCATCCAGTCGCGGCTCGGGTTCGCCATCGGGGAACAGGATCGCCTCGGCGACGTAGCCCTCGGCGGCCAGCGCCATTGTCAGCAGTTCCAGGAGCGCCCCGCAGCCGAGGGTGATCTGGCGGTTGAACGGGTCGGTGACCGGCAGCAGGCGCGCTCTGTCGATGAAGAGAGTGATTTCGTCCGGAACCGACAGGTCGACGATCCACGGCTGCATATTGTGCGGGTTGGGCGCCAGAATCGCCCAGGACAGGGCCTTGCGGCGGACGTCCGTCTCGCCGGCGCCCGGATTGACCCAGGCGGCGCGAGGGTCGGCGCCGGCCGGCGCGCAACCCGTGGCGGCGAAGATCGTCCCGCCCCCGAGAACCCGTATGAAGTCACGACGATGCATGGCGAACGCCTTTCATTCAAGTTTGAACCAAATAGAATAGTTCAATCATAAACGAGTCAAGCGTCAAAGCTCGCCCAGCGTTTCCTTCATGCCCTTGTTGGCCAGGCCGTCGGCCCGCTCGTTGAGCTCATGGCCGGCGTGACCCTTGACCCAGCGCCAGTCGACCTCGTGCCGGGCGCGGGCCGCGTCGAGGCGTTTCCACAGGTCCTCGTTCTTCACCGGGCTCTTGTCGGCGGTCTTCCAGCCCCGGGCCTTCCAGCCGTGGATCCAGGTCATGATGCCGTTGCGCATATACTGGCTGTCTGTGTGCAGCTCGACCTTGCAGGGCTTGTTCAGCGCCTCCAGCGCCTGGATGGCGGCCATCAGCTCCATGCGGTTGTTGGTCGTGGCCCGCTCGCCGCCGCACAGCTCTTTCTCGCGTCCGTTCGAGATCAGGATCGCACCCCAACCGCCCGGCCCCGGATTCCCGCGACAGGCGCCGTCGGTGTAGATCAGCACCTTCGGCGTCATGCGTGGTCGCCGAGCAGGGCCAGACCCGCGCGGTGCACCGCCAGCTTGCGCTCGTATTCCATCGGATCCTTGGGCCGGACCAGCGCGCCGGCCGGGGTCGAGCCCCAGTCGTTTAGCCGCGTCAGGAAGAACCGCATGGCCGCGCCGTGGGCGAGGATCGGCAGCGCCGCCCGCTCCTCCACCGTCAAGGGCCGGTGCGCCTGGTAACCGGCCAGCATCGAGCGCCCGGCGGTCAGGTTGAACGAGCCGTCGGCCTCGAAGCACCAGGCGTTCAGCGCCACCGCCAGATCGTAGGCGTAGGCATCGTCGCAGGCGAAGTAGAAGTCGAAGGCCGCGGCAAACTTGCCATCGCGGAAGAAGACATTGTCGGGGAAGAAGTCGGCATGGATCACGCCGGTCGGCAGGTCACGTGGCCAGTCGCGGCCCAGGTAGTCGAGGTCGGCACGGATGGTGTCCGCCAGCCCGGGCTTGAGCCCCTCGGCCGCGTCCCACAGGCCGGCGAACAGCGGCCCCCAGGCGGCCTGGCCCAGATCATTCTCCCGCCGGCCGGGATAGCCCTGTCCGGCCAGATGCAGCCGCGCCAGCCCGGCGCCGGCCTCACGGCAATGGGCCGCGGTCGGCCTGCGGGCCGAGATGCCGATCAGGAAGTCGACGATCGCCGCCGGCCGGCCGCGCACGGTCTTCAGGGTCTGGCCGTAACGATCCGCCACCGGCCGGGCGCTGGGGAAGCCGTGGTCGGCCAGCCAGGTCAGCAGGTTCAGGAAATAGGGCAGGTCGTCGGCCCGCACCCGCCGCTCATAGAGCGTCAGGATATAGCGGCCCTTGTCCGTCTCGAGCAGGAAGTTGGAGTTCTCCACCCCCTCGGCGATGCCCTTGAAGGCGATGGCCTGCCCGATGTCGAAATCCGCGAGCAGCGCGGCGAGCTCTTCGTCGGAGATGTCGGTGTAGACGGCCATGCGGTGGGGATGAGGGAGGCCGCGCTGGCGGTCAAGCAAGTAACGTGGTATTACATACGTACTTACACTGGAGATCGTTATGTTCGCCCTCAAGCTCACCAAGATCGGCAATTCCGTTGGCGTGGTTCTCCCCAAGGAAGCACTTGCCAAGCTTGGCGTGGACAAGGGCGACGTCGTCTACCTCACTGACGCGCCTGACGGCGCCATGCGCATTTCAAGCTACGACGACGAGGTCGCTGAAGAGATAGCGATCGGCGGTAAGTTCATGGCCCGCTATCGGGATACCCTCAGGGCGCTCGCCAAATGACAGCGGAGCGAGAGCCGCGGTGGATCACGAAGCTCGGGATCGTCGTCCTGCATGATATGTCCATCGCGACAGATGGCGGCGCTCCCGGCATCCGCGATGAGGGACTGCTGGAATCCGGGCTGGATCGGCCGAAGAACCGATTTTACTATGAAGGGCTGACAGATTTGCCAACTCTCGCCGCGACATATGCAGTGGGGTTGGCGAAGAACCATCCCTTTGCTGATGGCAACAAACGGGCGGCCTTCATCGCCGCAGGCTTGTTCCTCGAGAAGAACGGCCTGTCACTAGCCGCGTCCCAGGTCGATGCAGCCCGCGTCATGCTCGCCGTAGCGGCCGGAGAGGTCGATATCGACGAACTCGCCGAGTGGATTCGCAAGAACGTCGAGCCCGCCTAACTCGTCAGCACGCGCGGCAGTTTGAACGTCACGGTCTCCTGCATCGGCGCGACATGCTCGAGGGTCAGGTCATAGCGGCCGGCGAGCTTGTCGATCAGACCCTGGACCAGCACCTCGGGCGCGGAGGCGCCGGCGGTGATCCCGATCGTTCGCACGCCTTCCAGCCAGGTCCAGTCCAGTCCTGACGCGTCGTCCAGCAGCCGGGCGTTGTCCACCCCGCCGCGCAGCCCGACCTCGACGAGCCGCACGGAGTTGGACGAATTGCGCGAGCCGACCACCAGCAGCAGGTCGCTGTCGGCCGCCAGTTGCTTCACGGCCTCCTGGCGGTTGGTCGTGGCGTAGCAGATGTCGTCCTTGTGCGGCGCGGAGATCCCGGGGAAGCGGCGCTGCAGGATGCTGACGATCTCGGCGGTGTCGTCGACCGAAAGGGTGGTCTGGGTGACGAAGGCGACATTCATCGGATCGAGCGGCTCGAACACCTCCGCATCCGCCGCGTGTTCGATCAGCTGCACCGCGCCGTCGGGGAGTTGCCCCATCGTCCCGACGACCTCGGGGTGCCCTGCGTGGCCGATCAGCACGATCTCGCGGCCGGCCTCGTGGTGGCGCTGCGCCTCAACATGCACCTTGGACACCAGCGGGCAGGTAGCGTCCAGGAACAGCATCTGCCGCGCCTTCGCCTCGGCCGGCACCGTCTTGGGCACGCCATGGGCGGAGAACACCACGGGCCGGTCGTCCGGCGCCTCGTCCAGCTCCTCGACGAACACCGCGCCCAGCGCCTTGAGCCGTTCGACGACATGCCGGTTGTGCACGATCTCGTGCCGGACATAGACGGGCGCGCCGTATTTCTCGATCGCCCGCTCGACGATCTGGATCGCGCGATCCACGCCGGCGCAGAAGCCGCGCGGGCTGGCCAGAAGGACCTTCAGGGGCGGCTTGATCGGGGCGGCGTCATCCATGGCGCCAAGGTAGGCTGTCGGCGACACTCCCGCCAGAGCGGGCTTCGTCCGTTCCCCTGGTCGCGTTGCACGTGAACCCGCGTTGCGAGGTCACGCATATGCCTTTATCAGACTGCATCTGCCTTACGGCCGGCCAGCCCGCGCCGGTTCCTTGTTGTTTTCCGGACGAGACATGCGCCGCTCCCTGAATTTCGGACTTCTTGCCCTGTTCGCCGCCGGTTCGCTGAGCGTCGCCGCCCCCGCCTTCGCCCAGCAACGGCCGACCGGACCCGACGCCGACCGGCGCCAGGAAGAGGAATCGGCGCGCAAGAAGAAGCGCGACCAGGAGTGGAACCAGCCGGCCGCCCCACTGCCGCAGCTGCGCAACGCCGGCCCCTGTCCCTATGTGAAGGTGCTCTACGACGCCGGCCGCTTCATCGAGTTCAAGGACGGCCGCGAAAGCGCCTCGACCGTCGGCTGGACCGGCGAGATCCAGGGCGTGTCGGCCGGCTGCGAGTACAAGAACGCCGACCCGATCAAGGTCCGGGTCGAGCTGCTGTTCTCGATGGGCCGCGGCCCGGCCGCCGTCGGTCAGTCCAAGGCCTATCGCTACTGGGTCGCCGTCACCCAACGCAACCAGACGATCATCGCCAAGGAATACTTCGACCTGCCGGTGACCTTCGGCTCGGGCGAGGATCGCGTGTTCGTCCGCGACACCGTGGCCAACATCACCATCCCGCGCGCCGACGCCGACACCAGCGGCGCCAACTTCGAGGTCCTGATCGGCTTCGATGTGACCCCGCAGATGGCGGCGTTCAACCGTGATGGAAAGCGCTTCCGCGTGAACGCCGGCGCAGCCCCGGCGGCGACCGCCGGAGCCACCACGACCCCATGAGCGATCTGAAGCGGTCCCTCGGTGAAGCGGTCGCGGCCGCCTTCGCCGCCCAGGGGCTTCCTGCTGAGCTGGGCCGGGTGACCGCATCCGATCGCCCGGACCTGGCGGATTTCCAGTGCAACGGAGCCCTGCCGGCCGCGAAGGTCGCCGGCAAGCCGCCGCGCGAAATCGCCGCCGCGGTGGTCGAGGCGCTGTCCGGCCATCCGCTGCTGCAATCGGTCGAGATCGCCGGCCTCGGCTTCATCAATCTGCGGGTCAGCCCCGGCGCCCTGTCCGACCGGGCCCGCGAGATCGCCGGCGACGAACGCACTGGCGCGGGCGAAGTCGCCGAGGCCCGCCGCATCATCGTCGACTACGGCGGCCCCAACGTCGCCAAGCCGATGCATGTGGGTCACCTGCGCGCCTCGATCATCGGCGAGTCGGTCAAGCGCCTGTACCGGTTCCGCGGCGACGAGGTGCTGGGCGACGCGCACTTCGGCGACTGGGGCTTCCAGATGGGCCTGCTCATCGTCGCCAGCTGTGACGAGGACACGTTCGTCCGCACACTCATGGACCGGCTGACAGGCACTGCGCCGCTGAGCCCTGCGGACGAAGTCCAGGTCATGGGCGCGCTCGCCGACCACATTGATCTGCCCCTGCTCGACCGGCTGTATCCGGAAGCCGCCGGCAAGGCCAAGACCGACGTCGAGTACCGGGACCGCGCTCGCCGCGCGACCGCGGAGCTGCAGGGCGGCCGCCTCGGCTATCGCCTGCTGTGGAAGCATTTCGTCAAGGTCAGCCGGGTGGCGCTGGAGCGCGAGTTTCACGCCCTGGGCATCGATTTCGACCTCTGGAAGGGTGAGAGCGACGTCGACGCGCTGATTGATCCGATGGTCCGCGAGCTGGACGCCAAGGGCCTGCTGGCTGACGACCAGGGCGCGCGGGTGATCCACCTGGCCCGTCCCGGCGAGACGAAGAAGAAGAAGGCGCCCGACGGGACCGTCTACGAGGCGCCGAGCCCCGATCCCCTGCTGGTGGTCTCCTCCGAGGGCTCGGCCATGTACGGCACGACCGATCTGGCCACCGTGCTGGACCGGCGCCGGACCTTCGACCCGCACCTGATCCTCTACTGCGTGGACCAGCGCCAGGCCGACCACTTCGAGCAGGTGTTCCGCGCCAGCTATCTGGCCGGCTACGCCGAGCCCGGCTCGCTGGAGCACATCGGCTTCGGCACCATGAACGGCCCGGACGGCAAGCCCTTCAAGACCCGCGAAGGCGGGGTGCTCAAGCTGCATGACCTGATCGAGATGACCCGCGCCAAGGCCCGCGAGCGGCTGACCGAGGCCGGTCTGGGCGGCGAGCTCGAGCCGGCCGAGTTCGAGGAGACCGCGCACAAGGTGGCCGTGGCCGCCCTGAAGTTCGCCGACCTCTCCAACTACCGCGGCACCAGCTACATCTTCGACCTCGACCGCTTCTCCAGCTTCGAGGGCAAGACCGGCCCCTACCTGCTCTACCAGGCGGTGCGGATCAAATCCCTGCTGCGGCGGGCGGAAAGTGAACGCCTCCAGCCCGGACGCATCGCCATCGTCGAGCCCGCCGAGCGCGAGCTGGCCATGCTGCTGGACGCCTTCGACGCGGCCCTGATCGAGGCCTACGACAAGAAGGCCCCGAACTTCATCGCCGAGCACGCCTTCAAGCTGGCCCAGAGCTTCTCGCGCTTCTACGCCGCCTGCCCGATCCTGCAGGCCGGCAACGAAGCCACCGCCGCCTCGCGCCTGACGCTGGCGGTGACGACCCTGAAGCAGCTCGAACTGGCGCTGGACCTGCTGGGCATCGAGACGCCGGAGCGGATGTAGGCGACTCGCACGGGCTTCCCGTTTCGGTCGTAAGCGCGCACTATGTGCATATGAGCGAGCGCTTTCACGTCCAAGCTGACTGGGATGCCGAGGCTGAGGTCTGGGTGTCGACGAGCGATATTCCCGGCCTGCACGTCGAGGCGGACACGCTTGGCGAGTTCATGGAGCTGGTTGAAGCCCTCGCGCCCGAAATGCTGGCCGACAACCTGGGTATCAAGGGGCCAGTGCCAGTCGAGATTCGCGCGAACCGGACTCTGGACCTGAAGGTCGCATAGAATCGATTTTCTTCTGAAGGTTGTATAATCTGCGCCGACATCCCGACCGTCGGTTCGGTGCTCCATGCCCCACGACTTCTATCCCGACCTCTCCAGACTACTCCGCGCGGCGGGCTGGGCGCGGGTCTCTGGCGGCAAAGGCAGCCACGAACGTTGGCGCAACGCGGCCTCCGGGCGAATTCTCACGGTCCCACGCACCAAGAGCCGCCACACCGCCAACGACATCCTGAAGGATGCAGGGCTCCCCAAGGCTTTCTGATCGCGCCATAGTCGCGCTTCTCCTGGGGGGCTTCACGTGTCCGGACTGCGGATTTTCGGGATCGTCGCGATCCTTTGCGGCGTCATGGTCGGGCCGATGGCCGCGGCGCGAGGCCCGGACGTGGTCATCGCCAAGGCGGTCGAGGGGCTCACCCGCCACGACGGCTTGCTGCCGGTGTTCGTCAACCGCAAAGACGGCAAGGTGCTGCTGCGCCTGCCCGCGCCGGACGCCGAGGGCGTACAGGGCCGCTACCTCTACCAGACCTATCTGCGGGCGGGCCTCGGTTCCAACCCCGTCGGTCTCGACCGCTCGGCGCCGGGCGACACCCAGGTGCTGGTCTTCCGTCGCGCGGGCGGCAGGATCGTCGTCCAGTTCGAGAACTACAGCTTCATCGGCGAAGGCGGCTCGGCCGACGAGCGCCAGGCGGTTCGCGAGTCCTTCGCCATCTCGACCGTCTGGTCGACCGAGGTTGTAGCCCAGGACGCCGACGGCGCGGTGCTGATCGACATTTCCGGCTTCCTCACCCGCGACGCCCAGGGCGTGGCCCGCCGCCTGAAGGTAACCGAGCAAGGCGACTTCAAGCTCGCCGCCGACCTTAGTTTCCCCGACACCCGCGCCGTCGCGGCCTTCCCGAAGAACATCGAGCTGGAAGCGACCCAGACCTTCACCAGCGATGCGCCGGGTCCCGAAGTGCGCGGCATCCTGCCCGATCCGCGCAACCTGACCCTGACCCTGCACCATTCGCTGGTCGCCCTGCCCGAACCGGGCTTCGAGCCCCGCTTCAGCGATCCACGCGTCGGCGCCATCGACCATCCGGTCAGCGACTTCACCACGCCACTCAGCCAGCCGATGGTGCTGGAACTGGCCCACCGCTTCCGGCTGGAGAAGACCGACCCGACGGCTGCCCGCTCGAGGGTCAAGACCCCGATCGTCTTCTACGTCGATCGCAGCGCGCCCGAGCCCGTCCGGTCCGCCCTGCGCGAGGGCGCCCAGTGGTGGGCCCAGGCGTTCGAGGCCGCCGGCTACATCGACGCCTACCGGGTGGAGATCCTGCCCGAGGGCGTCAGCCCGCTGGACGCCCGCTACAGCGTGATCAACTGGGTCCACCGCGAGACCCGCGGCTGGTCCTACGGCCATTCGGTCGTCGACCCGCGCACCGGCGAGATCGTCAAAGGCGACGTCCTGCTGGGTTCCCAGCGCGTGCGTCAGGACCGGATCATCTTCGAGGGCCTGGTCGGCGCCGACAGGACCGGCGGCGGCGGCCCGAGCGATCCGCTGCAGGTGGCGCTCGCCCGCCTGCGGCAACTGTCGGCCCACGAGGTCGGCCACGCCATAGGCCTGCAGCACAACTTCGGCGCCAGCGCCTGGGGCCGGGCCTCGGTGATGGACTACCCCGCGCCGCTGGTCTCGATACGCGACGGCGCGTTCGACCTGTCGGACGCCTACGCCGTCGGGATGGGGGCCTGGGATAAATTCGCCATCACCTGGCTTTACGCGGACGTGGCGCCGGGCGCCGCCGGACGCGCCCAGCTGTCGGCCATGGTCGACGCCGCCCTCGCCGGCGGTCAACGGTTCGTCTCGGACGAGGACGCCCGGTCGATCGATACGGCCCACCCGCTGGGCGCGGTCTGGGACAACGGCGCGGACCCGATCGCCGAACTTACCCACCTGATGGCCGTTCGGCGACTGGCCCTGTCGCGCTTCGGACTCGGCAGCCTGCCGGTCGGGGCGCCGATGGCCGACCTGCGCCGGCGGATTGTGCCGATCTACCTGTTCCACCGCTACCAGATCGACGCCACGGCCAAGCTGATCGGCGGCGTCGACTTTACCTACGGCGCGCGCGGCGACGGGCGGGAGGCCTCGACCCCGGTCGCCGCCGACCGCCAGCGCCAGGCGATGGACGCCCTGCTGGCGGTCGTTAGCCCGGCCGAGCTCGATCTCGGCGACGGCCTGCTCGACCTGCTGACCGTCAGCCAGGCGACGACCATCGCCAAACAGACCAGCATCGAGGTGTTCCAGGAGGGACCGGTGTTCGACCTGACAAGCGCGGCTGATGTCGTCGCCACGCAGGTCTTCGCCGACCTCTTCGCACCGGCCCGCCTCAACCGCCTGGTCGAGGCCCGGCGTCGGGACCCGAACCAGCCTGGCGTCGAGGAACTGCTGTCCAAGGCCTTCGCGGCGGTCTCGCCTGCGGCGACGGGTCGTCAGGCCGAGATCGCCCGCCGGGTCCGCTTCCGTCTGGTGGCGACGCTCGCGTCAGTGCAGCGGGACAAGACCCTGTCCCCCACGGCCGCCGCCCTGATCCGCGCCGGCCTGATCGACTACGGCCGCGCCCTGCGCAAGACGAAGGGCGACGCCGCCGACCTGGCCCAGGCGCGCGACCTCGCCGCCATCCTGCTGGATCCGGACCCCGCCCGGCTGGCGGCGCTCGGCGACAGCCTGAAGTCCGCGCCCCGCACCCCGCCCGGCCCGCCGATCGGCGAGGACGACTGGTTCGGCGACCTGCGCCTCTGACGCCTCAAATCGCCTTGGCCAGGATCGTGAGATAGAGCGCGTCGGGCTTCTTCCGGCAGGTCTTGTAGGTCTTTTCCCAGCCCTCGCCGAAGGCGCGCACCATCAGCAGCCCGGCGCCGGAGCCCTTTCTGATCGCGACCAGGGTGAACAGGCCGAGCGTCGAATAGTAGAGCGGCGACTTGACCTCCGGCTCCGGCCAGGTCGCCCTGAACCAGTCATGGTCGCGCACAAACTCGGCGCAGGTCTTCTTGGTCATGGTCGCGATCGTATCCCCCGAGAAGGTGATCCGGGCGCTGACCGGCGCTTCCATCGGCTTGCCCTCGACATCAAGCCCCGGCTTGAACGTCCACGTTCGGAACGCGTCCAGGGCCAGCTGGTCGAACTCGGGAACCCGCGAGCTTTTCGTCACGACGGGCTCGATCAGCGTTCCGTCCAGGCGAACAACGCCGCCGAGGCCTACGTCACCCTGGGCCCCGGTCGCCCGAAGGGCTTCAGGAAAGGCCGGCTGGGGCGAGGTCAGGGCCTTGGGCGCCACGGGACGGGGCGGCGGCGGCGGCGCGGGAATGATCATCGGCGGCGCGGGCGCTGGCTCCTGTGCCAACACCTGTGATCCACCCAGAAGCGCCGCGAACATCGCGATGCTGCATACCCGACTCATACTCACGCCAATCTCCCTCGCGTTGCAGCGGGACTAGGCCCGATGCCGCGAAACCGCACAAGTTGAAGCCGCCTATCCGGCCACGGTTGACTCCCCGCGCCCGGTCCCGCACTTAAACCCCTGTCTCGCGGGAGACGTCGGGGCTTGCCCCCGAGGCCGAAGGCGCAACCGCCCCGGAAACGCTCAGGCAAACGGACCGCGCGACATCTGAACGCTGGAAAGCGCCGCATCCGCGGTGCGCCGAAGGAGCAAGGACGGTCCAAACCGTCTGAAATCTCTCAGGCTCCAAGACAGCGGGGGCGAATCGCCTGGTCATCCGACCCGGCGAGCCGCATCGACCCCGCCGGAGCTCAGCGTGTGTGACGAGACCCTCAAGAAGACCCCGCTCTACGATGCGCACCTCGCCGCCGGCGCGCGGATGGTCCCGTTCGCGGGCTACGAGATGCCCGTTCAATACAAGGACGGCGTGCTCAAGGAGCACCTCTGGACGCGCGAGAGCGCCGGCCTGTTCGACGTCTCGCACATGGGCCAGGCCCGGCTGCGCGGCGTCTCGCCCCTGTCGGCCTTCGAAGACATCGTCCCCGGCGACTTCATCGGCCTGCCGGCCGGGCGGCAGAAGTATTCGGTGCTGCTGAACCGCAAGGGCGGGATCATCGACGACCTGATGGCCTCGCGGCCCGACGACGACGGCCTCTTCGTCATCGTCAACGGCGCCTGCAAGGACGGCGACTTCGCCTTCATGAACGACGAACTGGCGCCGCAGGTCACCATCGACCGGCTGGACGACCGCGCGCTGCTGGCGCTGCAGGGGCCCAAGGCGGTCGCCGTGCTTAAGGCCCACATCCCCGAGTGCGCCGACAAGGTGTTCATGGACAGCTGGGCCACGACCGGCTTCGGCGTCGACGTGTTGATCTCCCGTTCCGGCTACACCGGCGAGGACGGCTACGAGATCTCCGTCCCCGGCCATGCCGCGGAGCGCATCTGGAATACCCTGCTGGAGGACGAGCGGGTCCGGCCGATCGGCCTGGGCGCCCGCGACTCCCTGCGGCTCGAGGCGGGGCTCCCGCTCTACGGCCATGACGTCGACGAGACGGTCAGCCCGGTGGAAGCCGGCCTGACCTTCGCGGTGTCGAAGAAGCGCCGTGACGCCCAGGATTTCCCCGGCGCGGCCCGCATTGTCAAGGAACTGGCCGACGGCCCGTCGCGCGTGCGCGTCGGCCTGAAGGTGCTGGGCGGCCCGCCGGCCCGCGAGGGCGCCGAGATCGCCGACACCGCCGGCAAGGTCGTCGGCGTCGTCACCAGCGGCGGGTTCGCGCCCTCGCTCGGCGCGCCGATCGCCATGGGTTTCGTCCCACCGGCCCTGTCGGCCCTGGGCACAAAGCTGAACGTCATCGTCCGGGGTCGCGCGGGGGCCGCCGAGGTCGTCGCCATGCCCTTCGTCCCCAACCGCTACGTCCGAAAAGTCTGAGAGGGTCCAGCCATGCGTTTCACCAAGGATCATGAATGGGTCGAGCTGGCGGGCGACATCGCCACCGTCGGGATCACCGCCTACGCCGCCGAACAGCTGGGCGACGTGGTGTTCGTCGAGGTTCCCGACATCGGCAAGACCCTGACCCAGGGCGACGGCATGGCCGTGGTCGAGAGCGTCAAGGCCGCCTCCGACGTCTACGCCCCGGTGTCCGGCGAGGTGGTCGAAGCCAACGCCGCCCTCGGCGATGCGCCCGAGACCGTCAATGCCGTGCCCGAAGCCGGCGGCTGGTTCGCGAAGATCAAGGTCAGCGACCCCTCGCAGGTCGACGCCCTGATGGATCGCGCGGCGTACGAAGATTATCTCGGGACGCTTTAGGCCTGTGAGTCTCGAGGTCTTCCTTCACCCCTCCACGACGAGCCCGGCGCCCGATGCTTTCGAGGCCGCCGTGGATCTCGCGCTCAGGTCCGTTGGCGCGGTCCGTGACGCGGATGGGGAAGGTGTGACCACCGCCGAGGGTTCGACTTTCGAGCTCTTCCTCGATGATCAGGATGACATCGCCCTCCTGACCCTCGACACAATCGACAACGGTGTCGCGGCAGCGGTCTTCGCCCTCCTGGCCGACACTCGAAGCTTCATGCTGTCGGCCGGATTCGTTTGCCGAACGCCCAAGACCGGCGACGTCGAGTCGTCCTTGGCCATGAGCTTCCCGCAGGCCACCGACATCGGGGGGCCGGAAGACCTTCTGGAAATCCTGCATAGCGCGGTCCGTACCTTGGAAGAGGGCGAACCAGGCGACGAGGACCTCTGGACGCCAACGGACGAAGAACTCGAAGCCGCCGCCATGGCCGCCACACCGCCGCCCGAGGCCGACCCCATCGTTTCCAGGCCCGAACGACCGCTGTTTCAACGCCTCTCCGACGCCCTTTTCGGGAAATCCATCTGATGCGCTACCTCCCCCTGACTCCCGATGACCGCGTCCAGATGCTGGGCGAGATCGGCGTGGACTCCATCGACGCCCTGTTCGTCGATGTGCCCGCCGCCGCCCGGCGCGAGGGCTTCGTCGATCTGCCGCATGTCGCCGGCGAGCTGGAGGTCGAGCGGGAGCTGGCCGCCCTGGCCGGGCGCAACATCGCCGCCGGATCGGTGCCCTTCTTCTGCGGCGCGGGCGCCTATCGCCACCATGTGCCGGCCAGCGTCGATCATCTGATCCAGCGGTCGGAGTTCCTGACCAGCTACACGCCCTACCAGCCCGAGATCGCCCAGGGCACGCTGCAGGTGCTGTTCGAGTTCCAGACCCAGGTCGCGGCCCTGACCGGAATGGAGGTCGCCAACGCCTCGCTCTACGACGGCTCCACCGCCTGCGCCGAGGCGGTGATGATGGCCAAGCGGGTCACGAAGCGGAACCGGGCGGTGTTGTCGGGCGGCATGCATCCCCACTACGTCCGCACCACCCAGACCCTGGCCCACGCCGAAGGCATGGAGGTGGTCGCGCTGGCCGCTGCCGTCGACGCCGAGGACGCGGTGATCGCGGCCATCGACGGCGGGACGGCCTGCGTCGTGGTCCAGACCCCGAACGTGTTCGGCACGGCCACGGATGTGACGAAGATCGCCGCCGCGGCCCAGGCCGCTGGCGCGCTGCTGATCGTGGTGACGACCGAGGCGGTGTCCTTCGGCCTGCTGAAGTCGCCCGGCGAGATGGGCGCGGACATCGTGGTCGCCGAGGGCCAGTCCATCGGCAACGCCCTGAACTTCGGCGGCCCCTACGTCGGCCTGTTCGCCTGCAAGGAAAAGCTGGTCCGCCAGGCGCCGGGCCGGCTCTGCGGCGAGACCGTCGACGCCGATGGCCGGCGCGGCTTCGTCCTGACGCTGTCGACCCGCGAGCAACACATCCGCCGCGACAAGGCGACCTCCAACATCTGCACCAACAGCGGCCTCTGCGCCCTGGCCTTCTCGATCCACATGAGCCTGCTGGGCGAGGTCGGCCTGCGCCGGCTTGCGTCCCTGAACCATCAGAAGGCGCGTGAGCTGAAGACGGCGCTGGACGGCGTCCCGGGCGTGGAGATCCTCACCCCGCGTTTCTTCAACGAGTTCGCCGTGAAGCTGGGCAAACCAGCCGCCGACGTCGTCGAGGCGCTCGCGGCGAAGGGCGTGCTCGGCGGCGTGCCCTACAGCCGGCTCGACCCGGACGCCGGCCTGGACGACGTCCTGCTGGTCGCCGCCACTGAAACCGTGACCGAAGGCGACATCGCCGCCTTCAAGACCGCCCTGACCGAGGTGATGGCATGAGCTCGATGAACTCCGTGGGCCGCCCCACCGCGCCGGTCCAGACCAACGACTACGTCCACCCCACCCTGACGGGCGCCCGCGGCCTGTTGCAGGACGAGGCGTTGATCTTCGAGCGGGACGGCTGGGACAAGACCGGCGTCGACCTGCCGCAGGCCACGCGGCCGGCGGACGATCTGGACGGGCTGCTGCGCACCGCACCGATCGGCCTGCCCGGTCTCTCCGAGCCCGAGGCCATGCGCCACTACGTGCGCCTCAGCCAGAAGAACCACGCCATCGACCTGGCCCTCTATCCGCTGGGCAGCTGCACGATGAAGCACAACCCGCGCCTCAACGAGAAGGCGGCGCGGATGGCCGGCTTCGCCGACCTTCACCCGCTGCAACCGCAGTCGACGGTGCAGGGCGCGCTGGAGCTGATCGACCGGCTGGCCCACTGGCTGAAGACCCTGACCGGCATGCCGGCGGTGGCCATGACGCCCAAGGCCGGCGCCCATGGTGAACTCTGCGGTCTGCTGGCCATCAAGGCCGCGCATGAGGCGAACGGCCAGGGCCACCGCAAGACGGTGCTCTGCCCGACCAGCGCCCACGGCACCAACCCCGCCACGGCAGCCTTCGTCGGCTACAGCGTGGTCGAGATCGCCCAGACCGCCGACGGCCGGGTCGATCTCGCCGATCTGGAAGCCAAGCTGAACGACCAGGTGGCGGCCATCATGGTCACCAACCCCAACACCTGCGGCCTGTTCGAGCGGGACGTCATCGAGATCGCCCGCCTGACCCATGCGGTCGGCGCCTACTTCTACTGCGACGGGGCCAACTTCAACGCCATCGTCGGCCGGGTGCGCCCGGGCGACCTCGGCGTCGACGCCATGCACATCAACCTGCACAAGACCTTCTCCACGCCCCACGGCGGTGGCGGGCCGGGCGCGGGTCCGGTGGTGCTGAGCGCGGCGCTGGCGCCGTTCGCCCCGGCCCCCTGGGTCGTGCACGACGGGACCCACTATCGCCTCGTCGAAGACCAGACGGGCGCCACCGCCCAGGCCTTCGGCCGGATGAGCGCCTTCCACGGCCAGATGGGCATGTTCGTCCGCGCCTACGCCTACATGCGCAGCCACGGCGCTGACGGCCTGCGCCAGGTCGCCGAGGATGCGGTGCTCAACGCCAACTACATCAAGGCCCGCCTGTCGGACGTGATGAGCCCGGCCTTCCCCGACGGCCCCTGCATGCATGAGGCGCTGTTCGACGACAGCTGGCTCGAGGGCACCGGCGTCACCACCCTCGACTTCGCCAAGGCGATGATCGACGAGGGCTTCCACCCGATGACCATGTATTTCCCGCTGGTCGTCCACGGGGCGATGTTGATCGAGCCGACCGAGACCGAGAGCCGGCAGGAGCTCGACCGCTTCATCACCGCCCTGCGCGCCCTGGCCGGCGCGGCGAAAGCGGGCGAGGTCGACCGGTTCAAGGGAGCCCCGTTCCACGCCCCGCTGCGCCGCCTGGACGAGACCCTTGCGGCCAGAAAGCCACGCCTGAGGTGGCGACCTGAGACAATTCCGCCACTGGCGGCTGAATAGCCGTGCAGGGCGTGTGAAGACTTCGTCATAACAGGAACGCGGTCCTTTACGGGCCGTTGTCGGCTGCACATATCCAATGTCGCAGCGACGCAGACTCACGGGAAAGCGGCGCGCCCAGCCCGCCGTTCAGTGATTCATGTCCCTCGTCCTCACCATGCCCCGCGCCTTCACGCCTGCCGACGACGCCGCCCGCGAGCTGTTGTCGCGTGTGGCCCGCTGGCTGCTGCTCGCGCTGGGGCTGGTCATCATCGCGGCGGGCGTGCTGATCGCGCCCCTGCCGGGTCCGGGCGGGATTCCGGTGATCGTCGTCGGTCTGATGATCACCCTGCGCAACAGCTTCTGGGCCAAGCGGCAGTTCATTCGCTTTCAGCGGGCTCACCCGAAGATGATCTTTCCGATCCGCCGCCTGCTGCGGCGCGAGCCGGAAGTCATGCCGGTGTTCTGGCAGGGCGTCCTGCGGATGGAGCGCGTGGTCCTGCCGCGCAACCGGCGCTTCGTGAAGAAGGTGCGCAAGCACTTCCGCCGGCGCTAGGCGCCGGGGACATGTACCGAAGGTACGTGTCCCCTAAACCAGCCAACATGAATCGTGATGGGGGGACACGTACCTTCGGTACATGTCCCCTGCCGTCTACTGCAGGCGGGCGGCCAGGGTGCTGATCGCGGCGTCGACCGACGGGTCGCTCTTGGCCGAGGCCAGACGGGCGGCGAGGATCTGCTCGGCGGCCTGGGCGGCGAGGTCGGCGGCCACGGCCTTCACGTCGGCGGCGGCCTGGGCCTCTGCCGAGGCGATCTTGCGTTCGGCCAGGGCCGCGCGGCGCGCGATCTGGTCTTCCAGCTTGGCCTTTGCGTCGACCGCCAGACGGGCGGCGTCTGCCTCGGCGGCCTTCAGCATTTCCGTGGCCTGACGCTCGGCGTCGGCGCGCTGGGCCTTGAGCGAGGCCAGCAAGGCTTCGGCTTCGGCCCGGATACGGGCGGCCTCGTCCAGGTCGCCCTGGATCTTGGCGGCCTTGCCGTCCAGCACGCCGGCGACCAGGGCCGGGACCTTGGCCATGACGACAACGACAAAGAACAGCACCAGGCCGACGCCCACCCAGAACTCGGCGTTGGCGAAGTTCCAGAACTCTGCGGAGAAGAAAGCGGGCATCAGCGGGCTCCCGGACGGCCGGCGAGGGCCGCCTTGACGTCGGCAGCCGCAGGGGCCGTGCCGGTCAGTTTGGCGACGATGGCCGAGGCGATGTCCTCGGCGATGCCGGCGACGTTGGCCATGGCCGCATCGCGGGCCTTCTGGATCTGCGCTTCGGCCGCGGCGACCTTTTCGGCCACCTTGGCGTCCTCGACGGCGGCCACGGCGGCCGAGTCGGCGGCCGCTTTGGCGCGAGCCTCAGCGGCGACGCGCTGCGACCGGGCGCGAGCCTCGGCCACTTCGGCTTCGCCGGTGCGGGCCTGATCGAGCGCCTCGGCCTGAACCTGACGCGCAGTGTCCAGGGCCGTGGCGATCGTGCTGGCGCGCTCGTCGAGCACACGCCGCATGCGCGGCGTGAAGACGCGCGAAATCAGCACATACAGAATGACGAACAGGACCAGCAGGTAGGCGATCTGGCCGCCCCAGTGTTGAAACTGGAACTGCGGCAGGCCGCCCGAGCCATGCTCGGCTTCGGTCGTCGTCGTATGGGCCGTGTCGGCGCCGTGGCTTTGCGGGGATTCAGCAGCCATCACGTGTCCGTCGAGTTAGGTCGCGCGACGACGCCCGGGCGGACGCCGTCGCAGCAGGTTGCCGGATCAGCCGAAGTAGATCAGCACGCCGAGCACGAAGGCGAGAATGCCCAGGGCCTCGGCGAGGGCGGCGCCCACGAACAGGTTGCCGATCTGGCTGGCGGCGGCGGACGGGTTGCGCAGGGCGCCCGACAGGAAGCTGCCGAAAATGGTGCCCACGCCGATGCCGGCGCCGATCATGCCGAGGGTCGCGAGGCCCGCGCCGATGGCCTTAGCCGCTTCAACTTCCATGGTTCTCAAGTCCTGTTTGGTAAAGGTTGGAGGAGGTTTCTGGAGCTAGGCCTTAGTGGCCTTCACCCAGATTGACCACATCATTCAGATAGATGCAGGTCAGAACTGCGAAGACGAAGGCCTGAAGGAAGGCCACGAGGAATTCGAGCGCGGTCAGACCGACCACCATGCTCATCGACAGCGCGGCGCCCGGAATGCCCAGCAGGCCAAGGCCGCCGCCGGCGGCCATGGCGCCCAGGGTCACGACGAAGCCGGCGAACACCTTCAGGGCCACGTGGCCGCCCAGCATGTTTCCGAACAGACGAAGGGCCAGGGTGATCGGGCGAAGCATGAAGGAGAACAGCTCGATCAGGCCGACGACCGGCCGCATCACCAGCGGCGCGCCGGTCGGCCAGAACAGCAGGAAGAACTTCAGGCCGTTCTTGGCGAAGCCGATGACCAGCACCAGACCGAAGGTCACGATCGCCAGGGTCGCGGTGACCGCCAGCTGCGAGGTCGCGGTGAACGACAGGGCCATGCCCAGCAGGTTCATGCCCAGGATCAGCAGGAAGATCGTGAACACGAACGGGAAATACTTGCGGCCATCGTGGCCGATGATCGAGTCGGTGAGGTTGTCGATCATGCCGAACAGCGTCTCGCCGACGGTCTGGAGACGACCCGGAACGACCTTGGCGTTCGAGGTGACCAGGGTCAGGAAAAGCACGACGAGGCTGAACGCGATCGTCATTGCGATATGCGAGTTGGTGATCGCAAGATCGACGAGGCCAACACCCGGGAGCGTGACATCAGGAAAGTCGACGACTTTCACGATCTGGAACTGATGAATCGGATCGGCCATCGGGCCTATCGCTCCCTAGTCTTCCTTGGCCTTGGAGGCTGCGCTGCGCGCCGCCTCTTCCGCCTTCGCCTGCGCCATCAGCCGGTTGGCTGTGCGACGCGCCATGAACAACGACAGGGCGAAGCCCGCGAGGACCCCGCCAATCAACCCCCAGGGCGCCGTCCCGACCAACCGGTCGAGGATAGCGCCCGCCGCGATTCCGACCAGCACGCCCCCCAGCAGCTCCGCAAGAATGCGGTAGGCCTGGCTCGTGGCCGACGCCTCACCCATAGGCGAGTCGGGGCGAGCCGTACTGGCCTGCAGCGCTTTTGCCCGTTCGTCGAGGCTGCGGAGCGCCTCTTCGCGCGGGTCGACGGCCTTGGGCATGGGGTCGGTCAGGTCCGAAAACAGCTCCGGGGAAGTCCCCGGGGCCCGGCTTGATCGCGGCGGAACCTATAGGCCTCGCTGCGGTGCGTCAAGGTTGGGTGGAATACGCCCAAACCCTTGATTCAAAGGGATTTCTCATAGGCAAAGGCCCCGGTGTTTCCACCGGGGCCCCGCTTTGGTTCAGCTTTACGCCGAAGATGCCGATCAGAAGTTGATCGAGATCGTCGAACGGCGGTTCAGCGGTTCCTTCACACCATCGCCAGTGGCGACGGCGAGTTCAGCTTCACCCTTCCAGTCAACCGCCAGCGTACCGGCGGAGACACCCAGGCCAACCAGCGCGTCAGCGACGGCCTTGGCGCGGCGTTCCGACAGGCGGACGTTGTAGGCGGGCGAACCCGAGGAGTCGGTGTGACCCACGACGACGACGCGGGTCGCGCCACCGGCTTGAGCGTACTGGG
>JAIOXZ010000044.1 GCA_021741355.1 Caulobacter sp.
TCCGCCCCGCCGACCAGCACCGACCTCGCCAAAGCCAAGCTGACCCGTGCCCTTCACCGACATCAACGACCCTCCGCCTCAACAGACAGAGAATCACGATCAGCGAATTACGCAACGGTCCCCATAAAGGGGAGGGAGGCAACGTTGAGGGCTTGGACTACATTGACGTCTCATGCGCGCCTTCGCCCGCCTCCTTGACCGACTGGCCTTCACCGCCTCGCGCAACGCGAAGCTGCGGCTGGTGCGCGACTTCCTGGCGGAGACGCCCGATCCGGACAGGGGCTGGGCGCTGGCGGCGCTCACCGGGACGCTGGTCTTCTCCGCGGCCAAGCCGGGCGCGATCCGCAAGGCGGTCGAGGCGCGGATGGATCCAGTGCTGTTCGGCTGGTCCTATGACTATGTCGGCGATCTGGCCGAGACGGTCGCGCTGGTCTGGCCGGCCGAGCCGGGCGCCAACCGCGAGCCTGAACTGTCGGAAGTCGTCGACGCCCTGCGCACGGCGTCGCGGGCCGAGGTCCAGCCGCTGATCGAGCGATGGCTCGATGCGCTGGAGCCCGACGGGCGCTGGGCCCTGCTGAAGCTGCTGACCGGCGGCCTGCGGGTCGGGGTCTCGGCGCGGCTGGCGCGGCAGGCCTGCGCCGACCTGGGCGGGGTGACGGTCGCCGAGATCGAGGAGGTCTGGCATGCGCTGGCGCCGCCCTACGCGGACCTGTTCGCCTGGCTGGAAGGCCGGTCGGAACGGCCCAGCGCCGACAGTCCGGGCCGCTTCCGGCCGGTGATGCTGGCCCAGCCGATCGACGAGGCCGTCGACTTCGCGCGGCTGGACGCCGCCGACTATGCCGCCGAATGGAAATGGGACGGCATCCGCATCCAGGCCGTCCGGGAGCGTGGCGAGGCGCGGCTCTACACCCGCACAGGCGACGACATCAGCCACACCTTTCCGGACGTGCTGGCGGCCCTGACGTTCGAAGGCGCGCTCGACGGCGAGCTGCTGGTCATGCGCGAGGGCCAGGTCGCGCCATTCGGCGATCTGCAGCAGCGGCTGAACCGCAAGACGGTGAGCGCGAAGCTACTGGCCGCCCATCCGGCCGCGATCCGGGCCTATGACCTGTTGCTCGACGGCGAGGAGGATCTGCGCAGCCTTCCGTTCGCGGAACGACGAAAGCGGCTGGAATCCTTCGTCTCGGCGGCGAACAGCCCACGGATCGACCTCTCGCCGCTGCAGCCGTTCGACAGCTGGGATCAGCTGGCCGCCCTGCGCGCCGATCCGCCGGAGGGTGATCCGCGCGTCGCCGAGGGGCTGATGCTCAAGCGCCTCGACAGCCCCTATGAGGCCGGCCGTCCGAGGGGGCCGTGGTTCAAGTGGAAGCGCGACCCGCACCTGATCGACGCGGTGCTGATGTACGCCCAGCGCGGCCACGGCAAACGGTCGAGCTTCTATTCCGACTTCACTTTCGGCGTCTGGCGCGAGGATGCCGCCGGCGACCGCTCGCTGACCCCCGTCGGCAAGGCCTATTTCGGCTTCACCGACGAGGAGCTCAAGCAGCTCGACAAGTTCGTGCGGGACAACACCATCGACCGGTTCGGGCCGGTCCGGTCGGTGACGGCGAACGCCGATTTCGGCCTGGTGCTGGAAGTCGCGTTCGAGGGGCTGCAACGCTCGACCCGCCACAAGAGCGGCGTCGCCATGCGCTTCCCGCGGATCAGCCGCATCCGCTGGGACAAACCAGCGCGGGAGGCCGACGAACTGGCGACGCTGGAGCGGATGCTGGACTAGGTCTGCACCCTCCACGGGTTGAGAAGCGCGACGCCGGTCGGTTCAAAATCGGCAACGTTGCGGGTCACCACCGTCATGCCGTGGACGAGGGCCGTGGCGGCGATGAGCGCATCCCGGTCTGGCCTGGGATCGGGAACATGCAGCGCGGCGGCGCGCAGGGCTACATCAAGATCCACCGGCAGGATCCGTCCCGAAAACAACGGCAACACCGAGCCATCCAGCCAGCGGCGAAAGATCGCCCCCTGATGGCTGTCACGGCGCTCCATGCTTAGAACACCCTTCTCAAGCTCGAGAATGGTGATGGCGGAAACATAGTCTTCCGTGGACTCCCGACCCTCGATCCAGCGAAGCACATTGGCGTCGGCCTTTCCCACACCCGACCTGCGGAGCTCGGAAAGGACGTTCGTATCGAGCAGGAACATCAGTCGAATTCGACGGGCTTCGTAAGGGGGCCGACTCGCGCCGCCGCATCAAAGGCGTCGTCATCCACCTCCACGTCGAGCGCCAGCATCTCGACAATGCTCGGCCCCTGGCTGGTGATCCGCCGATAATCCTCGATTGTCAGCAGGACGTGCGCTGGCCTTCCCCGATCCGTGATGAACACCGGACCAGTCTGGGCGGCCTTCTTGGCCTTGCCGGAATCCTGATTGAACTCGCGACTGGAAAGGGTGGTGATAGCCATCACGATGCTCCAGCAAGCCTATATGTAGGTACATCACTACATCGACTGGGGCAAGGTTCGCGGCGTTAGCCGTTGAAGCCCTTCACCGCGTCGATGATCTGATCCTGCGTCGCCTCGTCCATGTAGGGGTGCATCGGCAGGGCGAGGACCTTTTCGGCCAGGGCCTCGGTGACCGCCAGGCCGCCGGCGCCGCGCGGGAAGTGGGCGTAGGGCTCCTGCACGTGCATCGGCACGGGGTAGTAGACCGCCGTCGGCACGCCCTGGGTCTTCAGATGGGCGGCGAGGCCGTCGCGGTTCTCGTGCTCGATGACGTACTGCGCCCAGACCGACTGACCGCCCGCGATCACCGCCGGCGTCGACAGGACCGAGCCCTTCAGGCCGTCTGCGTAGCGGTCGGCCACGGCCTGCCGCATCGTGATCTCTTCGGGGAAGATCGCCAGCTTTTCGATCAGGATGGCGGCCTGGATCGAATCCAGCCGCGAGTTCATGCCGATGCGGGCGTTGAGATACTTGGACTCGTGCTCGAACACCCGGCCGTTCAGGTCCTGGGCGACCGCCTTGCCGTGCACCCGGAAGCTGTCCATCAGGTCCCAGAGCGCCTGGTCCTTGCACAGCACCGCCCCGCCGTCGCCGTAGCAGCCGAGCGGCTTGGCCGGGAAGAAACTGGTGGTGGTGACGTCCGCCCAATGAATCGGGTGATGGCCGCCCAGGGTGCAGCCGAAGCCCTGCGCCGAGTCGCTGATCAGCTTCAGGCCGTGGCGGTCACAGATCGCGCGCAGGGCCGGATAGTCCGCGGGCTGGCCGAACAGGTCGACGGCGATGACCACGGCGGGCGTCAGCTTCCCTTCGGCCTGCACGCCGGCGATGGCGGCCTCCAGCTTCACCGGATCGAGATTGAAGGTGTCGGGCAGGACATCCACGAACACCGGCGTCGCCCCGACCCAGGGCACGACTTCCGGCGTCGCCGTGAAGGTGAAGGACGGACAGAAGACTGCGTCGCCCTCGCCAACGCCCCAGGCCATCAGCGGCAGGGCGATGGCGTCGGTGCCGTTGGCGCAGCTCAGGGACAGGGGCGCCTGGCCGAAGGCGGCCAGCTCGGCTTCGAACTGGCGAACCTCCGGGCCCATGACGTAGCCGCCGTGATCAAGGACTTTGGCGATGGCCGCATCGAGGCGGCTGCGGATGCGCCGCTGCTGCGCGGCGAGGTCGATGAAGGCGATGGTCATGGGCGGGCCTCTAACGCACGCGGAGCCTAGCGGACGACACAATCCCTGTAACCGGATGTTTCGCCTGCTAAGCTGAGGCGGGCTGGCGGCCAGATGGTGGAGTGTAGATGCAGTTCGCGGAACAGATGGATCAACGGCTGCGACAGACGTTGCTGGGCGACGACAACCTGATGCACAAGTTCACGGACGCCGCCGGCGACCTTGCGGTGAACCTGGTGGTGGCGGCGGTCATCCTGGCCGTTACGTTGTGGACCGCGGGATGGCTGTCAAAGCTCGTCCGGCGCGCCTTGGGCCGGGTGCCCGGTCGCCGCGGCGCCGACACGACTCTCCAGAGCTTCGTCGGATCGGTGGTTCGCTACGGCGTGGTGATCGTCGGGCTGATCGCCATTCTCCAGCAGCTCGGCGTGCAGGCGACCTCGATCCTGGCCGTCCTGGGCGCGGCGTCCCTCGCCATCGGCCTGGCCATGCAGGGAACGCTGTCCAATGTGGCGGCGGGCGTGATGCTGCTGATGCTGCGGCCCTACCGCGTGGGGGACTTCGTGGAGGTCAGCGGCCAGATGGGCACGGTGGTGACCCTCGACCTGTTCACCACCGAGCTGGCCAGCCCCGCGGGGCTCAAGGTTGTCATGCCCAACAGCAAGGTGTTCGGGGAGATGATCATCAACCACTCCTCGCCGCTGGTCCGGCGGATGGAGATCACGATCGGCATAGACTACGACGACGACATCGAGACCGCCCTCGGCATCATGCTGGCGACAGCCCGGGCTGACGACCGCATCCTCCCGGACCCGGCGCCCTGGGCCAAGGTGACCTCGTTCGGAGACTCAGCAGTCAACGTCACCCTGCGCGCCTGGGCGGCGACGCCCGTGTTCTGGGACAGCTACCACCAGATGCTGACCGCCCTCAAATCCGCCTTCGCGGCGGGTGGGCTGTCGATCCCCTATCCCCACCAGGTCCATGTCGAGAAGGCGGCCCCTGTCCAGGTCAGCCCGCCAGCGCCTGCGCCAGATCCGAAAGCAGGTCGTCGCAGTCCTCGATCCCCACCGAAAGCCTGATCAGGGTGTCGCTGATGCCGATCGCCGCCCGTTGCTCGGGCGGGATCGACGCGTGGGTCATGATCGCCGGGTGTTCGATCAGGCTTTCCACCCCGCCCAGCGACTCGGCCAGGGTGAACAGCTGGGTGCGCTCCAGCACTCGCCGGGCGCGGTCCAGGTCGCCCGCGATGTCGACCGAGATGATGCCGCCGAAGCCGTTCATCTGACGCCTGGCCAGCGCGTGCTGGGGATGGCTTTCGAGGCCCGGATAGATCACCCGCGTGACGTCGTCGCGGGCCTCCAGCCACTGCGCGATCCGCAGGGCGCTCTGGCAGTGGCGTTCCATCCGCAGGGCCAGGGTCTTGAGGCCGCGCAGGGCGAGGAAACTGTCGAACGGCCCGGAGATCGCGCCGACAGCGTTCTGCAGGAACTTCATCTGCTCGTGGACGGCGCTGTTCTCGCCGACCGCCACGACGCCGCCGACCATGTCCGAATGGCCGTTCAGGTATTTGGTGGTCGAATGCAGCACCAGGTCGAACCCGTGCTCCAGCGGCCTCTGCACGTACGGGCTGGCGAAGGTGTTGTCGGCGACGCTGATCAGGCCGTGGCGTTTGGCGATGGCAGCGACAGCGGCCAGATCCACCAGGCGCAGCGTCGGGTTGGTCGGGGTTTCGACCCAGACCATCTTCGTCTCGGGCCGAATGGCCGCCTCGATGGCCGCCGGGTCGGTCATATCGACGAAGCTGAAGGTCAGGCCGGCCGACCGCGTCCGAACGCGCTCGAACAGCCGGTAGCTGCCGCCGTAGAGGTCGTCCGAGGCGATCACATGCGCGCCGGTGTCGAGCAGCTCCAGCGTTGTCGAGGCCGCCGCCAGCCCGGAGGCGAAGGCGAAGGCCGCCACGCCGCTCTCCAGATCCGCCACGCAGCGCTCGAAGGCGAAGCGGGTCGGGTTGTGGCTGCGCGCGTACTCAAACCCCTTGTGCACGCCGGGGCTCTCCTGGGCGTACGTCGAGGTGGCGTAGATGGGAACCATCACCGCGCCGGTGGTCGGGTCATGCGCCTGGCCGCCGTGGATCGTGCGGGTGGCGAAGGCCAGGCGGTTCTTGGGATGGTCACTCATGGTTCAAACCGATTTCCCTGATCCGTCATGGCCCGACTCGTTCGGGCCACCCAAGCGCGCGGGCCTGTCCGGATATGGCTGTGTTCATGGGTGGCCCGGACAAGCCGGGCCATGACGGAAGAAGAAGGAGCAGGTGGTCAAGCCGTCCGCCGCAGGTGGTTGATGAGGTCCACGCGGGTGATCAGGCCCACGAGCTTGTCGCCATCCATCACCACAGCGACCTCGTCGCGGTCGAACAGCGGCTTGAGCTCGTCCAGCGATTGATGGACCTGCAGGGTGTTGACCTCGCGCGTCATGGCGGCGGCGACCTTCGCTCCGAAGCGGTCGGCGCGCCCCTCGCGGCCACCGACGGCGGAGAGAATGTCGCTCTCGTCGAGGATCCCGACCAGCTTGCCGTGATCGACCACCGGCAGCTGGCTGATGTCGGTCGCGCGCATGCGGTTGTAGGCTGTCAGCAGGCTGTCGTCGGGACCTGTCGCGATGACGCCGCCCTCGGAGAAGTCGCGGGCGATCAGGTCGCGCAGGTCGCCGTAGCGGGGCCGATCCTCGAACCCGTGGGCGGCGACCCACATGTCGTTGAACATCTTGGTCAGGTACTTGCCGCCCGTGTCGCAGACGAGGCTGACAACCCGCTGCGGGGTCGTCTGCTCCCGGCAGTAGCGCAGCGCTGTGGCGAACAGGGTGCCGGACGAGGAGCCGGCGAGAATGCCCTCCTTCTCCAGCAGCAGGCGTGCGCTCTCGACGCTTTCGCGGTCGGAGATGGCGTAGGCCTTGGAGACCAGGTCCATCTGGGCGTTGTCGGGAATGAAGTCCTCGCCGATGCCCTCGACGATCCAGCTGCCCGCCTCGCCGTAGGTTCCGGTGTTGACGTAGTCGTAGAGGATCGAACCGACCGGGTCGGCGAGGATCATCTTCGTCTTGGGGGAGTGCTTCTTGAAATAGCGACCAAGACCGGTCAGCGTGCCGCCGGAGCCGACCCCGACCACGACCGCGTCGAGATCGCCGCCCATCTGTTCGAGGATTTCCGGGCCTGTCGTCGTCTCGTGCGCCAGCGGATTGGCCGGGTTCTCGAACTGGTTGACGAAGAAGCCGCCCGTGGACTGGGCGATCGTCTGGGCCATGTCCTGATAGTATTCCGGATGCCCCTTGCCGACGTCCGAGCGGGTGATGCGCACGTCCACGCCCATGGCCCTCAGGTGCAGGATCTTCTCCCGCGCCATCTTGTCGGGCACCACCAGGATCAGCTTGTAGCCCTTGACCGTGGCGACCTGGGCCAGACCCAGGCCGGTGTTGCCGGCGGTCGCCTCGATGATGGTCCCGCCGGGCGTCAGCCGGCCGTCCGCCTCGGCCGCCTCGATCATCGAGCGGGCGATGCGATCCTTGATCGAGCCGCCGGGGTTCTGATTCTCGAGCTTGAGGAACAACCGGCAAACACCGGTGTCGATGTGCGTCACCTCAACCATCGGCGTGTCGCCGATCAGGTCGAGCGACGAACGCGTCGTCGCGGGTAGGGTCATGTGTCACTGCCGCTGGGGAAAGGATTGACCCCGGCTTAGCGTGGATCGGGGCATGGCGGAAGTCGCCGCGCGGCGATTACGGAACGGTCCTGCCCGTCAGAGCGGCAAGTTCCGGGATCACGAGGGCTTCAACATCGCCGCCCGCGTAGACCACGCCGCGCACGCCGGCGCGGCGCGCGGCCTCCATGTCGGACGGCTTGTCGCCGATCATGAAAGCGTCCTGTGGCGCCACCCCGAAGTCGGCCAGGGCCCGCAGCAGCATGCCGGGATTGGGCTTGCGATCGGGATGATCGGCGACGCGATAGCGGTCTTCCCCGGCGTCTTCGTGGTGCGGAGCGAAATAGATGGCGTCGATGCGTGCGCCGATGACCGCCAGCTGGCGCAGCATCTCGGCATGGAACGCCTCCATGTCCGCCTCGGTGTAGTAGCCGCGGCCGATACCCGACTGGTTGGTGGCGATCACGGCGATCGCGCCGGCGTCGTTGACGCGCTTCACGGCCGCCATAGCGCCCGGAACCCATTCGAGCTTGGCGGGGTCATAGGCATAGCCGTGGTCGACGTTCAGGACGCCATCGCGATCAAAGATGACCATTCGGGGCCGCTGCGCGTTCATGGCATCGGTATTAGCTCACCCACTCATCCCGGCGAAGGCCGGGACCCAGGCTTTTTTCCTGACAACGCGGCGCTGGGAGCTAAAACACCTGGGTCCCGGCCTTCGCCGGGATGAGCGGAGAAGACCTTGGCCGTACCTGCTGAAATCCTCGTCCTGAACGCCGGGCTTCAACGCTGGCTGTTCGACCACGCCCTGCCGCTGTGGTGGGACGTCGGCTTTGACCGCGACAAGGGCGGCTGTTTCGAGAAGATCGGCCAGGACGGCCGGGCCGTCGAAGGTCCCCGCCGGGCCCGCGTCGCCGCGCGGCAGGCCTGGGTCTATGCCGAGGCGGGCAAGCTGGGCTGGACCGGTCCCTGGCGGGACGCCCGGGACCATGCCCTGGAGGCGCTGACCACAACCTTCGCCCGGGACGATGGCCTGTTCCGCATCCTGGCGGCGGCGGACGGGACTTCGCTGGATGAAAGCGCCAACCCCTACGAGCAGGCGTTCGCCCTGCTGGCGCTGAGCGGCGCCGGGCGTGAGCTGGAAGCGATCCGTACGCGCGAGGCCATGATCACCGCCGGGCTGCTGCGCCCGGACGGCGGTGTGCTGGACGACGGCCTGCTGCGCGCCAATCCGATGATGCACCTGTTCGAGGCCGTCCAGGCCTGGGCGGCGGTCGGGGCGGACGCCGGCTGGCGCCAGGTCGCCGACGCGATCGCGACCACCGCGCAGGCGAAGCTGATCGCCCCCGACACCGGGGCGCTGATCGAACTGTTCGACACCGACTGGCGCCCGCTGCCCGACGCCGATGTCGAGCCGGGACACCAGTTCGAATGGGGCTGGCTGCTGATGCAGCACCAGGGCGACAATCCGGCTTCCCGCCGGCTGATCGAGATCGGCGAGGCGCTGGGGATCGAGCAGGGCGTGGCGATCTTCAGCCTTGATCAGACCCTGCAGCCGCGCGACCGGTCGGCCCGCCTGTGGTCACAGACCGAGCGGCTGCACGCCCACGCCGCCACGCGGAACTGGGACGGCGTCCTTGCCGGCGCGGCCGGCCTGCAGTGCTATCTGGACGTGCCGGTGCAGGGCCTGTGGCGCGACCGGCGGCTGCCGGACGGCACGTTTGTCGATGAGCCGGCGCCGGGCAGCTCGCTCTATCACATCATCAGCGCGGTCTCGGCCCTTGACGCCGCCTGCCGGATTTAGGCGAGGGCCTGTCAGGAAAACTGGGCGCCGCGCGAAGCCCGCTGGCTTGCGCCGGGCGAGGCCCACCTTTACCTGCACCCTTGACGAGGCGGCCGGCGAAGGCGCGGCAGGCCTCAAGACTTCTGAGCACGCCCCTCCCTTGCGCCCACGCGCCATCCCGTATCCGATGAGCTGATGACCGCCGCCCTTTCGCCCGCACGACTGACGCACCTGCAGCGCCTCGAGGCCGAGAGCATCCACATCATGCGTGAGGTGGTTTCCGAGGCCGAACGCCCGGTGATGCTCTATTCGATCGGCAAGGACAGCGCGGTGATGCTGCACCTGGCCGCCAAGGCCTTTTATCCCAGCAAGCCGCCCTTCCCGCTGCTGCACGTGGACACCACCTGGAAGTTCCAGGCGATGTACGAGATGCGCGAGCGGATGGCCCGGGAACTGGGCTTCGACCTGCTGGTCCACAAGAACCCCGACGCCGAGGCCCAGGGCATCAATCCCTTCGATCACGGCCCGGCGCACACCGACATGTGGAAGACCGAGGGTCTGAAGCAGGCGCTGGACGCATACGGTTTCGACGCGGCCTTCGGCGGCGCGCGCCGCGATGAGGAGAAGAGCCGGGCCAAGGAGCGGATTTTCTCGTTCCGCTCGGCCGAGCAGCGCTGGGACCCGAAGAACCAGCGGCCGGAGCTCTGGCGCCTCTACAACGCCCGCAAGAACAAGGGCGAGAGCATCCGGGTGTTCCCGATCTCCAACTGGACCGAGCTGGATATCTGGCAATACATCCACCTGGAGAGCATCCCGATCGTGCCGCTGTACTTCTCCGGCGTGCGGCCGGTGGTCGACCGCGACGGGACGCTGATCATGGTCGACGACGACCGGTTCCGGCTGCGCCAGGGCGAGGAGCCGATGATGAAGTCGGTCCGCTTCCGCACCCTCGGCTGCTATCCGCTGACCGGCGCGGTGGAGAGCACGGCCTCGACCCTGCCCGAGATCATCCAGGAGATGCTGCTGACGACCACCAGCGAGCGTCAGGGCCGGGTCATCGACCACGACCAGGCCGCCTCGATGGAGAAGAAGAAACAAGAGGGGTATTTCTGATGGATCCCCGACCGCTCATCCCGGCGAAGGCCGGGACCCAGATCCAGAGCGAAATCTGGCTGGCTATTCTCTCGCGTTCCGGCGTCGACCATTCCGTTCGCCATCTGGGTCCCGGCCTTCGCCGGGATGAGCGGATTGGGAAAGGGTTCTCCCAATGAGCGCCTACAAGCCCGCCGATCTCATCGAGACGGACATCGACGCCTACCTGCTGCAGCACCAGCACAAGTCGTTGCTGCGCTTCATCACCTGCGGATCGGTGGACGACGGGAAGTCGACCCTGATCGGGCGGCTGCTCTACGATTCCAAGATGATCTTCGAGGATCAGCTGGCGGCGCTGGAGGCCGACAGCAAGAAGGTCGGCACCCAGGGCGGGGCGATCGATTTCGCGCTGCTGGTCGACGGGCTGGCCGCCGAGCGCGAGCAGGGCATCACCATCGATGTCGCCTACCGCTTCTTCGCCACCGACAGCCGCAAGTTCATTGTCGCCGACACGCCTGGCCACGAGCAGTACACCCGCAACATGGTCACCGGCGCCTCGACCGCCGACGCGGCCGTGGTGCTGATCGATGCGCGCAAGGGCGTGCTGACCCAGACCCGCCGGCACAGCTATCTCGTCAACCTGCTGGGCATCCGCAACATCGTGCTGGCGGTCAACAAGATGGACCTGGTCGGCTGGGACCAGTCGATCTTCGACGCCATCGTCGAGGAGTACAGCGCCTTCGCCGACCAGATCGGCCTGGCCACCTTCACCGCCATTCCGATGTCGGCCCTCGACGGCCAGAACATCACCGAGCACAGCGAGTCCGCGCCCTGGTATGACGGCCCGCCGCTGATGCGCTGGCTGGAGACCATCAGCGTCGAGGACGACCTGCAAACCCGCGCCTTCCGCATGCCGGTGCAGTGGGTCAACCGGCCCAACCTCGACTTCCGCGGCTTCAGCGGCCAGATCGCCGCCGGCACGGTGAGGCCCGGCGACCGGGTCAAGGTGCTGCCGTCCGGCCGCGAGAGCACGGTGGCGCGCATCGTCGTGCTGCCCGGCGATCTGGACCAGGCCGTCGCCGGCCAGTCGGTGACCATCACCCTCGCCGACGAGGTCGACGTGTCGCGCGGCGACGTGCTGGTCGGCGCCGACGATCCCAGCCCCGTGGCCAACCAGTTCGAGACGACGATCGTCTGGATGGACGACGAGGCGATGCTGCCCGGCCGGCCCTATCTGATGAAGATCGGCGCCCAGACCGTCACCGCCTCGATCACCGAGCCCAAGTACCGGGTGCAGGTGAATACGCTGGAGCATATCGCCGCCAAGCGGCTGGAGCTCAACGAGATCGGCGTCTGCAACATCTCGCTCGACCGGGCGATCCCGTTCGAGGCCTACAAGGACAACCGTGATCTCGGCGGCTTCATCCTGATCGACCGGCTGAGCAATCGCACGGTCGGCGCGGGCATGCTGCATTTCGCGCTGCGCCGGGCCGACAACATCCACTGGCAGGCCACCGACATCGACAAGGCCGCCCGCGCCGCCCAGAAGGGCCAGAAGGGGCGGGTCGTCTGGTTCACCGGCCTCAGCGGCGCCGGCAAGTCGACCATCGCCAACCTGGTCGAAAAGCGGCTGCATGCGCTGGGCCGTCACACCTATCTGCTAGACGGCGACAACGTGCGGCACGGCCTGAACAAGGACCTCGGCTTCACCGAAGAGGACAGGGTCGAGAACATCCGCCGCGTCGCCGAGGTCAGCAAGCTGATGGTCGACGCCGGGCTGATCGTCCTGACCGCCTTCATCAGCCCGTTCCGCGCCGAGCGGCGCATGGCCCGCGAGATGCTCGAGGACGGCGAGTTCGTTGAGGTCTACGTCGAAACCCCCCTGGCCGTGGCCGAGGCGCGCGACGTGAAGGGGCTCTACAAGAAGGCGCGCGCCGGGCAGCTGAAGAACTTCACCGGCGTGGATAGCCCGTACGAAGCGCCGGAGAACGCCGAGCTGACCGTGGATACGACGACCCTGTCACCGGTAGAGGCGGCCGAGACGATCGTGGCGTGGCTGGAGCGGAAATAGTCCGAAGCGCGTCAGAACGTCAGTCGCCAGTCCACGGCCCCGCCCAATGACAGGCCGACATCCTCACGGTTGCCGTCCTGGAAGGCGGCAACGGTCCGCAGCCGCAGGAGTCCCCAGGCGCCGAAGTCGCGATCAATCGTCAGGCGCAGATCGAGCTCACGTCCCGAAGGACTGGCCGAAAACCGGCGCGTCGAAAAGGTCGTCGGGTCGCGCCAGTCGGCAGGAACATCGGCCAGAACGGTGGTGAACAGGCCGCCCTCGATTCGAAGGGGCTGTTCCAGTTCAATCGCGAAATTGCCGCAGGCAAGCCCGATGAGATGGCAATCGCCGTAGGCCCCCATACGCCACTGACTGCTCAACACGCCGGGAGTGTCCAGAATGCCCTGGCTGACGCGGGTTCGGCCGAAGGCCGCGTCGGCCCGCATCGTCAGGCCTTCGCTGGTCCGGCTTGTGAGGGATACCGCGCCAAAGCGGGTTTCGGCGGGCAGACTAAAGACCGAGGTCGAGGCGATATCCGATCCCAGTGGACCCAGGGGCTCGTCGACCGCCCCGGCGGTCAGGCTGGCGGCGACCAGACCGCGCTCGAAGCTGACGGTTGTGGACAGGTAGCGCGAAGCTTCGACCTCGCGGAGCGCCAGAACGTCGAGCCGCTCCGACCGGCCTTGCTCCGCTGAGACGACCAGTCCGCCGTTAAACCGCCAGGCCGCCTGCATGACCTGATCCGGCGCGGCCAGGGCGCGGAAGACGTCGCGTCGCCCGGCATCGGGCGCCCGCGCCCCGCCCTCGCCCCGCCAGGCCGTCAGGCTGAAGTAACCGATGTCGGCGGAGACCATGGTGGAGGACGGTTGTCGAAGGCCCGTGAGGTCCAGCATCCGGTCCGGCATCATCGCATCCGCGAAGACAGGACGTTCGGCCTGGATCGAGAACCGCGAGCGCGCTGGACCGGACACGGCCACAGACGCGGCCTGAACAACGGGCATTGCGGCGCCCAGCAGGCCGCCGGAACCGCTCGGAAAAGCGTCTGCCAGATTGACCTTGTAGATGCGCCTGTAGTCGTCACGGCCAAACGTCGTCAGGGCGTCTCCCTGGCGGAGGGCGTCGCCGAAGGCCGGGCCCATCCGGGTTCCGGGCGGCGCCGACGGAACGAAGACTGAGCCGGACGCCGTCGGCACATTCAGCGCGCCGACCGGCCGGAAGGCGGCCCTGAGGTCGAGAAATCCGTGTCCCCAGATCGGATCGACTCCGGGGTCGCCACGATCAGTTGCGGTGCGGAACAGGATTTCGACAGCGTCGCGGCCGGAAATCATCGGGAAGGCCTGCAGCAGCAGAGCCAGGGAGCCGGCGACGATGGGCGAGGAGAACGACGTGCCGCTGACCCGCCAGCAGCCGGTCCCGTCGCAGTCGGTGACGATGTCCTCGCCCGGCGCGACTATATAGCCGTTGGCCGCGGCGCCGGCCCGGCCCGAGAAGCTCGCCATCGACCCATCTTCGGCGCTGGCGCCTACCGCCATGAGCGCACCCAGATAGCGCGGATCCACGGCATACCGCGCGGGCCAGTCCGGGCTGGCGGTGGAGTCATTTCCGGCCGACGCGGTCACGACCAGGCCAGCTGCGACGGCGCGCTGCAGAGCGGCCTCGAATGCGGCGCTGTCCGGCGTATCGCCGCCAATCGAGAGATTGATAACGCGGGCGCCATGAGCGATCGCGTAGTCGATGGCCGTCACGAGTTCACGGTCGCTGAACTGACAGCCGTCGGTGGGACAGGCGCCCGGCGAATCGTCAGCCCGAATCGACAGGATGGTTGCCTGATAGGCGACGCCCAGCGTGCCCACGCCGTCGAAGTTGGCGGCGATCACCGTGGCAACACGCGTGCCGTGGTCACTGCCCCTGTCCGGCTGATTCCGGCCCGGAAAGACATCGGTCGACAGAGGCGAAATTCGGCCCGCGAGGTCGGGCTGGCTGAAATTGATGCCGGTGTCGATAACCGCGACCGTTATCCCGGCTCCGGTCGCGGGCGTGTCAAAGGCGTCGACGGCGTTGATCGCCGCAAGACTCCAGCTGCGTGTGTATTCGGCGCTGGTGGCGCTGGGGGTGATCGTCGGAGGCGGCGGGGGAGGCGGAGGTGGCGGAGGAGGAGGCGGAGGAGGCGGAGGCGTTACGACGCCGCCGCCGGGGGAGCC
>JAIOXZ010000045.1 GCA_021741355.1 Caulobacter sp.
AGGCCCGCCGGATCGCTCCGGCGGGCCTTTCCGTTTCAGCTCAGTCCAGGCCTCAGCCGCCGGACTTGTTCGTCGGCATCTTGCAGCCGCCGCCCACGCCCGAGGCCTGACGGCAGCTCAGGACTTCCTTGGGGGTGTCGGACTTGGCCGCGTAGTTCAGCACCCAGCCCGGCAGGCCGTCGGAGCAGGCCACTTCGATGTAGCCGTCGCCGGACTCGGTCTTGCCGATGATGCGGGCGTCGGACACCACGCAGGAGCCCTTGCCCAGCGCCTTCAGGTCATTGCTGATCTTGACCACCGAGGCGGCCTTGGGCGTGAACGAGCAGCCGTAGCCCTGCAGTTCGGCGACGATGCAGTTGTAGACCCGGCCGGGGCCGTCGGCGTCGAACACGGCGACCCCGCCGTCCGGACGATCCGAACACTTCAGTTCGACCACTTCCTGACGCGCAACGCGGGTCGGGAACAGGGCGTACTTTTCAACCGCGCAGGGGAAGCCGGCCTTGGCGGCGAGGCGGCTGTAGAGGCCCGCCTGTTCGGTCTTGGCCTCGCGGGCGTCGGTCAGGGTGCATTCGGCGCCGCCCGGCGCGTTGGCGCAGTCGATGGCGCGGGCCAGCGAGCCGTTGGACGCGCGCTCAAGCACGTAGCCCTTGCCGTCCTGGCAGGCGACTTCGAAATAGATCGACCCGCTCTGCGCCGTCAGAATGTAGCGCTTGTCGGTGACGACACAGCTCTTGCCCGAGGCGGCGGCGAGGGTGTCGACCATCGCCAGCTGGGCTTCGCGGGTGGTCAGCTCACAGTAGAGGTTGCCGCCCGGCTCGTAGGCCAGACAGGTGTTGGCCTTGACCTCCTTGTTCGCATCGGCCGGGAAGGACGCGACCATGATGTATCCGGCGCCTTCGGTGCAGGAGACCTCGAAGAAGGTGTTCTTCGTGCTCGCGCCGATGGAGCGGGCCTTGTCGATGGTGCAGGTGACGCCCGACTTGGCGACCAGCGGGGCCAGGGCCTGGACCGGATCAGCGTTGCCCGGCAGCTTGCAGGCCAGGGGGCCCGGCTTCCCGTCGGGGGTCGGCTTGCCGGTTTCGAGACACGGATAGTAGGCCGGCGGGGTGGCGGGGTCCGCGTTGGAGATCAGCACGCCGCCGAGGCCGGGGCTGCAGGCGATCTCGTAGTAGCCCTGCTTGGTCTTGGAGTCCGCGCCGATCCAGCGGGCGTCGGTGACCGTGCAGTTGAGGCCGCTCGCCGTAACGAGGGCGGGCGCTTCGGCCATACCCTTTTCGCGCGACTTGGCGTCGACGCCATCAGCCGAAGCGGCGGGCTTCTTGGCCGCCATCACGCTTGTGGCGGGGGCCGCCACAAACAGGGCAAGAGCGGCCGCCAGGCCGATCTCGATGATCTTCATATCATGCACTCCTGGCAGAATCCTCGCGCGGACTTAAACGCGTGCTTTTTTCGAGGGTCAAGATCACGCAACCCACTGGCGGAATTGCGGCGCGGGGCTGAACGGCCGATGATGGCGCCATTCATCGGGGGTGCAGCACGTTGCGGGACGGCATTGAAGAGACGGCGACCGAGGTTCGGCGTCCCAAACTGGACTATCCGTTCGAGACCGGACCGACGCCGGGCACGGGCGAGGCGCTGGATGTCGCGCCGGGCGTGAAGTGGCTGCGCATGCCGCTGGGCGGCGCGCTGCAGTTCATCAATGTCTGGGCCATCGCCGACGGCGAGGGCTGGTGCGTGGTCGATACCGGCATGCAAACGCGAGACACCGCCCAGGCCTGGCGCACGGCGTTCAAGGAGGGGCTGGAGGGCAAGCCGATCACCCGTGTGATCGTCACCCACCTGCACCCCGACCATATTGGCCTGGCCGGCTGGATGACGCGCAAGTTCGACTGCCGTCTGTGGATGACCCGGCTGGAATACCTGCAGTGCCGCATGCTGGTGGCCGACACCGGCCGCGAGGCGCCCGAGGACGGCATCAACTTCTACAAGGCTGCCGGCTGGGATGAGGACGCGCTGGAGAATTACCGCACGCGCTTCGGCGGCTTCGGCAAGGCGATCTACCAGCTGCCGGACAGCTATCGGCGGGTAAATGACGGCGACGAGTTTCTCATCGGCGCCCACACCTGGCGCATCGTCACCGGCTGCGGCCATTCGCCGGACCATGCCTGCCTCTACTGTCCGGAGCTGAAGCTGCTGATTTCCGGCGATCAGGTGCTGCCACGCATCTCCTCGAACGTCTCGGTGTTCCCGACCGAGCCGGAGGCCGACCCGCTGACCGACTGGATGGTCTCCTGCGCGAAGGTGAAGCGCGAGGTGCCCGACGAGGTGCTGGTGCTGCCGGCGCACAATGACCCGTTCCATGGCCTGCATGCGCGGCTCGATCACCTGATCGCCGGCCATGAGCGCTCACTGGGACGGCTCGAGGCGCTGCTGACCAAGGCGCCCAAGCGGGCGGTGGACGTCTTCGGGGCCCTGTTCGCGCGGCCGATCGGCCCTGACCTGCTGGGCATGGCCACCGGCGAGGGTCTGGCGCACATCAACTGCCTGATCGAACGCGGCAAGGCCGTGGCCGAGGCCGACGCCGACGGGGTGATCTGGTACCGGGCGGCTTGATCTCGATCTGTCCTCCCCGCTTCGCGGGGAGGGGGACCATGCGAAGCATGGTGGAGGGGAGTCGGTGCACGGACTCCCCTCCACCGCCTCCGGCGGTCCCCCTCCCCAGCAGAGCTGGGGAGGATTGAATCCCTCTGTTATTTCACATGCGAACTTGATGTTTCACATGTGAAGCATATAGTTGCGTTCGATGACTGAGCGCCCTCTCTTCTACGCCCTGCTGAAAACCGCACAGAAGCGCGTCGAGCGCTGGGTGGAGGCCGAGGCGGCGCAGATCGAGGGCGTGACGGCGGCGCAGGCCGGGCTGGTGCTGTTCCTCGGCCGGTCCGACGGCGCGGCTATCGGCGACGCCGCCGAGGCGCTGGACGTGGCCCCCTCGGCGATGACCGGCCTGGTCGATCGCATGACCCGCGCCGGCTACGTCGAACGCCGGCCCGACCCGACCGACGGGCGCGGCCAGCGTCTGTACCTGACCGCCCAGGGCTGGTCGGCGCGCGAGCGGGCCGTCGCCCTGCTCGATGATCTCAACCAACGCATGAGCGACGGCCTGTCGGCGGAGGACGCGGCTGTCGTCGCCCGCTGGCTGGAAGCCGTCGCCGGAAAATTCTCCAGGGAGGACCTGACCCATGACTGACCGTATCACCTCGCCCTTCGGGGCTTTCACACCGGCCCGCGAGGTCGTGGCCGGCCATGACCTCAGCGGCAAGACCGTGATCGTCACCGGCGCCGCCACCGGCATCGGCATCGAGACCGCCCGCGCCCTGGCCGAGGCCGGCGCCGATGTGGTGATCGCCGCGCGCAAGCCGGACCTGGCCGCCGCCGCCATCGCCGACATCGACAGGAGCGCCCCGGGCAAGACCCGATTCGAGATGCTCGACCTGTCGGAGCTGGCCTCGATCCGCGCCTTCGCCGGCCGCTGGGGCGCGACCCCGCTGCATATCCTGATCAACAACGCCGCCGTGATGGCCTGTCCGCTGGACCGCACCCACGACGGGTTCGAGATGCAGATCGGCACCAACCACTTCGGCCACTTCCTGCTCAGCGTCCTGCTGGCCCCGGCGCTGGAAGTCGGCGCGCGGCAACAGGGCAAGCCCGCGCGGCTGGTCGCCCTGTCGTCGATCGGCCACCGGCGGTCCGGCATCAACTGGGAAGACCCCAACTACATCACCCGGCCCTACGACAAGTGGGAGAGCTACGGCCAGGCCAAGACCGCCAACGCCCTGTTCGCGGTCGGTTTCCACAAGCGGTTCAAGGATCGTGGCGTCACCGCCAATGCGGTCATGCCGGGCGGCATCATGACCCCGCTGCAGCGGCATATGCAGCATGAGGAAATGGTCGCCATGGGCTGGATCGACCCCGAGACCGGCAAGATCCGCGACGGCTTCAAGACGCCCGAGCAGGGCGCCTCGACGAGCGTCTGGGCGGCGGTCGGTCCCGAACTGGAAGGCGTCGGCGGCCTTTATCTCGAGAACTGCGGCCAGGCCCTACCCTGGAGCAAGGACTCGCCGTTCACGGGCGTCATGCCGCATGCGCTGGACCCGGACGATGCCGAACGGCTCTGGGCGATCTCGGTCGAGACCGTCGGCGCGGGGTGATCTGTTGCGTGGTTCGAGACGCGGGCCTGAGGGCCCGCTCCTCACCATGACGAACAGGGTGGGCGATCAATCCCTTTTCGTCATCCTGAGGAGCGAGCCTCAAGCGAGCGTCTCGAAGGACGCACTCTCCCCATGGCCCGGAGAGACGTCTAGGCTCCTGGCTATGACCCTTCAGATCAGACCCGCCCGCCCCGCCGACACGCCGACCATCCTGCGGTTCATCCACGCGCTGGCCGAGTACGAGAAGCTGCGTCACGAGGCGGACCTGACGCCGGCTGACGTGGAGGCGTCGTTCTTCGGCGCCGCGCCGAGGGTGTTCTGCGACATCGCCGAGCTGGACGGCCGGCCTGTCGGGTTCGCGGTCTGGTTCTACAGCTACTCCACCTTTCGGGGCCGGCACGGGATTTACCTCGAAGACCTGTTCGTCGACGAGGCCGCGCGCGGGCATGGCGCCGGCAAGGCCTTGCTGGCCGGGCTGGCGCGGCGTTGCCGGGACGAGGGTCTGCCGCGGCTGGACTGGGCGGTGCTCGACTGGAATGCGCCTTCGATCGCCTTCTATGACTCGCTGGGCGCCGGGGCGCTGGACGGCTGGACCACGCGCCGGCTGACCGGCGAGGCGCTGGACAGGCTGGCGGGCCGGCCATGAGCGCCCCGCCGGTCACCGTGCTGAATGTCCCGCCGGAAGAGGCGGCGGCGATCCGCCTGGCGGTGCTGTCGGCGGACCTGGACACCCTCGGCCCGGGGCGCAGTCTCGCGGGGGCGGAGGACGCGGCGGACCTGGCGGACTTCCTGGCTGACCCCCGCGTGTCGGACGCCATCTATGACCTTCCCCGGCCCTTCACCGAGGACAACATGGCCCGCTGGATCGCCGAGTCCGCGGCGCTGCGGCAGGAGGGGCGACGCTTGCTGATCCTGACCCGCGACGAGACAGGCCAGATCGCCGGCTACAGTTGCGTCAGCATCTGGCCCGAGCGGTCGGCGGCGGAACTGGCCGGCGCCCTGCGAGCCGACCGGCAGAGCGGCGGACAGGGCGGGGCGGGCGCCCTGCATACCTTTGGCTGGATTTTCACCACGCTGGGCGTGCGGCTGATGGGGCTGACAGCGGCGACTGACAACGTGCGCTCGGCGAAGCTGATCGACGCAGCCGGCTTCGTTCGCATGGGGACCCGCGACAGTATCCGGCCCGACGGCTCGACCCGGGTGTCGCTCTATTGGGAAGTGACACGCGAGGCCTGGGCGGCGCGCTGGAAGTAGGCGCCCGGTGCGCAAATTCAGGTTGCCATGGTGAAAAAGCCGGACCACGCTCCCTGCGAGAGAAGAGGAGCAACCTCGATGATCAGATCCGTCGCCACCGCCGTGGCCCTGAGCGGCCTGCTGGCAACGGCCGCCGTTGCGCAGCCTGTGAACACCATAACCGCGTCGGACGGCGCCCCCGCGCCGACCCAGACCGCCACTACCAAGGACGGCAAGGTCTGCAAGATCCTCGTCGTCACCGGCAGCCGGGTGCCGCAGCGGAAGATCTGCCTGACGAAAGCCGAATGGGCCGAGAAGTCCAAGGGCGCGAAGGAAGGCATCGACGCCCTCCAGCGCGCGGGGCTGACCCGCAACTGCATCGGCCAGCCCGGTGGAGCCTGCGGACAATGAGCCGGCCGACGCTCCTCGCTCTGGCGATCTGCGCGCTGGTCGCGCCGGTCGCGCTGGCCCAGCCCACCAGCGGGCCTACAGGTGGGCCGACCACCGTGTCCCCGGCCATCGTGACCGCGACGCCCGCCAAGGCGACCCGCGGCAAGGACCGGCCGGACGAGATTGTCTGCAAGCGACAACCGATCTCCGGAACCCGCGTTCTGGGTCCCAAGACCTGCCTGATGCGCCGGGAATGGAAGGCGATGGAAGGCCGGGGCATGGAAGAGGTCGAGGCCGCCATCCGCGCCGCCCGGACCAGCAACTGCGCCGGCTGCTGAGCGCGCTCGGTCAGGCTGTTGGCGCAGGCTCCACGAGCCAAGTGACAATGTAGTCCGGGTTCTCCACGACGTCCCCGCTTTCCTTGAGGCGGTAGCTTCCTGGCTTGGCGCGCTGGAGGGTCGAGGTTTGCGGCGGCATCCAGTAGACCTCGCCGAGACCCGCGCCTTGTAGTTCGATGCCGATGCCTTGATCGCGGTCGGCCGTGACGACGACCCCGTGCTTCTGTTCGACGCGCTCCCGTTCACCGTTCGGCCCAAGCCGGGTCAGGCCAACGATCACGTATTTCCCTGGCAGGCGAGCAGCTAGTCGCTCGTCCCACGGGAGCGGCTTCAATCCAAGAGCGTTCCGGATGAACGCCCAGACCATCAGGCCCGCTCAAACACCGCGGCGATACCCTGGCCGCCGCCGATGCACATCGTCTCGAGGCCATAGCGGCCGTCGCGGCGGTGCAGTTCGCGCAGCAGGTTGGCGAGGATCCGGCCGCCGGTCGCGCCGATCGGGTGACCTAGCGAGATGCCGCTGCCGTTGACGTTCAGCTTGTCGCGGTCGTCCCAGCCCCAGCCCTTCAGCACGGCCAGCACCTGCGGGGCGAAGGCCTCGTTCAGCTCGACCAGGTCGATGTCGTTCCAGCCGAGGCCCGTACGCTTGAACAGGCGCTCGACCGCCGGCACCGGGCCGATGCCCATGCGGGAGGGATCGCAGCCCGCGGCGGCCCAGCTGACGAACCAGCCCATCGGATCGAGGTTCAGTTCGGCCAGCTTGTCCTCGGCGACCACCAGGCAGGCGGCGGCCGCGTCGTTCTGCTGGCTGGCGTTGCCGGCGGTGACCACGCCGTCCTTCTCGATCGCGCGCAGCTTGCCGAGGGACTCGAGCGTTGCGTCGGGGCGGAAACCCTCGTCCTTCTCGAAGATGACCGGATCGCCCTTCTTTTGCGGCACGGCGACCTTGACCAACTCGTCGTCGAACTTGCCCTCGGCCCAGGCCTTCGTGGCGCGCTGGTGGCTCATGACGGCGTATTCGTCTGACTGCTCGCGGGTGATGTCGTAGTCGCGGGCGAGGTTGTCGGCGGTCTCGATCATGCCGCTGATCACGCCGAAACGGCTGATCGGCTGGCTCATCACCCGGCCGCGGGCGAGGCGGTCATGCATCGTCACCGGGCCGGCGCGCGCGCCGTTGCGCATGTCCAGGCTGTAGTACTCGGTGTTGCTCATGCTCTCGACGCCGCCGGCGATGACCACGTCGGCCGCGCCGGTCTGGACCATCATGGCCGCGTCGATGATCGCCTGCAGGCCGCTGCCGCAGCGGCGGTCGAGCTGGTAGCCCGGGACGCTGATCGGGAAGTCGGCGGCCAGCAGGGACCAGCGGGCGATGCAGGGCGCCTCGCCGTTGCCGTAGCCCTGGGCGAAGATCACATCGTCGACGCGGCCCGGATCGATCTTCGTGCGTTCGACAAGGGCACGCAGGATCACCGCGCCGAGCTCGCCGGCGGTCATGCTGGACAGGCCGCCCTGGAACTTGCCGACGGCTGTGCGAATGGGGCTGACGATGGCGACGCGGCGCATGGGCTATCCTCTCGAGCTGTCATCCCGGCCGTAGCGTAGCGAAGAGCCGGGACCCAGATTCGGCTGAGATTCAATCTGGGTCCCGGGTCGGCCTCACGGCCGCCCGGGATGACAGGGCTAGATGGGGTCGTAAGGGAAGACGCTGGCCGAGGCGCCCGCGTCGAAGAAACTGTTCTTCATCGCCGGAAGGGCCACGTCGAGCAGGGAGCGCGGGCTCCAGCCCTCGACCTTGGCCATCGAGCGGATCGGGCGGGGCTGGTCGAACAGCACCACCTCATTGCCGCGTACGCCGAAGATCTGGCCGGTGACGTCCTTCGACTCAGGGGAGGCGAGGGCGATGGCCAGCTGGGCGACCTGGTCGGCGCGCATGGCGTTCTTCATCCGCTCGACGCGCTGGGCCGAGGCTTCGTCCTTGATCGGGATCGAGGCGATCATGCGGGTCCAGGCGAAGGGGGCGATGATGTTGGAGCGGACGTTCTTGATCGCGCCTTCCATAGCCAGGATGCGCGAGAGGCCCATGACGCCCAGCTTGGCGGCGGCGTAGTTGGCCTGGCCGATGTTGCCGATCAGGCCGCTGGTCGAGGTGAAGTGGACGTAGGAGCCTTCCTGCTGGCCGCGGAAGTGCTCCACCGAGGCGCGCGAGACGTTGTAGGCGCCGCGCAGGTGCACCTCGATGACCTTGTCCCAGTCCTCGTCGGTCATCTTGTGGAACATGCCGTCGCGCAGGATGCCGGCTGGATTGATGATCGCGTGCAGGCCGCCGAAGGTGTCCATGGCCTGCTGGATCATGCCCTGCACCGAGGCCATCGAGGTAACGCTCTCGGAGTTGGCCACGGCCTGGCCGCCCGCCGCGTTGATCTCGTTGGCGGTCTGCTGGGCCGGACCCGCGTCGCCTTCGTCGCCGCCGCCCACGCTGCCGCCCAGATCGTTGACGACGACCTTGGCGCCCTCGCGGGCCGCCAGCAGGGCGCACTCCTTGCCGATGCCGCCGGCGGCGCCGGTAACCAGAACAACCTTGCCCTCAAGCACGCCCATGACGGGTCTCCCCTGGATGAATTTTTCAGTGTTGCAGTGGTCTAGGCGCCGGACGCTGCGTTAGGCAAGTCTGTCGGCCTTGCGCAGGTCCGGGAACAGCTTCGCCCAGAGGCCGGTGACGGCCAGCGCTGCGGCGCCGCCGCCGGCCACCGCGATGATGGGGCCGAGGAACCGGGCCACAAGTCCGCCGCGGAACTCGCCCAGCTCGTTCGAGGCGCCGATGAACAGGTAGGACACCGTCGCCACCCGGCCGCGCATGTTGTCCGGGGTGACCAGCTGGATCAGGGTCTGACGCACATAGACGCTGATCATGTCCGCCGCGCCGGCCACGGCCAGGGCCACGACAGACAGCCAGAGCAGGGTCGACAGGCCGAAGACGATCGTGCCGACGCAGAAGATCGCGACCGAGACGAACATGATCAGTCCGGCCTTGCGGGTGACCGGGAAGGACGCCAGCCACAGGGCCATCGCCGTGGCGCCGACCGCCGAGGCCGCGCGCAGGAAGCCGAAACCCTCCGGCCCGACGTGCAGCACGTCCCTGGCGTAGACCGGCAGCATGGCTGTGGCGCCGGCGAGGATCACCGCCGCCAGGTCCAGCGAGATGGCGCCGAAGACGATCTTGTTGGTCCAGACGTAGGACAGGCCCTCCTTCATCAACGCCCAGCGCGAGCCGGGCTGCACCTCGGGCTGGGCGTTGCCGCGGATCAGGGCCACGCTGATGGCGGCGGCGACATAGAGGGCGAGGGCGACCCCGTAGGACAGGCCCGGCGAGATCGCGACCAGGAAGCCGCCCAGGGCCGGACCGGCGATCGACGCGCTCTGCCAGGCTAGACTGTTCCAGGCGATCGCGCGGGGCAGCAGGGCGCGTGGCACCAGCATCGGCCCGAGCGCCGCGCTGGCGGGCGCGAAATAGGCCCGCGCGGCGCCGAACAGTCCCGCCGACAGCAGAAGCATGGGGATGGAGGCAAGCTGCATCACCGCCAGGGCGGTCAGCAGTCCGGCGACGAAGATCTCGCCGCTATAGCAGGCCAGCAGGATGTGGCGGCGGTTGTGCCGGTCGGCGGTCTCCCCGGCGGGCAGGGCCAGCAGCAGGACGGGGATGAAGGAGACCAGGCCGATCAGACTGACCATGAAGGCCGACCGCGGCACGTCCATGGTCTGGCGGGCGATGTCATAGATGTGCCAGCCGAGCGCCACCGACTGGATCTGCACGCCCAGAACCGCCAGCCAGCGCGAGAGCCAGAAGCGGACATAGTCCGTCTGACCCAGCAGGGCGCGCATCGAGGTGTCGTCGGGAGGGGAGTCGGGAGAGTCGGACATGAGGCGGCGCACCTTCGCCGCTGGATGGCGGCCCTGCAACAGCCGTTGACGTCGCCGGACGCCGGCCCTAAGTCGCGGCCCTCTGTGGCGACAAGGGACGAGGGCGCGATGCGCAGTCTCCGACGAACGATCCGCCGCGCTGGACCAGCGCGCGCCTAGGCCGCCCCCGCCGTGAGGTCCGGGGCTTCGTCCCCTATCGCCTCCAGGCTGACATGACCCAGATCACCTACCGCTCCGAGCGTCCCGAGGACGCCCCGCTCATCGCCGCTCTCATCGACCGCGCTTTCGGCCCCGGCCGCCATGCGAAGGCCGCTGACCGCCTGCGCGAAGGCAACCGGCTGATCGCGGACCTGTCGTTCACCGCCTGGGACGGCGAGACGCTGGTCGGGTCGGTGCGCCTCTGGCCGGTAACGATCGGCGCCGAGGCAGTCGTGTTCCTTGGCCCCATCGCGGTCGAGGCCGACCTGCGCAAGCACCGGATCGGTCAGACGCTGGTCGAAATGGCCTGTGACGCCGCCGCGAAGGCGGGCTGGCGGGCCGTGCTGCTGGTCGGCGACGCGCCCTACTTCGGACGGGTCGGGTTCGATGCCGCGCCGGCGAAGGCGGTGCGCATGCCCGGGCCGGTCGACCAACGCCGGGTGCTGCTGAAGCCCCTGCGCGAGGGCGGGGCGGACGGGCTGGCGGGGTTGGTGACGGCATAGGCGCGGACAATGCTCCCCACTCTCGTGGGGAGCTGTCAGCAAAGCTGACTGAGGGGGAGTCGGTGCACCGACTCCCCTCCACCGCCTCCGGCGGTCCCCCTCCCCACAGCGTGGGGAGGACTAGCTGTTCACCAGATCGAACCTTGCTTTCCCCGGCGCGAGGGGCGTCTACACTGGCGGCATGAGTGATCCGAAACCCGGGCTGGACGGTGTGATCGCGGCGGCCAAACAGGCTCCGGGGCGCGGCTTGCCGCCCGTGCATCTGTGGAATCCGGCGCATTGCGGCGAGATCGATATCCGCATCCGCAAGGACGGCGTCTGGTTCCACGAAGGCACGCCCATCGGACGTGAGGCGCTGGTGCGGCTGTTCTCGACCGTGCTGCGCAAGGACCCCGACGGCTTCCACCTGGTGACGCCGGTCGAGAAGATGAAGATCGTCGTCGAGGACGCGCCGTTCATCGCCATTCGCGTCGACCGGGAAGGCGACGCGCTCGTCTTCCAGACCAATGTCGGGGACACCGTAGAGGCCGGACCGGACAACGCCATCCGCGTCGAGATGGACGAGAAGACCGGCGAGCCACGGCCCTATCTGCATGTTCGCCGCGGGCTGGAGGCGCTGATCGCCCGGCCGGTGTTCTATGAGCTGGTCGAGATGGCCGGGGAGGGCGAGACGCCCGAAGGGCCGGCGCTCGGCGTCGCCTCCAACGGGGCCTGGTTCCCGATCGGCCCGGCCGGGGCGCACCGGCTGTGAATCCGGAGGCCTCGCCGGACGAACTGCGTGACTGGATCGGGCGGCATCTCGATCCCCTGGACGACGCGCAGGGCTCGAGCCGCCCGCATATGTCGGACTTCGACATGAACCCGGACATGGCGCCGCCTGCGCCCGAGCCGGTCAAGCCCGCCGCCGTGCTTGTGGCGCTGGTCGAGCGCAAGGCGGGACTGTCGGTGCTGCTCACCCGCCGCTCCGACAGCCTGCGGCGGCATACCGGCCAGGTGGCCTTTCCCGGCGGCCGGATGGACCCCGGCGAGACCGTTCAGCAGGCGGCCCTGCGCGAGGCGGACGAGGAGATCGGCCTGGGCTCGCATCACGTCACCCTGGCCGGCCTGTCGACGCCCTACCGCACCGGCACGGGCTATCTGGTGACGCCGGTCGTCGGGTTCGTGCCGCCGGACCTGATCCTCACGCCGAACCCGCACGAGGTGGCCGAGATCTTCGAGACGCCGTTCGGCTTCCTGATGGATCCGGCCAACTACGAGCGTCGGCACTACGACATGCCCGATGGGCAGCGGCGGCACTTCTACGCCATGACCTGGGAGAACCAGCTGATCTGGGGCGCCACGGCCGGGATGCTGCGGGCGCTGTACGATCGGCTCTATGGCGCGGCGATGGCCTGACGAAAACGTGGGCTTTGCAGGTCCGGTGCGGCGCCCTAAGTCCTGCGCCATGTCATCGACAGAGAGTATCGGCGTTCGGCCCTGGATGGAGTTTCCCGCGACCCGCGCGGTCATGGGGGCGCTTGAGGCGCGCGGCTACGCCGGCTGCGCCAGGTTCGTCGGCGGGTGCGTGCGCAACACGCTTCTGGGCCAGCCGATCGACGATATCGACATCGCCACCACCCTGACGCCTGACCAGGTCACCGAGGCGCTTGAGGCGGCCGGAATCAAGGTCGTGCCGACCGGCGTCGACCACGGAACGGTCACCGCCATCTCCGAGGGGCGACCTTTCGAGATCACCACCCTGCGCCGGGACGTCTCGACCGACGGCCGCCGCGCCGTGGTCGCCTTCACCCAGAACTGGGAGGAGGACGCGGTCCGCCGCGACTTCCGGCTGAACGCCCTCTACTGCGACGCCGAGGGGCGGGTCTACGATCCGACCGGCGAGGGCGTGGCCGACGCGAAGGCGGGCCGGATCGTGTTTGTCGGCGACGCCATGACCCGCATTCGCGAGGACTACCTGCGGATCCTGCGGTTCTTCCGGTTCCAGGCCTGGTACGGCAAGGGTGACGCCGACCCGGCGGCCCTCGCGGCCTGCAAGGCGCTGAAGGGGATGCTGTCGGGCCGCGCCGCCGAGCGGACCCAGAAGGAGCTGCTCAAGCTGCTGGCCGCGCCCGATCCGCGCGCTTCGCTGCGGCTGATGGCGGCGACCAGCGTGCTGTCATCGGTGCTGCCGCAGGTGAAGGCCCTGACGCGGTTCGAGAACCTGGTCAGCATCGAGTCCGAGCATTTCTTCGAGATCGACGCCGAACTGCGTCTGGCCAGTCTGTTGCCCGACGACGCGAAGGTGGCGCAGGACACCGCCGAGCGGCTGCGCCTGTCGAACGCCCTGAAGGACCGGCTGATCGCCGCCGCCGGTCGCGAGCCGCGCGTCGTCTCGTGGATGAGCCCGCGCGAGACGCGCCGCGCCGTCTACCGGCTCGGCGGCCGCGTGTTCGCCGACCGCGTGATGCTGGCTTGGGCTGCGTCGAATCGTCCGGCCGCCGCCACGCAATGGCGGGCGCTAATTCCGCTGGCCGAGACCTGGACGCCGCCGGCCTTCCCGCTGACGGGCGAGGATGTCGTCTCCGCCGGCGTGCCGCGCGGCCCGCTGGTCGGCCAGGTGCTGCGCGAGATCGAGGACTGGTGGATCGATCTCGATTTCCTCGACGACCGTATGGCCGCGGCGGAACGGCTGAAGGCGGTCGCGCAGGGGATGGCGTTCTAGCGCGTGGGCCCAGCAGGCTGGCGAGGAGCGTTGCTGGCCAAGCAGCTGATGGCTGCATTCGACCCGTTGCAGAGCTTGGCCATGTCCGCTCAAAGCAGGAAATGATCAAAGTTTGCCTTGCCGCTCTATTGCTCGTTGCCCCCGTGGTGGCATGCGAAAAGCCGCAATCAACAAGCTGCGCGTCTATTTCCTCCTCGGAAGCACTGGATATGGCGCGAAACGCAAAGCGCGGAATGCTGTCGCGCTCTACAGTGATCGATCAGCGGACGTTTGAGAGCGACAAGGTGGCGGAGGTTCGGACCAAGGCCGAAGGCTATGCGGCGAAGGTTACGTTCACTGGTTTGGGCGGAGCGCGCCTCACGGCTCTCATCGAAGATGACTGTTACCTCGGATGGACGGAAAGTCGCCCTGCTGGTGCCGGCAGCTAGCCACCCATGGCTGACCTAAACCCTTCACACGAGCTGGCGACGGGCGGACGAGCCCCCCCCCCTTTTTTTTCCGCTCATCCTCGCGGAAGCGAGGACCCAGGTTTACGGCCGGTGCACGCACGGTCGGGGACGTCTGGCGCTCAACAAGGTTCCGGATACAGGTCCCACCATCCGGTTTGGGTCTTCTCGATCAGTTCGATCTTCCAGGTCCGCCGCCAGATCTTCATATGACGCTCGCGGCGGGAGGCGTTGTCGCGGAGCCAGACATCCCTTGAAGTGAGTGCACCGGCTGTAAACCTGGGTCCTCGCTTCCGCGAGGATGAGCGGAGGGAAGGGGGGCTCTGCTCACCACGCCCATCCTGACGTGACCCCCTGAAACTCCTCCAGATATAATTAGAGTCCGGCCCAACGAAGGGACGGACGAATGAAACGATCAAGGTTCACGGAAGAGCAGATCATCGCGATCCTGCGGGAGCAGGAGGCGGGTGTTGCGACGG
>JAIOXZ010000019.1 GCA_021741355.1 Caulobacter sp.
GCGCCCGCGCCGCCGCCGGCGACCGCCGCCGCGATTGAGAATCCGCCCGTGCCGCCGCCAGCACGCCGCTCCAGCCGCCCGCCCCGCCGCCGCCGCCGATGGACTGGGCGAAGACGCCGTTCGATCTGTCGCCCGTCGTGAGAATGTCGCCGGTGCTGTTGACCAGGACTTCCTTGGCGGCGCCGCCCTTGCCGCCGGAACCACCCACGCCGACGCTGCCCGAACCCGCGCCCGCGCCGCCGCCGGCGACCGCCGCCGCGATTGAGAATCCGCCCGTGCCGCCGCCGCCGCCGACGCTCTGGGCGAAGACGCCCCCGGCGTCCACGCCGCGCGTGACGATGGTTCCGTGACTGTTGACGGTGACCTTGCCACCCTCGCCGCCATCGCCGGCGGAGCCGCCGACCGAGACGCCGACCGCGCCGGCGCCCGCGCCGCCCCCGGCCGCGGACACCGCGCCCGTCCAGCCGCCCGCGCCGCCGCCGCCGCCGACCGCCTGGGCGAAGATCGCCGCCGACCGGTCGCCGTCGGTCATAATGTCCGCCGCGCTGGTGACGATGGCCTCGCCCGCCGCGCCGCCCTTGCCGCCGGAGCCGCCCACGCCGACGCTGGCCGAACCGGCGCCGACGCCGCCGGCCGCGAGGGCCGCGGTGAGGGCGAAGCCGCCCGTGCCGCCGCCGCCGCCGATGCTTTGGGCGAACAGGCCCGCGGCATCGACGCCGCGGGTGTGAATGCTTCCGCTGGTCAGCACGGTAACGTCGCCCGCCGCGCCGCCGTCGCCACCGCTGCCGCCGACGGACACGCCGACCGCGCCGCCGCCGCCGCCTCCAGCCCCGGCCGCGATCGCGCCGCTCCAGCCGCCGTTGCCGCCCCCGCCGCCAACGCTCTGGGCGAACAGGCCGGCCGAGCGGGCGCCATGGGTGCTGATGTCCATGCCGGTGGTGTAGTCAATCAGCACCCGGCCGCCTGCGCCGCCAAGGCCTCCGTCGCCGCCCACGGCGACCGCGCCGCCGATTGCTCCGACGTCGCCAACAGCGAGCGAGGCGGACACCGAATAGCCGCCGTTACCCCCGCCGCCGCCGACGCTCTGGGCGAATACCGCCCGGGAGTCCGCGCCCAGCGTGGTCAGATCTCCGTCGGCCGTGACATGGACAAAACCGCCGGCCCCGCCCGCGCCGCCCGCGCCGCCGACGCCGATGCTGACCGAGCCATAGACGCCCGCCGCCCCGCCAGCGCCAAAGCCGCCGTTGCCGCCGCCGCCGCCAACGCTCTGGGCGAAGATCGCCGCGGCGTTGTTGCCGCCCGTGGCGATATGGCCGTTATTGGTCACCCGGACCGCGCCGCCCGTGCTGCCCGTGCCGCCCTCGCCGCCGAGCGAGAGATTGATGAACAGCCCGACGCTGGTGGCGTTGCCCCCATTGCCGCCGCCGCCGCCAACGCTCTGGGCGAACACGCCACCCGAGCCATCGGCGAAGGTGACGATCGAACCGTTGTTGGTGACCGTTATCGCGCCGCCATTGCCGCCGCCCGCGCCGCTGGCGCCGAAGGCGAACCAGCCGCCGGCCCCGCCGCCATCACCGCCGCCGCCGCCAACGCTCTGGGCGAAGATGGCGTGGGAATCGAAGCCACGTGTGATCAGTGATCCGCCGTTGACGACACTGACATCGCCGCCGACGCCGCCGTTCTCGCCGGACCCGCCGATCGAGACCAGCGGTCCGCTGGCGCGGCCGCCCGTGCCGCCGCCACCGCCCACGGACTGGGCGAAGAGCGCCCTTGCCAGATTGCCGGAAGTCTCAACGGCCCCGTCGTTGGTGACCGACACTATGCCGCCGTCGCCGCCGCCGCCGCCCGAACCGCCCAGCGCCACGACGCCGCCGGAGGTGGATCCCGAGCCGCCGCCGCCGCCGACCGACTGGGCGAAGACGCCGTCCGCGCCGTCGCCCGTGGTAGACACCGAGCCGCCCGTCTGCATGGCGACCGTGACCCCGGCGCCCGCGCCGCCGGCCTTGCCCGACCCGCCCATGGAGAAGAGGCCGCCGGTTCCCTGACCGGAGCCGCCGCCGCCGCCCACCGACTGGGCGAAGACACCCCGGGCTTCGCTGCCGGTCGTGGTGATCAGGCCGGCGGACGTGACTTCGACAGCCCCGCCGTCACCGCCCGCGTCACCGGAAGCGCCGAGTGCGACCGCCCCTGCGGTCTTGCCGGCGTTACCGCCGCCGCCGCCGACCGACTGGGCGAACACCGCGTGCGATCCCAGGCCCGAAGTCGATACGGCCGCCCCGGATTCAATCACAATCTTCGCCAGGCCGCTGGATCCGCCAGCGCCACCGCCCGAACCGAGCGCGACCAGACCGGTCGCGCGTCCGCCGTTGCCGCCGCCGCCGCCGATGGACTGGGCGAACAGGCCGAAGGCGCCCGCGCCCTTGGTCGTGGTGCTGGAACCGGTGAGCGCGACGATCGTCGCCGTCCCGCCGACGCCGCCGGCCGCGCCCTTGTCGCCGAAAGTGACGATGCCGCCGGAGGCCCCGGCGTTACCGCCCGAGCCGCCGATCGACTGCGCCATGATGCCGTGCGAGTCCTCGCCGGTCGTCAGAATGACGCCGCTGTGATAGACAAGCACGTTGCCGCCGTTGCCGCCCGCGCTGCCGCCGCCGCCGTCGCCAATGATGCCGTAGCTGGCGCCGCCGCCGCCGGCTGCCCCGCCCAGACTCTGCGCCAGAATGCCGAAGGCGGCCGCGCCGGTGGTCTTGATGTTGCCGGAATTGGTGACCGTCACCGACCCGCCCTGGGCCGGCAGGCCTCCCGATCCGCCGCTGCTGAGAATATAGCCGGTGCCGCCCTTGCCGCCGACGCCGGCGCGGCTCTGGGCGAAGATGCCGTGCGAATTGTCGCCGGAGGTGGAGATGGTGACCGACGCGGTCAGCGTTACATCGCCACCCTTGCCCGCGACGCCGCCACTGGCCGCCGGGATGTTGCCATAGGCGTCGCCGCCCTGTCCGCCATTGCCGCCGACACTGGACAGCACGATGCCCGGGAGGTTGGCCGACACCGTCTGGATGTTACCCCAGACCGAGTCAACCAGGGCATTGACCGCTGGTCCGTCCTGACCATTGCCGCCCTTGGTCGGCTTCTTGGCAATGGTCGCGCAGCCGACGACCGGAATGCAGATCCTGACGCCGTAGCCGTCCTTGCCGTCGCCGCCGTTGTTGCCGAAATTCGCGTTGGCGTAGTTGTTGGAGTCGCCGACCGCCGTGGGAAACGTGAACAGGCCCGCCCCGGAGCCATCTGACCCGGGCGGGTCCGGCGCCTCTCCCGCGGTGACGTCCGCCGACTTGTCGATTACCACAGGGAGCGTCGAGGTTACGGAAGCGCTGTCCTCCACCGTCACGCTGATGACAAAGCCACCTGCGTTGGTTGTCACCGCCGTGACGGTATAGGTCTCGCCCGAATCCGGATCGGTGAAGGTGTCGCCGACCGTGGTCGCCAGAAAGATGATGTTGCCGAGGTTGGTTCGAACGGCGACCGGGCTGACGACCTCGACCACCTCCTCGTTCGCACCTGTGACGGGGTTGTACACCGGGTCGCCGACAACCGTCGCCGCCGCCGCAGGCATAGCCGCAAACAGACTCGCGCCGATCGCGCCGATCGCCAGCGCGCGGGCCACGTCCTTGAGCACCTTGCGGGCGGCTTTCTCCAGACGCGTCACCCGGCCATGCGTCTCGATATTGACGACGGTCATCGAGGGCGCGACGTCCACGCGGGGATTCAGCGCCGCCAGTTCCGCCAGGGACTCCAGAGCCCGGTGCAGGCGAACCAGATGCTCCGGCGCGATCTGCGCCGCCGCTTCGGGGGCCTGGAGATGGGCGTTCAGCAGTCCGGCGACCAGGGCCTGGGTGCGGCGGATCTCGACCGCTGCCCCGCCGAAGCGATCCTTCAGCGCCCAGGCGACGCCGGGATCGGCGGCTTCCCGCCGCCAGCGCCGGGCCAGCAGCTCAAGCGCTTCGGCCAGCCGATCCAGGCGATTGACGCGATCAGAAGCGCCTCTCATTGAGTTGCTGGTCACTGGCTTCCCCCCCGGGCAAACGGGCGCGCCAGACAACCAGCGCCGCACGCGTCAATTTCGAGATTGGCCGCCCCCGAAACCAGAGTCACCTGAAATCGCCCAGATTCTCGCCTCGGGCGAAGATCGAGCGGGACGACTGATACTCGCGAGTACTTTAAGGTGAAGTTGGACGGTCACTGCTTCCGATTGACTGGACCGGATGTGTATTGGCTCTGCCCTGCCTGGCCGCCCCATGGGGACCAGGGTGGAGAAGAGTCAGCGTCCGACGGCGTCCGCCATCGACCCCGCGTTGTCGCCACGCCGGGCGTCCGCGCCAGGTCGCCCCGTACGCCGCACGCAGTGTCGATCATCCCGGTGTTGTCCGGACCGCGAAGTCCAACGCCGGGGCTTGATCCCCCGTGCTATAGCCGCGTCGAATGGGCCGCTCCGCCCCCCAACCCCGTTTCAGGAAAGCTCCGTTGACCGCACCGACGCTGATCATGGGCGCCGTCGCCTACGCCCCCAAGGTGGTCACCATCTGGGAGGGCTTCAAAGCCTGGTTCGGCCAGCAGGGTTTCGCCTTCGACTACGTCCTCTACTCCAACTACGAGGCCCAGGTGGAGGCGCAGTTCGACGGGACCCTGCACCTGGCGTGGAACTCGCCGCTGGCGTGGGTGCGGGCGGACCGGATCGCGCGCAGCCGCGGTCAGTCGGTGCAGGCCGTGGCGATGCGCAATACCGACTGCAATCTGCGTTCGGTCATCGTGGTCCGCGCCGACAGCCCGCTGCAATGCGCCGCCGACCTGCGTGGCCTGACGCTGGGCGTGGGCGCGATCGACTCGCCGCAGGCCACCTTGCTGCCGCTGCATCATCTGCGGCAGGCCGGGCTGGTCGGCGGGGAAGACTTCACCGTGCGCCGCTTCGACGTGCTGTCCGGCAAGCACGGCGACCACATCGGCGGGGAGCGCGACGCCGCCAAGGCCCTGATGGCCGGCGAGGTGGACGCCTGCTGCATGATCGACGGCAACCACCTGGGCTTTGGCCTCGACGGCACGCTGCCCTCCGGCGCGACGCGGATCATTGAGCGTACCGAGCCCTACGACCACTGCAACTTCACGACCAGCCCGGACGCACCGCGGGACGCCATCGACCGGTTTGTCGCGCTGCTGTTGTCGATGCAGTGGGACGATCCACAGGTGCGGCCGCTGCTGGAGCTGGAAGGCCTGAAGAAGTGGAAGCCGGGTCGCACCGGGTTCTACCCGGCCCTGGCCGAGGCGGTGGACGAGCAGGGCTTCTACGGCCCCGATGGAAGCATTCTCCGTGCCGACTATCGATATTGAGGGGCTCGGCCTGGACGAAGGCGGCCTGCTGCTCGTCCGGCGCGCCCTGGCGGACCTGTCCGCGGGAGAGAGTCTGCGCGTGCGCGGGGGACCGCCCGGGTGGGACCTGCACCTGACCGCCTGGTGCCGGCAGCAAGGTCATGACGTCGAGACCCATCGCCTGGCGAGCGGCGATATCGAAGCGGTGCTGACGCGCGGCTCCTGGGCAGAGGGGCGCTGGCGGGATGCGCTGGAGAGCGGCCATTCCCGGCTGGCCGATGATGAACTGCCGGCCGAAGTCGCCGACCCGGCCTGGGGCCTGGCCGCCCGCGGCGCAACCGTGGAGGCGGGCGGGCCGTCCGTCGGCTTCAGCCTGAGCCGACGCGATGATCTCTGGGCCAGGACGGCCGGAGAGCTCTACCGACAGGCCGCCGCCGCGCAGTGGGACCCGCAGACGGCCATCGACTGGGACGCGCCGTTCGACCTGCCCCCCGCCATCGAGGCAGCGGTGGTTCAGGTCATGACCTACCTGGTCGAGAACGAGAATGCCGCGCTGGTGGTCCCGGCCCGGCATCTGGGCCAGGTCCATCCGCACTTCCGCGAAGTGCAGCAGTTTCTGGCCCTGCAGTGCGCCGACGAGGCCCGGCACATTGAGGTCTTCACCCGGCGGCTCGGCCTGAAGGGACATGAGCCGATGCTGTCCACCGCCGGCGGTCAGGCGTCGCTGAACACGCTTCTGCAGGCGCCGGACTTCTCATCGGCGACCTTCCTGCTTTCGGTGCTCGGGGAGGGCAGCTTCATCACGCTGCTGAACTTCCTGCACGCCTACGCGCCTGACCCTGTGACGGGCCAGATCTGCCGCCTCGCCGCCCGGGACGAAGCCCGGCACGTGGCCTTCGCCATGGCCCATCTGGAACACCGGCTGGCGGCCCAGCCTGACTACCAGACCCGCCTTCAGAATGCGGTCGAGCAGCGGCACGAGGAGCTGGCTCCTACGGCCGGGCTGAACGAGGAGGTGTTCGACTCCCTCGTCCTGCTGGCCGGCGGAGACCTGACCCCGGCCGCCGTGGCGCGGGGTCATGCGGCCGTGCAGCAGCTGAAGCTGGATATGGCCGCCGGGCGAAAGGCGCGCCTCCTGCGGTTGGGCTTCAGCCCGGTCGAGGCGCAGCGCCTGGCCGACATGCACACGCGCAACTTCATGTAGCCGGAGGGGTCAGGATCTGGCGGTCGGCGACGGCCAGTCCGCGAGTTCCGCCAGCACCTCGTCCGTATCCTGGCCGATCCGGGGCGGATCGCGCCGGATGGCCGTCGGCGTCTTTGAAAACCGCAGGCCGGGCTTCATCGCCCGATAGGCGCCCTCCCCCGCCAGGGTCCGCTCCTCGAACAGCGTCTGGCTGAGCTGCGCGTCCTCGAAGATCATCGTCGGTGTGTTGGCCCGCATGACCGGGATGGAGTTTTCCGCGCCCAGCGCCATCCATTCGTCGGTCGTATGGCTGGCGGCCGCCTCGCCCATCATCGCGTAGTATTCGGCGACCTTCTCCCGACCGCTGGTCTTGGAGGTGAAGCGCTCGCTCTCGTAGGCGCCCGGCAGCCCGCCCAGCTCCATGAATTTCGCCGACTGCAGGGCGTTGGCCGGCATGACCGTCAGCCAGCCATCCCGGGTCTTCATCGGCTTGCGGTGAGGCGTGATCGCGGTCGTCACGCCGAAGCTGCCGGTCGGCGGAATATAGGTCTCGTTGTAGAGGTGCTCGGCCATCAGGAAGCCGGTGAAGGTTTCCAGCATCGGCACGGCGACATACTGGCCTTCGCCGGTCTGCTCCTTGTGGCGCAGGGCGGCCATGGTGGCGATCACCGCGAAGAGGCCACAGGTCTTGTCGGCCAGGAAGGACGGCAGGGGCCGCAGCTCGGCGTCCGGGTCGACCAGCTGTCCAAGACCGCAGGCGCCGCTGGCCGACTGAATGAGATCGTCGAAGGCCTGAAGCCCGGCGTAGGGGCCAGCCTCGTCGTAGCCCATGGCCTCGACGTAGACGATGTCCGGCTTGATGGCCGCAACCTGCTCATACGAGAAGCCCAGTCGGGCCACCGCGGCGGGGCGCATGTTGTGGATGAAGACATCGCCCGTCTCGACCAGGCGCCGCAGCGTATCCCGTCCCTCTTCCGTCTTCAGGTCCAGGCTCACCGAGCGCTTGTTGCGGTTGAAGGCCACATAGCCTGGACCCATCTCCTTCGATTTCGGGGCCTTGCCCGAAAACCGCTGTCGGTCGCCGGAAGGCTCCTCGACCTTGATGATGTCGGCGCCCAGATCGCCCAGGGTCTGGGTGGCGTACGGGCCCAGGATGAATTGCGTCAGGTCGATGATCCGGACCCCCGCGAGCGGCCCGGGCCGGACGCCCTGGGGCGAGGCTTGATCAGTCATGGTCGTGTCCAGTCGCTCGTGTTGGCCCAAGGCTGGCGCCTCGGCCACCACTCCCGCAATGCCCCGCGGGAGGCAAGACCTTCCGACATCGCGATCACCGCCGGGTCCGCCTTGAGCCGCAGGAATGCGAAGGCGCACGCCGGGGCCGCCGACTGGCGTCGATGGCGAACCGGCCGCAGGGCGGAGATCGATTCAGAGGCGTCTACACCCTCCGCCCGGTCTCCGGGACGGCTTGGTGAGGTCGAGCGATTGCTTGTCTGACGACCGCGCGTGAGCCCGTCAGTCGACATCTAAAGGCTCGCGGTGATCGCGAAGAGCCGTAAAATTCGGAGACGCGTTCGCGCCCGACTGCCTGCACCGCCACCCGGCCCTGCCTCGTCTCGTCTGGCAGAGGCCGGTCGCCTCGATCTCCACCAGCACCTCACCGGCGCGGGGAATCAACGCGGCTTGATCCTTGCGCCGTCCCTGACGCTGTCGGACGGGAAGATGACCACCCTGTCGCCGGCGCTCAGCCCGGACCTGACCTCGGCCTCGCGATCGGTCATCGCGCCGACCTGGACGGGAGTCAGACGAACCCGCCCATCCGCGGCGCGAAAGACGGCCCAGCCGCCGTCGGCCCGCACCAGGGCGCCGAGCGGGACCTTCAGCACCGCTGAAGCGCGCCGCAGGAACACCCGTCCCCAGACACGATAGCCGGGGCCGAGCCGGGCGCGGGAGTCGGGCGGGCCGGCGAACTGCAGCAGGACCAGAACCCGCTGCTCCTCGACGCCGAGGGCCGAGACCTTGGTGAAGCCCTGGGGCTCCACCCGCCGGACAAGCGCGGGGATCGGTCGGGCGCCGCCCCAGTCGAAGATCTCGGCCGTCATGCCTTCCCGCATGCGGACGGCCTCCTGGGACAGGAATTCGACTGCCGCCTCCAGCCCGCTCTCGTCGCCGATTTCGACCAGCGGGCCGCCCATGGCCACAGTCCCGGCGCTCTGCTGCAGGACGCGGGTGACGTAGCCGGTGGCTGGGGCGGTCACCAGGACGGGGCGCCCGCCGGCCGACTCAGGATCGGCCAGCCCCGCCCGGGACCGGGCCAGGTCGGCCTTGCGGACGCCGATCTCGGCCTCGGCGGCGCGGACCGCGGCCCGGGCCGCGCGAGCAGAAGCCTCCGCATCGTCGAGCGCCTGGGGGGCGGCGTAGCCTTGCGCGGCGAGCGCCTGGATGCGCGCCAGGCTGTCCTCCGCGCGTCGGGCCTGCGCGGCCAGGCTGTCGCGCTGGGCGGTCGCCGCCCTCACGGCGGCGGCGGCGGCGGCGAGGCCGGCCTCGGCCTGCGAGCGGGTTCGAGGGTCGAGAAGGTCGCTGGCCGGATCGATGCGGGCGACCACCGTGCGGCCCGCGACGACCCGGTCGCCGACGTGCAGGTCGATGCGATGCAGGCGACCGGAGACGGGCGCAGCCACCAGATAGGCCTCGCGCACCCGCGCCGCGCCCTGGTCGGCGACGCTTTCGGTGATCGGCCCGATCCGCGCGCTGGCGAGATCGACGGGCACGGCGCGCGGCGCGAACAGCCAGGCGATAACCAGCGCAAGAACAACGACGGCGGCCGTGATCACGATCCAGCGGATTTGTCTTGGACCCATCATCTATTCCCTCGTCTTCAGGACAGCCACCAGGTCAAGCGCCCAGACCCGGCGACCGACCAGCAGCGCGGCCAGCCCCACCGCGGCCAGATAGGCGGTCAGGGAGACGGCGTAGCTGCCCGGCGTCAGGATGAGCGGAAGCCGCAGTTCCTCGCGCGAAAAGGCGGCCACAAGGGATCTGGCCAGACCGTAGCCGCCCAGCAGTCCGAGCGGGATCGCAACGATCGCCAGCAGAAGCACCTCGCCCAGCAGGATATAGGCGCATTCCCGGCGCTCGAATCCGAGCACGCGCAAGGTTGCCAGATCGCGTGCACGCTCCGAGAGCGCGATGCGGCTGGTGTTGTAGGCGACGCCGAAGGCGATCGCCGCCGCGAAGCCCACATAGAAGGTCAGCGACACCCGCAGCGCCTCGATCATCACCTTTCGCCAGTTGGCGACCGTATCGTCACGGGATGTCGCGGCGACGATCAGGGGAATGCGCTCAATGGCCCGGTAGAATCCCGCGCGGGCGTCCGGCTTCACCAGGAGCTGGGCGCCGCTGACCCGGTCGCCGTCGGCCATCAGCCGGTTGAGCTCGTCCAGCGCCATGTAGGCGGCGTAGCCGCTGTAGTCCTCGGCCAGCGCGGTGACCGGCAGGTCTGTGGACGGCGCGCGTCCATCGACGATGTCGAGGCTGACCCTATCGCCCGGGACCGTCCCCAGACGGGCGGCGAGGGCTTCACTGAGAATGACCCCGCGCCCCTGAAAGGGGATCGGGCGGCCCTGGCCGTCGAGCGCACGCTGCAATTGCGCGTCGCGTTCGAGACCGGTGAGCCTGGTTCGCGCCTCGCGGCCCTTCGCCCTGATCTGCACGCCGACCACGCGGACCGGCTCTGCGGCGAACACGCCGGGCAGCCGGAGCACCTCGGAAATGGCGTGGGATGCGCGCACTTCGCCGAAGCCAACCGCGTCGCTCCAGCGCTGGGCGCGGTAGTAGGCCTGGTCGATCAGGTAATCGAGGCTGCCGAAGACGAACTGCGTGCCGAGCAGCAGCGAAAGGCTGGCCGCGAGGCCGAGGGTCGTAAGACCCGCGCGCAGCGGAAACCGCTCGAGATTGCGTACGATCATGCGGCTTGACTGATCGATGGTCTTGCCAGGAACCAGGCGGTCCAGCAGGCCCTGGCGGTAGGACGCTGGCCGCGGCGGCTGCATGGCGACGGCGGGCGAAAGGCGCACCGCCCTGCGCACGGCCAGCAAGGACCCCGCGAGCGCCGCCCCCACCGAGGCCACCGAGGCCACGGCGAAGCCCGGCCAGTGGAAGGCCGGGTCCAGCACCGGAAAGCGGAAATACTCCCGGTACTGTTCCATCACCGCCGCACCCAGCCAGCCGCCGGCGAGGCCGCCGCCGACCGCGCCCAGCAGCCCGATGGCGCCGGCCAGCCGAAGGTAGGGCGAGGCCGCCTCGAGATCGCCATAGCCGAACGCCTTGAGCAGTCCGATCTGCTCCCGCTCGGCATCGACCAGCCGGCCGACCACCAGATGCACCAGGGCGGCGGCGACGATCAGGAACACCGGCGGCAGGACGGCGCCCATGATCGAGAGCTCCCTCAGCTCAGCCGTCAGGAAGGCGTGGGAAACCTGGTCCTTCCGCGCGTAGGACAGCCGGCCGCCGTAGGGCGCGAGAATGCGGTCGACGGCCTGCAGCACGGCCGGGACCGAAGCGCCGGCGGCGAGGTCGAGCGAGACGGTGTTGAACCCGCCGCCCAGGCCCGCCGCCCGTTCCACCGCGGCCCTCGGCGCCCAGAAGACGCCCTGGTGAGCGTCATCGGGCATGAACGATTCCGGACTGGGCGTGAACACGTATTCGGCCGGCAACGCCGCGCCCACGATCCTGAACGTAAGGGCCCGGCCGCCGATCACGGTCGTCAGCTGGTCGCCCAGGGACACGCCGGCGGCGTCCATGAACGTCTTCAGCGCCACCGCCTCGTCCAGGCGCGACGGATCCGGCAGCCGGCCGCGGATGAGGACGATCCGGTTCAGGGCGGCCTGCTCGTCGCGCGGCAGGGAGATCACGCGGGCGATCGCCGGGCGGGCGAGGCCGGGGACGCTCATCAGTCCGCTTTCCGAGATCCGCGCGTCGACCGCCAGCACGCCGTCTATGCGGGCAAGATCTTCGACCCTCGAAAGCGGCCCGCTCCGCGCCGCAGCGAACACATCGGCGAAGCGGGTCACTTCGTAGAACCTCGCCTGGGCGTCCTCCAGGGCCTTCTGGGCCGAGTAGGCCATGGTGGTCACGGCGACGCCGCACGCGATCAGGAGGGCGATCGCCAGCACCTGCCACTTCAACCGCAGAAGATCGCGAAGCAGCTTGAGATCGAGCGATCGGAGCGTCACCACCGCATCTCCCCCGGCGCGCGCTTGATCGGGTTCTCGATGATCCGGGTGATGGCCCCGTCGCGGAAATGGATCACGCGGTCGGCGATCGCGCCGATGGCGGCATTGTGGGAGACGATCATCGTCGTCGCCCCCACCTCGCGCGCGACCTCGACAAGCGCATTCAGCACCTGCACGCCGCTCTCACTGTCCAGCGAACCCGTCGGCTCGTCACAGAGGAGAATCTCGGGCCGTTTGGCGATGGCGCGAGCCACCGCCACCCGCTGCTGCTGGCCGCCCGAAAGCTGGGCGGGAAAGTGGTCCAGGCGGTCGGACAGGCCGACCATGCCCAGAGCGGCCTCCGGCGCCATGGGCGCGCGGGAGACTTCCGTGATCAGGGCGACGTTCTCCCGGGCGGTCAGGCTGGGCACGAGGTTGAAGAACTGGAAGATGAAGCCGACGAATGCGCGACGGTAGGCCGTCAGTTCCCGCTCGGTCTTGCCGGTCAACGCCTCTCCATGGAAGGTCACCGTACCGGCGCTCGCCCGGTCGAGGCCGCCCAGAATGTTGAGCAGGGTCGACTTGCCGGAGCCCGAAGGGCCGAGAAGCACCAGGGTCTCGCCGCGCCGCACGTCGAGATCGACGCCCCGCAGAGCGTGTACCTCGCCGGCTCCGGTCACGTAGACCTTCGTCAGCCCCCGAACGCTGAAAGCGATGTCCCCCGGGGTTGAGGCCGTTCGCGGCACCTGGGCGCTCCAGCGTTCATCTGCGGCTGTTCTTCTGGCCGCTCCCGGCGCGGGCCAGCCTTGATCGTTGTCAAAGGCGCGAGGGACGTCGCCTACAGGCACTCGCCCACCGGCGAGCGCCCAGGACCTGCGAGAGGCGTCAGCGGTCCGCGGACGCCAGGGCGGCCAGGAGTTTTGCGTCCCAGCCGTAGGGATCGGGCCTGAAGACCGCCCGGCCGGCTTCGTCGACAGAGACCGTGTGGTAGAGAACGAACAGCGGCACGGTTGTGTCGAGCCCGACGCGACGGGTGACGCCCGTGGCGATCACCCGGTCGACGACCGCCGCGGTCCAGCCCTGGGGCGCCAGAAGGTCGGCGGCCAGCTCGCGAGGCTTCTCAAGCCTCACGCAACCGTGGCTGAGCGTGCGGACGCGACGCACGAACAGGGCGCGCGCGGATGTATCGTGAAGGTAGACCCCGAAGGGGCTCGGAAAATCGAACTTCACAAACCCCAGGGCATTGCCGGGTCCGGGGCGCTGCTGCAGGCCGCCCGGCGTCCGGACATAGCCATTGCGAGCCAGATACCCGGGGTCCCGCGCGGCCCTGGGGAGGATTTCGCCGCGCGCGATCGACGCCGGGACATTCCACGGCGGATTGAACACGACGGCCTGGATATCGGATGCGAACATCGGCGTCCGGCGCGCGGGCGACCCGACGATCGCACGCATCTGGAGCACGGGTTGACCCGCAGCGAACCGGACGGCCTCCGCCGCACCGGCATCGATCTCGACCCGGTCGGGCGGCAGGTGGCGGGGCAGCCATCGCCAGCGCTCCAGATTGGCCTCGATCCGGGCGAGCCGGTCGGCGGCGGAGACGTTGAGCGCCCGGCGCGTCTCCGTTCCAAGAACGCCGTCCTCGTCGAGATCATGGCGGCGCTGGAACGTGCGGAGGGCCGTGTCCATGTCACTGTCGAATACGCGGGGCGCTGCGCTCGGCGGCAGGGCGTAACCTTCCGCCAGCAGGCGGGCGCGGAGCAGTTCAACCTGATCATCCTCGTCCCCGGGCTGCAGCGAGCGACCGCGGGGCAACTCGGCCCAGCCGCCGGCCTGGACGATCGCCTGGTAGCGCCTCCGCTCCACCCCGAGCGCCCTGTATCCGGCGTGGGTCGGCTCCAGGGACTCCAGCCAGGCCGCCAGGGTTCCGGCCCTTCGGGCCGCGCAGAACTCGACGGGGACGTCGCGCCGGAGCGGTTCGATCGTCCAGTTGCGGTCGATGCGTGACGGTCGGAGGCGCTGGCCCAGTTGGAGGGCGGCCAGCCGCTCGACCTCCGACAGCAGGACGGCGTCCGCGAAAGCGTCCACACCGGCGGCAGGATCGTCAGCGAGCAACGCGCCACCGATCAGCCGGCGCTCGTCCGCGGTGAGCGGAAGGTCGCCGCAGCCGGTGATCGCGGGCGGCGGTTCCAAAGGCTGGCCGAGGGCGACCTCGACCATCGTCCCGCCAAGCGCCAGAAGCGACAGCACGACCATCGCCGCCGCGACGCGTGGCCGTCGGCGCGAGATCGCGGGCGGTCCCATGCCCTTGCCCGGTTCCAACACAGCCTAGTGGGACAGCAGCAGCGCGGCGGGCGGCGCCCTGAGCATGTCCCGGCTCACGCCGCCAAGCACCAGTTCCTGGAGGCGCGGCTTGCCATACAGACCCATGACCAGCAGATCGGCGCCGAAATCGGCGACCTGACGGCGCAGAATGTCTCCCGCCGAGTCATCCTCACTGCGATCGATGACGAGGTCGGCCTTGCAGCCATGCCGTTCCAGAAGCCGTTGCAGCATGCCCTCGGGACCGCCCTCGCCTTCCGGTGCGACCACAAGGACGCGCACGGCCCGCGCGGCTTCGATCATCGGCCAGGCGTCTCGCAGGGCCCGGGCCGACTCCCGGGTTCCCTTCCAGGCGATCAGCACACGTTCACCGACGGGCGCGCCGCTGGTCTGATCGGGAAGCAGCAGAACCGGCCCGCCGCTGGCGAGGCCGATCTCGGCCGCCGTGATGGTCCGCCACCCGAGACTGGCTGTGAGACTCACGGGCATGACCGTCAGGTCGAACCGGCGCGCGGCGGCCGCCAACGGATAGGCGTCATCGCCATCCAGGGTCAGCCAGTCCGACTCCACGCCGGCCTCGCCCGCGGCGCTCTCGAACGTCGCACGCGCTGCTTCGCAGGCTTTGGCGACACCCGCCGTGTGGTCCTTGATCAGACGGTCCAGAATGTCCGTGGCGGTATAGACCATCGCCTCGCCGGCCATGTAGTTGCGCAGGAAATCCGACTTCAGAAAGGCGCCCGTCAACCGGGAGTCGAGGCGTCTGGCCAGCGTCGCGGCCGTGGCGGCGCGCGCCGCGAAGCCCTTGGAGTCGTCGATCGGCATCAGGATGTCGCGATAGCTCATGTGGAGTCCTCCATCTGAGAGCCACCCTGACGTTCTCGCGCCCGGGGCACATTGATCGGCGTCAACCGCCGGCGAGGTGTCTCAACGGCTGCCGCCGCCCATCCGCCGGCCATCACCTCCCGCCAGGACGACGACCAGGAGACCCGGCGTCATTCCGCTCGTCCCCGCCGCGGCCGGCCGCGCATCACCTTCGGCGCTGCGCTGCTTCGGCCCGTGGCGTCCGCGACGGTCTCGATCGAGGTTTCCAGATCGCGCAGCAGCCCGTCCTGGATCGAATAGATCCAGCCATGGATCGACAGCGCCTGTCCGCGGCCCCACGCGTCACGCACAAAGGGGTTGTCGGCGAGGCTCTCGACCTGCGCCAGCACATTGCGTTCGCAGACCAGGTTCACCCGGGCGTCGAAGTCCAGGATGCCGTCCAGCTCGGCGGCATCCCGTCGGCAGAGGCAGGCCACCGGCTGCAGCCAGTGATCGATCAGCCCGTGACGCTGGCCTGACAGCACCGCCCGAACGCCGCCGCAGCCATAGTGACCGCAGACGATGATGTGCCGCACCTTGAGGATCTCGAGCGCGAACTGGAGCACCGACAGGAAATTGGCGTCCTGCGGCGGAGCGAGATTGGCGACATTGCGGTGGACGAAAAGCTCACCCGGATCGAGGCCGACAATCTCGTTGGCCGGTACGCGGCTGTCGGAACAGCCGACCCACAGATAGTCCGGCCCCTGCTGGCTCGCCAGCCGGCGGAAGTACTCCGGGTCAACTCGCGCGCGGCCCGCCGCCCAGCGCAGGTTGCGGTCGAAGAGCTCGGCGATCACGTGCTGGTCTCCGCCGGCGCCATGCCGCGCCGCGCCGCCAGCCGACGGGCCAGTCCGGCAAGGTCCTCGGCCGTCAGTCTCTGGCGGGCGATCGGCAGGACCACCGCATTCTCCAGCGCCAGGTGCCGTCGCTCCTGGGTGGCGAAGGCCGCGAGGTCCCGTCGCCCCTCGTGGGTCGCACCGGGCGCGGCGCGCGTCTCCAGGCAACGCTCGAGATAGGTTCGCACGACCTTGCCGAGCAGACCGTCAGCCTTGTGTTCGGCCGACAGCACGCCCAGGACCCCCTCGACCTCGTCTTCGGCGAGGCAGCGGCGACGCAGCAGGGGAAACAGATCCTCTTCCTCGTCTATGATGTGGATTGGAGCCTCGAACCGGAGGAAGTCGACCACCTCCGCAATCGGCCCGGGGTCGAAGAAGGTCGTCTTGCTCAACTGGTCAATCAGGCCACAGAGCTGCCGATGCCGGAAGTGCTCGGCGAAGAAGAAATCCAGAGGGCTCGCCATGAGATAGGACGAGATCGGCTCGATCCCGCCGTCAGCTTCGGGCGGCGGCGAAGCCCTCTCCCGGCTCACAGCTTCAGCTCAAGCGTCACCCAGACCTTGGTGCGGTCGGCGAAGGCGGGAAGATCGCCGGTGAACCGGGCGGCCTTCACCTCGAACGACAGCCTGGGCGTCAGGGGCAGGGAGGCCGAGGCATCGAACTCGCTCCCGTAGTCGAGCCCGCCGTCGGCGTCAGAAAAGTCGTGCACCGCCGCCGCCAGCTTCAGCTTGCGACTCCCGAGCGGCACGGTCGTCCCCGCCTTCAGGTTGAGATCTGTCAGCCCCCCGGCCGGGGTGGCGAGGAACACGTCCGCCCAGCCGTTGAAGGCGTGCAGGGTGGCCAGCGGCGTGCCGAACCCGCGCGCGCCGTCGCCGTCGAGCCGCTCCAGCCCCACGGACACATAGCGGGCGTCCTTCTTCAGCCCGGCGGAAAGGGCCAGGTAGTCGAGGTCGAAATCGACCGGGTTGGCGCCATAGTCGCCCTGCCGGGCGTACTCGACCTCCCAGGTGATCGACGGTCCTGACGCCAGGGGCCGCGAGCCGGTCAGCCGGGCGCCCCAGGTGGCGCTGGACTGCAGCGGGACGGACTCGAAGTCGAGCAGATAGCCGTAGGCCGTCAGCTGCCCGATCGGGGTCTTGCTGTCGATCTGGACGACGTTGGAGTCGCTGTCCCATTCGCCCTGCGGACTGTCGTCGCCGAGGATCCGGTGCACGCGGTCGATGTAGATCCAGGTCAGCGTGGTCGTTGGACTGACCTTGAACGCCACCCGGGCGGCGTCGAAGGTCTGCTCGTTCTGGCGGAAGCCGACGTTGCCGACGAACCGGGCGGCGCCGAGTACGATCCGCTGTCGCCCGACCACGACGTCGGCCCCGGCGCCCGACCAGGAGATCTGGGCGCGATTGAGCTCGGTGGTCTCCGGATCGAGCACGGTCGGATAGACGACATGGCCGTTGGTGGTGCTGTTGTAGCGATCCGACAGGGCGGTGACGTTTTCACCCTCGACCAACGCCTTGAAACCGTTCCAGACCGGGGTCTCGTAGCCCAGCCGCGTGCGCAGGGTCAGACCCTCGGCCTCGTTCGCGAACCCGGCCTGGTCGACGAATTCGTAGCGCAGCCGCGCATCGACGATCCAGTCGCCCTGCCCTTCGGCGGCGTGGGCGAGGCCGGGCGCCGACAGGGCGGCGACGGCGAGGGGCAGAAGAGCAACGGGATGACGGCGCATGGCGGTCAGCGTCTCCGGATGAGGGTGAAGGTCGCCTTGGCGGGAACCAGCCGGGACTTGAGGATCGCGCCAAGCGCCGACAGGGCGGGGTCCTCGGCGCCCTGGGCCGCGGAAATGACCCGCGTCCAGGCCTCGTCGTCGCCCCCCTGGACAAAATTGGCCACGGCGGCGCGAACCCAGTCGGCCGGGGCGGCGCTGTCGGCTCCCGCTGCAGCCTCCACCCGCGCCAGCAGATCCGCGTCGGTGGCTGCAAGCCAGGACAGCAGACGCGGCGCGGCGGCCGTGTCGGCGATCATGTCGCCGAGGGTCGCCCCCTCGGACAGGTCCCCGTCGGCGGAGATCACGAGGCCCACGCCGCGAGACCGCGCGCGAGCCGCCAGATCAGATACATACTGGACCGCGCCGGCGATCCAGGCGCGGCTTTCCAGATGCATGCGGATGCGACCGGCGACCTGTTCGAACGGCAGCTGACGGCTATCAATGCGCCGGTCGAGACGCAGGATGTGCCAGCCGAAGCGGGACCGCACCGGGGCCGACGAAATCTGCCCGGGCAGCAGGACGGTGAAGGCCCGTTCGACCTCCGGCGCCAGGTCGCCCGGCCCCAGTTGACCAAGTGAGCCGCCGACGCCGCTCGAGGGACAGGCCGAATAGGCCAGGGCCAGGCCGGCGAACCGCGCGGGCGTCTCCTGCAGCATCTGACCGACAGTTTCAGCAGCGAGCCGGGCCGCCTCGACCGCGGTCTCACCGTCGCCCTCGATGGCGAACAGGATGTGCGAGGCTTCGTAGAGAACCGGCGTGCGGAAGCGGCCGGGCGTGGCGTCATAGACGCGGCGGCACTCGGTTTCGGACGGGACTTCGGGGTCAACCTCCTCGGCCAGGACGGCGCGAACGAGGGCTTCCTCGGGTGTCTCCTCGCGGCCCCGGTCATCGAGTTCAGGCTCGGCGGTCAGACCCAGCTCGGCGGCGCGGTCGAGCAGCAGGGCCCGGACCGCCAGCGCGTGGGCGGCGGCGGCGCGCACCTCCTCGGGCGACCCGCCCGGATGATTCTGGGATTCCTGGGCGATCAGGCTTTCGGGGATCTGCACGCCGTCGGTGACGAAGTAGCGGGCGGCGCTCATGACCTGCCTCCCGTACGGCGGGCGGCGCCCCGGCGCGGCGGCATGGCGCCGCGGGTCCGCACCAGCTGCCACCCGCGGCGGTTCAGATACCAGACCGGCGCCGACAGCATGTGCACCAGCCGGGTGAAGGGGAACACCAGCAGGATCGTCAGACCCAGCACGATGTGGATCTTGAACACCCAGTGCACCTCGGTCAGCAGATCGGAGGCGCCGGGCCGCAGGGTGAAGATGCCCTGGGCCCAGCCCATGAACTTGACCATCTCGTGCCCGTCCATGTGCTTGAGGGACTGGGGAATGGTCGACAGGCCAAGCAGCAGCTGGACCATCAGCATGATCAGGATGGCGCTGTCGCCGAAGCTGGAGGTGGCGCGGATGCGCGGATCGAACAGCCGGCGGTGCAGCAGCATCGCCCCGCCGACCAGGCACAGGGCTCCTGCCCCGCCGCCGGCGACGATGGCCAGCAGCTGCTTGGCCGAGTGCGGCACGCCCAGGAAGTCCCAAACCGCGATCGGCGTGAGCAGCCCCACGAAGTGGCCCGCGAAAATGGCCAGCACGCCGACATGGAACAGCACCGAGCCCATGACCAGCTGGCGCCGCCGCAGCAGCTGCGAGGAGCCCGTGCGCCAGGTGTATTGCTCGCGGTCAAAGCGCAGCACCGATCCGATCACCAGCACCGACAGGGCGACGTACGGATAGATGCCGAACAGGATGTGATTGAGGTTCATCGTCAGCTCCTCAGGCCGCGCCGGCGCGGCGACGGACGGGCGCCGGGGCATCGTTCATGGCGCGGACCAGGTCTTCCGCCTTCGGGCAGCCGACGTCGGACGGTCCGAAGGTGACGGCGGTCTCGGCCCACAGCCGGTCGAGCGTCTCGAAGTCGCCGGGATCGTCGTCCGGCTCCTGCATCAGCGAGGCGAGCGCCTCGGCATCGGCCTCAGCGCCGGCAAGGGCGGTCAGGGCGCCGAATACGGCCCGGTATGGGCTCTGGCGCTTGTGCAGCCGTTGCCCCATGGCGGCCAGGACATGGGCGGCCTCGCCCAGCAGCGAGGCTGCCTCGGCCTCGGGCAGCAGGGAGAGGAACTCGAGGAACACCGGCAGGTTGTCGGGCAGCTCGTTGGCCGACAGTTCGACACCCTTGCTGCGATAGAGCTCCAGCAGGGCGACCATGGCCTGACCGCGGTCGCGGCTCTCGCCGTGCACGTGCTCGTAGAGGTTCAGCGACAGCGAGCGGGTGCGGTCAAACTGCCAGACATAGCGTTCCTGCAGCTCGAACAGATCGCCGTTCGCCAGCTCGTCGGCCAACCGGCCGAGAGAGCGGCGAACCTGCAGGGGGACCATACCCTCTTCCTCGACCGCCTGAATGGCGGCCTCGGCGAGTTCCTGCGTGTCGGCTGTCGGATAGGCCAGCAGCACCGCCAGGGCCTTGTAGGTAAGGGCCATCTCAGACCTCCATGACGGGCTTGGCGCGCGAACGCGGATCGGAACCGAACAGGCCCACCTCGGTGCGGCCGCCGGAGCAGCCGTTGCCGAAGGAGAAGCCGCAGTCGCCGCGGAGCTCGTAGGCGTCCTCGGCGGTCTCGCGGTGGGTGGTGGGGATGACGAACCGGTCCTCGTAGTTGGCGATGGCCATGTACCGGTACATCTCCTCGATCTGGGCGGCGGTCAGGCCGACCCGCGCCGCCAAGGCGTGGTCTGTGACCCCCTCGACCGTGCGGGCGCGCATGAAGCCGCGCATGGCCATCATCCGTTCCAGCGCGGTGACCACCGGCGGCTCGTTGCCGGCGGTGAGCAGGTTGGCGAGGTAGCGGACCGGAATGCGCAGGCTGGCGACGTCCGGCATCTGGCCGTCGTTCTCCAGCGCGCCGGAGGCGGCTGCCGACTGGATCGGCGACAGCGGCGGCACGTACCAGACCATCGGCAGGGTCCGGTATTCGGGGTGCAGCGGGAAGGCGACCTTCCACTCGATGGCCATCTTGTAGACCGGGCTGCGACGGGCGCCTTCGAGCCAGGCCTCCGGCACGCCGTCGAGACGCGCCTGGGCGATCACCGCCGGGTCGTTCGGGTCGAGGAAGACGTCGAGCTGGGCCTGGTAGAGGTCCTTCTCGTCCGGCGTCGAGGCGGCCGCCTCGATCGCGTCGGCGTCATACAGCAGGACGCCGAGATAGCGGATGCGGCCGACGCAGGTTTCCGAACAGACCGTCGGCTGACCCACCTCGATGCGCGGGAAGCAGAAGGTGCACTTCTCCGATTTCCCGGAGTCCCAGTTGTAGTAGATTTTCTTGTAGGGGCAGGCCGAGACGCACATGCGCCAGCCGCGGCACTTGTCCTGGTCGATCAGGACGATGCCGTCCTCCTCGCGCTTGTAGATCGCGCCCGAGGGACAGGCCGCCACGCAGGTGGGGTTGAGGCAATGCTCGCAGAGCCTCGGCAGGTACATCATGAAGGTCTGTTCGAACTGGCCGTAGATCTCCTTCTCGATGCCCTCGAAGTTGGAGTCCTCGGACCGCTTGGCGAACTCGCCGCCCAGGATTTCCTCCCAGTTCGGCCCCCACTCGATCTTCTCCATCCGCTGGCCGGTGATCTTCGAGCGCGGCCGGGCAGTCGGAAAATGCTTCATCTCCGGCGCGGTCTGCAGGTGGCCGTAGTCGAAGTCGAAGGGCTCGTAGTAGTCGTCGATCTCGGGCAGGTCCGGGTTGGCGAAGATCTTCGACAGGATCCGCCACTTGGCGCCCATGCGCGGTTCGATCTTGCCGTTGGCCTTGCGCCGCCAGCCGCCGTTCCACTTCTTCTGGTTCTCCCAGTCCTTGGGATAGCCGATGCCGGGCTTGGTCTCGACGTTGTTGAACCAGGCGTATTCAACGCCCTGGCGGTTGGTCCAGACGTTCTTGCAGGTGACCGAACATGTGTGACAGCCGATGCACTTGTCGAGATTCAGCACCATGCCGATCTGCGCGCGGATTTTCATTGGCCGAACTCCCGGGATTCGAGCGGCTCTTCGAGCCAGTCGACCTTGTTCATCTTGCGAAGGACGATGAACTCGTCCCGGTTGGAGCCCACGGTGCCGTAGTAGTTGAAGCCGTAGGCCAGCTGGGCGTAGCCGCCGATCATGTGGGTCGGCTTCAGCACCGTGCGAGTGACGGAGTTGTGGATGCCGCCGCGCCGCCCGGTGATCTCCGAGCCCGGCGTGTTCACGATCTTTTCCTGCGCGTGATACATGAAGGTCGTGCCTTCACGGATGCGCTGGGAAACCACGGCGCGCGCAGTCAGCGCCCCGTTGGCGTTGAAGACCTCGATCCAGTCGTTGTCGACAATCCCGGCCTCGCGGGCGTCCGTCTCCGAGATCCAGACCACCGGCCCGCCGCGATTGAGCGTCAGCATCAGCAGGTTGTCGGAATAGGTGGAGTGGATGCCCCACTTCTGGTGCGGGGTGATGAAGTTGAGCACGATCTCGGTCTCGCCGTTGGGCTTGAGGCCCTTCACGTGCGTGGTCTTGAGGTCGATCGGCGGCTTGTAGACGCACAGGGCCTCGCCGAAGGCCCGCATCCAGAGATGGTCCTGATAGAGCTGCTGGCGGCCCGTGAGCGTCCGCCAGGGGATCAGCTCGTGCACATTGGTGTAGCCGGCGGTGTAGCAGACCTTCTCGCTCTCGATGCCCGACCAGGTCGGTGAGGAGATGATCTTGCGCGGCTGGGCGAGCAGATCGCGGAAGCGGATCTTCTCGTCCTCCTTGGGGATCGCCAGGTGGGCGTGCTCGCGGCCGGTCTGTTTCTCCAGCGCGTGCCAGGCCTTGACCGCCACCTCGCCGTTGGTCTCCGGCGCGAGCATCAGGATGGTCTCGCAAGCGTCGATATCGGTGTTGATGCTGGGCATGCCCAGGGTGAGGCCGGCCTCCAGCACCGCGCCGTTCAGGTCGCGCAGGGCGTCGACCTCGTGGCCGGTCTTCCAGGCCAGGCCCTTGCCGCCGTTGCCGGCCTTGTCGAGCAACGGGCCGAGCGCGGTGAACTGCCTGTAGAGGTTGGGGTAGTCCCGCTCGACGATGGTGATCTGCGGCATGGTCTTGCCGGGGATCGCCTCGCATTCGCCGAGGTACCAGTCCTTGACCTCAAAGGGCTGGGCCATCTCGCCGGGGCTGTCGTGCTGGATCGGGGTGAGAACGACGTCCTTCTCGACCCCCAGCACCTCCGGGGCGACCTGCGAGAACTTCTTGGCGATCGCCTTGAAGATCTCCCAGTCCGACTTCGACTCCCAGGCCGGATCCACGGCCGCTGACAGCGGATGGATGAAGGGGTGCATGTCGGAGGTGTTGAGGTCGTTCTTCTCGTACCAGGTGGCCGTCGGCAGAACGATGTCGGAGTAGACCGAGGTGGTCGACATGCGGAAGTCGAGGGTCACCAGCAGGTCGAGTTTCCCTTCCGGGGCCTCGTCATGCCAGACGACATCGACGGGTTTGACCTTGCCGGACTCGCCCAGGTCCTTGCCCTGCACGCCGTGCGAGGCGCCGAGCAGGTGCTTGAGGAAATACTCGTGGCCCTTGCCCGACGAGCCGAGCAGGTTCGAGCGCCAGATGAACATGTTGCGCGGCCAGTTGGCCGGATCGTCAGGGTCCATGCAGGACAGTTCGACGGAGCGGTCCTTCAGGCCTGACAGGGTGTAGTCCCGCGCATCGACTCCGGCCGCCGCCGCGGCCTTGGCCACATCCAGAGGGTTGGCCTTCAAGGCCGGCGTCGAGGGCAGCCAGCCCATCCGCTCGGCGCGGACGTTGAAGTCGATCATCGAGGCCTTCCACGGCCCTTCCGGCGCCGTGGGCGACAACAGTTCGTCGATGCCGACGGTCTCGTAGCGCCACTGGTCGGAGTGGGCGTAGAAGAACGAGGTCGAGTTCTGCTGCCGGGGCGGCCGGATCCAGTCGGTGGCGAAGGCCAGCGGGGCCCAGCCGGTCTGCGGCCGCAGCTTTTCCTGGCCGACGTAGTGGGCCCAGCCGCCGCCGGACTGACCCACGCATCCGCACATCACCAGCATGTTGATGACGCCGCGGTAGTTCATATCCATGTGGAACCAGTGGTTCATCGCCGCGCCGATGATCACCATCGACTTGCCGTTGGTCTTCTCGGCGTTGGTGGCGAAACCCCTGGCCACGGCGATGATCTGTTCGCGCGGGACGGTGGTGATGGCTTCCGCCCAGGCCGGGGAATAGGGCTGCAGGTCGTCGTAGGAGGTCGGCATGCAGTCGCCGCCGAAGCCCTGGTCGACGCCGTAGTTGGCCAGGAACAGGTCGTAGACGCAGGCGACCAGCGCCTCGCCGTCCTTCAGCATGACGCGGCGGACCGGCACATTGCGGGTCAGGACGCTGGGGTGATCGGTCGAGGCGAAGCCGTTGGTCGCGGTGTTGGCGAAGTAGGGGAAACGCACCCCGGCGACTTCGTCGTGCGCGTCCTTGAGGCCCAGCTTCAGCGTGGTCTCGCGGTCCGCGGCGTCGCGCTCCTCGAGGTTCCAGCGGCCGTCCTCGCCCCAGCGGAATCCGATCGAGCCGTTCGGAACGACGATCTCGCCGGTGGCCTCGTCGATGGCGACCGTCTTCCAGTCGGGATTGTTGGCCTGCTCCAGGTCGCCGACGAAGTCGGAGGCGCGCAGCAGGCGCTCCGGGACGAACCCGCCGTCCTGCGGGACCAGCCGCACCAGCATCGGCAGGTCGCTGTACTTGCGCAGATAGTCGCGGAAGTACGGCACCTGCTTGTCGAGGTGATACTCCTTGAGGATCACGTGACCGAAGGCCATGGCCAGGGCCGCGTCGGTCCCCTGTTTCACCGGCAGCCACAGGTCGGAGAACTTCGAGGCCTCCGAATAGTCCGGGCAGATGACCACCGACTTGGCGCCGCGATAGCGGGCCTCGGTGTAGAAGTGGGCGTCCGGCGTGCGGGTCTGCGGGACGTTCGAGCCCCACAGCAGCATGAAGCTGGAATTGTACCAGTCGGCGCTCTCGGCGACGTCGGTCTGTTCGCCCCAGGTCTGGGGCGAGGCCGGCGGCAGGTCGCAGTACCAGTCATAGAATGAGCCGCAGGCTCCGCCGAGCAGCTGCAGATACCGCGCGCCGGCGGCGTAGGAGACCATCGACATGGCCGGGATTGGCGAGAAGCCGAATACCCGGTCAGGGCCCCAGCGTTTCACGGTATGAGCATTGGCCGCGGCGATGATCTCGGTGACCTCGTCCCAGTCAGCCCGCACGAAGCCGCCGGAGCCGCGCATGCTGGTGTAGGACTTGCGCGCGGCCGGATCGTCCTGGATCGAGGCCCAGGCCGCCACCGGCGCCAGCGTCTCGCGCGCCTTGCGCCACAGCCGCACCAGGCGGGAGCGGACCAGCGGATACTTCACCCGGTTGGCCGAGTAGAGGTACCAGCTGTAGCTGGCGCCGCGGGCGCAGCCGCGCGGCTCATGGTTGGGCAGTTCAGGCCGGGTGCGCGGATAGTCGGTCTGCTGGGTCTCCCAGGTGACGATCCCGCCCTTGACGTAGATCTTCCAGGAGCAGGAGCCCGTGCAGTTCACGCCATGGGTCGAGCGGACGATCTTGTCGTGCCGCCAGCGGGACCGGTAGGCCTCCTCCCAGGTGCGGTCGTCGTCGTTCATCACCCCGTGGCCGTCGGAGAACAGCTCGGTCTTGCGCGTGAAGAACGCGAGGCGGTCGAGGGTATGGCTCATGCCGCGAGCTCCGGAACAGGGGTCAGCGTGGGAGTGTTCAGCAGCGACCGGCGGCGGGCGTAGAAGACCCAGTTCACCACCACGCAGCTAAGGTAGAAGGCGAGGAAGATCAGCAGCGCCGTCTCCGGCCCGCCGGTGGCCTTGAGCGAGTCGCCGAAGGCCTTGGGGATGAAGAAGCCGCCGTAGGCGCCGATGGCGGAGCTGAAGCCGACGATGGCCGCCGCCTCCATGTCCGAGGCCTTCAGGCGGGTGATCAGGTCGGCGCCCGGCATCAGCCTGGGCATGTCCGCGCGGACGATCGCGGGGATCATCTGGAACGTCGAGGCGTTGCCCACGCCGGTCCAGAAGAACAGCCACAGGAAGCTGCCGAAGAACAGCGGGAAGGACGGAGCAGCGCCCGTGGCGCCGACGCTGTAGAGGACGCCCAGGACGCCGACCGAGAGCGCCAGGAACACCCAGTGGGTGACGTGTTGGCCGCCCCACTTGTCCGACACCCAGCCGGTCAGCGCCCGGGACAGGGCGCCGACCAGCGGGCCGAGGAAGGCGATCTTCAGCACCATGACGGCCGGGAACAGCGTCTTGGCCAGCAGCGGGAAGGCCGCCGAAAAGCCGATGAACGAGCCGAAAGTGCCGACGTAGAGGTAGCACATGATCCAGTTGTGCTTGCGCTGGAACACCACAGCCTGGGTCGCGAAGGACGCCTTGGCCGAGCTGATGTCGTTCATGCCGATCCACGCGGCGGCGGCGGCGGCGAGGATGAACGGAACCCAGACGAAGCCCGCGTTCTGCAGCCAGATCTGACTCTCGACACCCTTCTCGACGGCGATCTGCGGCGCGCCGATCACCGGGGCGAAGGCCCCCAGGGTGATGACCACAGGGACCAGGAACTGCATCATGCTGACGCCGAGATTGCCGAAGCCGGCGTTGAGGGCCAGGGCGTTGCCCTTCTCGGCCTTGGGGAAGAAGAACGAGATGTTCGACATCGAGGAGGCGAAGTTGCCGCCGCCGAAGCCGCACAGCAGGGCGAGCGCGACGAACGCGATGTAGGGCGTGTCGGGGTTCTGCACGGCCAGGCCGATGCCGATCGACGGGACCAGCAAGGACAGGGTCGACAGGACGGTCCACATCCGCCCGCCGAAGACCGGGACGATGAAGCTGTAGAAGATCCGCAAGGTCGCGCCCGACAGGGCCGGCAGCGCCGCCAGCCAGAAGAGTTCGTCGGTGGTGAAGGCGAAGCCGATCAGCTTCAGCTTGGCCACGACCATCGACCAGACCATCCAGACCGAAAAGGCCAGCAGCAGGTTGGGGACAGAAATCCACAGGTTGCGTGTCGCGATGGCCTTGCCGGTGGAGGCCCAGAACGCCGGGTCCTCCGGCCGCCAGTCGGTCAGCACATGTCTGGGGGTCGGGGCGGAAGCCATCGGGCGCTCCTTGAGGGTCAGCCGGCCGCCGCGACCGGCGCCGGGGCGACGGGTGCGGGACCGCTGGAGGGACTGGGGTGCAGGCCGGACATCTCCGGCAGTTCAGGCAGGTGAGACAGCTCGGGCGTCCGCGCCCGCTCCATCCGCCGGATGGCGAAGTGCATCCAGGTCAAGGCCGAGGTGACCAGCACGAACAGCAGCATGAAGCAGCTGGTCCAGACGCCGGTAAAGTCATTGAGCAGGCCGAAGGCGATCGGCAGAACGAACCCGCCGAGCCCGCCGACCAGTCCGACCAGGCCGCCGACCGAACCGATGTTGGCCGGGTAGTAGACCGGGATGTGCTTGTACACCGCCGCCTTGCCCAGGCTCATGGCGAAGCCGAGGCAGAACAGCAGGACCATGAAGGCGGGGAGGCCCGTGGCCAGGTGGAAGCTGATCGGGCCGTTGATGCCGGCGACGATGTAGCTGGTCGGCGGGTACGACAGCAGGAAGGTGCAGACCGCGCTGACGCTGAAGGTGATGTACATTACCCGGCGGGCGCCGATCTTGTCCGACAGCCAGCCGCCGAAGACGCGGAACAGCGAGCCGGGGATCGAGTAGGCGGCGGCCACCATGCCGGCGACCTTGATGTTCAGGCCGTAGACCCCGACCAGATAGTGCGGCAGCCACAGGGCCAGGGCGACGAAGGCCCCGAAGACGAAGAAGTAGTAGAGCGAAAAGCGCCAGACCTGCAGCTTCATCAGCGGCGTGAACTGCATCGCCGTGCTCTCGGCCTTGGCGCCGGTGCGCCGCCGCTCGACAAGCGCGGGATCGTCGCGGGTGAGCAGGAAGAAGGCCACCGCGATCACGGCGAGCGCGACGGCCCAGATCTGGGCCACGGACTGCCAGCCGAACGCGATCATCACGAACGGGGCGGCGAACTTGGTCACCGCCGCGCCGACGTTGCCGGCGCCAAAGATGCCCAGAGCGGTGCCCTGCTTCTCTTTGGGGAAGAACTTGGAGACGTAGGCGATGCCCACGGCGAACGAACCGCCGGCCATCCCGACCCCGAGGGCCGCGATGAGGAACTGGGGATAGGTCTCGGCGTACGACAGCAGGAAGGTCGCGAGCGCCGCTGAGAGCATAACCATCAGATTGACGGCCCGGCCGCCGTATTGGTCGGCCCATACGCCGAGAAGAACCCGCACCAGAGAGCCAGTCAGGATCGGCGTGCCCGCCAGCAGGCCGAATTGGGCTTCGCTGAGCCCCAGGTCCTGCTTTATCTGGACGCCGATGATCGAGAAGATCGTCCACACCGCGAAACAGGCGGTGAAAGCGAAGGTGCTCATCCAGAGCGCCGAACCGGCGCCGTCTGCGGCTTTGGGCGAATCCCCGACCATCTGCGAAACCGATCTTCCGCGCCGGCGACGATCGCCAGCTGTCGGCGTGTTTTTGATGCAGCGCCCACACGAAACAATTGATCAAAGTCAAAGTAAGTCAGCTTGTGTGGATCTTCGGAAAGTAATTACGCAAATGATCTATAAGTATTGATATGCTTATCGAGTCCGATTGACTTGTATTTCATGTCTGGTTGATTTTCATCAAGCGCTTTCCCGGCAGCAGAATCGAGTTGATCCACATCAAGGCGTTGAGGGGTGGGAGTCGCTGAACTCAACCCACAGGATTTGGGGGAAATGGGCATGCCCATGCGCAGCGCCGATGTTGAACGTGTCCGGGCCCTTCCCCTGTTCAAGGGGGCCCAGCCGCGCACCTTTGACGGCCTGATCGCGGGCGCCTTCCTGCAGAAGTTTCCGGCAGGAACGACGCTATTGATGGAGGGCGACCCGGTCGACTTCCTCTATGTGCTGATCGAAGGGCTCGCCGAGTTGCAGGGGACCTGGAACGACAAGGAAACGACCTTGGCCGTCCTGCGTCCCGTGTCCACCTTCATCCTTGCCGCGGTCGTGCTGGACGCTGACGCCTTGATGACCGCCCGGACGATCGAGCGCTCCGACATCCTGATGATCTCGGGCGAGGCCGTGCGGCGCGCCATGAAGGAAGACGCGGGCTTCGCGGTCGCCGTCGCCGAGGAACTGTCGGGCTGCTATCGCGGCCTCGTTCGCACGGTGAAGAACCAGAAACTCCGCGGCGCGTCCGAACGGCTGGCCAACTATCTGCTTGCCGAGCAGGTCAGCCAGGGCGGCGGTCCCACCCTGACCCTTCCTCATGAAAAGCGGGTGCTTGCGTCGCTCCTGGGCATGACGCCGGAAAACCTCTCGCGAGCCTTCGCCAATCTCGCGGACTACGGCGTCTCGGTGAACGGACCGGATGTGTCGATCCACCGCCCCGTTGTGCTCGACCGGCTCGCCAAGCCCGATCGCCTGATCGACAGCCATCTGCAGCCCTCAGCGGCCCGCGTCGGCATGGCGGCCCGGGAGTGCGGCGCGAGCGACAGAACCGTCGGCGCTCTGAACTGATCAGCCGCCCAGCTGGGCCAGATGCCGTGTATCGCCGGTGATGTGATCGGCGAGCCGATGGCCCGCCGCCTTGCCGCCCAACGCATTGGCGATGCGATCCCCAAGCGGCTCACGATCAGCGTCGCTGACGAGCAGATCCCGCAGGTCGATTCCTCCGTCGCCAAACAGGCATAGCCTCAACCTGCCTCTGGCCGTCACGCGCAGGCGATTGCAGCCATCGCAAAATCCGGCGCCATAGGGCGCGATCAGGCCGATGCGCCCAAGGTGATCGGGGTGGACATACTCGACCGCCGGTCCGTCATCCTGACCACGGGTCCCCGGCGTCCAGCCGCCGGACTCGAGCCAGGACCGCAACAGCTGGCCGCTGACATGCTGCCGGGCGAAGTAGTCGGCGTTGTCGCCGGTCCGCATCAGCTCGATGAAGCGCACGGCGACGGGCCGGTCGCGGACGAAGTCGGCGAACCGGGCGAACTGGTCCGGACCGGCAGCGTCCTTGAGCAGAACCGCGTTGATCTTCACGGAAGGCACCCCGAGTTCGAGCGCCCGATCCAGCCCGCCCATGACGGCGGACAGCCTGTCGTGTCCGGTAATCTGGTGGAACAGGGTCCGGTCCAGTGAGTCGACGCTGACATTGAGATTGGTCAGGCCGCCCGCGCGCCAGTCATCGATCTGCCGCGCCAGATTCCAGCCATTGGTTGTCACGGCGACCTTGTCGACGCCGGGCGTGTCGTGGACCCGTCGGATGATTTCGCCCAGATCGCGGCGCACGGAGGGCTCGCCGCCGGTCAGCCGAACCTTGCCCACGCCCAGCCCGGCGAAGGCTTCGACCAGCCGACCAATTTCCGGAACTGTCAGGAAGGGACGCGAGGCGGTCTTCTGGTAGCCGTCGGGCAGGCAATAGGTGCAGCGGAAATTGCACACCTCGGTGATCGACAGGCGAAGATATTTGAAGCGTCGCCCGAAACCGTCGACGAGGCGCGGCATCGGGTCCGCCTCTCCGGGTCGTCGTCCTGCGTCGGGCGACTCGATGGCCTCGCGTTGATCCCGCCTGAGGGCCAATCGATGCATGGTCGGGCTCATGACGCGAGCCGCGGTCGCAGAAGCATCGGCCCGTAGCGAACGATGAAGAGCGCGAAGGCCGCCACCCAGAATGTCGCCGCTGCGATCAGCAAGACAGCCGCTGCGCCGGGCGCGAAGGCCGCCGCGATGCGGCAGACCGCCGCCAGGTTGATTGCTGCGTAAAGCGCCACGGTCGCCCGGTCCGCAAATCGCTCCCGGCCGGTGTGCCCCAGGGTGGCGCGGGTCATCATGGCGAGGGTCATGACGCCGGCGGCGCCCGTCATCAGCGCGTGGATCCCGGCCGTGCGCGGGACAACCGCCGGCGCGAGGATGTGGGCTCCGGCGAGGATCAGGCCGAGCCCCAGCCAGCCATAGCCGGCATGCAGACTCCACAGCAGCGGGTCCGACAGCACCTGCCCTGTCCGCCAGCGCGACAGGCGGATCAAGGCCGCCAGACCCGCGAGACCCAGGGCGATGCCGGTCAGGCGCAGATCCGGAGCGGCGATCCAGCACGCCGCCGCGGCGGCGACCAGAATGACGCCGGACTGGTCGATCCTGTCCGCCTGGGCCGGGAGCGGCGCGCGGCCGGCCTGGACCATCCAGTTGCGCGTGAAACTCGGCACGACGCGGCCGCCGATGAAGGCGATCAGCATGGCGATCATCGCCATCGCGCCACGCTCGGCCGTTGGACCGAGGTCCGGCCAGAGCAGGCGACCGTGAAAGGCCAGGTTTGCGAAGGCCAGCAGGGTGACCATCACGGCCACGGGCAGGTTGCGCCAGTTGCGACCGGCGAGAACCTCACGCCAGACCACCCCGGCGAAGACGACCAGGAACGCTGCGTCGACCACGGCCGCCGCGGGCTGCACGGGCCCCAGCAGCATGGCCAGACGGCCCGCGACCCAGAGCGCGGCAAGAGCGGCCAGCGGCGCGCCGGTAACCGGCAGGCGGCCGGTCCAGTTGGGCACGGCGGTCAGCAGGAAGCCGGCGACAACGCCGCCGACATAGCCGAACAGCATCTCGTGCACGTGCCAGTCGCGGTCGATCAGCGCGCTCGCCGGTCCGCCCAGGTAGGCCCAGAGCCAGAGCGGCAGCGCCAGCACCGCCCAGATCGCCGCTCCCAGGAAGAACGGCCGGAAGCCGAAGCTGAACAGGGCCGGCCCGGAATACTGGCGGCGCGCGGCGGCGGAAGTCATGGCGGTCTCACCTGTCGGAACAGGCGGCAGCCTTAGACCCGACCGCGCAAACCCGCCTTGTCGAATGTCAAATGGCGACCAGGCCAACTAGCCGCACTTGGAATGACCGCAGTCGAGACAGGTGTCGCAGCCCTCCTTGCGGACCAGCGCCGCCGCGCCGCAGCGTGGACAGCAGGCAAGTCGCGGAGCAGCGCCGGCAACCGCGGGAGCGGGGTCCTGCGCGTGCGCGGGGTCCATCCCCGCGCCGGTCATATGCCGCTCCACCACGCCCCCGATCGCCGCCAGCAGCGAAGGGACATACCGGCCGTCCAGCCAGGCGCCGCCGCGCGGATCAAAGACCGCCTTCAGCTCATCGGCGACGAAGGAAACGTCTCCACCGCGACGGAACACCGCCGAGATCATCCGCGTCAGCCCGACCGTCCAGGCGTAGTGATCCATGTTGCGCGAGTTGACGAAGATCTCGAACGGCCGCCGCCCTTCGGCGTCCACCGTATCGTTGAGCGTGACGTAGACGGCGTGATCGCTCTCCGGCCATTTGATCTTGTAGGTCATGCCTTCCAGGGCCTGCGGGCGGCTCGCCAGATGCGGCTCCGCCGGTCTGGCCGCCGCGACCGGCGGCGGCGGCGCGACGGTCAGCACCGAACCGGTGATCGCGTTGGGCCGATAGGTCGTCAGGCCCTTGCAGCCGAGCCGGTAGCCGTCGACGTAGATATTCGCGAAGTCCTCGAACGGAATATCCTCGGGGCAGTTCACGGTTTTCGAGATCGAGCTGTCGATCATCGACTGGGCCGCCGCCTGCATCCGCAGGTGACCGGCGGGCGTCAGCGTCTGGGCGCTGACGAAAATATCCTTCGGGGGCGGCGCGTCTCCCTTCAGGGCCCGCCAGGTCGCCAGCGCATAGTCCTCGACCGCTTCCTCGCGGGTCGAGCCGTCCGCCTGCCGGACCTTGCGGCTGTAGGCGTAGGCGAACACCGGCTCAACGCCCGAGGAGACGTTTTCGGCGAGGATCGAGGTTGTGCCGGTGGGCGCGATCGAGGTCAGACAGCCGTTGCGCAGTCCGTGCGAACGGATCAGTGCTCGCGTCTCCTCGTCCAGGGACATCAGGTTGGGACGTTCCAGCATGGAGTCCTGCCAAAGCGGGAAGGCCCCCTTCTCCGCAGCCAGCCGCGCGGACGTGCGATAGGCCTCGCGCTTGATGACCCCGAGCCAGCGGCGCGTCGTGTCCGCGGCATCGGCGTCGCCATACCGTTGGCCGCAGAAGGTCAGGGCATTGGCCAGTCCGGTGACTCCCAGCCCAAGGCGTCGCTTGCGCCTGGCCTCCGTCTCCTGCGCCTCGAGCGGAAAGCGCGAAATGTCGATGACGTTGTCGAGGAAACGCACGGCGGTGCGGGTCAGCTGCGCCAGGGCCTCCTCGTCAATCGCCGCCCCCGGTTCGAACGGCGAGGTCACCAGCCGGGACAGGTTTATCGATCCCAGAAGACAGGCTCCGTAGGCCGGCAGCATCTGCTCGCCGCAGGGATTGCTGGCCAGAATGGTCTCGCAATGGGCCAGGTTGTTGGCCGCGTTGACGCGGTCGATGAAGATCACCCCCGGCTCGGCGCAGTCGTAGGTCGCCTTCATCAGGCGCTCCCAGAGTTCCGCCGCCGGCAGGACGCGGTGCACCTTGCCGCCGAATGTCAGGGGCCAGTCGCCGCCCGCCTCCAAGGCGGCCATGAAGGCGTCGCTGACCAGTACCGAGAGGTTGAAGTTTCGGAGCCGCGCGCCGTCACGCTTGGCGTCGATGAAGGCCTCGATGTCCGGATGCTCGATGCGCAGACAGCCCATCATCGCGCCCCGCCGCTGGCCGGCGGACATGATGGTGCGGCACATGGCGTCCCAGACGTCCATGAAGCTGAGGGGGCCAGACGCGTCAGCCGCCACACCGGAAACGTAGGCGCCGGCCGGGCGGATGGTCGAAAAGTCCATGCCGACGCCGCCGCCCTGCTGCAGGGTCAGGGCCGCTTCCCGCACATGCTCGAAGATGCCGCCGAGGTCATCGGGGATCTCCCCCATGACAAAGCAGTTGAACAGGGTGACGCTGCGAGCGGTGCCGGCGCCGGCGATGATCCGGCCGGCGGGCAGAAACCGGTGATCGCGCAGGGCCTCGTAGAACTGCGCTTCGACCGGCGCGCGAAGAGCGGGCGTCTCAGCCTGGGCCACAGCCTGGGCAATGCGTCGCCAGCTGTCCTCAACGCAGGTCTCGGCGGCGGCGCCGGAGGGGCTGAAGCGGTATTTGCTGGACCAGATTTCTCCGGCCAGAGAGGTATCGAACGCCATGGCGGTTCCTCGCGGCGGTGGGCTGGTCAGACTTCCTGAGTCGCTGCGGCGTTCGAAAGTGAGTCCAGAGCGTCGCACCCTCACCTGTTCGGCAAGCGAAGCGTTGACCAGGGTCAAGCCGTGGCGCCGCTCGGCTCAAGGCGCGGCTCGGGCGGCTGATCTACGGTCGGCGAAAGGAGATTTTCGCATGCCCCTGGACACTGCCACGCTTCCTGAGGAAATTCTGGAAGGCGCCTGGGCCGAGGTCGGACCCACGGCCCTGATCGACCACATCGTCCGGCGTTTCCATGAGGTCCACCGCGTCCAGTTTCCGCATGCGATCGCGCTGGCGCGCGGGGTTGAGGCGGTCCATCAGAACCATCCGCGCTGCCCGCGCGGCCTGGCCGACCATCTGGCGATCATGGCCGACCACCTGATGTCCCATCAGGGTCGGGAGGAAGCCGTGCTGTTTCCGATGATGCTGGCGGGCGGCCACCCGATGATCCGCCACCCGATCAGCCGGATGGAGGAGGAACATCGCGACGTCGACGAACAGCTCCTGCGCCTTGCCGTGCTCACCACCGACTTCAGCTGGCCGATCGACGCCTGCGAGACCTGGCGGCTGCTCTACCGCGCCTGCCGCGAGATCACCGAAGATCTGCATGAGCATATGCGGCTGGAGAACGACATCCTGTTCCCGCAGTTCGCCTGCGCCGGCTAGCCGGCTAGAGGTCGAGCACCGCGACACAGTCGCCCGCCGCAGCATGGGGCTCGCCCGGCCGACGCCGAACGAGCAGGTCGGACTCGGCGAGCGCGCGTTGGGCGGAAGAGTCCTGGTCAGCCGCCAGGGTCACGCCGCCAGGGGTCGCGCGTCCGCGGTGGAATGTATCCCGGTCACCCTCGCGGCCGAGCGAGGCAGCCAGCGCCATCGGCCGCCATGCCAGGGCCTCCCGCGGATCGCCGCCCCCGAGGCCGAGAAGCAGCGGCGCCAGGAACAGTCGCGCCGTGACCAGCGCCGAGGTGGGGTTGCCGGGCAAGCCGACGACCAGCGTCCCGCCGACGCGCCCCAGCCACACGGGCTTGCCGGGCTTCATCGCCACCTTGTCGAACACCAGCTCCAGGCCGAGGGGGACGAACATCTGACGGGCGAAATCCCGTTCTCCGACTGAGGCGCCGCCGGTCACCACAACCACGTCCGCCTCTCCGGCGGCTTTCGCTGCGGCGGTTTCCAGCAACGCCAGGTCGTCGCCGCAGCGGCGGCGCGACACGATCTCGCCGCCCCAGTGCTCGGCAAGAGCAGCCACGCCGAACGAAACGCTCTCGGGGATGGCGTCCGGCCCCGGGTCACTCCTACCGGGCGTGGTGAGTTCGTCGCCGGTGGCGATGATCGCGACCTTCGGCCGGCGGTACACTGTCAGGTCGCCGAGATTGGCGGCCGCCGCCGCGACCAGGCGCTGGGCGTTGAGCCTTCGCCCGGCGGGAACAAGCCTGTCTCCGACGCCGAAGTCTGATCCCGCAAGCCGCAGGTGCCGCCGGACGGGCAGGGGCTGGCCAAAGTGCGCTATCTCGCCCTCGCGGCGCACGTCTTCCTGCATGATCACGCGGTCGGCGCCCGCCGGCAGGCGAGCGCCGGTAAAGACGCGCACGCAGGCCTGCCGGGGCAGGTCGCCTGCGAAGGCCTCGCCGGCGAAGGATTCGCCGACAACCGCCAGTTCCACGGGCAGGATCGCCAGATCAGCCTCGCACACGGCGTAGCCGTCCATCGCGGAAACACAGCAGGAGGGGGATGCGCGAGCGGCGAGCACCGGGGCCGCCAGGACGCGCCCACGCGCCTCGCCGAGCGCGACAGATTCCGTGCTCAGGGGGGCTGCGACCCTGGCGACAAGTTCCGTCGCCTCGTCGAACGTGATCACGGGCAGATGTCGCGGAAACGCGGGATCTGGCCGACCAGCGAACAGGGCTTGAACCGGCTGTCGAGCTCCATCGACAGAACCAGATCCCAGGCGTCGCGACAGGCGCCGGTCGACCCGGGCAGGCAGAAGATAAAGGTATCCCCGGCCTGACCGGCAAAGGCGCGGGATTGTAGCGTGGCGACCCCGACCGTGCCCTGGCTGGCCTGGTGAAAGACGACGGAAAAGCCGTCCATCTCGCGCCGGAACAGAGGCCGCACCGCCTCGGGCGTCACGTCGCGTGGCGAGAAGCCGGTGCCCCCGGTGGACAGCACCACGTCGATCCCCGGCTCAGCGACCCAGGCGGCGACCTGCTCGCGGATCGGCTCGACGTCGTCCTTGACGATGGCCCTTGCGGCAAGCACGTGCCCGGCGGCTGTCAGCCGGTCAATCAGCAGTCCGCCCGAGGTGTCCGTCTCAAGCGTGCGTGTGTCCGACACCGTCAGAACCGCGATGTTCAGGGGGATGAAGACCCGGTTTGGATCGATGCCTGCCATGGTGTCTCTCGCGCCGGACCATTCCGGCTCGACCTGCCGCAGCGTCGCGCCCCGGCGCGGGAAGCAGGTCGCCCCCTGACTATCGCGGCGGCGCGCCATCCCGTTTGTCGAAGATCAATTGACGCGCAGGCCGCGATCAGTCCCGCCACCCGAGCCCGGGCCGGCATCAACTTCGCCACCGCCCAGGTCCCGGCGGAGCTGGGCGATCAGGGCCTCTCTCGCGGCGTCGTCGGGCGCTCGCTCCAGGACCTCGCTCAGCTTCACAAGGAGCTGGGCGCGGGCATTGTGCCAGTCGAGCTTCGCCGTCGCCTCGGGCGGAATACGCGGCGGCGCGCCTTCCTGCGCCTCGGCGCGGCCCTTGCGCAGACGGAACGTCTCGTCGAGCCGCGGCGCGATGAGCTGGTCGGCGGGGAAGCCTGCCGCGACCAGGCGTTCGCGCAGCCCTTCCACGGCATGGGGCTCGCCGTGCGCCAGGAACACCGAGCCGGCGATCGGCCGGCGCGCCAGAGCCCAGGCCTCCAGACCGCGGGCGTCAGCGTGGCCGGAGTAGGCGTCGAGCATCCGGATGTTGGCCCGCACCCTGATTTCCTCGCCCTGGATCGTGACGCGCGTCGCCCCCTCCGCCAGCAGCCGGCCGAGGGTGCCGACGGCCTGGAAGCCGGACAGCAGTACGGTCGTCTCCTGGCGCCACAGCAGGCGTTTGAGATGTTTGCGGATGCGGCCCGCGTCGCACATGCCGCTGGCGGCCAGGATGATGTGCCAGCCCTTCAGCCGGTCCAGACCGTCGCTGTCCTGCGGCTTCTCCAGAAAGCGCAGGCGTTCGGATGGCCTGACCTGCTCGAACGGATTTCGCCCGGCCGCCGGATTCCAGCCGCGCTGCTGGAAAACCTCGGTCGCTTCGATCGCCATCGGCGAATCCAGGAAGATGTCGCCGGCCGGCGCCTCGCCGCTGTCCATCACGATCAACAGGTCAGCCAGCAACTCCTGGGTCCGCTCCACGGCAAAGGCCGGGATGAGAAGCGGGCCGCCGGCGGCATGGGCGTCGTGCATCTCACGCGCAAGCATCTTCCGGCGGCTGGCGGCGTCGGCGACGATCCGCTCGCGGTCGCCGTAGGTCGATTCAATGATCAGGTGGTCTATGCCGGCCGGCCCCTGGGGGTCGCCGACGAATTCGCTGCCGCCCGGTCCGAAGTCACCGGAGAAGAACAGGCGCATCGGCTCGGACTCGCCGGCCACATTCACCTCGATCGACGCAGCGCCGAGGATATGGCCGGCTTCCCAGTAGACGGCGCTGACGCCCGGCGCGACCTCGACCGTTTCGCCGAGCTTCACCCGCTCGAACTGGCGCATGACCTCCCTCGCATCGCGCTCAGTGTAGATCGGTTCGATCGTCGGACGGCCGCGCTGCTGGTTGCGCCGGTTGAGGTGGCGGACCTCACTCTCCTGGATGCCGCCGGCGTCGGCCAGCATCACCGCGCAGAGGTCGCGGGTGGCCGCCGTGCTGTAGATCGGCCCCTTGAAGCCCGCCAGCATGAGCTTGGGCAGAAGGCCGGAGTGGTCGATATGGGCGTGGGTCAGCAGGACCGCGTCGATGCTGGCCGCGTCGAACGGAAAGTCCCCGTAGTTGAGGGCCTTCAGCGTCTTCGACCCCTGAAACATGCCGCAGTCGACGAGGAGTCTCGCCCCCTCGAGGCGAAGCTCGGCGCAGAAGCCGGTGACGCAGCCTGCCGCGCCGTGAAAGGTGATGGAGGGGGTCACGCGGTGGTCTCCTCGCGAAGCGCCGTGGCGAGAACGCCCGCCAGCTCCATCGCGTTGGTCGGGTTGGGAACGGAATCGCTGGAGAGGATCCGGCGAGCCCCGGCGGCGCGCAGGCGGGCTTCGATGCCAGCGTCGAACAGGGCGTGGGCGACCGCCACGTCGACCGACGCCGCGCCGGCCTGCCGCAGCAGGGCGATGGCCTGCTCCAGCGTGCCGCCGCTCGAACAGACGTCGTCCAGAAGCAGGACGGCGCGGCCGGCGACCTTGTCCGGCGCTTTCAGCGAAAGGCGCACCTGCCGGTCGCCGAGCCGCGTCTTGTCGAAGACGGTCCAGTCCGTCCCCAGGCGCTTCGCCGCGTCTTCGGCCAGGGGCCTGGACTCGATGTCCGGTCCGACGATCAGCGGCCGGTCGCCGCCGGCGGCCAGGACCGCCAGATCGCCGGCTATGCTCAGGTTCTCGGCGGGCGCGCCGAACACGTCCGTCAGATCGGCCGTGCGATGGAGATGCGCCTGCACTGTGACGATGCGATCGAACACCCCGCCCAGCATGCCGCCCACCACGTCGCGACTGAGGGGCTGCCCCGGCCGGAAGACCGCGTCCTGTCGCAGGTAGCAAAGGTAGGGCGCGACCAGCACAAGGCGCGCGACGCCCGAGCGCCTGTAGGCGTCAGCCGTCAGCAGCAGCGGAACGAGCCGTTCATTGGCGTCGTGCAGCGACCGGTAGAAGATCACCGTCGCGGCGCCGGTCAGCGGGACGGTCGGCAGGGTCTCCCCGTCCGGAAACGCATGCAGGTCAACCAGACCCTGCGGGACGGCCAGGCGGTCGGCCAGCCGGCCGACCTCGGCGGCGTCCCCGGCGAAGCCATGGACCTCAGTGCGGGTCACGTTCCGCCGATCCTGAAGCCGGCGTCGGCGCCCGCGGCCTCGACGGCGAAACCGAAGTCCGAGGGATCAGAGCCGTAGATCCGGTAGAGTGGATCGCCCCGGTCGACCCTGTCGCCGATACGGTGGAGGATCTCGATGCCGGCCCCGGCGTCTGTCGGCGCCCCGGCCAGCCGGGCTATGCCGGCGATGCGCAGGCAGTCGACCGCCGTGACATGCCCGGCCGCATCCGCCACGACCTCATGCTCCAGCGAGCCCAGGGCGCCGCTCAGCGGCGAGGGGCCCTGCGCCTCGATGATGGCCGCCATGGACCGGCGGGCGGCGCCCGATTGCAGCAGGTCCCGGGCGCGCGCCTCAGCCTTGCCGCCGGGCAGATCGGGATCGGCGTCGAGCACCCGGGCGGCCAGCCGGATGGCCTTTTCCCGCAGATCCTCGGGCGCGCCGGGCGTGTTTGCGAGGACCGCCATGACGTCCCGGGCCTCCAGAACGGGGCCCACGCCGCGGCCGATCGGCTGGGAGCCGTCGGTGAAAACCACCTCGATTTCAAGGCCCAGATTGGTGGCGACGAACTCGAACACCTTCCTCAGGCGGAGCGCCTCCCGGCTGTCGCGCAGCTTGGCCGAAGGCCCCACCGGCAGGTCGAGCACCAGTCGCCCGACCCCGGCGGCGATCTTCTTCGACAGGATCGAGGCGACCATCTGCTCGGGCGTGTCGATCGAGAGCGGGCGTTCCACCGAAATCAGCACGTCGTCCGCCGGCGACAGGTTCACCCGCCCGCCCCAGATGACGCAGCCGCCACAGGTTTCGACGACCTCGCGCATTTCCGCCTCCGACAGATCCACCCGGGCGAGGACCTCCATCGTGTCGGCGGTTCCCGCCGGCGAAGTGATCGCACGCGACGAGGTCTTCGGAATGGTCAGTCCGTGGGCGGCGATGATCGGCGCGATGATCAACGAGGTTCTGTTTCCGGGAATGCCGCCGATGCAGTGCTTGTCCACGACAAGTTTGCCGCCCCAGTCGAGCCTCGAGCCCGCCGCGATCATCCCGCGGGTGAGGCCGAGCGTCTCTTCCGGCGACATGAACCGGGCGCAGGCGACGAGGAAGGCGGTGACTTCCATGTCGGTCCATCGATGATCGGCCAGATCGCGCGCCACGGCCGCAAAGGCGGCGTCGTCGAGCACCAGACCGTCGACCTTGGCGCGAATGGCCGCGAGGCTGGCGGGCGGACGCGCGGGCGCCACCTGGACAAGGTCGCCGGCCTTGACGCCGAGGCGACGGAAGAGCGGCTGCGGCAGCCCGATCTCGTCGGGCAGGAGCAGGTCCGGGTCACCGATCATCGTCGAGGCCAGCAGCGTTCGGTCCCCGGCCCGAAGCTCAACCTTGCGCGAACCGCGCAGGCGTTCCGGCCGCAGCACCTGGCTGCAGCGGGCCATGACGACGACATTCTCGCGGAAGCTGTCGAGACCCAGCGGGCGGGCCTTCAGGAACTCCGGCCGGCCGGACACGGTCGCCGGCTCCGCTTCGCTGGTGCTCCTGATCAAGGCGCTCATGCTCCGTCCCCACGGCGTGCAGCATGGCGCGCCGCCACGCGACCGCCTTGAGCGAAATCAAGGCGCCGGGTCCCCGGTCCGGGGATCATGTTGATGATTGGGCCGGCCCCTCGCGACGGCCCAGAGGGCTGGAACGCCATGAACAGACGCACAGGCAGTCATCGAAGCCGTCCTCGGCCGAGCGCGGTGACCTGATGGCTTCTCCAAAACGCATCCTGGTGATCAACGGCCATCCCGATCCGGCATCGGAGCACCTGTGCGCCGCGCTGGCGCAAGCTTATGTCCGCGGCGCGACAGCCGCCGGATTCGAGGTCGCCACCCTCGACGTCGGCGCCCTCGACTTTCCCCTGATCCGGTCGCTGAAGGACTACAAGTCCGGCGCGGTGACCGAAGACATCGCCCGCGCCCAGGACGCCGTGAAACACGCCCAGCATCTGGTGTTCGTCTTCCCCATCTGGTTCGGCTCGCCGCCGGCGCTGCTGAAGGGGTTCTTCGAACAGCTCCTGCGCCAGGGTTTCTCCTGGAGTTCGCCGCAGTCCGCCCTGTCGAGCGTGCTGACCGGCAAGTCGGCCCGGCTGATCGTCACCATGGGGATGCCTACGTCGGTCTTCCGGTTCCTGCTCGGCGGACACGGTCTTGCGGGACTTGAGAAAGGCCTCTTCCTGGTCGCCGGCGTCGGGCCGGTGCGCCGGACCCTGCTCGGCGGCGCCCATGACCACGCGCCGGACCGCCAGGCGAAATGGCTGGCGCTGGCCGAGGACCTGGGCCGCCGCGGGACCTGACCGGCGGGTCAGACCGCCGAGGCGGCCGGTTTTCAGCATGGACGAGACGCCGGCAAGCCTATCCTGCCTTTCGGGTCCTGGGCTTGTCCGCGCGCCTGGCCGGTGAGGCCTTCGCGGACTTCGCCTTCGCGGGCGCCTTGTCCTTGCCGGCCAGGCTGGCCCGCAGCGCGGCCATCAGGTCAACGACGTTGGTGTCCTCCGGCGCCTGGGCGGCCACGACCTTGCGACCCTTTTGCTTGTCAGCGATCAGGCCTTTCAGGGCCTCCTCATAGCGGTCAACGAACTGGCCGGGGTCGAAGGGGCCCGCCTGCTGCTCGATGATCTTCTCGGCGATCGCGATCATCGCCGGGTCCGCCTTGGCCGAGCTTATCTCGCCAAAGATCTCGTCGGGCCGGCGCACCTCCGCGTCCGACCGGATGGTGTAGGCCAGGATGCCCTTGCCGCGCGGCTCCAGCGCGAGGATGCGTTCGCGCGTGGACAACACAATGCGGCCAAGCGCGATCTGGCCCGACTTCTCCAGCGCGGTGCGGATGACGCCGAAGGCCTCCTGGGCCAGCTTGCCGTCGGGGGCGAGATAGTAGGGGTTGTCCCAGTAGATCCGGTCGATCTCGTCGCCGGGAACGAACCGCTCGATGTCGATGGTCTTCGTGCTTTCCAGCTTGACCGACCTGATCTCCTCGTCGGTCAGCAGGATGTATTCGCCTTTGGAAACCTCGTAACCCTTGACCAGACCTGACCGCTCGATCGGCCCGGTGTCCGGGTCCGTGGTGATCATCCTGATCCGGTTGTTGGTCTTGGGATTGATCAGGTTGAAGTGAACATCGCCGCCCGAACTGGTCGCCGTGTAGAGGGCGACCGGACAGGTCACGAGGGACAGTTTGAGGTGTCCCTGCCAGCTAGGACGTTGGGCCATCGCGTCTCTCCGGCCGGCGCCTGGCGGGCGCCCCTGGACCTGAGTCAACGAGTCTCGCGGCGATTGGTTCTGGCTAGTCGCAGGACGCGGTCTCGCCGGACCCGAGGTCGATGCGGAAGCAGTGCTCCCGCCCCGTGCCCACCTCGCGGACGATCAACGTGATTTCGTCGCCGTCCTCGGGCGGATGGAAGTCCTCGGCGTAGGCCACCGCCGCGGCCTCGAAGGACGCCTCCTCCAGCGTCCTGGCGTGGCGGTTGTCCAGATGGCGGGCGTGGACGTTGAACTGGCGGGTCTCGCCGGTGGCCTGGCTCATATCCGGTCCTCCTGCCCTCTCAACGCGCGAACAGACCACATGGATTCATCCGCGCGCGGCCGGCCCGGATCATGTCGCCGGGAAGATCGTTGATGCTGATGACACCGTGTCGGAGGAGATCCATGGCCGCCTCAAAGCTCGCCCGGTACCAGGAGATGCGCGACTTCGGCCGGACGACCGAGCCGACGGGAAAGACCTCGAAGGTCCTGCCGTCGCAGGCCCTGCGGTTCGTCATCCAGAAGCATGCCGCCAGCCATCTGCATTTCGACCTGCGACTGGAGTACGCCGGGACGTTCCGGTCCTGGGCGGTTCCCAAGGGCCCGTCCCTCGACCCCAGGGATCGCCGGATGGCGATGGAGGTGGAGGACCATCCGCTCGACTACGGCGACTTCGAGGGCACGATCCCCAAGGGCCAGTACGGCGGCGGCACGGTGATGCTGTGGGATCGCGGCTACTGGGCGCCGGAAAAGGGCTTCGAAGACATCGGCAAGGCGCTGGCGGCGGGCGAGCTGAAGTTCGTCATGGAGGGCGAGCGGATGCACGGCGGCTGGGTGCTGGTGCGACTGAAGGGCGACGGCCGGGGCAAGCCGAAAACCGCATGGCTGCTGATCAAGCATCGGGACGCGGGCGCGGTCGATGGCGACGCGACCGGCCCGACCGACAACGACCGGTCCGTCGCCTCGGGTCGGACCATGGCCGACATCGCTGCGGGCAAGGGAAAGGCCGCCAAGCCGTTCATGACCGGTACGGGCGCCGGCGCCGGCGCCGTCTGGCAGAGCAAACCCAGCAACACCTCGACGGCAGCCGCGTCGCCGCCGATGGGCGGCGGAACCCGGCGCAAGGCGCCAGCCTCCACGACGAAGGACGCGGGCAGTCTGCCGGCCTTCATCGAGCCTCAGCTGACCCGATCACAGGACAGGCCGCCCTCCGGCGACGGCTGGGCTCACGAGATCAAGTTCGACGGCTACCGCATGCAGCTGCACACCGTCGGCGGCAAGGCCACCCTGCTGACGCGCAAGGGGCTCGACTGGTCCTCCCGGTTTCCGGAGATCGTCGCGGCCGGCGCCCGGCTCGCCGACAGCGTCATCGATGGCGAGGTGGTCGCCCTGGACCAGACCGGCGCGCCGGATTTCGCCGCGCTCCAGGCCGCCCTCTCCGACGGGAAGACCGGGGATCTGATGTTCTTCGCCTTCGACCAGATGTTCGCCGGCAAGGAGGACTGGCGTTCGCGTCCATTGGTCGAGCGCAAGGCGGGTCTGAAGGCGAACCTCCGGAAGGCGCCGCCCCGCATCCGTTACGTCGAACACTTCCTCACCGCCGGCGACGCCGTGCTGCTCTCGGCCTGCCGGATGGATCTGGAGGGCATCGTCTCCAAAAAGCTGGATGCGCCCTACCAGTCCGGGCGCAGCGAGACCTGGATCAAGTCAAAGTGCCGGCAGGGCCATGAGGTGGTGATCGGCGGCTGGACGACGACCGGCGCCGCCTTTCGTTCGCTGATCGCCGGCGTTTTCCGGGACGGCGAGCTCGTCCACGTCGGGCGGATCGGCACAGGCTTCAGCCGCGACGTCGTGGCCCGCATAATGCCCAGGCTCAGGGCGCTCGAAACCGACACCAGCCCGTTCCGGGGCAAGGGCGCGCCGAGGAAGGTGGAGGGGGTTCACTGGGTGCGGCCGGAGCTGGTGGCCGAGATCCAGTACGCCGGGTTCACCGGTGACGGCGCCATCCGGCAGGCTTCCTTCAAGTGGCTGCGCGACGACAAGCCCGCCGGCGAGGTGGAGGCTGAAGCGCCGGCCCCGGTCGGAACCGCCACCGTGACCCCGCGCGGGTCCGCCACGGTCATGGAGATCACCATCAGCCACCCGGACAAGCCGCTCTGGCCGGACGCCAACGACGGCAAGCCGGTCACCAAGCTCGAGCTGGCCCGGTACTACGAGGCGGTCGGCGCCTGGATGCTGCCGCATGTCAGGGGGCGGCCCTGTTCCATGATCCGCATGCCGGACGGCATCAACGGAACGCAGCGCTTCTTCCAGCGCCACAGCGCCAGGGGCCAGTCGTCGCTGATCTCCGAGATCACGGTGTCGGGCGACCGCAAACCCTACATCCGGTTCGATCGGGTCGAGGCGCTGGTCGCCGCCGCCCAGTCCGGCGCGCTGGAGCTGCACCCCTGGAACTGCGAGCCCTTCCAGCCGGAACAGCCCGGACGGCTGGTGTTCGACCTTGATCCGGCCCCTGACGTGGCCTTCGAGGCCGTGATCGAGGCCGCGCGCGAGGTCCGCGACCGGCTCGAGGCGCTGGGCCTGGTCAGCTTCTGCAAGACCACCGGCGGCAAGGGTCTGCACGTCGTCACGCCGGTGAAGGCGAAGGGCATCGACTGGCCCACGGCCAAGGCGTTCGCCCGCGGCGTTTGCAAGGTGATGGCCGACGCGGCGCCCGATCGCTTCCTGATCAGCATGGCCAAAAAGGACCGTACGGGACGCATCTTTCTGGACTACCTGCGCAACGACCGCATGGCGACCGCGGTCGCGCCCCTGTCTCCGCGCGGCCGGCCCGGCGCTCCGGTGTCCATGCCGCTGACCTGGAGCCAGGTCCGCAAAGGCCTCGATCCGGCGCGCTACACCGTCCGGACGGTCCCGGCGCTCATCCCCCGGCTCACCGCCTGGGATTCCTACTTTGACAGCGAACAACCCCTGTCCGCCGCGATCCGCCGCCTGGGCAAGGTCTGACGACGTTTGCAGGACCACCGGATAGCGCTCCCCTCCCCCCCGGCGCCGCCCGTTCAGAAAACGACAGTTGAGCTGGCGGTCGCGTGGCCGCAGGATCGGGGCTCGGGACGGAGATGGCGGGATGGGTCTGCGCGGCGCGATGCTGGGGTTGCTGGTCGCCGCCGTCTGCGCCGCCGGCCAGGACGTCCAGGCGCAGCCGGCTCCGGCCGGAGGTCAGGCCGTCAGCCTGAGGGCCCAGGCCAACAAGGCGATCGCCGACTACGAAGCGGGCCGGTACGACCTCGCCGAGGCCGGTGTGCGCAAGGTCTGGCTCGAACTCCAGCGCACCCTGGGCGATGAGCATCAGCAAACCCTGTCCGCCGCCGGCTACCTCGCCAACACCCTGGAAGCGCTCGGCCGCACCGCGGAGGCCGAAGCTCTGAACCGGCAGGTCTGGACCGTCCGCGAGCGCTTGATGGGCGAAACCGATTCCCGCACCCTGACCTCGGCGAACAACCTGGCGTCCAACCTGCTCGCCCTAGGCCGGCCCGCGGAGGCCGAGACGCTGTATCGGCAGGTGTGGACGGCCCGCCGCGAGACGCTGGGCGAAGCGCACCGGGACACGCTGGTCGTGCTGGGCAATCTGGCCTCCAGCCTCGGGGATCAGGGACGCCTCGCCGAAGCCGAGGTCCTGAAGCGCCAGGTGTGGGCCAGCCGTCGCGGCGCACTGGGCGAGGAACATCCCGACACCCTGAGATCGGCGAGCAACCTGGCGTTCAGCCTCGGCGAACTGGGCCGGACGGCGGAGGCCGAACGCCTGAACCGCGAGGTCTGGACGATCAGCCGCCGGGTGCTGGGCGAAGACCATCCCGATACCCTGGCCTCGGCCGGAAACCTCGCCTTCAGCCTCGCGTCGCTCGGCCGGGCCGCGGAAGCCGAAGTCCTCGACCGCGCGGTCTGGACGGCCCGCCGCCGCGTACTGGGCGACGAGCATCCCGACACCCTGATCGCGGCGAGCAATCTCGCCGGCACGCTCGGCGACCTGGGTCGAACGGCCGAGGCGATGGCGCTGCAGCAGCAGGTGTGGACCCTCCGCCGAAAGACCCTCGACGAGGACCACCCGGCCACGCTGATCGCCGCCAACAACCAGGCCGAAACCCTGCGCGAACTGGGCCGTCTGGCCGAGGCCGAGACCCTGCAGCGCCGCGTCCTGATCGCCATGCGCAAGGTTCTGGGCGAGGCGCATCCCAACACCCTGATCGCCGCCAACAATCTGGCCTTCGTCCTCAAGGCCCTGGACCGGATCGCCGAGGCCGAGCCCCTGCACCGCCAGGTCTGGACGACCAGCAGCCGGGTGCTTGGCGAAGAGCACCCGACGACGCTGACCTCCGCGAACAATCTCGCCGAGACCCTGTTCGCCCTCGGCCGCCGGCAGGACGCCGAGGCGCTGCATCGGCAGGTCTGGGCGGCCCGCAGCCGGCAATTGGGACCGGACCATCCGGACACCCTCAGCTCGGCGAACAACCTCGCGGTGCTGCTCGGCGCGATGGGCCGGGTCGAAGAGGAGGAGGCCCTGCTGGCCGCGATCACCGACACCGCGACGGTGCGCGATCAGACGCAGGCATCACCGCGATGGATGATCACCGCCTACGCCAATCTGGGCGACGCGCGTTTCGCCCTGCGCCGCTTCCCCGGCAGCTACGAAGCCTTCGCCCGGGCCGGCGTGGTGACGCGGCGACGTTACGCTGACCGTCGCATGAGCGGCGACAGCGATCAGGCGCGGCAAGAACTGGTCCGCGGCCGCGATGTCTTCTTCGGCCAGATCCGCGCCGGCTGGGCCTGGGCGAACGAGCCCTGAACCCGGACTTGCTCTACAGCGCCGCCTCGATGAACCTCGGGCCCTTTGACGTCATCGCCCGCGCGATCGCCGCATCGAATTCCTCGACCGTCGAGCACCGCTCCGCCGGCAGGCCCAGGCCGCCCGCCAGGCTGACCCAGTCGATGCGCGGCGAGCCGAGGTCGAGCAGCTTTTTCGCCGCCGGCCCGGGGTTGCCGGCGCCGGTGCGGCCCATCTCGATGTTGAGGATCCGGTAGGCGTGGTTGGCGAACACCACCACGGTCACGTCCAGCTGCTCGCGGGCGATCGTCCACAGCCCCTGGACCGTGTACATCGCCGCGCCGTCGCCGTTCAGGCTCAGCACCTTGCGGTCGGGACAGGCCACGGCCGCGCCGATCGCCAGCGGGATCCCCTGACCGATGGCGCCGCCGGTCAGGCACAGCCAGTCGTGCGGTCGCGCTGTCCTGGTCGACTGGTAGACCGGCAGGCCGGCGGTCACCGCATCGTCGCTGATGATCGCGTTGTCGGGCATGTGCCGGGCCAGCGAGGCGCCGATGGTGTAGGGGTTCTGCGCCCCGACCGGCATGTCCGGCAGTTTCAGCGGCTCGACGGGCGCGCTCTCGGGCGCGTCCAGCGCATCGGCCAGCGCCTGAAGCGCGGCGATGCCGTCCGCCTCGCGGCCGCACAGGCTGACCGCCTCGCAGCCCTCCGGCGTCAGCAGGCTGGGCCGGTCGGGATAGGCGAAGAAGGCCACCGGCTCGACGGTCTCGACCAGCACCATCAGGTCGACGCCCTCCAGGTCGGCCAGGGCCATCTCGCCGAAGTACATCATCTTGTCGGGCGCGAACCGGCCGGCGCCGCGGGCGATGCGGCTGACGAAGGTGTCCATCAGGGTCCGCACGCCGGTGGCGGCGATCCGCCCGGCCTGGCGCACGCCGGCGTCGAGGCAGGCCGTGCCGCCCATCAGGATCACCGGCTTCTTCGCGGCCTGGATGCGCGCGGCGATGGCGGCGACGTCGGCCGCCGCCGGAACAGAGCGGGGCGCCGGCGTCAGCACCGGTCCCACCACCGAAGTCTCGGTCCAGGCGCTGTCAGCCGGCAGGATCAGGCTGGCGCAGCCGCCCGGCGCGCCGAAGCTGGCCTGCACCGCCTCGGCGGCCAGCGGCCCGACCGCGTCCGCCGTCTCGGCCGACTTGACCCACAGCGAGTTGGGCGCGGCCCAGCCGGCGATGTCGGAGTTCAGCGGCGCGTCATACTGGCGGTGGTAGGTGGCGTGCTCGCCGATCACGTTGACCAGCGGCGTCCCCGCGCGCCGGGCGTTGTGCAGATTGGCCCCGCCGTTGGCGTAGCCGGCGCCCAGGTGCAGCAGGGTGCAGGCCGGCTTGCCGGCCATCCGGCCGTAGCCGTCCGCCGCTCCCGTCGCCACGCCCTCGAAGAGGCACAGCACCGACCGCATGCGCGGCTCCCGGTCCAGGGCCGAGACGAACTGCATCTCGCTGGTGCCCGGATTGGCGAAGCAGGCGATCACGCCGTTGTCGGCGAGGGTGGTGATCAGGGCGTCGGCGCCGTTCATGGTCTTCTCCTGTCGCGACAGTCTCCCATCCAACATTTCGGGCGCCGCGCCAACCGCGCGCGCATCAGCGGGCCGACGGCGCGAGGATTTTTCCGGGGTTGAGCACCCCCGCCGGATCGAGCGCCTGCTTCAGCCGCGCCATCAGCGCGATCTCCTCGGGCGACCGCGACAGCGGCAGCCAGTCGCGCTTGGCCAGCCCGACGCCATGCTCGGCGGAGATCGATCCGCCGATGACCTGCAGCGGGCGGTAGACCATCTCTTCGAGCGCATGACGTTCGGCCAGGCCCGCGCCCGCCGGAACCCGTGCCAGGATGTGCAGATTGCCGTCGCCCAGATGACCAAACACCCACGGCCTGCCCAGCCCGGGCCAGCGACTTGTGTAGGCCGCGCAAACCTGATCGACATAGGCCTCCATCGCCGCGATCGGCAGGCTGACGTCGAAGGCGATGATCGGTCCGTTGCGGCTGGTCTGGCCAACATCATCGCGCAGGGCCCACATGGCCGCCCGCTCCGCGCCCGACCGAGCGATGGCGGCGTCGGCGATGTCGCCGTCCTCCAGAGCCTCGGCCAGGGCGGCTTCGAAACGTGCGGCATCGGCCGCCTCATCCCCGCCGAGGCTCTCGATCAGCACATAGAAGGGATAGCGGCCCGCGAGCGGCCGCCGGCCCCGTGCGGGTGCGCTGGTCACCAGATCATGGAAATCGGCCCACATCACCTCGAACGCCGACATCGCCCCGCCCAGCCGCCGTTCGAACCGTCGCAGCAGGCGGGCCACGCCGTCGAAAGAGTCCACCCCGACGAAGGCGGTGTCCTGGCTGACCGGCGCGGGCCGCAGCCGCAGGATCGCCCGGGTGACCACGCCCAGCGTGCCCTCCGAGCCGATGAACAGCTGTCGCAGGTCATAGCCGGTGTTGTTCTTCATCAGCGGCCGCATCGCCGAAATCACGGTCCCGTCCGCCAGCACCGCCTCGACCCCGATCACCAGGTCGCGTGTCATGCCGTAGCGGAGCACCCGGTTGCCGCCGGCGTTGGTCGAGATGTTGCCGCCGATCGTCGCCGAGCCCCGTGCGCCGAGATCCAGCGGCAGGAACAGGCCCGCCGCCTCGGCCGCCTCGCAGGCGGTCTGCAGGATGCAGCCGGCCTGCACGGTCATGGTCCCGGCCGTCGCGTCGATGCTCTCGATGGCCGCCATCCGCTCCAGCGACAGGGCCAGGGTTCCGTCGGCCAGGCAGCCGTCGACCAGGCCCGTGCAGCCGCCCCAGGGCGTCACCGCCGCGCCGGCGGCGCTGACCAGCTTCAGGATCGTCGACACCTCCTGCGTCGAGACCGGCCGCAGGATCGCCAGCGGCTCGCCCAGCCGCGTCCAGGGCCCGCGCGGCCGGTCAGCCGCCTCGGCGCCGGTCAGCACGCCGCCGGGCGCCAACATCGCCCGCAGCTCGGCGATCAGGTCTTCCATGCCCGTTCCCCCAAAGGTCTGACCGCAAGGTTAGCGGCAGCGGCGGCGCCCGGGATTGATCCAGACCAATTCACCCGCGACCCGCCGACCGGCCGGGCTTTTTTCGGCGCGGGAAACCGGGCATTCAGGGGCGGGGACGGGGGAGACGACCATGACACTTCGCGACAGGGCGGCCCGCTGGGCGTTGATCGGCTCGATCATCGGTGGCGCGAGCTATATCGCCAGCTGGCCGATGGACCTGTCGCAGGCCGCCAGTCTGGCCTGGAAAGGGTCCGGCGTCGGGCTGCTGGCGGTCTATGCGGCGCTGAAGGCGCGCGACCGGGACGGCTGGCTGCTGGCGGCGGTGATGACGCTGGGGACGGCGGGTGACGTTCTGCTGGGAATCCAGTTCATCGTCGGCGCCGTGGCCTTCCTGCTCGGGCACGTCGTGGCGATCGGGCTCTATCTGCGCAATCGCCGGCCGGCCCTGAGCCGCAGCCAGCAGGCGTTGGCCGTGCTGCTGGTCCCGGCGTCCGTTTTCGTCGCCTTCATGCTGCCCGCCGACCGGGCCGGCGCGCCGGGCGTGGCCTTCTACACCCTCGGGCTCTCGCTGATGGCCGCCACCGCCTGGACCAGCCGCTTCCCGCGCTTCACGGTCGGCGCCGGCGCGCTGCTTTTCCTGATCAGCGACCTGGTGATCTTCGCCAAGATGGGCCCGCTGCCGGACACATTCCTCACCGGCCTGGCGGTGTGGATTCCCTACTACGGGGGCCAGCTGCTGATCTGTGTGGGGGTGGTGCGGGCGCTGAAACTCTCGCGGGACAGGCTGGCAGCTTAACCGGCAGGCGCCTCATACCGCATCGGGATCCGAACCTTCATGCCGGGCGTGATCTTGCGGCCATCCGGCAGGCGAGGCTTGGCCCGGAAATACGGCATTATCGCCAGGCTCATTTCGCCATAGGCGCAGTCCCAGGGTTCGGCCTTCGTCACGACGCAGGCCTTCAGCCGGCCGTCGACCATCAGGCCGCATTCCACGACCGCAGATCCGCCGGTGAACATTCGGTCACCGTGGCAAGATGGCGTCTTGTTGAAATGGATGCTCATCTGCTCGCTCGTCGGCCTCGTCAGCCATTCGGGGTGAACGAACTCCGGCGGCGGCTTGGCCGTGGCGCCGAGCGCCATCATCGACAGGGCAAGGGCCAAACCTGTTCGCATGGAGGTTGTCGATATCGCCATGCGGGCAGGCTAGCGCAACACCATCAAGCCGTCATCCGGTTCCAACAGAGAGTTCAGAACACCATCACCCCGTCATCCGGCGCATCCGCGAACAACCGCGCCACCTCCGCCGGCCGGCGGTCCCGCGCCATGGCCTGGTTGATGTAGCCCTTGTCGGTCAGCTCGCCGCTGGCCGCGTCCGGGGCGCCGTCGAGGATCAGCGCACGCCAGATCTTGCCGCCGCCGCCCTTCGCCGCCGCGTTCATCTTCGCCAGGCCACTGCGGATCGCCTCGCGCACCTCGGCCGGGTCCGGATGCCGCGCGTTGAACGACGGGTCGAGGAACAGCATCAGGCCGACGCCCTCCTGCCCCTCGCCGCAGACCACCGCGTCCAGCGCTGCGCCGCCGATGGCCGAGACCGCCGCGACGCGCAGGGCGCCGGCCGCCACGAACGTGCCGCTGGCCAGCTTGAAGTTCTCCACCAGCCGGCCGTCGAACATCAGGCCCGCCTCGGGATCGGCCGGATCGATGGCCCGCGCCGCGTCGCCCAGGCGATAGAAGCCCTCGACGTCGAACGCCTCCGCCGAGAGCTGCGGCTCGCCCAGGTAGCCCGGCGAGATCTGCGGTCCCTTCACGCGGATCTCGAACTTCTCGCCGGCCGGGACCAGCTTCACCGCCGTGCCCGGCACCGGCAGGCCGATCATGCCCGACCGCGCGTTCAGCCAGTGGATGTTGCAGGCCGTCGGCCCGGTCTCGGTCGAGCCGTAGCCCGTCGCGAACGTCACCCGCTCGCCGATGGTGCGGACCGCAACCGCCTGTACCCGGTCAAGGATGCTCTGGGCCATCGAGGCGCCGCCGTACTGCAGCACCCGCACCCGCTTGAAGAAGGTCCGCGCCAGCGCGTCGTCCTTCTCCAGCGCGCTGGCGAACAGGCCCCAGCCGGCCGGGACCATGTTGTGATAGGTCGGCGAAACCTCGCTGAGGTTGCGGATCGTCTCGGCGAAGCGCGCGGCCGTCGGCTGACCGGCGTCGATGTACAGGGTCCCGCCCCGGTGCAGGACCATGTGCAGGATGGCGTTGGCGCCCAGACTGTGGCTCCAGGGCGCGGCGTTGACCACCACAGGCGGGTCCGGATCGTCGAAACAGGCGGCGATCTGGGCGGCGTTGACGGCGATGTTGCGATGCAGGCCGATGACCGCCTTGGGCCGCCCCGTCGAGCCGGAGGTCAGCAGCAGCTTGGCCGTGTCGTCCGGCCGCGCGACGAAGGCGGCCGGCGCTGAAGTCAGCAGGCTGTCGAACGCGATGTCGGTCGGCCGCGCATTGATGCTGGCGACGACCGGCAGGCCCCTGAGAAACTCCGCCGACAGCGCCCCGGCGAACGCGGCGGCGTCATCGGCGTAGACCGCGTCGGGGCTCAGCACGCCGCAGGCATAGGCCAGCCGCGACAGGTCCGCGCCGGCCAGGCCGTATTGCGGCGACACTGGCGCCACCGCCACGCCCAGCGCCATGGCGGCGTAGCAGATCAGCGCATGGTCGATGGTGTTGCGCGCCAGGATCAGCAGGCAGTCGCCGCGCTTCAGCCCCTTGAGGCCGCCGGCGAGCGCCGAGACCCGGGTCAGCGCGGTGGCGTAGTCGACGGTCCGCCACCCCTCCCCGGCCCGCTCGGCCAGCCAGACCCGGTCCGGCGCGGCCGACGCCCAGTGGACCAGCGCATCGAGCGTGGTGGTGAAGTCGGTCCCGAACGGCGTCGGATTGGCCAGCACCAGCGACCCGTCCTCGCGACGTTCGATCTCAAGCCGGCGCGGCGCATAGCGGGCGTCACGGAAAGGGGCGGTGGCGAGTGAGGCGTCATCCATGGGCCGGTTATCGGGCGCCGGCCCCCGGAAGATCAATCCTCCCCAGCTTCGCTGGGGAGGGGGACCGCCGGAGGCGGTGGAGGGGAGTCGGTGCACGGACTCCCCTCCACCATGCTTCGCATGGTCCCCCTCCCCGACCTTGTCGGGGAGGATTGGCAAGTCATCAGCCCAGCCTCCGCCGCGCCCCCTCCAGGAAAAGCCGCTCGGCCGGCGGCGGCGTGAGCGCCAGGGCGGCGTCGAGGGCGGCGCGGGCCGCCTCCGCGTCTCCCGCCTGCTCGCAGAGCCACGCCCGCGCGGCCTGCCAGGGCAACCAGCCCTGCAGCCGCAGGTCAGCCGGCGCCGCCGCCAGCGCGGCGAGGCCCGCCGCCGGTCCCTGCGCCGCGCCTACCGCCACCGCGCGGTTCACCGCCGTCACCGCGCCGGGGCGCATCGCCAGCAGGCCGTCATAGAGCGCAACGATCACGGCCCACGGCGTCTCACCCGTCTCGCGCCGCGACAGATGCGCTCCGTGGATGGCCGCGAGCATTTGATACGGCCCTGTCTTTTTCAGTCCGGCGGCGCGATCCAGAAGCCTGGCGCCTTGCGCGATCATCGCGGCGTCCCATTGCCGCACGTCCTGGTCGCTGACCGGAACCATCGCGCCGTCGTCGTCGAGCCGCGCCGGCCGCCGCGCTTCGGCGAACCGGACCAGGGCGGCCAGAGCCAGCACCTCGGGATCGTCCGGAACCAGCTCGGCCAGCAGGCCCGACAGCCGCAGCACCTCCGTCGCGAAGTCCGCCGCGTCGCCCGCCAGCGCGGCGTCCTCGTAGACCTGGGCAAAGGCGATCTCGAGCGTCGCCAGCACCGCGCCCAGCCGCTCGGGCCAGGCAGCGCGCGCCGGGATCTCGAACGGCACGCCGGCGCCGGCGATCTTGGCCTTGGCGCGGGTGATCCGTTGCAGCATGGCGCCCTCGCCGACCAGAAACGCCCGCGCCAGTCGCGCGGTGCTGAGCCCGCAGACGACCTTCAACGACAGCGCTGCCCGGCTCTCCGGCGCCAGCGCCGGGTGGCAGCAGACGAAGATCAGCCGCAGGCGCTCGTCGGGAATCGGCGCTTCAGCCAGCATCGCGAGGTCCTCAGGGCTGGGCTCGGGCTCCGGGTCGTCATGCAGGGCGGACTCGCGGGTGCGCCGCCGCCGCAGCGCGTCCAGCGCCTTGCGCAGCGCCGCCCGCCAGAGCCAGGCGGCCGGATCGCGCGGCGGGTCGGCGGGCCAGACCGCCAGCGCCGTCAGGCTGGCGTCGGAAAACGCGTCCTCGGCCAGGTCCAGGTCACGAAACCGCGCGGCCAGCGCGGCGACGACCCGTCCCCGCGCCTCATGGATGGCCGCGCCTGCGTCCGGGGGGCTCAGTAGATCATCACCGGCCGCACCTCGACCTTGCCGCCGGGCACGACGGGCACCTGCCGCGCCCAGTGCAGGGCCGCGTCGAGATCGGCGACCTCAACCAGGTAGTAGCCCCCCAGCTGTTCGCGCGTTTCCGCGAACGGTCCGTCATGCAGGCTCTGGCCGCCATCCTCGCCGGTGACGACCGTCGTGGCGGTCTCGACACCCTGAAGCCCGTCGCCGCCCAGCAGCACCTTCTGCTCGCGCATCGTCGCCGACAGCGCCATGTGCTTGCCGACGATCTCCATCAGCGCCGCCTCGCCTGCGTCCGCATAGGCCGCCTCGGGTTCGTAGATCAGGAACATGTACTGCATCAGTGTCTCCCTTCCCGCCGGCGCGCGCATCGCACCGTCAGCGGATAGACGGGCGAGCCGGAGGGAATTCGACAGGGGCGAGGAAGAAATGTCGAGGGGGAGCCGCGCAAACGATCCTCCCCAGCTCCGCTGGGGAGGGGGACCGCTCGAAGAGCGGTGGAGGGGAGTCGCTCGCACCAATCTTGCCAAGAGACTAAATGCCCCTTATACGGGTATTTATGTCATCCACACTTCAATCTGTCGCGTTCGCCCGTCGACTTCGCAAGTCGATGACCCGATCCGAAGTCGCCCTTTGGAGCGCCCTACGCGGGAAGCGACTAGCCGGTCTGCGCTTCAGGCGGCAGCACCCGCTTGGTCCGTTTGTCGTCGACTTCTACTGCGCCGCGCAGAGGCTCGCAGTTGAGGTCGACGGCGCCGTGCACGGAACGGAGCGCGTCAGTGAAGGCGACGCGGAAAGGGACCAGTGGATCGAAAAGTCTGGTGTGCGCATCGTGAGAATTCCAGACGCACTGGTGCTCAACGATATGGATGCAGCCTTGCGGTTGATTGGGGCAGCGGCAGGAATAGCGAGAACGTAGGGTGCACCGACTCCCCTCCACCGCCTTCGGCGGTCCCCCTCCCCGCGAAGCGGGGAGGATTGACGATACGTCTCCGCCTACGCCCCCAGCGTCTCCCCGAACCGCACCGGCCTGCCCTGGCCGCGCGTCACGATTTCGTCGTCGCGCATGACGGTGATGCCGCGCACGATGGTCGCCACGGGCCAGCCCTTCGTCTCGAAGCCGTCGAACGGGGTCCAGCCGACGCGGCTGGCCTGGTCGGCGTGGCGGATGGTGCGGCGGGCCTTCAGGTCGACGATCGTCAGGTCGGCGTCGAAGCCCTCGGCGATGCGGCCCTTTTCGGCCAGGCCGAAGATGCGGTTGGGGCCATGGCTGGTCAGATCGACGAACCGCTCCAGCGTCAGCTTACCGTCGGCCACGTGGGTCAGCATGATCGGCACCAGGGTCTGGACCCCCGGCATGCCCGACGGCGAGGCCGGATAGGGCCGCGCCTTTTCTTCGGCAGTGTGCGGCGCGTGGTCCGAGCCCAGCACGTCGGCGACGCCGGTCGCCAGGCCCGCCCACAAGGCCGCGCGGTGGTGCGCGTCGCGGATCGGCGGGTTCATCTGGGCGTAGCCCTTCAGCCGCTCATAGGCCTCGGGCCCGGCCAGGGTCAGGTGCTGCGGCGTCACCTCGACGCTGGCGACATCCTTGTTCAGGGCGAGGAATTCCATCTCCTCGGCGGTCGTCACATGCAGCACGTGGATACGCTTGCCGACCTTGCGGGCCAGGCCGACCAGCCGGCGCGTCGAGCGGATCGCGCTCTCGGCGTCGCGCACCTCGGGGTGGCTGGTCCAGTCGCCCGTCCGGGCCAGCGGCCGGCGGTCCTCGAGCCGGTATTCGTCCTCGGAATGGAACGCGGCGCGGCGGTTGATGTGTTTCAGCACCTCCTCGACCCCGGCGTCGTCCTTGATCAGCAGGGTGCCGGTCGAGGCGCCCATGAACACCTTGATCCCGCAGCAGCCGGGCAGCCGCTCCAGCTCGCCGAGGAACCGCGCGTTCTCGTGCGTGCCGCCGACATAGAAGGCGTGGTCGCAGCTCATCCGCCCGCTCGCCCGCGCCAGCTTGTCGGCCAGGGCGTCCGGGTCGGTGGTGGTCGGCTCGGTGTTGGGCATTTCGAACACGGCGGTCACCCCGCCCAGCACGGCGGCGTTGGCGCCCGTCTCGAGGTCTTCCTTCCACTCCAGGCCCGGCTCGCGGAAGTGCACCTGGCTGTCGATGACCCCTGGCAGGACGGTCAGGCCGGTCGCGTCGATGACCTCGCCGGCCGAGGCCTGCGACAGGTCGCCGACATGGGCGAACTTGCCGTTGCGAATGCCGATGTCGGTGATCCCGCGCCCGGCATGGCTGACGACCTCGCCGCCACGGATGATCAGGTCGTAGGTCTGGGTCATCTCAATTTTCCGCTCATCCCGGCGAAGGCCGGGACCCAGGTGTCTTTAACGCCCAGAACCGCATTGTCAGGAAAAAAGCCCGGGTCCCGGCCTTCGCCGGGATGAGCGGATCCAATTCCTCAGACCGCGGCGGTCTTGGCCAGGAGCTCCCGCGCCGCCTCGACCACCGTGTCGACCGGTAGGTCCATCATGTGGCCGATGGTCTGGGTCAGGGTCGGGTCGACGTCCTTGAACTGTTCGAAGGTTCGCGGACCGCGCACGACGCGGGCGTACGGTCCCCAGGGCGCGTACAGCCGGTCGTCGGACGGGCCGAACAGGCCGATCGTCGGGGCGCCGGCGGCCGCCGCCAAATGCATCAGGCCGGAGTCGTTGCCGACGAACAGCCGCGCCTTTTTCAGCGCCGCATAGGCGGTCAGAAGGTCCACCTGCCCGGTCAGGTCGATGACCCGTTCGCGCGGCAAGGTGCGGACCAGCGGCTCGACGTAGCGGGTGTCGCCGGGCCCGCCCAGCACCATCAGCCGGCCGCCGGCCATCGGCCCTTCGGCGTCGAGCAGCTCGATCGCCACCCGGGCGAAGCGCTCGATCGGCCAGGTCTTGCCCAGCCAGTTGGCCGCCGGCCCCATGGCCAGGATCGGACCGCCTTCGCCGACCAGCTCGGCGGCGCGGGCCTCCGTCTCGTCGGAGGTGAACAGGAACGGCGCGGGCGGATCGTCCTCGAGCGTCAGCAGGCTCGCGGCCTCGATCACCTTGTGAACCGGCTCGCCGATGACCTTGCGATGCACGGACCGCCGGTCGGTGCGCAGGAACCGCGCGGTCGCCGAGCCGCGCATGTCGATCACCAGGCTCCAGCGCGTGTGGCGCACCTGGTTCCACAGCGCGAACCAGTGGCCCGAGCGCTTCTTCTTCTCCATCACGATCAGGGCGTCGAGGCCGGGGACCTCGGCGAACAGCGGGGCGGCGTCGGGGCCGACGGCGATGGTGAACCGCGCGCCCGGCGCCTCGTCGGCAAGCTTCTTGATCAGCCCGGACGCCAGAACGGCGTCGCCGATACGGGTCGGACCAATAAAGAGAATCGGGAAGGGTTTCGCCGCCATTTCCGCACCCTAGACTGGCGAGCACTGGCGTTACAGCGCGCGAAAGGCCACATCGGGTCAATGAGTGACGCACCGACCTACGCCCTGCTCCGCGACCGGGCCCTGATCGCGGTCACAGGCCCCGACTGGCGCAGCTTTCTGCAAGGCCAGCTGACGCAGGATGTCGAAAGCCTGACGCCGGGCGAACTGCGCTTCGGCGCCCTGCTTTCGCCGCAGGGCCGGCTGCTGTTCGACCTATTTGTGCTGGACCGCGGCGACAGCGGCCTGCTCGATGTGCCGGCGGACGGGCGCGACGCCCTGATCGCCAGACTGACCCTCTACCGGCTCCGGGCCAAGGTCGAGTTCGCGCCGGCCGGCGAGCCGGTGGTCGCCCTCTGGGGCACGCGGCAGGCGGAAGAGGGATTTGCCCCGGACCCACGCCTGCCGGCGCTCGGCTTCCGCGGCTACGGCGCCCAGCCGCCCGGCGTGCGCGGCGACGCCGCCGCCTACGACCTGCACCGCCTGACCCTCGGCATCCCCGCCACGGCCGACTTCGGCGACGACGCCACCTACCCCATCGAGGCCAACTTCGACCTGCTGAACGGGATCGACTTCAAGAAGGGCTGCTTTGTCGGCCAGGAGACGACCAGCCGGATGAAGCGGCGTGGCCAGATCAAGAGCCGCATGCTGCCGATCACCTTCCAGGGTCCGCCGCCGGCCTACGGCGCCGAGGTGCTGGCGGGCGAGCTGCGGGCCGGTCAGGTCAGGTCCGGCGCCGGCGGCCGCGCGATTGCGCTGCTACGGCTGGACCGGATCGAGGGCGCCGCCCTCACCGTCGACGGGCGCGCGGTCACCGTTGAACGCCCGGCCTGGCTCGAAACCTGACCCTGCAGGAGAATCCCTTGGGTGGATCAGGGCATTGGCGATATGGTTCACAAGGGGGCGTGAACATCATCAAGAGGTAGGCCATGATTATGTTGTTGTTGGCCCTTCTGGCCGACGCACCGGCCGCCCCGGAAGCCCAGGCCACCCTGCAATCCTGCGAGATGACGCCCAACGGCTGGGTCTGCCACTACGCCATGCCGTCGGTGACCCTGCTGGTGTCGCCCGACAAGACGATCCCGATCTCACCGACTCCGCCGACCCTGGCCGTTCCGGCGCCGGCGAGCGAGGTCGACAAGGCCGAGGCCGCCCGCCAGGCGCGGCTGATCGCCCGCTGCGCCGAGGCGACCTGGCGGTCGCTGTGCCTGCCCGGCGACCGGCGTGAGGCGAAACGGCTGAAGGAAGAGGCGGAGAAGCGCGACGCGCTGCGCGGCCAGGTCACGACCCTGCTCAGCGAGAAGAAGTGCGAGGAAGCCGTGAAGGTGGCGCTGGCGGCCGGCGACCTGCCGCTGGCCCGCGAAGCCCGGGCTTTTTGCGCGAACTGAGCCCGGACAGCCCCGGGCGTCAGCCACAAACAAATTCGGCCGGGCGTGAGCCCGGCCGATCTGTATTCAAACTGACCGTGAGTGAAGCGAGGCGACGGCGGAACCGTCGCTTCGCCTCCCCGTAGCCGGGTCCTTTACGGACGCGGAGCGGGCTCGCAGCGCTCGCCTTCGGCGCAGCCGGTGAAGTGGATTTCCGGCGGCGCGACCGTGACGGTCGAGGGACGGACAAACACTTCAGGACGGTGCAGGTAGATCTGCGGCGCCTGGATGTGGATCGGGGGCGCGTCGACGTAGACGGGCGGGCCCTGGATGTCGATGCGGCCGGTCGGCACCACGACAGGCGTGCCATAGACGCGAACGCCCGGCGCGCGGACGCGGATCGTGCCCCAGGGCGCGGTCGGGCCGTAGAACACCACGGCGCGCGTGCAGAGGCAGTCGATCGAGGAACCGCCGCCGTAACCGCCGCCCGGGGGCGGAGGGGGCGGGGGACCGTAGGGGTCGCGAGCGCTGGCGATACCGGCGGTCCCGACTGTGGCGATGAGTACGATCATGCCGGCGAGAAGATTGCGTTTCACTTCAGCTCCCCCAAAAAGGTCTTCGACCCTGGTGTCTAGCGTCGCCCATCAGAGAGACACGGACACAGGTCCGGCCCAATGCAACGAATGTTAACTCTAATTCATAGGTTACACGGCGCGAAGGCGGTTTCAACCGCGAGGGGAATCTATCGCGGCGGAAAGAACCTCGTTACGCGAATGACTCCCCAAACTGGTGAGCGGGAGCGGTAAACCCCCTGATCTGGGCGCCCTGCCCGTCGTTTTTCCGACCCCGTCCGGACTGTCCGGCGCTGGTGGTCCGCCCGCGCGAGCCTCTCGCCCGGGACTCCCGGCGCCCCAAAAGCTCCACCCACGTTCACCCTATACGCGACGGCGTTTGACAAGCCCGCGCTCTGGCCTGCGAATGCCGCATCGAGGGGTGGGATATCATGACGCTGGATCGCCGCAGGGTACTGCAGGGCATGGGCGCCGCCGGTCTCCTGGCGGGCGCTTCGCTGCCGACCGTCGGCGCGGCCCAGACGATCCGGCTGCGCAAGCCGATCTCGACCCTGTCGACCAGCGATCCGGATGTCGAGGCGATGCGCCGGGCCATCCCGTTGATGCGCCAGTCGGGCGCCTGGGCGGACCAGGTCGCCCTGCACGCTGACATGCGCCACCGCCACCATTCCTCCTGGCGCTTCATGCCCTGGCACCGGCTGCAGCTGGTCTGGTTCGAGCGGCATGTCGCCCGGCTCAGTGGCAAAGCCGACTTCGCCATTCCCTACTGGGACTGGGACGATGACCGTATCCCGGACCTGTTCCTCTACGACGAGGCCTTCTACATCCCTGGCCGCGAGGCCCAGCAGTACGACACCATCAGCGAGTTCCTGCTGCGCAACCGCCAGGTCCTGACCGGCCGGCTGACGGACGACTTCCCGACCTTCTTCGGCCGCCCGCGCGGCCGGGCCGACCCCACCGATTCCGCACTCGGCCGCCGCTACTATTCCGGCTCCGGCGAGTGGGGCGGCCACAACCTTATCCACGGCTTCGTCGGCGGCGACATGGGCGACCTCAGCCGGTCGGCCAACGACCCGCTGTTCTGGCTGCACCACGCCAACATCGACCGCATCTACGCGATGTGGCGCGACCGTCACTACAGCCAGGTCCCGCCCAAGGCCTGGCGCACAGAGTCCCTCGGCGGCTTCATCGACCCCTGGGGCCGCAGCGCACCGCCGGTGTCGGCGGAAAGCACGCTCGACACCACGACCTTCGGCTACGCCTATCCGCAGGATCCGACCCCGCCGGTGTTCTTCGCCGCCGCGCCGCCACCGCCGGTCAAGCGTCGGAAATCCTACAGCTGGCGCATGCAGCGCATGGGCCCGGCCTCGGCCTTCATCGAGATTTCGCCGACCCTCGCCAATGCCATGGCGACCGAGGCGACGGGCTATCTGGAGATCCAGCCCGATCCGCACCGCCCCTCGATGGTCACCCTGACCGGCCGCGCGCTGAAGGGCGGGGCTGAGGTGTTCCGCGACGCGGTGTTCCTTGTCCCGATGGGCCATTCGATGGGCCCGCAGGGCTATCGCATCCCAATGCAGCGGCTGTGGAGTTCGGCCGCGGCCGGGGGCGTGCGCCTGGAGATCGAGGCCGCGCCGCTGGCCGGCCGGCAGGCGAGCCAGATGCCGACGACCCTGGTGGATTTCGTGCTCGACGCGGACCTGGCCTTCCTGGCCTGAGGCTCCGCCGGAAATCAGGGAAGCGGGACGCCGAGCGCCTGCAGCGTACCCACGGTCCAGCCGCTCGGCAGCCGCCGGTCATGCTGGAAGCGGGCGAGGCTGTATTCCGTCTGGGATGTCAGCACCCCGTCGCACGGCCCGTCGTAATAGCCCCCGCGACCAAGCGCCGTCTGCACGGCCAGAACCACCTGCTCATTGGTGGCGACGCGCAACTCCGCCGACCGATAGGTCTCGGCGGGCGGCGCATAGGCCACGGGCTTTCGTAATGCTGCGGCCTCAAAGGCCGGGGTGTCCCCGTAGCCACAGGCGACGACCCGCCACTCGAACACCTGCGGGACCGTGCGGGTCAGGGTGCGGCCATAGCCGCCCGGCTCGACCGAGGTCTCGACATGCTCGGGGATCAGCACCTTCTCGTAGCACTTGCCGGGCTCGGGGTTCGGCGGGCAGTCGTCGGCGCTGTTGGCCAGCGCGACGCCGGCGCACAGCAGGGCGGTCAGAAGACCCGCCGCCGTCGCACCGAATACCGGCCTGAACCCGCTCATCTGGACGCCCCGTCCCTTACCCGCATCAAGCATAGTCGATTGAACACGGTTTTCGAGGCGCCTTGTCTTCCATTCGGCTGGGACGCGAATTCAGGGGGCCGGATGCGAGGAGAATGCACGGTCCCGCATCACGCGCTACAACCCTCGCATGACCGATACGCCGACTCGCTGCACCTGGCCGGGGACCACCGACGCCCTCTATCTCGCCTACCATGACGAGGAGTGGGGCGTGCCGGAGTACGACTCCCGCGCCCTGTGGGAAAAGCTCGTGCTGGACGGCTTCCAGGCCGGCCTCGCCTGGATCACCATCCTGCGCAAGCGTGAAGCCTTCCGCGCGGCGTTCGACAACTTCGACCCGGAGAAGGTCGCCCTCTACGGCGAGGCGGACCGGGCGCGGCTGATGGCCGACGCCGGCATCGTCCGCTCCAACGCCAAGATCGACGCGGCCATCGGCGGGGCGAAGATCTGGCTGGAGATGCGCGATAACGGCGAGGATTTCTCGCAGTTCCTCTGGGACTTCGTCGGCGACAAGCCGATCCAGAACCACTGGCCGGACATGAAGTCGGTGCCGGTGAAGACGCCCGAGGCCGAGGCCATGGCGAAGGCGCTCAAGAAGAAGGGCTTCAAGTTCGTCGGGCCGGTGATCGTCTACGCCTTCATGCAGGCGACCGGCATGGTCAACGACCACATCGGCGACTGCTTCCGGCGCGAGCCCGTGCGGGACATGGCGCGCTGATGCCGGACTTCATGCTCGAACTGGCCTGTCCGGGACCGGTCTGCGGCGTGGACGAGGCGGGACGCGGCCCCTGGGCGGGACCGGTCAGCGCCGCGGCGGTGATCCTCGACCCGGCGACGGCGCCGGCGGGGCTGGATGACTCCAAGAAACTGACCCACGCCCGTCGCGAGGCGCTGGAGGCCGAGATCAAGACCCGCGCCGTCGCCTGGTGCGTGGCCTTCGCGACCGTCGAGGAAATCGACGCGCTGAACATCCTGCAGGCCACGGGCCTGGCCATGCGCCGCGCCGTCGAGGGCCTGTCGGTGATCCCGGCCTTCGCCCTGGTCGACGGCAACTACCGGTTCAAGCTGCCCTGCGAGATCAAGACAGTGGTCAAGGGTGACGCCCTGAGCGCCTCGATCGCCGCCGCCTCGATCCTGGCCAAGACGGCCCGCGACCGGCTGATGGTCGAGATGGACGCCGTGCATCCCGGCTACGGCTTCGCCGGCCACAAGGGCTACCACGCCGCGGTCCATGTGGAGGCGCTGCGCTCGTTGGGCCCGAGCCCGATCCACAGAATGACCTGGGCGCCGATCCGGGAGCTGCTGGGTCACGACTAAAGGGGGACACATACGCATTTCGCGCGAAATGCGTATGTGTCCCCCTTTACCATCAGATCCCCATCTGCCGGGCCGCGAGATCGCGCATGATCTCCTCGCTGCCGCCGCCGATCGCGTTGACGCGCACCTCGCGATAGATCCGTTCCACGCGGCTGCCGCGCATGTAGCCGGCGCCGCCCATGATCTGCATCGCCTCGCGGGCGCAGTACTCCATGGTCTCGGTGGCCTGGACCTTGAGCAGGGCGATCTCGGCGATCGGCGACTCGCCGTTCTGGATCCGCCAGGCCAGGGTCTCCAGCCAGGCCTGGGTGGCGTTGATCCGCTTGTACATGTCGGCCAGCTTGTGGCGGATCACCTGGTGGTCGGCGAGACGCTTGCCGAAGGTCTTGCGTTCGCGGGCCCAGTCGATGGCGTCCTCCAGACAGACCCGCGAGAATCCGATCGCGCCGGCGGTCATGCCGATCCGCTCGCCGTTGAAGTTCTGCATGATGCCGGAGAAGCCCATGTTCTCCTGGCCGATCAGGTTGTCCGCCGGCACGCGGACATCGTCGAAGAACAGCTGCGCCGTATCGGACGCCCACCAGCCCTGTTTCTTCAGCGCCTGGCGGCTGAAGCCCTCGCGCTCTCGTTCGATCAGCAGCAGCGACACACCGCCGGCCCCCTCCCCGCCGGTGCGCACGGCGACGGTGTAGAAGTCCGCCCGCATGCCGCTGGTGATGTACATCTTGCTGCCGTTTACGACCCACTCGTCCCCGTCGCGGCGGGCGGTGGTCTTCAGGTTGGCGACGTCCGAGCCGCCGGTCGGTTCGGTGATGGCCAGAGCCGAAATCTTCTCGCCGGAGAGGACCTGCGGGATGATCCGGTCCTTCATCTCCTGACTTCCCAGGCGACGGATCGGCGGCAGGCCGATGCCGTGGCTCATCAGGCTGGCGTTGACCCCGCCGGCGCCGTGACGGGACATCTCCTGGCTGGTGACGATCGACATGAAGGGGTCGGTGGCCACGCCGCCGTACTCTTCGGGCCAGCCCAGCCGCAGCAGCCCGACGTCGGACGCCTTCTTGTAGAGCTCACGCGGAAACTCCCCGGCCTCGTCCCAGTCGTTGACGAACGGCATGATCTCCGCCTCGACCCAGCGCCGCAGCGTATCGCGCCAGGCCTGGTGGTGCGGCTCGTAGAACGGGCTGGTGCGGCTGTCGTCGAGAGGGGCGAGCGGGCTGGGCATGACGTTTCCGATTCTTGCGGCGCGTCTGTCAGCGCGCCCTGGCGGTCAGGTTTCAGCCCTTCCGCAACGGTAGTCGAGACCCGGTCCTTCCCGTCGCGCGTTAAGCGTCTATCTTCGGCCCCGACCGATCCCCTCCCAAGAGAGCGACCGCCATGTGTGACGACGACATCCATCCCGGCCTGATCGTGAACCCCGCCGTCTCGCGCCGGACCTTCGGCCTGATGGGCCTGGCCGCCGCCGGCGCCGCCGGATCGGCCCGCGCCGGCGTCCCGGTGGTCGAGAAGGACGTCGATGTGAAGACCGCCGACGGCGTCGCCGACGCGGCGCTCTACTATCCGGAAGGCAAGGGTAGCTGGCCCGCCGTCCTGCTCTGGACCGACGTCGTCGGCCTGCGCCAGGCTTTCCGCGACATGGGCCGCCGGCTGGCCGGCGAGGGCTATGTTGTGCTGGTCCCCAACCCCTACTACCGGGTCAAGCGCTCGCCCGTGATCGAGGGCAGCTTCGATTTCAGCAAGCCGGAAGACCGCGCCAAACTGGTCCCGCTTCGCGCCAGCCTGACGCCCGACGGCGTTGACCGTGACGCCGTCGCCTATGTCGGATTCCTCGACGCCCAGACCCAGACGGACCGCAAGAAGAAGGTCGGGGTGCAGGGCTATTGCATGGGCGGTCCGCTGTCGTTCCGCACGGCCGCGGCGGCTGCCGGCCGAGTCGGCGGCGTGGCCAGCTTCCACGGCGGCGGCCTGTTCACCGACCAGCCGACCAGCCCGCACCTGCTGATCGCCAAGGCCAACGCCGAGTATCTGATCCTGATCGCCGACAACGACCACAAGCAGGACCCGACGATTGAGGGAAAGCTGCGTTCAGCCTTCGGCGAGGCCGACCGGCTGGCGAAAATCGAGGTCTACGAGGGCGCCCAGCACGGCTGGTGCGTGCCGGGCAGCCCCGTCTACAACGAGCCCGCCGCCGAGCGCGCCTGGACCGAACTGCTGGCGCTGTACAAGCGCGCGCTGTGAGATAGACGATCCTCCCCAGCTCCGCTGGGGAGGGGGACCACGCGGAGCGTGGTGGAGGGGAGTCCGTGCACCGACTCCCCTCAGTCGCGCTCCGCGTGACAGCTCCCCACAAGGGTGGGGAGCATCGGTCCTGATCACAACGCCATGAAGCTCTTGAACCCGCCGTAGATCATGCGCTTGCCGTCGAACGGCATGCACTCCTGACCGGCCTTCATGCGCGGATCGGTCATCACCTTCGCGTTGATCTCGTCGCGCTTCTCGCGGGACTCGTAGGTGATCCAGGAGAACACCACGACCTCGTCATCGGTGGCCTGCACGGCGCGCGGAAACGACGTCAGCTCGCCATAAGGAACATCGTCGGCGAAACACTCGACGTAACTGAGCGCGCCCAATTCCATCCAGACCTTGCCAGCCAGCTCTGCGACCTCCTTGTAGGCGTCGAGCTTGTCCTTGGGCACGGCGAGCACAAATCCATCGACATACGGCATGGGAGTCTCCTTGCGTCACTACCTGACCATAGGACGAACAGACGCGGCAAGTTCCGACATCGCTGCGTTTTAACCCCTCGCTAACCACGTCAGCGAACGCCCCCTTAACCGTAACGCCCCCAGATTCCTTGGACTCTCTCGGGTTCAGGGGCTTGTACGAAAAATGGCGTTCGGCGCGGAAACGATCATCCAGGGCGACTGCATCGAGCAGCTGCGCAAGCTCCCCGACAAGTCGGTGGACCTGGTCTTCGCCGACCCGCCCTACAACCTCCAGCTCGGCGGCGACCTGCTGCGGCCGGACAATTCCAAGGTCGACGCGGTCGACGACCACTGGGACCAGTTCGCCAGCTTCAAGGCCTATGACGACTTCACCAGGGCCTGGATGGCCGAGTGCCAGCGCGTCCTGAAGGACGACGGCGCCCTGTGGGTGATCGGCAGCTATCACAACATCTTCCGCGTCGGCACGGTGCTGCAGGACCTCGGCTTCTGGATCCTCAACGACGTGGTCTGGCGCAAGTCCAACCCGATGCCGAACTTCAAGGGCACCCGTTTCGCCAACGCCCACGAGACCCTGATCTGGGCGGCCAAGAGCCGCGGCGCCAAGCGCTACACCTTCAACTACGACGCCATGAAGATGGCCAATGACGAGGTGCAGATGCGCTCTGACTGGACCCTGCCGCTGTGCACCGGCGAGGAGCGGATCAAGGGCAGCGACGGCCACAAGGCCCACCCGACGCAGAAGCCCGAAGCCCTGCTCTACCGCGTGATCCTGACCTCGACCCGTCCCGGCGATGTGATCCTCGACCCGTTCTTCGGCGTCGGCACCACGGGGGCTGCGGCCAAGCGGCTGGGCCGGCGGTTCATCGGCATCGAGCGCGAGAGCGAATACATCGCCCACGCCAAGGAGCGGATCCGCAAGGTCATCCCGATCGCGCCCGCCGACCTGGACGTCATGGGCAGCAAGAAGTCCGAACCCCGCGTGCCGTTCGGCCAGATCGTCGAGGCCGGCCTGCTGCAGCCGGGCGACACCGTCTGGTGCCCCAAAGGCAAGAGCTCGGCCAAGGTGCGGGCGGACGGTTCCCTGGCCATCGGCGACCTGACCGGCTCGATCCACAAGGTCGGCGCGATGATCCAGTCCCAGCCCGCCTGCAACGGCTGGACCTACTGGCACTTCAAGTCCGACAAGGGCCTCGCGCCGATCGACGTGCTGCGCAGCAAGGTGCGGGCGGAGATGGCGGCTTAAGCCGCAGGGGACATGTACCAAAGTACGTGTCCCCCGATCGAGCGGCCACAGTTTAGGGGACACGTACCTGCGGTACATGTCCCCGGCTACTCCAACCCCCGCAACGCCGCCTTCAAAAACACGCTCGGCAGCGCGCCCAGCCCTTCACGCGCCGTCCACTCCGCGTCCATCGCTCCTTCCGTGCGGAACACCCGCAGGGTCAGGGAGAAGTGCGTAAACACATGCTCGATCTCGCCGGCGTCATGCCAGCGCGCTGACACTGGCGCGGCCGCCACGGCCTCGCCGTCCGTCCACGCATGACCGCGCCAGTCGCTCGTCGGCAGGCCCAGCATCCCCCCGAGCAGCCCCTTCGGCGGCCGCCGCACCAGCGCCACTTCGCCGTCCCGCGTCAGCAGGTAAGCCACGCCGTAGCGCCGCGGCCGGTCAGCCTTCTTCGTCTTGCGGGGGAAGGTCTCCGGATTACCCCGCGCGAACGCCGCGCAGAACCCTGACACCGGACACCGGTCACACAGCGGCGCCTTCGGCCGGCAGACGGTCGCGCCCAGGTCCATCAGCGCCTGGGCCCAGTCGCCGGGGCGGTCATCCGTGACCAGCTCTCCGGCCAGCCGCTTCAGCTCCGGCTTGCTGTCGGGCATCGGCGCTTCCACCGCGAACAGTCGCGCCATGACGCGCTCGACATTGCCGTCGACGACATTGGCCTCGCAGTCGAAGGCGATCGCGGCCACCGCGGCGGCGGTGTAGGCGCCGACGCCCGGCAGTGCGCGCAGCCCTTCCTCCGTGTCCGGAAACACCCCGCCGTGGTCGGCCGCCACGGCCCGGGCGCAGGCCAGCAGGTTGCGGGCGCGGGCGTAGTAGCCGAGCCCAGCCCAGGCGGCCATCACCTCGCCGTCCGCCTCGGCGGCCAGGTCGCCGACCGTCGGCCAGCGTTGCGTGAAGGCCAGGAAGTACGGCGTCGCATGCGGCACGGTCGTCTGTTGCAGCATCACCTCTGACAGCCAGACCCGGTAGGGATCGGCGCGCGGCGTCCGCCCCGGCCCGACCCGCCAGGGCAGATCGCGGGCGTTGGCGTCGTACCAGGCCAGCAGGGCGGCGCGGAGGGCGGGGGTGGTCATTGGAGAGCGATACCCCCTTCCCCCTTTATGGGGGAAGGGCCGGGGATGGGGGTGCGCCATGCCGCCGAACCCGCGCCGCGCCATGTGACGGCCGCGTGGACCGAGGGAACCGGAACCACTGCACACCCCCAACCCTGCCCTTCCCCCATCAAGGGGGAAGGGTTCATAGTCGCCCCATGCGCCGCCGCCCGCTCCCGACCGCACAGGAAGCCGCCGAGATCCTCTCGCGCCGGCGGAGCAAGCCGATGCCTCGCCCGGCCCCGCCGGCCGGCCGCGCGCTCCGCCCGGTGCTCAAGGCGCTGGAGGCGAAGTTCGGCCAGGGCCCCGGCCAGCTGCAGCTCAAGTGGAAGGAGATCGTCGGCGAGACGCTGGCCCGCCACACCGAGCCGGTGAAGCTGATCAAGGCGCGCGGCAACGCGCCCGGCACCCTCGAACTGCGCGTCGCCGGTCCCGCCGCCGCCATCGTCCAGCACCAGGCCCCGGAAATCCTGCAGCGTGTCAGCCTGATCCTCGGCGAGGGCTCGGTGACCAAGCTGCGCATCATCCAGGGCGCCGTGCGCGCCCATGCCCGGCCCCAGGCGCCGCGCCGTCGGCCGAAAGGGCCGCTCGACGCCGCGGCCGAACAGACGCTGGCCGAAGGTCTCTCCGACCAGCCGGAGGGCCCGCTCCGCGACGCCCTGATCCGCCTCGGCCGCGAGACGCTGCGCGGCCGGACCAGTTGACAACCGCCGGCCCGCCGGGCTGTTGCGCCAAACAAACGCCGCCTTCTTGCAGCCTGTGGAATCGGGCTCTACTCACCGTTCGGACTCAAGGGGACCTCCCGTCATGCGCAGCATCGCTCGCCGCTCCATCCTCGCCGCCGCCGCGGCCATCGCCACCCTGACGCTGGCCGCCTGTGGCGGCGCCGGCGGCGGCGGGGTCAACAGTGACGACATGAGCCTCGGCAAGGCCGACGCGCCGGTCACGGTCATCGAATACGCCTCGCTGGCCTGCAGCCACTGCGCGGTCTGGGAAAAGACCGTCTTCCCGGAGTTCAAGACCAAGTACATCGACACGGGCAAGGTTCATTACGTGTTCCGCGAGTTCGCGACCCCGCCCCAGGAACTGGCCGCCGCCGGCGCCCTGCTCGCCCGCTGCTCGGGCAAGGACAAGTACTTCACCACCGTCCAGGCGGTGTTCCACGCCCAGGAAGAGATCTTCACCACCGGCGACATCCGCGGTCCGCTGCTGCGCATCGCCGAAACGGCCGGCATGAACGAAGAGCAGTTCAACAGCTGCGTCGGCGACGAAAAGGCCCTCGCTGCCTTCAACGCCCGCGTCGAGAAGTACTCGAAGGAAGGCAAGATCGCGGCCACCCCGACCTTCTTCTTCAACGGCGACAAGTACGACAAGGGCGAGATGACGATGGCCGAGGTCGACGCCGCCTACGCCAAGGCCCTGGCCAAAGTGAAGAAGTAGGGAAGGTCTCACCGGCCCGTGCACTTCCAGCGGCTGCGCCTTTCCGGGTTCAAGTCCTTCGTCGATCCGACCGAGTTCCGGATCGAGCCCGGACTCACGGGCATCGTCGGGCCGAACGGTTGCGGCAAGTCGAACCTGCTGGAAGCCCTGCGCTGGGTAATGGGGGCCAACTCCGCCAAGGCCATGCGGGCCGGCGGCATGGACGAGGTGATCTTCAACGGCGCGGGGTCCCGCCCCGCCCGTAACCACGCCGAAGTCACCCTGACGATCGACAACAACGACCACACCGCTCCTGCGCAGTTCAACCAGCACGCCGTGATCGAGGTGGTCCGCCGCATCGACCGCGGCGAGGGCTCGACCTACCGGGTCAACGGCCGCGAGGTCCGGGCCCGCGACGTCCAGCTGCTGTTCGCCGACGCCTCGACCGGCGCCAACTCCCCGGCCCTGGTCCGTCAGGGCCAGATCAGCGAGCTGATCGCCGCCAAGCCGCAGAACCGCCGCCGCATCCTCGAGGAAGCCGGCGGCGTTTCAGGCCTGCATACCCGTCGCCACGAAGCCGAGCTGCGCCTGCGGGCGGCGGAGACCAACCTCAACCGGCTCGACGACGTGATCCGCGAGCTGGACACCTCGCTGGCCCGCCTGCGCCGCGAGGCCCGCCAGGCCGAACGCTACAAGAAGCTGTCGGCCGAGATCCGCGCTGTGCAGGGCGCCGTCATGTTCGCCCGCTGGACCGAGGCCCGCGACACCCTGCTGCGGGTCGAGGAGGAGTCGACCAACTCCGGCCGGCTCGTCGAAGACACCGCTCGCGCCGCCGCGATCGCCACGACCGAGGCCCAGAAGGCCGAGGAGGCGATCCGCCCACTGCGCGAGGAGGAGACGGTCGCCGCCGCGATCCTCAACCGCCTGGCCATCGACAAGGACCGGCTGGAGCGCGAGCATGAGACCGCCGCCGCCGAGGTCGAACGCCTGACCAATGAGCTGGCCCGCATCGACACCGACTCCGCCCGCGAAAGCCAGATCGTCGAGGACGCCGGCGTGGCGCTGGAACGGCTGGCCACGGAACTCATGGTCGTCGAGTCGGAAGTGAAGTCGGCCCCCTCGCGACTGCCCGAACTGCAGGCGATCCTGAAGGCCGCCGAGGAGGCCCGCGCTACGGCCGATCGCGAGGTCGAGAACCTCGCCGCCGGGGTCGCCGCCGACGAGGCCCGCCGCAACGCCGCCCGCGCCCGGGTCGCCGACGCCGAAAGCCGCCTGAACCGCACGGTCCGGGCGCTCGACCAGGCCCGCGCCGACCGCGCGGCCATCGGCCCGACCACCGATCCGCGCGCCGCCGAGGCGACCGCCGCCTTCGACGCCGCCACCGCCGCGCTCGCCGCCGCCCGCGCCGCACTGGAGACGGCCGAGACCGAACGCTCCGACGCCGCCCGCGCCGAGGGCGCCGCCCGCGACGCCGCCCGCCAGCTGGAAGACAAGCTCGGCCGACTGAAGACCGAGGCCCGGGGTCTGGCCCAGCTGTCCGCGCCGCGCGGCAAGTCCGGCTTTGCGCCAGCGCTCGATCGCGTCACGCCTGACCGCGGCTATGAAGCCGCCCTCGCCGCGGCCCTGGGCGATGATCTGGAAGCCGCGCTCGACGCCAAGGCGCCGTCCTACTGGGGCGGCCGGGACGCCGAGGGCCCGAAATGGCCGGATGGCGCGACGCCGCTGGCCCCGCTGATCAAGGCGCCGCCCGAGCTCGCCGCGCGTCTGGCCTTCACCGCCCTGGTCGAACGCAAGGACGGCGAGCGTCTGGCGAAAGCCCTGCCCGCCGGCGCCCGCCTGGTCTCCCGCGAGGGCGACCTGTGGCGCTGGGACGGCTTCACCGCCCGCTCGGAGGCGCCGCGCCCGGCCGCGATCCGGCTGGAACAGCGCACCCGTCTGGCCGAGGCCGAGGCCGAGATCGAGACCCTGACGCCCGCCGCCGAGGAAGCCGCGGCGACCCTGAAGGCCGCCCAGTTGAGCTTCCGCGCCGCCGAGGAGGCTCTGCGCGACAAACGCCGCGCGCCGCAGGAGGCAGAACGCGCCCTCGCCTCCGCCCGGGACACGGTAGAGCGGCTGACCAACGAGGCGACCCGCCGCGACGCCCGCGCCCAGTCGCTGGACGAGACCATCGCCCGCTTCGACGCCGAGCGGATCGAGGCCGAGACCGCGCTGGCCGCCGCCCGCGCCGACGCGTCCGAGGACGGCTCGGCCGAGAACCTGTCGCCGATGCTCGACGCCGCCCGCGCCGCCGCCGTGGTCGCCCGCGAGGCCGCCTCGCAGGCCCGCGCCGCCGTCGACATCGAGACCCGCGACCGCGACGGCCGCGCCCGCCGGCTGGAAACGTTGCAGCGCGACCGTGATGACTGGGCCCGCCGCCAGACGGCCGCCCGCAAGCGCACGGATGGCCTGATCGAGGCCCGGCAGCAGACCGACGCCGCCCTGCTGGCCGCCCGCGAGGCCCCGCGCACGCTGGAAGTCCGCACCACCCGCCTGCTCGACGAATATGCCGCCGCCGAAGCGCGCCGCGCCAAGTCGAGCGACGCCCTCGAACAGGGCGAGACCGCCCGCGCCGCCGCCGACCGCGCGGCCCGCGCCGCGGACGCCGCCGCCGCCGAGGCCCGCGAACAGCGCGCCGGCCTCGCCGCCC